>JAGLUW010000009.1 GCA_023134145.1 Sulfuriflexus sp. | reverse complement strand
GAAAAGACGCCCGATGTTGAAATGCATCTCCCCCACTCATGAGCACACATAAAAAAGCGGCAAGCCTCTCAGCCCACCGCTTCTTTAATAAAAAGAACTAAAGCGACTTATTCGCTAGCATCACCTTCTGATGTGCCCGCTGCAGCTTGAGTCATTTTTTGCAATTCACCTGACTGAAAAAGCTCCAAAGTAATATCACAACCACCAATTAACTCACCATCGATGTATAACTGTGGGAAAGTCGGCCAATCAGCATAGTTCGGCAGATTTTCATAAACTTCTTGGTCCGCCAACACATTGATGTAACCAAATTCTACTCCACATTGTTGGAGCGCCTGTGCAGTACGGCTAGAAAAACCACACTGAGGAAACTGAGGAGTCCCCTTCATGTACAGGACAATCGGCGAACCTTCAACCTGTTCTTTAATGCGTGCTAATGGATCCATACTGCTACAACCTCTTAATTTATATATTAAATATTAACTCTGTTACCCAATATGGGTGCTCAAAGACGTCCTTTCAAGCCCCAAGAGGCCGCGCATTGTACCTGTTTCTGACCAGCAAATAAAAGACCTAGTAAAATAGTTGGTTTTATAAATTAGAAAAATATCATAAATAATCGCTAAGATTATGAATAACCATGAAAATGTCGTCTATAGTCAATCAATAGCATCTTTATTCATATGGAAATAAAATAATAGTCTGGAGAAGACAATGCGCTATTTCATAAAATTATCTGCCATTTTAATCGCTACTGTATTTTTTATTAACACCGCACATGCCGAACAATACAAACTTTTGATCCAACCCATTTTGTCTAAACAACGAACTGAAACATTTTATAAACCACTCGCTGATTATCTTAGTGAAGCAACCGGGCATGATATTAAAGTCGTTGGCATGAGTAATTTTCTTGCCTACTGGAATGCCATGCGTAAAGGCGATGAATACCAATTAATTTTAGATGCCGCACACTTCACCGACTTTCGTATCAAACGTAATAACTATAATGTCTTGGTCAAGGTATACGACACGGTGACCTACAGCCTCGTAACCAGTGAAGATGATTTATTATTTGATCCGGAAGAACTCAATGGTAAAACCATTGCCACGGTAACGTCACCCAGCTTAGGTGGTGTACGCTTATTTGAACTTTACGATAATCCTCTGCGCCAACCCATTATTCGAGAAACAACTAACTTCGTTGATGCACTTCGATTACTAAAAGAAAAAAAGACCTTTGCCGCATTAGTGCCTACACCATTAATTAATGGCGACACCACCGTTAACACCATGCTGACAACCGACCCTGTACCACATATGGCATTGTCTGCATCATCCAGTGTCGATGAGATAACCCAACGTAAAATTACGCAGGCATTGTTAAGTGCAGGAGACACACCAGAAGGATTAGATTTACTGCAACGCTTAAATTTAAAAGGTTTCGAAGCAACCGATGCAAGTACCTATGATGGTCATAGCGAATTACTTGCTGATGTTTTTGGCTACTAAAATAATTATATAAATTTTTAAGAATCCAAGTGCGTCTGGCACCATAATTCAAGCAGTGCCAGATGCCATAATTTACTACCTTGAATCGGCGTCATATGCCGTTCAGGTGCCGCAAGTAATTGATCAATGTAAGCGCGCTGTAATAATCCACGTTGCCGACAGGCCTGCGAATCAAGAATGTCTCGCATAAAATCATAGAACTCACCACGCACAAATTTCAATGCCGGTACGGGGAAATAACCTTTCGGGCGATCAATAACCGAGTCAGGAATCAAACCACGGGCTACTGCCTTAAGTGGATACTTGCCACCATCACGTAATTTCAATTCTGGTGGCATCTGCATTGCCAACTCTACTAACTCATGATCAAGGAAAGGCACACGTGCTTCCAAACCCCATGCCATGGTCATGTTATCAACTCGTTTAACGGGATCGTCCGTAATCAACATGGTTGAATCCATACGCAAGACTTGATCTGTGAATGTATCCGCACCCGGTCGATTCAAACGTTCATCAATCATTCCCGAGGTGTAATCCAAACCATGTAAAGAAGGATCAACAACCGCCAACCATTCATCATGACAGCGATCGAAATAATGTTTGCGGAATTTTTCTAATGGCGTGCCCTGCTCTGCCGCCATGCGTGGATACCAAAAATAACCACCGAAGACCTCATCGGCACCCTGACCACTTTGCACTACCTTCACTTCTTTCGAAACGCGTTCTGACAATAAGTAAAATGCCACTACATCTTGACTCACCATCGGTTCAGCCATGTGTGCGACCGCATCGGGTAGGCGTTCCAATACACCTTCATTGGGAATTAAAAATTTATGATGACGAGTTCCATAGCGTTCAACTATTTGATCCGAAAACTCAAACTCGTTACCCTTTTCTTCTGGTTGATCTTCAAAGCCTACAGAAAAGGTTTGTAAATCATCTTGGCCCGCTTCGCATAACAAGGCCACTAACAAACTCGAATCAAGACCACCTGATAACAACACGCCAACAGGTACATCAGCTGCTAGACGGCGGCGATCTACAGCTAATCGTAATGATGTATGAACACGATCAATCCATTCTTTCTCATCAATCTTTTCTGCTGGTCGTTGCGCTGTTAAATGCCAATACTGCGTTGGTGACGCTTGGCTGGTTGCAGATAAAGTCAGTGTGGTTGCCGGTGGTAATTTACGCACACCCGATAAAATAGTACGCGGGGCAGGAACAACTGCATGCAAGGTTAAGTGATGATGCAAAGCAACTGAATCAAAAGAAGTATCGACATCACCCGCCGCTAATAACGCTTGTGGATTTGAGGCAAAACGAATTCGCTTACTATCGCGAGAATAATAAAGCGGCTTAATACCGAGGCGATCACGCGCCATAAATAATTGCTGTTGCTTTACATCCCAAATGACAAAGGCAAACATTCCCACGAAGTGTTTCACACACTCCGTGCCCCATTGCGCATACGCCTTGAGAATAACTTCCGTATCACTTTCACTGACGAATCGATGACCTTGCCCTGAAAGTTGTTGACGAAGTTCTTTATAATTATAAATCGTACCGTTAAAAACCAGCCAGTGACCAGTTTCCTTATCTTGCATCGGCTGCGCACCACGTTCAGATAGATCAATAATCGCAAGACGACGATGACCGAGAGCCAAGGAACCGATTACTTTCTTATCACCGGCATCAGGGCCACGCGGCACCAACACCTCAAGCATGCGCTCTAACGCGGCAACATCAGGCTCGCCGCCATCAAAACGAAATTCTCCACAGATCCCACACACAGATGTCTTACTCGCTATAAATTAAAAACACTTTAGGTAAAATACTTATCGCAATCGTATTCCCGATCTTACTGACTTCACACCGTTAACTGATTGCGCTAATCGAATCGCTCGCCCCATTACATTCTTTGTTGGTACAACACCATGCAATGTAACAACACCTCGATAAGTACTTATGTTAAGTTTTTTTAGAACCACATCATTTGAATAACGCGTGCGAATACTCGACGTGATCATTCCATCAGCAGTAATTTGTTCAATACTTCTTTGTTCACGCGTTTCATTATTACGCGGACGCTCGCCACCATTACCAAGTAAGGCGCCTGCGCACCCCGTTAATAAACTGGTTACGCTTAATACACTTAAGATCAGAATCAACAAACTTTTATTCATCATACTTCCTCTTTCTGCTGCCATGCCCCACCGCCTGGTGTCGCTATTGAAAGTCGATCACCTTCCGTTACATCAAGGCTAATCTTACTCGGTAACGATTGTCCATTGAGTTTATTCTCACCCAACTGACCGCCACTTGCACCGTTCAAACCCCAAGGCTGATGACCACGGCGTTCTGTTAATAAAGTCACTTGTGCTGGCGCAAGAAATTCATATTCACGAATAAGACCATCGCCACCATTATGCGCACCTTTGCCACCCGAACCACGACGAATTTCATAACGTGGTACACGCAAAGGATAATTCATTTCCAGTACTTCAATCGGCGTATTCAATGTATTGGTCATATGCGTTTGTATTGCAGACAAACCCTCGCCTCTGGCTCCGGCACCCATACCACCTCCGAGTGTTTCATAATAATCCCATGGACTCTGTCCGCGGGAGCCCATCGCGACATTATTCATACTGCCATGGCTTGCCGCTGGAATGTGTTCAGGGATCGCCTGCGCCAATGCGCCCATTATGACATCAACCACACGCGTACTGGTTTCAACATTACCTGCCGCAACGGCGGCTGGTCGTTCTGCGTTCAACAAGCAACCTAACGGTGCGCTTAGTTTCAGTTGACGAAAACTACCCGCGCAAGCTGGTGTATGCCTCGGCATCAAACATCGAAACACATAATAAACACCTGCTGCGGCAACCGACAAAGGACAATTGATATTGCCTGCTGTCTGCGCCGCCGTGCCGGTGAAGTCAATTTCAATATCACTGCCACGTACTTTTATATTAACGGTGATAACGAGATCTTGATTACCTAGGCCGTCATCATCCATGACATCGCTGAATTTATAATCGCCATCGGGAATATCGGCCAATGCGGCTGCGGCCAAACGTGCCGCATAATCATTCAGTTCATCTAAACCTTGCGTAAAACCATCTAACCCCACCGACTCGATTAATTCAGCTAGTCTAGAAATCCCAGCCTGATTTGCCGATATCTGAGCACTAAAATCACCCCGCGCTTGGTCACCATGCTGTAACTTGTCGAT
This sequence comes from Sulfuriflexus sp., assembly GCA_023134145.1. Taxonomy (GTDB): domain Bacteria; phylum Pseudomonadota; class Gammaproteobacteria; order AKS1; family AKS1; genus Sulfuriflexus. The sequence continues at coordinate 22,178 of JAGLUW010000009.1, read as the reverse complement.
AATTGCTGCGAAAATTCTCTCATCTACCTGAAAGTCACGCATAAGATGAGTCGGAGGTATAATCAGGCCTTCTTCTTCGAGTGAACTACTGATTGGCATAGAACCCGGAGAATCAGCACCAATGTCGGCATGATGGGCGCGGTTAGCAACAAATGCGACCAACTTGCCGTCAAGAAACAGAGGGGCAATCAATGTGACATCAGGTAAATGTGTGCCTCCGAAGTAAGGATCATTCAGCACCACCATGTCGCCAGACTGCCATTCAACCAGACCAACAATGTCGCGCATTGCATAAGCCATGCTACCGAGATGCACAGGAATATGTGCGGCCTGAGCGCATAGCTCACCGGCAACATCAAAGACAGCACAGGAAAAATCTAAGCGGTCTTTTATATTGGGAGAAAAAGCCGCACCTTGTAAGCGCGCACCCATTTCCTCACAAACCGCCTCAATTCGACTAGCAAATAGTGTAAGATCGACTGCATCCATAAGCAGGCAGTCTACGAAAAATTGACGAATATTGCATTCGGCTCTGGCATGCCTATATAATGGCCTACTAATTTACTAAGATATTATAATAAAGGGGAGTTCACTCCATGAATCCATTAAAATCCGTGCTTGGTACCATCATCGCAGGCTTTGTACTAGCCATCGCTATTATGCTGACTTTTGGTGCTGGTCAATTCAGCGTACCTGCACTTTCAGTCTGGTTCCACGTCATGTTCGGCGTCATCTGGATTGGTCTACTCTACTACTTCAACTTCGTTCAAGTACCAGGCGTTGGTGCGGCGTTGGCCGACAAAGAACCTGGTCCTGCTGCTATTAACAAGTACATTGCTCCACGTGCCCTACTTTGGTTCCGTTGGGCTGCTCTCGGTACTTGGCTTACAGGCATGGGCTTACTCGGACCTAACGTGAAAGCCGCATTTATGCTAGCTGATGGCTTTGCCATTATCGGTATCGGCGCATGGTTTGGTACCATTATGTTGCTCAACGTTTGGGGACTTATCTGGAGAAACCAGAAGAAAATTCTCGGTCTAGACGGCAAGACTCATTCACCTGAGGTTATTGCTAAGGCTAAGATGGTTGCCCTTATGGCTTCACGTACAAATACCCTACTGTCGATTCCAATGTTGATGTGTATGGTTGCATACGGCCACGGTAACGTACTGCCTTTCTAACGCACGGGCGGTCTACCGTAATATCAAAACCCGGCGACCCACTTTACGGTGGACGCCGGGTTTTTCTTTTTAACCAACTATATAATTTCGTAAATAACCACCCTATATAGCTTGATTTATGGGGATTTAGAGTTAAAATCTATTTTTGACTAATGGCGGTACCCTCAGCGGGACTGCCATTTTTGTTTTTATAGGGTATATGGAACGACCATGAGTGAAACAATGAACAAGAACAATACGATTATGAATACCTATGCACGGCTTCCTGTGACATTCAGTCATGGCGAGGGCGTATGGCTATGGGACGAAGATGGCAACAAATACCTTGATGCACTAAGCGGTATCGCTGTCTGTGGTCTTGGTCATGCACACCCAGCCGTTACGGCTGCCGTAAGCACGCAAGCGGGCAAATTGGTTCATACATCAAACCTCTACGGCATTGCTGTGCAACAGCAACTTGCTGACAAATTAGCCGCACTTTCGGGTATGGAAAAAAGCTTCTTTGGTAATTCAGGTGCAGAAGCCAACGAAGCGGCAATTAAGATCGCGCGTCTCTATGGTCACAATAATGACATTGCGCAACCCAACATCATCGTCATGGAGGGCAGCTTCCATGGTCGGACAATGGCAACACTTTCAGCAACGGGCAACCGTAAGGTACAAGCTGGCTTTGAACCGCTCGTACAAGGTTTCATTCGTGTGCCTTATAACGATATCGAGGCAGTAAAGACTGTCGCTAAGAATACTGACAACGTTGTCGCGATCTTGGTTGAACCTGTTCAAGGTGAAGGTGGAATTAATATTCCCGATACTGATTACCTCAATGGCCTACGTGAAATTTGTGATGAACAAAATTGGCTGCTGATGCTTGATGAAATTCAAACCGGCATGGGTCGCAGTGGCAAATGGTTTGCCTTTGAACACAGTGATATTAAACCTGATGTAATGACGCTTGCTAAAGCACTTGGTAATGGCGTGCCTATCGGTGTCTGTCTCGCCACAGGTAAAGCGGCGAATGTTTTACAACCAGGTAACCACGGTTCTACTTTCGGTGGTAACCCGCTGGTTAGTGCTGCGGCACTCGCTGTGATTGATACCATGCAAGAAAATGATTTGGTGTCACGTGCGGCACAATTAGGCACACAACTTGTTGAAGCCTTCTCTGCACGACTTGCGAATAATGAACATGTAGTCGATGTACGTGGCCTTGGTTTATTAATTGGTATCGAACTTGATACGCCATGTACAGAATTAGTAACGGCTGCACTAGACAATGGTCTACTTATTAATGTCGCTGCCAACAATGTTGTGCGTTTATTGCCACCACTTGTATTGAGTGATGCCGAAGCCACACAGCTTGTCGACAAGCTGTGTACATTAATTGACAGCTTCACGGCTTCTCAACCTGTCGCGGCACAGAACTAGATACGAGGATTTATCATGACTGTACGGCATTTCTTAACTCTACTCGATCTTGATCCTGCTGAAGCGAATCAATTAATTGCGCGTGCAATTGAACTCAAGCGCATGCATAAAGCGGGCGAGATCTACGAACCGATGAAGAACCAAGTACTCGGAATGATTTTCGAAAAATCATCCACGCGTACTCGTGTTTCATTTGAAACAGGCATGGCGCACTTTGGTGGCCACGCGATCTTCCTCTCGCCACGTGATACGCAACTTGGCCGCGGTGAACCTATCGAAGATAGCGCACGTGTTTTATCGCGCATGGTCGACATCATCATGATTCGTACTTTCGAACATGAAAAAATTGAATTATTTGCTGAAAATTCACAAGTGCCTGTCATCAATGCACTGACAGACAGCTACCACCCTTGTCAGTTACTCGCCGATGTACAAGCCTATGTTGAGCATCGCGGCAGCATTCAAGGCAAGACAGTCACCTATATCGGTGATGGCAATAACATGTGTCATTCCTATATTAATGCTGCACGTTTGTTTAATTTCAAATTGCGGGTCGCCTGTCCAGAAGGCTATGAACCGGAGGCAGGCATATTAGAACCTGCTGCCGATCGCGTTGAAATTATTCGCGATCCCGTTGAAGCCAGCAAAGATGCTGACGTCGTCGTCACTGATGTATGGGCAAGCATGGGACAAGAAGATGAACAAGATGGGCGTGCTGAAGCATTTAAGATCTATCAAGTGAATGCTGACGTCATGGCCGCCGCTGCCGATGATGCCGTTTTCATGCATTGCCTGCCCGCGCACCGTGGTGAAGAAGTCACTGCTGAAGTAATTGATGGCCCACAAAGCATCGTTTGGGACGAAGCCGAAAATCGCCTGCACGCACAAAAGGCCTTACTTGAATTTCTTATGAGCAAGAACTAGTTACGACGTCTATACTCATTGAAAAACAAACAGATACGCACACCAACATGAAAACATTACTTGAAGTCAATAATATTGAATGTCACTACGACGGACGCCCTGCCGTTAGTGACTTATCGCTTCAAGTAAATGAAGGCGATATTGTTTGTCTGCTTGGCCCAAGTGGTTGCGGCAAAACAACCGTGCTGCGTGCCATCGCTGGCTTTGAAAATGTCCATAAAGGCGAAATTAAACTAGGCGATCAAGTGCTTTCTCGTGCCGGTTACACTCGTCCACCACACCAGCGAAATCTCGGTATGGTGTTTCAAGACTACGCCTTATTTCCACACATGAATGTATGCCAAAATATTTGTTTTGGTTTACGTGATATGTCGAAACTGGCTATGAAAACGATTTCCGAAGATATGTTAAATGTCGTCGGCCTTGCTGGCTTTGGCGAGCGCTATCCACATGAGCTTTCTGGTGGCCAACAACAACGTGTTGCATTAGCGCGTGCGCTTGCACCCAACCCCGATGTTATTTTGCTCGATGAGCCTTTTTCCAATCTTGATGTGGAACTACGTGAACGTCTAAGCATCGATGTACGCAATATTTTAAAAGGCCAAGGTATTACCGCCATTGTCGTGACACATGATCAAAATGAAGCCTTTGCGATTGGCGATCAAATCGGTGTCATGCATGAAGGTCAGATCTTGCAATGGGATACCGCCTACAATCTTTACCACGAGCCGGAGAATCGTTTTGTTGCTGACTTCATTGGTCAAGGTGTGTTTCTAAAAGGTACTTTGATTGCACCTGACACCATCAACACCGAGATCGGTCACGTCAAAGGTAATCGTGCTTACGAATGGCCAAAAGGTGCTGCGGTTGATTTGTTGCTACGCCCTGATGATATCGTGCCGGATGATTCTGGCGAATTAATCGGCCGCGTCATTAACAAAGCCTTCAAGGGTGCTGAAATAATGTACACCTTACAACTTTCGACCGGCAGCCGAGTCCTATCCATGTTCCCTTCACATCACTTACATGAAATTGGTGATGAAGTCGGTATCCGTATTGCTGCCGATCACATGGTTGCTTTTCAAAGCAATGAAGGGATTTAAACGACTAACACATAAACTGTGACTGAATAGACGCTTTAATAGCGCAAAAATAACTACAATTACCCCACTAATAAAAAAACAAATACGGGTAAAGGAAGGAGTAATTAACATGAACAGATTAATAATGCTGTTTGTCCTACTGATATCAGCAAGTCAGCTGATTGCCGATACCCGTTATGTTGTCGATGAACTCATCATCACCGTGCGTAGTGGTCGAACTAATAGCCATCAAATCGTTAAGCTATTACGTTCAGGTGCAAAGATAGACGTCCTCTCTGAACTTGAAGATAACGGCAAACAATATGCCTTTATTGAGGCGGGTGACGTGACTGGCTGGGTACTCTCTCAATACTTATCACCCATTAAAATAGCTCGAGATCGCATTGATGCTATTGAAGCCAATGCAGCAAAAATTTCACAAAAAAGCACTGACCTAAAAAAACAACTCACAGAATTACGCAAAGAAAATACATCACTAAAGAAACAACGCGACAAATTAAACACCAGCGCACAAAACATGGATCAAGAATTATCTAAAATAAAACGCGTTACGGCACGACCTTTAGCGATACAAAAGAGCAATGAAAAACTACGCATCGATCTCGCAACAAAGACATCTGAAGCAAAATTACTTTCAGAAGAAAATGCGACCCTAAAAAATCGTGAACAAAGCGAATGGTTTATTAAAGGCGCAGGCGTAACCATCGGCAGCATTTTATTCGGAATTATTCTTACGAAGATTCGCTGGCGTAGACGTTCTAGTTGGGGAAGTGGTTCTTTTTAATCTTCCTGCGTCATTGCGAGGAGAGAAACGACGAAGCAATCCATTTCACCAATCTATACTTGAATTACCACGCTCAGCTCGCAATGACGGCCTTTTTCAAGAAAATACACCAATATAATTTTTATATCGTAATTTTTAAAGACCTATTCCCTTCAGACCCGTATAATCTCGTTTTTTTGAATTCTGGAAACACTCAACATGTCGAACATGAACGAAGCGCCTTCACTGGTTTTTGAAGCCCTACGGATTCTTGAGCGTTGGAAACTGGCTAACGATGAACAATTAGGCTTACTCAACCTGCCTAACGACATGCATCCACGTATGCTCAAACGTCTACGCAAAGGTGATGGTCAACTACAAGAAGATCATGAAATGCTCGAACGCATGCGCTGTATCTTTGATATTGATCGTTCATTACAAACAATGTTTCCACATAATGGTGAAATGGCCGACTACTGGGTCACCACACCTAACCTGCAATTTCAGGAGCAACGTCCTCTCGACGTGATGCTTGCACACGGCACCGAAGGCATGCAGACTGTTACACAACAGCTTAATGGCGCCGCTTGCTGGTAACGAAAATGTCTGACACACCCTTTGCTATTGATGCCCTTGAACTAGGGCCAATGGAAAATTTTGTTTATCTAATTCGCGATCATGCCAGCGGACGTGCCGCAATAGTTGATCCTGCATGGGATGTCCAACGTGTCATTAAACTTGCCGAGCAGCACGACGTAAAAATCACCGACATCTTACTCACCCACAGTCATCATGATCACATCAACGGCATTAACGATGTTCTTGAAAAATACGATGCACAACTTCATTTATTAAAAGACGAAGCTGAATTTTGGGGGCAATCTTTAAATATGCCAAGCCTGCATCATGGCGGAGATATTATTAAGCTTGGCGATACCGAAATAAAGGTATTACATACACCAGGTCATACGCCCGGTTCAGCTTGTTTCCACCTTGGTGATGAATTAATTACTGGTGACACCATGTTTGTTTATGGTTGTGGACGGTGCGATATGAGCGGTGGCGATCCCGAAGTGATGCACCAAACATTAAATAAACTGGGTCAATTGCCTGCTTCGACGGTAATTCATCCCGGTCATAACTATGCAGATAAGACTACCTGCACCATGCATGAACAAGTTGAAGGTAATCCCTTCATGCATTTTGATGATGCGCATGACTTTGTTCATTACCGCATGCACGAACATGACAAGACACGCGACTCGCCTTACCACGCCATACTGAAGAAATAACAGTTAAGAAAGTACCGCGATAAAATAAGAAGACCACAAGCTAATTAACAGTACGACCTGAATTAATTCTAACCAGAAAATTCTACTAAACCGTTGACGTTTTTCCCCATCCGCTTCAATCATAAACACGCGGCTCATCAACATATCCAAAAACAAAATAAACAATAAAATAAACGAAACAACCGGTACTAATACATCAGGGAATAAGCCCCAACCATCCATACGTACATCTGTATCTGTAAATGGTATTGCCGATAAACTTAATAAGGTTGCAGACAACAGCATTATGCGTAGTTCACCAATACTCTTTAAAAAACTTTTCATTATTCATCCTTCACTTTTCTTAACTAATTCGATAAAAATATTCCCACGGACAGAATGTCAGTGCTTCGAGTTCTTTTAATAAACCATCGTTCGGCACAGCTTCACTTTGGTGAACACCCCAAATATGTACACTCACCGCAGCAAAACCGGCTGAACGTCGCCAGTTAAGCATGTGCATTGGTTTAGTCGCGCCACACTCTGTGCATTGGTAGGTAAAAACTTCCGGCGCTTTTTCCCAGCGCGGCATCAATGCCTGCCAATCATTTTCAACAGCCTTGCATTGCGGGCATTGCGGCGCGCGTACATTATTACCGCCAAAGAAACTCACATTGTCATCACACGATACCGAGATATGACAAAATTCATCAGTACCACTGTCCTCACCCTGCTCAGGCGGTTCTAATTTTAAATGTGGGCTGCAACCAAGAAAACTAACATGTTCAAAGAAGCGTTCACCGACCAAATGATGCCCTTCCATACCATTGACACTTTCTCGTGCCAATTCATCAGCAATCAACCCTGCGTCCTTTAACACACCGAGTAACGCAGACCTGTTCGCCCGCGCCCCAATTGCACGCGGATATAAAATCAGTCTATTGTCAGGAAATTCGGCCATGTTTTTTTTGCTTGGCATTCTTATACGGTAACGGCATTATATGACTATATGCTCCAATATCGTAACTTTATTAATGCGCTTTTGCTCTCCTTGCTACTGCTTGGTAGCAGTCATTTGGGTGCGGAAGTTACCGCTAGCTTTGTCTCGGAAACGGGCTATGACAAAGGCATCCTCTGGAAAGTTAGCTCTGCTGTAGGTAAAAACAGCTACCTCTTTGGCACCATCCATGTTGAAGACCCGCGTGTCACTCGATTGCACACCAAGGTGCTCAGTGCCATTCAGCATAGCAAAAGCATGAGTCTTGAATTAATACCTGATCCACAATTACAACAAAAAGCCATGCTCGCTATGCTTTATACCGACGGCAACAGCCTACAAAAAGTAGTTGGTGCAAAACTATACCAACGCAGCATCAAAGCAATGAGTAGCCACGGTATGCCTGAACAAGTCGTTTCCCTAATGAAGCCTTGGGCTATCATGACTATGCTCAGTCTGCCTAAACCTAAAACAGGTGAGTTTCTCGATAAAAAACTTTATAAGTTAGCTAAGCAACGTGGCCTTAAAACATATGCTCTAGAAAATTTTGAAGAACAAATATCAGTATTTGATAACTTATCTCGACTCGAGCAAATAAAAATGCTCAAACAGACCCTCGATGAATTAAGCGAAATACCCGCTCAGCTTGAAGCCTTAAAAAATGCTTGGCTAAATAGCGATCTCGCTTTACTGGAATCACTCAGTACACAACAACTTGATGCGACAACAAGCAGCAACTCAAAATTCAAAGAAAATATGCTCGATAACCGCAACAAAATCATGCTCGAACGCATGCAACCCAGACTTGATGAAGGTAATGCCTTTATTGCAGTAGGCGCTTTACACCTCGCAGGAAAAGCTGGGCTACTCAATCTACTGGCACAACAGGGTTATACCGTCACTGCCGTTTATTAAACTGCGTTTTTTAGCCTTCTCTTTTTTGATCTTTCTGCTCACTTGCTGGAATTGTATATCAGCAGAAATAGGGGCACGGCGCTCTTCAGACATCATATCGATAATTTTTTATATAAAACAAATAGTTATATAAAAACTTTGTTGAAAAGGCCCTTTATTGAGAAGAAATACTATATTGTTGAATACAAACAACAACTTACGTTTAAATATAAGCAAAATAACAAAGATTCTTCAGTATTTTAGTAAGTATATAATATCTAATATTGCATGTTGCCCCGTCAGTCTCTACAATCTCATTCCAAATTCACTAACTCACCATTTTGGGAGCAATATTATGGATCAAGCTTACTACGACACAGTCTCTAAGATGGAGAATGACGGTATCAGTGCAGACTACATGGACGGCTGGATGAGCGGTTACATGCAGAACCCTCTGCGTGAAGAACAACGCATCACAGACGCATACCAAGCCGGTTACGACAACGGTACTGAAAAGAACACTGACAGCATGGGTGACCACAAAGCATAAGCTTTGCGTATCCAGTTAGTAAAAAAGGCAGCCTCGGCTGCCTTTTTTGTTAGGGGTGAGGTGTTAGGTGTTTCGTCTCACCCCTCACCCCTCACGCTCTTATTATGTAACAACCCCAAAACAGCCGAAAACAACAAAGACCCCAACACCATTAACATAACCAACTCAGGCGAAAGATCACGCCCAAGGCTATCCGATGCCACAAAGCCAAACGCGTATCCCACTAAAGCCAACAGTGGCAATACAGGTAATAACGCCGCATAACGCCAGCCACCTCGCCAGCTATGCCAGCCTCGCAGAGGCAGATATACCGCTAAAACGAATAACCCCAGCAACACTAAGCGTCCAATAATAAGCACACTATTTACCTCAAAATGATTACGTACGCCAAAGAATAGTGCCTAAGCCTGCCTTCGACAAGTATTAACCCTGTGGTATCCTATGCGGCCTTTTTAGAAGCTCTTTGGAATCATCATGGCTCACGACAAGCTGGAGAAAAAATTATTGCGCAACCTTGGTCGCGCGATCTCCGACTACAAGATGATCCAAGCTGATGATCGCATCATGGTTTGTCTTTCCGGTGGTAAAGATTCTTTCACCTTATTACAGCTTTTACACAAGCTTAAAGTGAAGGCACACGTTCCTTTTGATGTATTTTCGTTTACCCTCGATCAATCTCAACCCGGTTGGGATGATTCCAATCTCCGAGCTTGGTTAACAGATCATAAATATGATTTCGAGATCCTAACTCGTGATACCTATTCTATCGTCATGGACAAGACGCCAGAAGGTAAAACCACTTGCTCATTATGCTCACGATTACGCCGCGGCAATATCTACACTTGGGCGGAGAAAAATAATTTCGTAAAAGTGGCACTCGGTCATCACCGTGATGACATGATCGAAAGTTTATTAATGTCGATTATGTACAGTGGTGCGATGCGTTCAATGCCCGCAAAACTACTAACCGACAACAAAAAACATATTGTGATCCGTCCACTCGCGTATTGTCGTGAAGATGATATTGCTGAATATGCTGAACGCGAACAGTTTCCGATCATCCCTTGTAACCTTTGTGGCTCACAAGAAAACCTGACTCGTCAGAAAGTAAAAAAGATGATTGCTGATTTAGCTGCAGAGAACCCTAAAATACCGGGTAATATCTATGCCGCAATGGGCAATATTTGCCCAAGCCAGTTAGCTGATAACGAATTATGGAATTTTAGTGATCTTGATAATCAATTAGAGCCACTAGAACATGTCACGAAAGCGATCGATTTATTGAATCAGTGAAAGGTGTGAGATCACTTTACTCCTAACCCCTCACTCAATTACTTACTTCCAAATATCAACTGTTTTACCCGTATTACGAATCGCCATTGCACGATGCTCAATATAACGCTGGAAACTGGTTTCCTTTTTATAATCGCCAGTCAACACATAATCAAATACGGACTGCACATGGAAACTCTTAAGGAAACCTTCAATACGAATTACTTCTACACCTTTATCGTACAACACCGCATACGGCGCAAAGGTAACACCCAGCGTATCTGCTAATTTCTTTGCTGTTGTCGCTTTACCATTTAAATCAATAACCGGCGTATCCGCCCAGCGATCTAGTTGAACAATATTAAACTGCTTAAGAATATCAATGGTATCTTTATCTTTTAAGGTAATCTTGTGTAAGTTATCACACGCTTTGCAGTCACCTTCCTCAAACAAAATAGCCAAAGGTTTTTCCTGCTGCTTTAATTTTTGTAAATCATATGAAGGCTTGGTAAAAAAACTTTCCGAGGCCAATTGACTCTGTTTTTTTACTATAGAAAATTTCTTATAATATTCGGGGAAAGAAAGTTGAGTATTTTTCCTTTCTGCCACATAACGTAAAGCAACCAAGAATTTTTCTTTTGGATAATAACCATTAATACGCAAAGCCACTTTACCTTTTTCATCAAAGAATAAAATTGTTGGTGTAAACCAAACTTTACGACTCGCTGAATAAGATTTTTCGTTGAAGGTCTTCCCGTTCAAAGCAATAACTTCACGGTCACCCCACATGTTGATATCAACCGCATCAAAATGCTTCGCCATGTAATCAATGGTACGTTTGTCGGAAAAATTATCTTTTACCAACTTTGCGCAGTATGGGCAGCCATTCTGGTGGAAATACACCATGACCCGCTTGCCAGACTCTGTCGCTTCGTTAATGTCTTCTTGAATATCTAGAAAAGAGGGTTTAAACCAACTGGGTATTTCTACTAGCTTCACACCTTTAAAATCGCCTTTCTGCGTAGCAGGTGCTGCTGCGAATGACGGTGACACGCCAAATAATGAAATCAAACAACTTAATAGTAGTAAATAACGCATAATCGAAACCTTCACCGTTGTAGAATAACTCGCTACAGTCTGCCTCGTTTACTCAGAAAATCAAGCAACTACACGCTTTATTTCACTACCTCAGATGAGGTCGGTGGCAATACACTGCAAGCGCGAGCATAGTCTTTTGGCAAATTTGCCAATACCTCAGGGATACAAATAATATCCACCACCACCAAACCGGAACAACGCCCAAATAAAATTTCTGTGCGTCCATCACTCGTCGCCAGATACTTTTTAGGCCAATTCCCCGGTGGGGTTTCTAAAAGTAATCGTTGCGCATAAACGATTTTATTACCGGCACGTAATTTAGCTAATTTACCCAAGGAGACCATCAAATATGATGTGTTACGCAGAGGATCAGTGGCTCGCTGCCAATTAAAAGGTGTTTTCCCGTGCATACGCCTAAATGCGGCAGGGCTGGTTTTTGAATCAATTCGGCAAGTTTGCAGTAAGGTCTTTATCCCTGTTGAGATTTTATCCTGCACCGACTGCTCCATTTGCACCGGGCTTCCCCTGACGAACATTTCTACCTCAGGAGGGATTTCTTTCAACTCGGTAATCAAGTCGGCATTGTCGGCAACTGTCGGTCCACTAACCAACATCCCAAGCAATAGACCTGTCATTATTTTGTTCATGATAATTCGACACCTTTAAACCGCATTCATTACCAAAGCTATCGACAATATATAGAAAAAATGAAGGGAATTTTGTACTTTTTATATGAAAACAGTGAGTTAGAGATACTTCCAGAACAACCAAACAAGGCAAATTAAAGCAATCAATGCAATAACCTCAAGCCCTGCCATCCAGCCACCAACCATACTATCCCCTATCGAACGCTCGCCAGTAAGCGATCCAGCTGATTAGCAAAGGCCTGCTTTTCACGATTACCATAACTGGCATTGCCGCCTGTCTGTACACCGGTATCTCGTAATTCAGACATAAAATCACGCATATTAAGCCGTTCACGAATATTCTCAGCGGTATAAAGCTCACCACGTGGATTCAGAGCAATCGCTTGTTTCTCAATCACTTCCGCCGCCAAAGGGATATCTGCTGTCACCACCAAATCACCCGGCTCAATACGTTTAACGATTTCATCATCGGCCACATCAAAACCAGCCGGCACTTGCACAGTAGAAATGTATTTTGACGGCGGCGTATAAAGAGGTTGATTCGCAACCAAGGTCACCATCACTTCTCGCTTAGCCGCAGCACGAAATAAAATTTCTTTAACCGGCTTCGGACATGCGTCCGCATCAACCCAAATATGCATACGCTATTTATTAATCCTCTGCTAACTGTGGTAAAAAAGAGATATCCATATGGTATTTAGATGGATTTTTCGCCTCAATGTACACCACAATCGTTTCGCTATTAATATGCTGCTCAGGATCAAACCAAATATTCTCACTCTCAAAAACATGAATTTTTGTTGTCGTCGGATCTTGCCATTGCGAGGTAATCATATAAGGATTACGGCCATTAACCCGCATACGCGTATTTCTTGATACTGATTGGAACTGCGTATTTATTCTCACACCACGTTGCAATAAGTACTCTTTATTACGAGCCTTACGAATACCCAAAAATATTATTCCAAACCCAATTAGAAAAAATACAGCGCCAATACCACCAACAATAACCGATCCTCCCCAAAGCGAAAAAAAGCTATTTATTTTTGCGCTATGCGGTTGTATAGGATCATAAAGCACCTCAATCTGCTCGCCACGCGAATATGATGGCGGGTTACTGCTGGTAGTTGACGTGAATTCAATTGTTGTATCTTGGCTTGTTTTAAACTTAACAACAGGTGCATAGGTATAACTACTGTCTGAAGACGATCTAGAACGAACTAACTCTGTTACAACACCTTCGGTAGTAATTGCACTTTCCAAAAAAAACATTGTCTTTTGATAAAGAAAAAAACTCCCCACCAGCATGCCAAAACCGATAATGGCAAAAAAGTATTTTATAAAAATTAATGTTTTCACCAAACAATCCCTGTGATGTGGAAAACCATAAACAACAACTTGGTACTCATCGTATAGATACTTCATTATCAAGCAGTGAGTCATTCTCAAACTGAAGAATATTATCTAACGTCGTTGCCGCAATATTAGACAAAGCATCTGCGGTAAAGAAGCCTTGATGTGCTGTAATCAATGCATTCGGGAATGTTAGCAGCCGTTCAAAAACATCATCCGTAATCACTTCATAAGAATGATCTTCAAAAAACAGATCCTCTTCCTGCTCATACACATCAAGGCCAAGCATGCCAATTTGGCCTGTTTTCAGGCTAGCAATCACTGCTGTAGTATCAACCACAGCTCCACGGCTGGTGTTAATCAACATCACGCCTTGCTTCATTTTATCAATCGCTGCTGCATCAATAATATGATGCGTCTCAGGTGTTAATGGACAGTGCAGCGAAATGATGTCCGACTCAGCAAACAAGGTGTTAATATCAACATAACGCGCACCCAGCTCAACACATCCCTCGTTAATAATTGGATCACTCATTAGTACATTCATATCCAACGCACAGAGAGTCCGCACCACCAAAGCACCGATTTGCCCAGTACCAATAACCCCTGCCGTTTTCCCTGCCATATCAAAACCTAGCAGTCCATTTAATGCAAAATTCCCCTCACGCACTCGGCAATAGGCACGATGAATCTTACGGTTAAGCGCAAGCATTAAACCAACAGTATATTCAGCGACAGCATTTGGCGAATAAGCAGGAACTCTGACTATCCTAATACCATGTTCAGATGCGGCATTGAGATCTACATTATTAAAACCAGCGCAACGTAATGCAATCAATTTGACACCGTTAATAGCAAGTCGAGAAATAATCTCCGCATCAACGTTGTCATTAACAAAGACACAAATCACCTTCGCGCCTTGTGTCAAACAGACCGTATCCAATGATAACTTTGGCTCAAGAAACACAAATTCATGATGACCATCAATATTGGCAGAATTGAAATATTTTCGGTCATATTCTTTGCTATTAAAAAAGACAACTTTCATAATACCCTCCCAATAAATACATTATTTACTGAAAAATATTCTTATATAATAAATAACTTCCTGACTAACGCAACAATAGCAACTAAGATAATAACGCCAAGTATCTTATCCATCGTCTTGGCGGATAATTTAAATGCACCTAAGTAAGAACCCAGCAATGCACCTGCAGCAACCGCGACGACAAGATAAATAAAAATATCAACTTCCATTGGATTATATTGCCATCGAGACAACAAACCCAGCATTGAATTAAGCCAGATAAAAATAGCCCCGCACGCTGCTGCTTGTTTTTCTGTTCCCAAACCCAACACAATAATAAGAGGCACAAGATAAATACCGCCGCCGATACCCGCAACACCCGCGATCAGACCTAACAGTGATCCGGCAATTAAAGATAAAATCCATTTTCCACGCGAACTAAGATTCAATTCAATCTTAATGTCTCGCCAAAGATAGATCCTCGCGGCAACAATGCACAACGAAAACAATAAAACCCAATAGAAAAACTCTTTAGAAACATGTAACGAACCACCAAGGTAAGCCATTGGCATTGATGTAATAAGAAAAGGAAGAATAAGCCGCCATTGTGCATGACGATTACGTATGAAATTAATGCTGCCAATCGTAGTAACGATTACATTCAAGGAAAGAGAAATCATCGGGATTGCTAATACAGTAAAACCCATGATGGCCATCATCGCTGTATAAGAAGAACCACCACCCAAACCAACAGAGGAATAAATAAAAGCGATAATAAAGAAAATAATCGCAATAAAAACAGGAGAACTAATTAACTCACCGAATTCCATGCCAGTCCTATGCTATTGGCTTTTAAAGAATTCCAGTATGCCCTCATTATAATCTTCTTGCCATAAATGATTGTCTGGTTTACGAGCTGAATCCAAAACCATTTAACCCTTACTTTCGTAACCATGTTGCTGTAATTGTTTTTTGATCTTCTTCATACAAGAGATATCAACAACGCCATCACCTCGATCATGAAATTGTTTAAAAGTCACTTTGTGTTTCGATGTGATTCTTGGCCAATCTTTCTCATGTGAATAGTTTTCCGACAAACAAGCATTCTTTTTTCGAGTTGGTTTGTTTGTTTCCATATCAATCAAACTGCCAACTATTATTTTACGTTTTGAATCCGTCGCATGACAATTCATACTTGTACCATATGGATCACCCGCCGAAACAGGCGCAAAAGCAGTAATCCTGTTATTGAACCTCACCGCAGCACGGATCGCCATATAGCCCCCCGTTGAGACACCCGTAAGAAAAATTTTCTTTGTCGAACGACTAGAGCTAAGCTGTGGAATAATCGTCTTCACCACTTTACTAATAAACTGTAAATCAACATTCGGTCTGTCGAGCACAGAAAAATCAAAGCCTTTGCCACAATTCTGACCTTTTGCATCCGTAACAACGTCTTCAGTCGACTCAAGTAAAAATACCGCAAAGCCTTCCGCCACGGCATCTTCTGCAAATTCTATTGGTGGTCCCTGTTGATCATCTCCTGCACAAAAATCGTGATGGCCACCTCCATCTCCGTGTAAAACGACAATTGCTCCCTGTTTCCATTTTCCTAGTGGTCGTTTCCACAATATTTCGCGATTTTGGCCTGCTACCTGAACATTAAGCGGCTTCCAGCCCTCTTCTATGCATGATTTCACCGCATCAGCATGAGCGTGCTCAATAACAGCAAAACTCACTGTACTGTTCGCCGTGCACGCTAAAAAGGCCAAAAATGTCCCTATAGCCCTTAATATTCGCTGATTGCTCACTAAACCCGTCTCATATCCAATTTTCTACATACCAAATGTGTCGGCAACCATAGCCGAAACCTTAGCTGAATCACGGTTTTGCCTTTAAATAAAGCATGCAACGGCCAGCGCAAACCGGTACACTACGCGGCCTTTTCCGATAGGGTGCGCCTCGCACTCTATAAATACATTTCAGGTACCGCACATGACTTCTGACACCATTACTTTTGACCAATTAGCGCTGAATAAATCGCTATTAAAAGCATTGGATGAAGTTGGCTATGAGAGCCCATCGCCAATTCAAGCACAAACTATTCCTTTGTTACTAGAAGGCAGAGACATCATTGGCCAGGCGCAAACCGGTACGGGTAAAACAGCTGCTTTTGCCTTACCGCTGATATCGAATTTAGAGTTAAAACAAAAAGATCCTCAAGTACTCGTATTAGCACCGACTCGCGAACTTGCGATTCAAGTAGCTGAAGCTTTCCAGAAATATGCCAAACACATGAAGGGTTTTCATGTACTGCCTGTTTACGGCGGCCAAGATTACCGTTTGCAAACTCGTGCTCTACAACGCGGCGTCCATGTTGTAGTTGGTACACCCGGTCGTGTAATGGATCACATGCGCCGTGGCACCATGAAGCTCGACAACCTCAAAACATTGGTACTCGATGAAGCCGATGAAATGCTCCGCATGGGTTTCATTGATGATGTTGAATGGGTTCTGGAACAATTGCCCGAACAAAGACAAATCGCTTTGTTCTCAGCAACCATGCCGTCGCAAATTCGTCGTATTGCAACCAAGTATTTAACCAATCCAGAACAAGTCACCATCAAGGAAAAAACCGCTACCGCGAGCACCATTCGCCAACGCTTTTGGCCAGTAAGTGGTTTGCATAAGTTAGATGCACTCACACGCATACTAGAAGCTGAACCCTTTGATGCCGTCATTCTTTTTGTGCGAACAAAAATAGCCACCGTTGAACTTGCTGACAAACTACAAGCGCGCGGCTATTCTGCTGCTGCTTTAAATGGCGACATTCAGCAAAAGCAACGTGAAAAAACGATTAACGATCTGAAGAAAGAAAAAATAGATATTTTAGTTGCAACCGACGTTGCTGCACGTGGTCTTGATGTGCAACGTATTAGCCACGTTATTAACTACGACATTCCGTACGATACCGAAGCCTACATTCACCGTATTGGTCGTACTGGCCGTGCCGGTCGCGAAGGTGATGCAATACTATTTGTTGCTCCACGTGAAAAACGCTTACTTCATTCAATTGAAAAAGCGACCAAGAAAAAGATCGAGATGATGGAGTTACCATCAACCGAGCTTATTAACGATAATCGTATTGCCAAATTTCAACAACGTATCACCGATACAATCGCGACCGAAGAGCTCGGACTATTCCATCAAATGATGGAGCAATACCAACTGGAACACAATACTCCGGCAATCGAAATTGCAGCCGCATTAGCTCATTTGCTACAAGGCGATGTTCCCTTCTTACTACAAAACAAACCGCACCGCAGTTCAAAAGAAAATTGGGAACAAGATACACGCCCATCGCGCAGAGGTGATCGTGGTGACCGAAGTCGTGGTGATCGCAATCGTGGAGATCGCGGACGAGATCACGACCGTGGTGACAGAAAGCGAACAGCCCGACCTGAAATGGCAACGGAAGAAGGCATGGTGCGTTACCGCATTGAAGTCGGCCACAGCCACGAAGTAAGGCCTGGCAACATCGTTGGCGCCATTGCCAATGAGGGCGGTATCGACAGCAAGAACATGGGCCAAATCAGTATCTATGGTGATTACAGTCTTGTTGATCTGCCTAAGGGATTATCAAAAGACACTGTTAGCGACCTGAAAAAAGTATGGGTTGCTGGGCAGCAGTTAAAGATCTCTGAATTCAGCAAGGAAGGTAATGCATCTCGCGCGAATGAACGTGTTGTGAAACGTAAAGCTCCACCAAAACCTACATCTGAGCGTGTCGTAAAGCGTAAGTCACCACCAAAAGCCGCATCAACCGACAAGAAAGCCAAAGGAAAAAAGAAAGATAAACCTCGCCATACAACGGCTGAGAAAAAGAAAGCCAAGGAAAAACGCGAATCCAAGGCAAAAAAAGATGGCACATTTGTAAAACCGAAAAAACCAAAGATTAGAACAAACAGATAAGGTTTAGGTGTGAGGTGTGAGGTGTTAGATCACTTTACTCCTCACCCCCCCCAGAAAGAGCACTTTATATTTCAGTTTCAAAGAATAGTATTTTCTATTTTTCATTATAATCCCAAGCTATCCATCTTCTTTTTTCTTAAACCAAAACCACCATGTCCAGAAAAAAAGAAATAGATACGTTGCTAGCATTATTATAAAGCCACCTTCGTATTCCTCAACTTTATTAAGCCCACTTGAATCAACTGTCACTCTTACCGCAAATGAAGATAAAGGTTTGGTCTTAATTATTAAATACGTCTTCGAATGTTTCTCATAATCGTCTTTGTGGCTCGACCTAATTCCCGATAATAAGGCAACACTATTCTCATATTTTGACAACGCTTCAGCTGCAGGTTGCCAAGGGAATAACAAGCCATATACCATTATCAAAGGAAACAACACCAAGAAAAAGGGTGCCATGTACTTCATACCCGTTACGAACATCTGCTTAATCATTATAAATATTAAGAACGATTGCTCCCCAAAAGGAGAACTATATTAGATTGTCTTGCCGGCATTAATTTAATGATGAAATATGCTCAATTATTTGATCTTGAACTTGAATAAGTTGATCGATCATTTTGTTCTCTTCACGTAGATCACCAACGGTTTCAATCAACCCCGCTTGGATAGCTTTAAATAATTTAATTAAATCAGACGTTCCAATTTCTCCATCGCTTAATTTACACATCCAAAAATCGGCGCCTGTTGCAGAAATTACCATCATCCGGTCAAAATTTAATTTTTCATCTTCGCTTCCAAAAAATGTATCAATGATGCTATCGCTACCCTGCAACACAAATGACACGGCCAAGAGCACTTCTTTAATATCGCCTTGAGTATCGTTAGCCGCGGCAGTATAAATTGGTCCAATAGAGGCCAATAAACCTGACAATTCACTAGCATCTTTTCCACTCAGCATTATTGCAGCCATGGGTGTTGTTAATAGCAGCTGACAACTAGGTTTGCCCATTTCTGCTGTGTTTATTGCGGTATCTTTTTCTTTCATCTTGTCCTTCTTTTATCATCTAATGGTTTTGCACAGCGGAGAATATAGGCTGGCAAGGCTTTTGCTCCACAAAAGGTGACTAGTGGAGTGATTTTTTATACGCTTGTTATGTGCTATTAACTATAACCCATTTTGAATATTTAATTTTAACAATATGATAAAGAACAAGTATGCTGGTTGTTGTAACTGCGTAAGCTATATTTTGAGTAACTATATAAAAAAATAACAAAACCATGGCGCTTAGATAAGTACTGATATTTGCTATTATTTCAACTAAGCCTCCGCAGTAAAAATGAACATGCTTACAACAAGTACACCTCCTGAAGCTAAAAATACTTTACTTGCTGATTTTTTTAATTTCATTTTTTATTGATGAACTATAACGGTTGGGCTCAGCGCCGCTTTTTGGCGTCGGTTTGAATGACTTGTTATGTGAATTTATTTGTCTTTATTTTTCATTTTAGATATTTTTTCCATTTCCTTTGCTAAACACTTGGGGCATATACCGTGACTAAATCTTGCCTCAGTGTGCTTGGAAATATAAGACTCCATCTGTTCCCAAGCACCCTCATCATCACGTATGTTATGACAATAAGAACATATAGGTATAATTCCTTGCAAAGTCTTAATTTCTTCTAATGCTGCCTGTAATTTTTCGGTTTTATTTTTTAATATGTCATTTTGCTGTTTAAGTGTATTTTCAAGTTCCTGTCTTTCTTGCTCGGCTTCTTTGCGTCTTGTTATATCCTGTACTACAGCGATATGATATGTGAGATTCTTTGATGAGTTGCCTATTGGTGAGACCGTCAGATCGACCCAGACAATTTTTCCGTTTTTATGAAAGTACCTTTTTTCCATTGTGAATTCATTAATAAGTCCGTCCTTTAATTTTTCCATATTATCTAGGTCATTCTGTAAATCATCAGGATGAGTTATTTCCATGAATGTAGCTTCGGTTATATCATCTTTTGTGTAACCGATGATATCGCAATATTTATCGTTGATTCTGACAAATTTTCCTGTCTGTGTTTCGATTTGAGCAATTCCCACTGCTGCCTGTTCGAATATTGCTGTGGCTATCTTTTTATCCACTTTTTCACTCCTGATGCTGTAACTGAATCACATAACGGCTAAGCTAAGGGGCGCATGTCTTTTATGCGTCCCGTGCGAAGCACAAATTTGAGCGCCTTGTTAGGCCGATAGCCATTTATTTGCATGATTGACACTTTGGAAATATTTAACTTCCCATGGACTGCCAGCAGCCCCTTCTTCATATGATTCGAATGATTTTAATATACCTTCATTATTTGTTATGACTGCAATTTTTACTTTTGGATTGCTAATAGCTGCCGCTGCGTCCGTAGCCCCAATTGACAAAAGCTCCGAATCTGTTAACTCAAGTTTTTCAACTTGTAAAAGATTGATGATTAGGAAATTAATTTCATCAAATTGAGAGTTGCCATAAAAGTTTGTAAGAGCTTCTCTTACTTCTGAATTATTAACAAGCCCTTTAAATTCGGCGGTAACGCCTTTTTCATTCCAAATGAATTGATAACTCATAATTATTCTCTATTTATGAAATCATGGCCTAACGTTTTGCTAAGGGGCGCGACGCTTTTTCGCGTCCCGCTTGAGCTTATTGTTAGCTGTTTTTATTTTATTTAGCTCATGGATAATTTTTGATTCGCTTTTCTTTATTTCAGACTTTATGACATTTAATTCTTCCTTAATTATTCCATTTTCATTATTGCTCATATCACTAATATTTTGATTGATAGACTGGAGAATTTCTATTTGTTTATTTTCCCAACGAACACTCGACTTAGATGTGTTCTCTGATACAGATAAGGCAGAATATGCAACAACTAATGAAGTAATAGCTACCGCACCTGAAAAAAGTGAAATATATTTATTTTGTCTTCCCTGTACTTCACTCTCCCCCAATTGAATTAACGCAGCTAGCTGTGCTCTACGATTTATATCTGGTAGTGCACTAGATTTTTCTAGACCAATTTTTCTGAGCTCTTCACTTAAAACGCATACTATTCGCTTAAGCTCCTTTAGCTTAGTAGTGCTCGGGAAACCTTTTGGTATTTCACACATTTATAACCTCAATAACACAGCTAACGGTTGAGCTCAGCGGCGAACGCAGGCTGGCAAGGCTTTTGCTCCGCAAAAGGCGTGACAGACAAGTGCGTCCGATGGAGTGATTTGTTAGATTGTTTTTTCATCACCCTTAAATCTTTGTCCAACTGCCCCAAAATATGAATAAACCAGTATCCCGCCCGTAAGCAGATTTAGAATTTCAAGAGAAAACGTACTTGCAGGACTAGTTACCCTAACTCCCCAAAACAAGGACATTATCGTTCCAAAAAGAATAAGAAGTATAAATATGTACCTAGATGCCTTACTAAAGAAGATCATCCCAATAATAACTAAAGCCCAGGCCATATCTATTGCGATGTATATATATTCGGGCAATGTCAAAATAATTCCATAGCCGTCATATGATAATAGTTTGAGCATTTCTTCATTATAGATATATGTATAGAAATCCCATCGATTTTTTAGTGCAACATAAGCAACAGCCATTAAGATAACCATTGCTCTATAAATAACGATTTGTCTCATTGTCTTCATGGCAATCTAACGT
>JAGLUW010000008.1 GCA_023134145.1 Sulfuriflexus sp. | reverse complement strand
TAACTATGTATATAAGGGACATAATTACTACATAGTACGCCCGCTTTATTGTGTTTTGGAGGTGTGCTGAAAAACAATTCCTTTGCTTTCATCTTCTTATCCTTAAGCCCTCAATAAAAAATGAGGTGTGTTATGTAGTAGTTTTGCACTAAATGAGTTATTTCTCTTTTAATCAAAGAGTTAACTTGCTATCTTCAACTCTACTATTGTTATGCCACAAACGTCAAGGAGGACTAAATGGCTCATACAACTACCGCTACACATGCCCCTCGTTTACTCGACTCTACCCGTGAAGTACTGCGCGTCAACCACTACAGTATGAGTACCGAGAAAACATATATTCAATGGATCAAACAATTTATATATTTCCATAATAAACGTCACCCTAAAGAAATGGGTAGTAATGAAATAACAGAATTTTTAACTTATTTAGCTGTAAAACGAAAAGTTTCGGCATCAACCCAAAACCAAGCATTAAGCGCAATCCTTTTTCTTTATAAGCGCGTTCTTGATATTGAATTACCCTGGTTAGATAAAGTTGTTCGTGCAAAACGGCCTAGGCATTTACCTGTTGTATTTACACGCCAAGAAATTAAAGCATTATTAGCTCAATTTGACGGGACACGTTGGTTAATATTCAGTTTAATTTATGGCTGTGGCTTTCGTATATTAGAGTGTTTACGATTGCGCGTGAAAGATATTGATTTTCATTATAAACAGATCAATATACGTGACGCGAAAGGAGGTAAAGATCGTGTGACGTTATTGCCCGACTCATTGATCGAACCATTACGTAATCATCTAATTCGAGTGAAACTTTTGCATGAAAACGATCTCGCATCAGGCTTTGGCTGCGTATATCTACCGTATGCGTTAGAAAGAAAGTACCCAAGAGCATGCAAAGAATGGGGGTGGCAGTTTGTTTTTCCGTCCAATAATATCTCGACTGATCCTCGTTCAAAAGTACGTCGACGCCACCATGTCTATGCAAAAACACTCCAAAGAAGAATGAAACAAGCTATTCAAAATGCTGGGATTATTAAACCCGCCAGCACACATACATTGCGCCATTCTTTTGCAACACATTTACTTGAAGATGGTTATGATATTCGTACTGTACAGGAATTGCTCGGACACAAGGATGTTAAAACTACGCAGATCTATACGCATGTAATGGGCAAAGGTTGTAATGGTGTCAAAAGCCCACTTGAAAAACTTTAACTAGGCGGCAGCTCTCTTATCTAACTGCCACCCAGGAAAGACTAATACTGATGGGTGGCATTTCAACGCGTTCGCTAATACTTTGGCTCGTTCGACACCTAGTTTAACGCGATCATTTTCAATTGCAGAAATCGTTGACTGAGGAATGCCTGTTAGCTTGGCCAATTCATTTTGGCTAAACTCTTGAAGTTCACGGATTATCTTTACAGATTCGCCAACCGTTACATCGATTTGTTTCTTGGCTTTTTGATAATCTTTCATATCATTTCTTCCTATAATCATGTGCCGTTAAATTAATAACTTGCACCATGATTTCAGATGCTTTTACTTTATAAATCACTCTGTATTTATCACTCATACGAGATGAGCGGCATCCTTTCCAGTCTCCTTTGAGAGATTCATCATGAAAGCCTTTAATAGGCCTCAATCCCTGCGGGCCTGACACCATTAAAATATCTTTCCATTTCTCATAGCGCTTGAGAATATTAATAGGCAAAGATTTCAACTGCTTGGAGAGCTTCCGATGCTCGTATATGTCCCACATACCATTAAGTATATATACTATATATGGTATGTCAAGTTACTAAAATGCCTTACAAGCAGGCCCACCTTGGCTGGCTAGCACGCTGGTGATTTCGGGGTGATTTTGTAGTTGGGTAATAATGTCTTCGTAAAGATCATCGGGGGTATTGCTAGCAAAGATGAGATCGACCGAGCCATCTTCATTAGCTTTGTAGCTAGCGTATTCTTCGCTGCCATCGTATTCAAATAATACATTGGCTACAGCCGCATCGGCTTTGTCGAGTTCGTCAGCCAGTAGCTGCGCGTTAGTGCTAATACTGAAAAGAAGCGCAAAGAAAAAGCATCGAATGATTTTCATAAGCCTATCTCCTACAGTACATGGATTGCCACGCTATGGCTCGCAATGACAGCCTTTTTTATTATTCGTCAGTCACACAGCCTTCGGATGCGTTCTTAACGTTCTTGATAAATTTATAAAGCGTGCCGCGTGTTGCTTTATACGGAGGCATTACCCATGCCGCTTTGCGTTTAGCCATTTCTTCATCACTTACTGCAACATCAAGTACGCGTGTATTTGCATCAATGATAATTTCATCGCCATCTTTCACGAGAGCAATAGCCCCGCCTTCTTGTGCTTCGGGTACAACATGACCAATAATGAAACCATGCGAACCACCTGAGAAACGACCATCGGTGATGAGTGCAACATCTTTACCTAGACCTGCGCCCATAATGGCTGAGGTAGGTGTGAGCATTTCTGGCATACCGGGACCACCTTTAGGGCCTTCGTTACGAATAACAATCACATCGCCTTTTTGGATCTTGCCGTCTTCCAATCCCTTGAGCATGTCTTCTTCACAATCGTAAACACGCGCAGGCCCAACAAAGCGCAGGCCTTCTTTGCCTGTGATTTTTGCAACCGAACCACCGGGAGCTAATGTGCCTTTTAATATTTGAATATGCGCGGTTTCTTTAATCGGTTTTTCGATTGGCAGAATGACTTCTTGACCTTCTGTCAGTGCAGGTAAGTCTACTAAATTCTCTGCAATGGTTTTACCTGTACAAGTTAAGCAATCGCCATTGAGCATGCCTTTCTCAAGCAGATATTTCATTACCGCAGGAATACCGCCGATGTTATGCAGATCTTCCATCACGTATTTACCGGATGGTTTTAGATCGGCAATAAACGGAATGCGATCAGATACTGTTTGGAAATCATCTAGCGTTAACGGCACATCAACCGCACGAGCCATCGCGATTAAGTGAATCACTGCATTGGTTGAACCACCGAGCGCCATAACCATGACAATGGCATTTTCGAATGCTTCACGCGTCATAATGTCGCGCGGTTTAATGTCTTTTTCAAGCAGATTACGAACTGCTGCACCGGCTGCACGACATTCGTCTAACTTGCCTTGATCTACCGCGGGGGTTGATGAGCTGTATGGCAAGCTCATACCCAACGCTTCAATTGCAGAAGCCATGGTGTTGGCTGTGTACATACCGCCGCAGGCACCTGCACCGGGGCAAGATTTTGCAACAATACTTTGACGTTCTTCTTCGGTTATTTTACCGGCAATATATTCACCGTAACTTTGGAATGCTGAAACAATATCGAGAGTTTGATCTTTAAGATGACCTGGCTTGATAGTACCGCCGTAAACCATGATCGCTGGGCGATTTAAACGCCCCATTGCTATTAATGCGCCGGGCATGTTTTTGTCACAACCTGGAATAGCAACCAGACCGTCGTACCACTGTGCGCCCATCACGGTTTCAATCGAGTCGGCAATTATTTCGCGTGATTGCAGCGAATAACCCATGCCGGATGTACCCATCGAGATACCATCAGAAACACCAATGGTATTAAAGCGCATACCAACCATGTCGGCTTCAACCACGCCTTTTTTAACCACGGCAGCAAGGTCGTTAAGATGCATATTACAGGTGTTACCTTCCCACCAAACGCTGGCAATACCAATCTCAGGCTTGCTCAAATCACTGGTACTTAAGCCGGTGCCAATCAGCATAGCCTGTGAGGCACCCTGTGATTTTGGCTCAGTAATACGGGAACTATATTTATTTAATTTCTTGCTCATGTCTCACTCCGGTCGCTGCTAGCGCCCTGATTTCTATATGAATTTAATCCTGTTCACTGCAAGCTTTGCTTTACATGCCTTCTCAGGCAAACTGGGAACACGTCACCAGCCTTGCAGGCGGCAAAGGATAGCAGAAACGAAGGAAAAACGCTGCGTTACAACAGCTTTTGACCTACTGCTGGAGCGAACATAGATAACATCTATCTAAATAGAGTCTTTAATGAGGAGTTACCACCATGAGTATTGATCGTATTGTTATGGCCTTTGCCGGCACCGTTATCTTAGCCAGTGTTGCACTAACCCAGTACCACGACCCAAGATGGATGTGGTTGACCGTCTTTGTTGGTGCCAATATTTTGCAAGCTGGGTTTACCCGTTTCTGCCCACTAGCAATGATCCTGAAGAAGGTCTTTGGTGCAAAACCAGGTGCCGCCTTCGAATAAGATCTGCATTTGTTCTGGCTCCTGAATCAAACATGGAGCCAGAGCATCTACTTTAACCTCGCTTTATAAATATCCTCAACCAACATGAAAATTATTGAAGTCATTGCTGATCACGGTCATCTCGATACTATCTTGGGTATCGCTGAACAACAGGGAGTCGCTGATCACTGGCAAAGTGCCGTGGCCGAAGATGGTCGTTGTGCCATACGCATGCTGGTTAGCCCCGATTCCCGTCAGGCGGTTCTCGATGCACTGCAATCAGTACTGGGTACCAGTGAAAATGCGCGTATTATCGTCACACCGGTTGAAGTTAGCCTACCGCGAGAAGAAGAAAATGAAGACGATAAGGCGCAGCGTAAAACTGCGCTGAGTCGCGAAGAACTTTATAACACGGTGTCACAAAGTAATCGGCTTGATGGACGATTCTTATTATTAGTTTTTCTCTCAACCATCGTCGTCATGGTTGGTTTATTAGAAGACAATGTTGCTGTGGTAATTGGTGCGATGGTCATTGCGCCTTTTCTCGGCCCAAACATCGCACTGGCACTCGGCGGCGCTCTCGGTGACAACCAACTTATTTGGCAGGCATTAAAGACAAACTTAACCGGTATGATCTTTGCCTTATCGCTATGCGCATTACTCGGTTGGTGGTGGCCTTATGAGATCAGTAGCCAGGAATTATTAGCTCGCACCAATGTTGGTCTTGGTTCAATTGCCTTAGCACTTGCTTCCGGTGCGGCTGCGGTACTCTCAATGACCACCGGTTTATCGAGCGTGCTCGTTGGAGTCATGGTCGCGGTTGCCTTATTACCGCCAGCGGCGACTCTCGGTTTTATGCTCGGTAGCGGTAATTATGATTATGCGACTGGCGCAGGTTTATTACTTGCCGTGAATATCGTCAGCGTTAATCTTGCAGCCAAACTCGGTTTTCTTTTTCTTGGCATCAAGCCACGTACCTGGCTTGAACAACAACGCGCCCGACAATCTATCGCCAGCTATATCGCTTTCTGGTTAGTTTCATTGATTGCACTTGGCAGCCTTATTTACCTGCGTGGACAGATATAAAATGAATAAAATTCTTCAATTCTTAATTTGCAGTTTATTACTATCGGTATCTTCCATTAGCCAAGCGGCAAATGAATACCCATGGTGGTGGAATAGTGATTGGTGGGAACAAGGTCAACTTGAAGTACCTGTTAATCACAAGGTTAAAGTTGATTGGGTTTCTGTTGATCATGATGACAATGAAATCCCCGTAATGGTTGCTCGACCTGATGACGATAAAAAATACCCTGCGATATTATTTCAACATGGTCGTCGTGGATTAGATGATTTAATTCAGTTACATGTTAAACGTCTTGCTGCACGTGGCTTTGTTGTTGTTGCGGGTGATGTTTTCAAAGGGCGCCTAGTTGATAGCTACCCTATTGGTCATGACTATGCATTAGAAGGTGATGTTAACCAGATACTCACCTACCTTTTGTCTCGCAAAGATATCAGTAGTAAAAAGGCCTGTAGCTACTCGCACACTCGCGGTGGTTACTACACGCTTAAAGTCGCCGTTAAGTTTAAGCGCCAAGAAAAAGATCTTGCCTGTTACGTTTCTTACTATCCGCATATGCAAGATCCTAATCTTCCTGAGCCCGCACAGGTTTATCAATATGCTGTTGAAGCCAGTGATATGAAGCTCCCGACGTTGATCTTTATTGGTGAGAAAGAACAATACCAACGCCGCCGTCCGATTGAGGCCGCAATTAAGGTTATGCAAGAAAACAAAGTCGATGCGCGTTTAATTATTTACCCGGGTGTAGGGCGTGGTTTTGACTTTCGTCCGGACAATGTGCGTAACTTTGCCGATGACCTTGCATCAAAAGATGCCATTCAACGTGCGACACATTTTATGAATAAGTATTTGATGAAAAAATAATAAAGCCCTAGGTCATTGACGCAAAGATAAATAAAGGTGATGAAATTAAGAGCTCACAGAATCCCTTCAACAGGGCTTCATTGTGAGTATCCTACTCCTCCGGAGTCAGGCTAAAAAAAAGGCGCCATTACTGACGCCTTAAAATAACAACTACTTTCTAGAGTTAGAACAATATAAATTTTATTCTGTTCGTTGCGCCATCACCCGCGCTAATTGACGGCGACGATGTGCTAACAAACTTTCGTAAATAGGTGTTAAGGCTTTGTATTCTCGATCATTGCTAACGCTAATTTCATCAAGGCAGCAACTGAAGTAATTAATTTCATTACGAATCGATTCTTCAAAACGTTCCGCAGAACTCATTTCTGTAAAGAGTTGTTCAACTGCTTGTGCCATGTTCCCTCCTCGATGCATTATCTGCAAATTAGATAAGAACCTTAGCAATCAATATGATGGAGAAATATGAACTCGGTCACAGTAGCGCCGACATAATGCGAACTAGGTCACAAAAAGCACCTAAACTTTATGCTCTTTTGCGTAATTTTTCTATTTCGTCATCTTTCGATGAGGTGTTTTTGAATAAACGCTGCTGATGAATGTAGGTTTGTACGTCTTCACGTTCCATCAATTCTGCAAGACTAATATGTTCAAGAAAATCTTGGATCGTCTCACTCAAATCCCACCACATGTCGTTATAGATACTAATTCCATAACCTGATTGCGGAGGGCGTTTAAGATGCGATGGATGTACGGCCATAATGATCTGGCCAATGCTAATGTTTTCTAGTTCAGCAGATAAACGGTAACCACCTCCAGGACCTCGCACACCTTCAACAAAACCGGCTTCACGTAAATTGGCAAAGAGCTGTTCTAAATAAGACGAAGAAATACCTTGTTGGCGGGTCAATTCAGACAAAGTAAGCGGTGAGTTATCAACCTGCATAGCAAGCTGTAACATTGATTGAATTGCATGGCGTGCTTTCGAAGAGATTTTCATAATAAACTCTGACCTGAACATCTTTAAGGTACTTAGAGTACAATTCCCGACTTACTTGGTCAAGAATAGACACCTTCTAACAAAGACATAAAATTCATAGGTGAACTTCCCGTTCACGAAACAACACGATAAACTCAAATAACCTACAAATAACAATAAATAATCAAGCTTATGCATAACATCCACGATCTTGAATTGATCCTAAAATCCCATATTCCAATTGTGGTCATTGAGTCACATGAAGAACATCGTGTGCTAAATATCCTGACTCAACAGACATTAAAATTGGCCAAGCCACTTTTTAAGTGGACTATCACAGAAGGATTGGGACGCATTGATATTGACCTCCCACCACAGCGGCATAATTCACAACCAGATGATGTGTTGCGTCATATTAAAGC
This sequence comes from Sulfuriflexus sp., assembly GCA_023134145.1. Classification (GTDB taxonomy): domain Bacteria; phylum Pseudomonadota; class Gammaproteobacteria; order AKS1; family AKS1; genus Sulfuriflexus. Next base: position 45,720 of record JAGLUW010000008.1, on the reverse strand, counting down.
CGCGCAAAAAGATGCTATCTATGTGCTTGCCGACTTCCACCCTTATCTCGATGATCCTGTTCATGTAAGACTGCTCAAAGATATTGCTCTCAGTCATCAAGAAACCGGTTCACATATTGTGTTGATCAGTCACAAGTTGGAAATACCTGACGAACTACAAAAATTTACCGCACATTTTTCATTAGCAATGCCCAACAATGATGAGCTTGAAAAGTTAATTCGCAATACCGCAGATGAATGGGCACGGAAGAATCGTGGCAAAAAAGTACACACCGATCGTAAAACACTCGATGCAATGGTAAACAATCTTGCTGGACTCACTTTCCGTGATGCGCACCGCTTGGTTCGCAATGCTATTTATGATGACGGCGCTCTTACACAAAGTGATCTGCCCAATGTCATGCAAGCCAAATACGACCTGCTCAATAGCGATGGTGTATTGGCTTTTGAATATGAAACGGCCAATTTCTCAGACGTTGGCGGCCTGAATAAATTAACCGAATGGTTAACGCAGCGCCGTAGTGTTTTTCATGGCGAGATTGAAAACAAAGGTCTCGACATGCCCAAAGGAACTTTATTACTGGGTGTGCAAGGTTGTGGCAAAAGTCTTGCCGCACGAGCGGTTGCGGGTATTTGGAATGTGCCTTTGTTACGACTTGATTTTGGTGCGCTTTATAATAAATTTCATGGCGAAAGTGAACGTAACCTTCGTGAGTCACTGAAAACTGCCGAAGTTATGGCTCCCTGTGTATTGTGGATGGATGAATTAGAAAAAGGCATTGCTGTTGGCGACAACGATGGTGGTACATCTCGCCGCATGCTTGGTACATTATTAACCTGGATGTCAGAAAAGAAAGCGGCTGTGTTTATTGTTGCTACCGCAAATGATATTGAACGCCTGCCACCCGAGCTAGTACGCAAGGGCCGCTTTGATGAAATATTTTTTGTTGATCTACCAAAATCAGATGTACGCGGATCGATATTCAATATTCATTTAGAAAAAAGAGAATTAAAACCGGAAGAATTTGATCTTGGTGTTTTAACTAAGGCAAGTGATGGTTTTTCTGGTGCGGAAATTGAACAAGCCGTGGTTGCGGGCTTATATTCAGCGCATGCGCTTAATGAAAATATTGAAACAAAACATATACTGCATGAATTAAAGTCAACCCGACCATTATCAATCGTAATGGCCGAACAAATAAATAAACTACGAGATTGGGCTAGCGAACGCACGGTTCCCGCTGACTAACCACTAATTTATTTAGTACTCACCTTAACCTGTTTAGGTAAGCGGTAATCACGTAGCGCAACGATTGCTTGTTGAAATCCTTGTGCTGCAGCACGTGTCCACCACATTAATGCCTTTTTCACATTGCGTGATACACCTTGGCCATTTGCATATAAAGCACCGAGATTATATTGCGCAGCCGGATCACCTTGCTCTGCTGCCTTGCTCCACCAGCGCACAGCTTCAACAGGATCTTGGCGAATACCTTCACCACGTAGATATAAAATACCGAGATTAAATTGCGCATTAACACTGCCAGAAACCGCCGCGACTCTCCACCAACGCACCGCATCAATCAGGCTTTGTTGCACGCCATCACCACTCGCATGTGCAACACCAATATTATATTGCGCATTTATGTGTCCTAGTTTTGCTGCACGTCGATACCAATAAGCAGACATGGCTGAACTAGCCATAACACCACGACCATCATCATATAAGGTTGCTAAGTAATATTGTGCATCAACAATATTTTGTTGCGCCAAAGGTAATAAACGTTGATATGCCTTCTCGTAACTTCCATTCGCATATGCAACCAAGGCATGTTTGAGCATTTGTTTTAATAACGGGTCGGCATCCTGTTGCACAATCGTACTATTTTGCGTTACTTGTTTATGTAATGCGGCGTCAACACTACCCGCGACAATTAAGCCGGTGAGTAACAGCAAAAAGAAAAATAGTGAGCGACGAACTTTCAAATCACTACGCTGAGACATTGCTAATAACTTAGTATGTTGATTACGCATATCAAACCTCCAGCGCCTACAGGTAATTTCTAGCGGGCTTACTAACCATATCGACCCCAAACCGCACATCTTTAATGACACAATGTCATAACTTATTGATTTTTATGGCTGCTTTGTCACGGATTGTAAAAATTGCCTCTTTTTGAGCCAATGATGAGGTTCAACTTACTAGACACTGTTAATAAGCAAGATGAGCAAACACCAGCAAGTGCCTTTAATTAAAGCTATAATCCAAGCCAACAAGGAGTTAATCGTGAGCAAGGCCCCGCAACACCAACAATTTGTCGACTGGTTTCGTCAATCATCGCCCTACATTCATGCCTTTCGGGGTCGTTTGTTTGTGGTCGCTTTTGATGGTGACGTGGTTGCGGGTGATGGTTTCGCTCACTTAGTCCATGACCTAGCCTTACTGAATAGCCTTGGCGTTAAGCTGGTTCTAGTACACGGTGCGCGGCCTCAAATTGAGCAACGCCTTAAAGAAGCCGGTGCCAAGATTGATTACATCAACAATCTACGTGTCACCAATGACAAAGCCTTGCCTTGTGTCAAACAAGCCACGGCGAGTGTGCGTGTTGAAATTGAAGCCCTGCTCTCAATGGGGCTGGCTAACTCACCCATGGCTGGTGCAAAGATACGCGTTGCTTCGGGTAATTTTGTAACCGCTCAACCGTTAGGTATTCATGATGGCGTCGACTACCAACATACCGGTGTTGTACGCCGTATTGATGTAAGCGGTATTGAGCAACAACACGCGCATAATTCAATTGTGTTGTTATCACCACTTGGTTATTCGCCAACAGGAGAGATTTTTAATCTTGCCTTAAACGATCTTGCCAGTAGTGCCGCCATTCAATTACAAGCAGACAAATTAATTACCCTAACCGGTTCTTATGGCAGCAAGGCTGCACGTAAAAAATTGTTACGCCAGTTCTCGGTAAGTGAAGCAGAACAGTTTATTACTAAGCAAAAGAATTTAAGCGATACCTATGTACGAGATATGCAAAGCGCTATTCATGCATGTCGACATGGTGTGCAACGAGCACATTTAATTGACCAGCATATTGACGGTGGCTTGCTGCTTGAGTTGTTTACGCGTGATGGCGTTGGTACGTTAATTACCGATGATATTTACGAAGGTATTCGCCAAGCTGAGATTAACGATGTCGGCGGTATTATTGAATTGCTTGCGCCACTAGAAGAAAACGGCACACTGGTAAGACGTTCTCGTGAACTGCTTGAAACAGAGATTGAACAATTTACCGTTGTTGAACGCGATGGCATGGTGATTGCCTGCGCTGCGTTATATCCAACGACGAAAAAGGGCTTAGTAGAATTGGCCTGCTTAGCGGTTCACCCTGACTACCAAAATGAAGGTAGGGGTGATCACCTGCTAGCGTGGATTGAACAACAAGCTATACCCGAAGGTGCTGAACGTTTATTTGTTCTTACTACACGCACCGCACATTGGTTTAGAGAAAGAGGATTTAAAGCGGCAGATATAAAGACCTTGCCTAGTAAACGGCGGTCTTTATACAACTACCAGCGTAACTCGAAAATATTTATTAAAAACATGGCGAGCTAAAGACTAGCTAGGGAAAAGGATCGGCTCGAACTCCTTCATCGCCAGTTCATAGACATCACGTTTAAAATAAATAACTTCCGTAAGCGGGTGCCAGTAATCCACCCACTGCCAATGATCAAATTCTGGCTTGTCATCAACATCTAAACGCACATCTGCATCCGAACCAATTAGGCGCAAGAGAAACCAGCGTTGTTTTTGACCGATACAGAGTGGTTTGCAATCATGTCGAATAAGTTGTTTGGGGAGATGGTAACGGAGCCAGTCATTGCTAGTCGATAATACTTCGACATGTTCAGGCTGGAGCCCAACCTCTTCTTCAAGTTCACGATAAAGAGCCTGTTCTGTGGTTTCATTTTCACGGATACCACCCTGTGGAAACTGCCAGGCATTTTGGCCGATACGACGCGCCCACAATAAGCGGTTTTCTTGGTTACATAGGATGATACCTACATTAGCCCTGAAACCCTCTTCATCTATCACGCATGTTGCTCCGCTAATTCGTCTTGACTGATTGTCACATGATTATCCTCCTCCATCAATTATGAATATTCAGCAAGATAGTGATTGTCCTTTGCCCTCAGGTTTTCTATGCTATCGCCCTATATAAGGAGAAGTATCTTGAGCTTGGCAATTTTCGATTTAGACAATACCTTACTGGCAGATGACAGCGACTACCTATGGGGACAGTTCTTAGCCAAACTAGGCGTTGTAGATGCCACATGGTATGAGAGTGAGAACCAACGTTTTTATGATGCCTATAAAGCAGGCAATCTCGATATTTTTGAGTTTCTAGCCTTTTCCTTAAAGCCATTAGCCGAACATGACATGGCCACATTACAAGGCTGGCACACGCAATTTATGAATGAAGTGATTCGCCCTCTGATGTTAGCCAAGGCACAAGCATTGGTTGATCAGCACCGCGATAAAGGTGACACCTTGCTCATTATTACCGCGACCAATCATTTTGTAACCGCGCCTATTGCCAAAGCCTATGGTATTGAACATTTACTCGCGACCGAACCAGAGATTATCGATGGTCGTTACACCGGTAATGTTGCTGGCACACCTTGTTTTCAGGAAGGTAAGGTTGAGCGCCTAAATGACTGGCTGAAAACCAATCAGCACAGCTTAAAAGGCAGCTATTTCTATTCTGATTCTCACAATGATCTGCCGCTGCTCAAGATGGTAGATCACCCCATCACTGTTGATGCCGACAATACCCTCATCGCGTATGCTGAAAAAGCGGGTTGGCAGCAGATCAGCTTACGCTAAGCAACATAAAATCTATTTAATTCAATCAGTTAAAATCACGACAGTGACAGATCGCACTCTAGCGTCCATAATAAGAGCTGGGGGCTGTCTAATTGCTATAAATCGACAGCAAAGAATGATTCAGTAAGGATTTTCGTGAAATTTAAATTACCAAGTACACTTCGCGGTCGCCTTGTGCTTGCCTTCACCTTGATGCAGGTTTTAGGTATTACCCTGCTCGGATTTTTCCTTGTTACCCAAGCCGCTCGTACCGAGATCGACTCACAGCGTAATCTTGCCCGCAACTTAATGACATTGGCCGAACCAAATGTTTTAAGCATGCTCGCGAATCGCGACGCTAATGGCCTGAAAAAATACCTCGATAATTTGATTGAAAACACAGCCATTGCGAGCGTATTTGTTAGTAACCGCACTGGCACCTTGATCTACTCACTGGATCAGAATGAACCACCACCGAATTTATTTGTGAAGTTATTCATCACCGAAGATGAAGCCAACATTGTGCTTGAGTCTGCGTTATATGAAAACAACATCAGTAAGGGCTCGTTAGAAATAAAACTTTCAAACGCACCTATTGGCCAACGCCTGACCGGTATCTTAATTAACAACCTACTTATTTTAGTTGGGCTATTGGTTATTGGTTTAGCAATTACCTATTGGGTTATTTCTGGCTTTACTGCACCACTAAAAAGACTCGTTAAAATTGCTGCACATATTGGTCGTGGCGATTGGCAACAACATATTGTTACGCCGCGAACCAGTTATAACGAAATTCAAGATTTAGGTAATGCACTAACAGAAAGTGCGCGACTCATGTCTGAACAAATTACCAATTTACAGCGCACCCAAGACAAACTACTGACCAATGAACAACAACTTCGCTCACTTGTAAATAATATGCGTGAAGCTATGTTCGAGCTTGATGATCGTGGCGCTATCTCTTTTCTTAACCCCGCGTGGCAACAGCTCACCGGCTACAATGCAACCGATTCATTCGGAAAATTCTTTTCTGATTTCTTACCCGAATTAGAAGACCGGAAATTATTTCAAAAAGACAAACTAACCGATCTCGATGTAAGTGGTGCAGAAATAGAAATTCGTTCTTCTGGTAGTAAACCCATTCGTGTTGAACTTGATGCACATGCTACGTTTAATAATCATGGGAAATTATTGGGCGTCGTCGGTCGCTTCCATGATATTAGTGAACGTTATGAGCTCACTCAAACCTTAGAAAAACACCGTCGACAGCTTTATAAAATATCTATTACTGATGAATTAACCGGCATCTATAATCGCCGCCACTTCGAAAAAATTCTTTCGCAGAAACTACCGCAAAATTTAGAAAAGGGAAAATCACTTTGCCTAGCCTTGGTTGATATCGATGGCTTCAAATTCATTAATGACACCTACGGACATCCCGTTGGTGACACTATTTTAAAAACAACGGCTAAGTTACTACGTGAATTACTTCGCCCACATGATGTTGTCGCGCGACTCGCTGGCGATGAATTTGCCTTACTCTTTGCTGATACAGAAATAGAGGAAGCGCGTGAATTATGTCAAAACGTATTAAATGCATTAAATAGTTCTCACGTACGATTACCCGTTGGTCATCTACAGTTACGAGCTAGTATTGGTATGTCTATTGCGCCTTTCCACGGCAATTCAGTACAAGAACTCATTGGTGCAGCCGATGTGGCTTTATATCAAGCTAAGCGCCGTAATCGTGGCAATATTGAAGTGTTATCTATCGATATTAGCCAAGGTATTATGGAAGTATTCAGTCGTGGCTTTGAATTACGTAACGCGATTGAAGCAGGCCATATTATTCCAACCTTCCAGCCTATTACCGACTTACAAACCGGCGAACCGATTGCTTATGAAGTACTTGCCACTATGAAACGCGGTGACGTCCATCTATCTGCATCAGAGTTCATTATGGTTGCCGAAGATCTTGGTTTAGTACGTGAAATCGATCTCTGCGTTATTGCCAAAGCGCTCGACGTTGCCCCACCTAACATTGAATTGTTCATGAACATCAGTCTTATCTCGTTCAATGACAAGAATTTTGGCTCTGATTTATTGAAGTTAGTACAACCTGCTTGCGAAGCGGGTAGACCTGTCACCATTGAAATAACCGAGCGAGAAACAATCAACCTAACCGAGTCATTACTTGGCGAGATTCAGGCCTTACGTGATGTCGGTTGTAAGTTAGCACTCGATGACTTTGGCCAAGGTTACTCTACTTATAATTATCTACGCGTATTCCGTCCTGAATATTTAAAAATTGATGGTGCCTTTGTTAGCAAGATGCTCGATAGCCATGCCGACCATACCATCATCGAACACATCCATGCCCTTGCCCTTTCCTTTGGTGCTGTGAGCATTGCAGAAAGTATTGAAAATGAAGCGCTCCGTGAAGCTGTCCTACATATGGGTGTAAAATGTGGCCAAGGTTATCACTATGCTCGCCCAGCCATTGCCGAAAAAGCCTTTCCCCAAACCGGTTCTGCCGCTTAAGCTAAATACTTTTTCTCTAAGCGATTGATTCTTTCTCATTATTAAATTCTCTGCTTGACTGTGTAAGCTGATCCCCCTAACCTCGCCCTACCTGCATCAGGTGCTCTGAAGATTTTTTCAATTAACAGAGTGAAACGAGAAGTCGGTGCGATAGCCACATGCTATTAATTCCGACGCTGCCCCCGCAACGGTGAATCGAGTAAACAGTCCGTCATCCAGCCACTGTGCTTTAGCATGGGAAGGCGACAGACTAGGGAAACCAACTCGTAAGCCCGGAGACCGGCCCGATGCACTTAGCGACATGTTGCGGGCGGGCGACGGTAGCAGGCATTTCTATGTCTTAACCAACTCCTCTGCACTGTCATTTTTAATCCGACTATGCGGGTTGCATAGTCCCATTATATTATGCGGAGTTGTAATGAATACCTTTAAGAAGACCTTATTGACCAGCCTTGTATGTGCTGTTGTCAGCCCTGTTTCAGCGGCAGACAAAACCCTCGAACCTATTGTCGTAACAGCGTCACGTACTGTTCAAACAGTCGATGAAGCATTAGCGCCTGTTATTGTTATTGACCGTGAAGAAATTGAACGCAGCCAAGCTGTCGATATAGCCGAACTACTTCGTTTCCATGCCGGTCTGGATATTGCCAGAACAGGTGGCGCAGGTTCACAAACATCATTATTTACCCGCGGCACAGAAAGTGACCACACTTTAATTCTGATTGACGGTGTTAAATTCAACCCGGGTACAACGGGTGGTGCAGCCATTCAAAATATTAACCCGGAAATAATTGAACGTATTGAAATAGTTAAAGGTCCACGTTCAACACTGTATGGTTCTGAAGCGATTGGTGGCGTCATTAATATTATTACCCGTAGAGGTAAAGCCAAAGGCACCCATGCCAATGCAAGTATGGCTATTGGCGAAGATAGCACTCGTAAATTTAGCGCCAATGTCGCACACGGAGGTAAAGTCTTTCGTGCTGGCCTTGGTTTTGCCGTAAACAATACTGGTGGTTTCCCTGCGCGTCGTGCTAGTACTGCTGGAGATAACGAGAATAGTAATACCAGTATTAATACTTATTTCGGCGTGAAACTAAATAATGGTTTAGATGTTGAATTAAGTCATTGGCAAAGCAGTGGTAATAACTCATATCTAAATTCTTCTCTCGCACTACGAGATCAAGATTTCACTAACAGTGTCACAGCACTTACATTTAAAGCCGATCCTAGCGATATATGGTCAACTACTTTAAAACTGAGTCGTCTCGAAGATGATCTTGATCAAAATCAAAACTCAAACACCTCAAGAACGGTTCGTAACGTATTAGACTGGCAGAATGATATCGAGCTCAATCAACATCATTTAGTCACTGCAGGTATTTCATTATCATCTGAAGACTTAACGTCTGTTGGTTTTTCAACTTATGATGAAAATACTAACGTTAATGCCATATTTATTCAGGACAATATCCAATATGGAAACCACCAACTTCTAGTTGCTGCTCGTAATACCGACCATGAAGATTTTGGTGACCATGCCACTTGGAATCTTGAGTACGGATATCAAGCAACAGAAAAACTCAGATTGCTTGCAGGTGTTGGTACGGCCTTCCACGCACCAACAGGTAATGACCGATTTGGCTCTGGTGGCAAGATCGATTTAAATCCTGAAACGTCTCGTAATATTGAATTGGGTTTACGTTATAAAATGAATCAACACCACAGTGCTTCAGTAAGTATCTTTGATAATAAAATTAAAGACCTTATTACTTTTCCAGCACCCGCTTTCACTGCTGAGAACGTACAAGAAGCTCGTATCAATGGACTTGAGTTAGGTTATAAATTTGCTAAAGGCCCATGGCAAGCACGTGCCGAAGCCATTTTCCAAGATCCAAAGAATGAATCTAACGACACATTATTACTACGTCGTGCCAAGCGTAGTCTAACGGCTTCTGTTGCCTATACTCATGGCTCATACCGAATTGGTGCCGACATACTCGCTAGTGGTGATCGTGAAGATTTTGATGCCTTTACTTTTTCTCGTAAAGATCTCGATGCTTATACAACCGTGAACCTTAATGCCAGCTATGCACTAGACAAAGACTGGCGTATACAAGCGCGTATTGAAAATCTATTTGATGAGGCTTACGACCTGGTTGACGATTACACCACACCTGGTCGCACTGCCTTAATTGAATTGCGTTATTCGCCAAAGGGCTTCTAACTCATTATGACAAAACAGATCAGCATTCTTATCCTGGCATCGGCTGCACTTCATGCAGCCATGCTAGGGCTGATCGATTTTAATTCTCCAATTGATGTGCCCTTAGGCACACAAATGCGAATCAGTATTCAAGCACCTGCATTAAAACCAACCCCAAGATCACAAACAACAAAGCAAGACAAACCATTAATAGAAAAAGAATCAATAAAACCCACTGTCATTGCTAAAATAAAACCGACTCAATTTAAATCATCAAAAGACATTAGTAATAAGGAAGTTGTTAAAAATAAATCGAGTGCTGAAATCGAAAACAAAATCGATAACAAAGTTGTAACAACTTCCAGTATTAAAGCTGTCACTCCACCGAATGACACTCCACTAAAGGCTTCGCTGCCTGCGCAGGCTTCAAGCTTGCTACATGCTGACCTTGAACGTGCCTTTGCTTTACATTTTTACTACCCAAGGCTTGCTATTAAACGTGGCTGGCAAGGTGAGGTGCATATTAGCTTACGGGTCGAGCCGAATGGACAACTAAGTGATATTCGTATCTTACGTGGCTCGGGCTATAGCTTGCTTGATAAATCTGCCATGCAAAGCATCAATAAAGTTGAGATACTGCCTGCCGCCATTGCTTTATTGGATGGCAATAGCTTGGACTTGATACTACCTGTCGAATACCATTTGTTATAAGGAGTTAGCATGGGACATCGTTTATCAAAGATTTATACTCGCACCGGCGATAAAGGTGACACTGGGCTTGGTGATGGTTCTCGTGTAGCAAAAGATAGTTTACGCATCGAGGCGATTGGTAGTGCCGATGAACTCAATTGCACAATTGGTATGATCCTCGCCCATTCTTTACCCGATGAAGTTGATACTTGCCTACAAGGTATTCAACACGATCTTTTTGATCTGGGTAGTGAGCTCTGTGTTCCTAATTACAATAAACTCAGTATCGAATATGTAACACGCCTTGAAGAAACGCTTGACGATTTCAATACTGACCTTCCCATGCTCAAAGAATTTATTCTTCCTGCTGGAGGCAAAGCGACATCGGCCTGTCATTTAGCCCGTGCTATTTGTCGCCGCGCTGAACGTCGTGCAATTACATTGAATCGCGATGAAGCACTTTCACCGTATGTTATTTCTTACCTCAACCGACTTTCTGACTTATTATTTGTCATCGCCCGCGTATTGGCGCGTCATGAAAATGGCAGAGAGGTGCTTTGGCAACCCGGTAGACATAGCGAAGATGACTAAGCCTGTTTTTTTAAGTTGGAGTAGTGGCAAAGATAGTGCCTGGACTTTACACACCTTACAACAAGATCCTGATTACGAAGTCATCGCTCTGGTCACAACCGTTAATGAAAAGTATAAGCGTGTCGCGATGCACGGTGTACGTGAACAAATTCTCCAGCAACAGGCTGATGTAGCCGGACTACCTCTGCATACTTTAAATATCCCTTCTCCTTGCACTAACAACGAATATGAAACGGTGATGAAAAATTTCTTACACATCATGCATGCCAATAATGTAGACATCATGGCCTTTGGTGATCTATATCTAGAGGATATTCGTCAATATCGTGAAAAACAACTTGCTGGCACAGGCATTATCCCTTTATTTCCTTTATGGCAGCAACCAACCCGACAGCTTGCTGAAGAAATGATTGATGGTGGTTTAGAAGCAACAATTACCTGTATCGACCCACGAAAACTATCTTCTGATTTCGCCGGACGCCGATTTGATCACGACTTTATAAATGATCTCCCTGAGCATGTTGACCCTTGTGGTGAAAATGGTGAGTTTCATAGCTGTGTTCATAACGGTCCTATGTTCAACCATCCTATTGTTTTAAATGGTGGAGATATCGTCGAACGAGATAACTTCATATTTGCTGATTTAATTCCCACCCCGCTATCTAATTCCTAAAATAATTAGTTATACTTGCTAGCGATTTTCAAGTGAGGCTCGCAGATATGAAAGATCCAATCGTCATTATTGGTATGGGTGAAATGGCTGGCGTATTTGCCCGTGGTTTTCTTCGTCTTGGTCACCCTGTTTACCCTGTAACCCGTGATATGTCTATTGCTACCGTTGCCGATGAATTACCAAAACCAGCCTTAGTCCTGGTTGCTGTTGGTGAAGCCGACCTTCACCCGACACTAGAACAAATTCCAACGCTTTGGTTAGATCGCTTAGGACTGCTACAAAATGAATTACTGCCACGCGACTGGCACGCCCATGACTTAACTGACCCTACGGTTATTTCTGTTTGGTTTGAAAAGAAAAAAGGCATCGACTACAAGGTGCTGATTCCTTCACCGGTGTTTGGCCCGGCAGCAGAACTTATTGCTGCTGCACTTGGCGCGATTGATATTCCAACAACTATTCCAGCTAACGCTGCTGAACTTTGCTATGAGCTAGTACGGAAAAATGTTTATATTTTAACAACCAATATTGCAGGACTTCAGGCTGGCGGCAACGTCAGTGAGTTATGGAAGAACCATGAACAACTTGCTCGTGATGTTGCTAATGATGTGATGCAACTTCAAGCATGGCTAACCAATGTTGCTGATGTTGATCGAGAAAAGTTAATAACAGGTATGCTTGAAGCCTTTGATGGTGATCCTGAACATGGCTGCATGGGTCGCAGTGCACCAGGACGTCTTGCACGTGCGCTTGAGCTGGCCAATAAAGCGGGTATTGAAGTCCCTACTCTACAAAGAATTAGTGACGAAACGGCGTAATAAATAGCTTAGCTACGAAATATCGTCAAAGTAATCACGGCGATAAGCACAACTAGAATTACAATGCTTCGCAATATCAATCCCAAAGCTGCTCGTACATGTTGAGGGATTTCTTCGTTAGTCACCTCAGCCGAATTAACTGACATTTGTAAGGCCCCGAAACCACCTGTCACAACAGCCATCGAAGCTGCTTGTTGCCAATCATCACGCCATGTTGAACTGCGTTCACGCCATAACTGAATGGTATCGACAAAACTGCCGGCCATCGCGAACAACAAAGCCACTACGTGAGCGGGAACCCAACCAAGAATTGCATACAGACGATTCACTGCCGTAGCAAACCCATCCGCCTGCCCTGCAACACGTTGATGTAAGTGACAACTTAAACGGTATAAAACCACACCTAAAGGACCTGAGCCGAGCATGGCAAAAACCGTGAACCAAATAATCGGCGAGAGAATACGTTCGCTCGCAGCAACTAAAATGCGTTCCATTAATTGTTGCTGTAACTCACTCAACGATTCAGGTGGTGTTTCACCGAGGAGTTCTTTGGCCGCTGCCCGTGCGGTTTCTTCGTCTTCGGTATCCCAAGCGGCTAGAAAAGTCTCCACTTGCTTATCCAGATCTAGCGGGCCAAGACAAAGGAACAATACAGCGGTACTGAAAATAAGAGAAAATAAGCCTAATGCGACGCCATCGAGTAGACTATTTATGAGAATAACAGCCAACAAAGGACCGACCATGATCAGTAATATGACGGTAGGCCCCTGCCAATTCCGTTCATCACACCATTTCTTAGCACGATCTGTCAGCTTATCAAACCAAGCAAACTGCCTATATTCTTGAAATGATTGGAACGAACGCTCCAAAATTAGACTAATTAATATCGCAATCAAACTCATAACAACAACTCAGCTTCTGTACATCAGCGTATTATCGCTACAAATGGGCTCGGATGCCAATTTGCTTAGTCTTTGGACAATAAGCCATACAATCTCGGCCAATCAAAGGCAGAACCAGGGTCAGTCTTTCTGCCGGGTGCGATATCGCAGTGTCCAACAATATGCTCAGCCTTAATCGCAGGGTATGCCGCCTGTAAATCACTTATTAGTTGTGCCAATTGCTGATATTGGTTATCGGTATAAGGCTTTTCATCGGTGCCCTCTAGCTCGATCCCAATCGAGAAATCATTACAACAAGCTTTATCTTGAAAGCTCGATTCACCTGCATGCCAAGCTCGTTTATTGAATGGTACGTACTGTATCAATTCACCGTCACGGCGAATCAATATATGGCTGGACACCTTGAGGGTATGAATTGTCTGGAAATATTCATGCTCTTCAGGATCGAGTGTATTGGTAAATAGGGCATCTATCCACGGCCCACCAAATTCACCCGGCGGTAAACTGATGCCATGTACAACCAATAGTGAAATATCATCAGGACGATCATCACAATTAGGTGAAGGATGTTGCTTAGCTTCAGCCAGGAGACCTTGTTCTATCTGCATAGCTTATTTTATGCCTCTGGTGAAGCAAGCACGAGTGAAAAATAATTATTCTCAGGAGAGAAATGTTTGGTCAACGCAAAACCCGCTTCTTTTAGCATATTGCTCAATGAAGTTTGTGTGAATTTACGACTAATTTCAGTCAGAATGCTATCGCCTTCCTCAAATAAAATCTCGGTTTCTAGTGCCTGTAACTTCACTGTCTGCTGTTCGGTCGCAATAAGATGCATTTCAATTTGAGACTCATCTTGGTTAAAGAAGGCATGGTGTTTGAATTTTTCTGAGTCAAAATCAGCTTCGACCTCTTTGTTTAATACATTTAACAGGTTCAAATTAAAGGCAGCAGTAATTCCTTCTTTATCGTTATAGGCTGAATTTAAAATACCTTCGTCCTTAATTCTATCTGCGCCCATTAACAACATATCATCAGCCGACATCGACTGGCGTAACTCAGAGAGAAAAGCCACCCCCTCATCATGAGCAAAGTTCCCAATCGTGCCACCTAAAAAAACATACAGACTCCGACCGGGTAATTCTGGCAAGTGTTTAAGCCCTGCGTTGTAATCACCGACCAACCCATTAACATCCAACCAATGATACTCATCAACAAGACTTTCCGATGCCTTTTTAACCATTTCTTCACAAACGTCAAATGGCCAGTATTTAACTTGGTGATCGTGTTTCTCACAGGCATCAAAAAGACGACGCGTTTTGCGTGATGTGCCACTGCCTAGTTCAACAAGATGTGCTGGTTGACAGTGCTTTATAATATCTTCAGCCGCATTCTCTAATAAGGAATCTTCAGTTCGTGTTGGGTAATATTCGTGAGTGTCACAGATTTTATCGAACAGTTGAGAACCATGTTCATCGTAAAAATACTTGGCAGGGAGACGTCGAGGTACCTGCAATAAACCTTGCTTCACATCATCTAATAATGACGGCACGCTTCGAGTGGGTAATACTTTTTGACAATTTAAGCGCGGTTCCATTTGCTCTGCTTTCGCTATCGATTCCATTTTTTTGCTCCTGCGATTTTAATCATTGTTATGACAGGGTCTACGATGTAGCTTTATGTATTGGTTATACTTATATGATAGGCTAACATCTGTTTTATACGCTGTCGAACCGACCAATAATAAGGAATGCAAAATGTGTCGCATGGCTGCCTATCTGGGCCCGACAATCCGTCTCGATCAGTTCTTAACTAGACCTGCACATAGCCTGGTAGTTCAATCTTATGCGCCTCAAGAACTCGTCTACGCCAAGGTCAATGCCGATGGCTATGGATTTGGCTGGTATGACGCGAACAATCAACCGGTTAATTACCGTAGCACCATGCCGATCTGGTCTGATCCCAATCTTGAGAATTTAGGCCGTGGCCTCGAGTCAGATCTATGGTTAGCTTATATCCGTAGCGCCACTGAAGGCTACTCAGTAAATCATTCAAACACTCAACCATTTTACGATAATGAGTTGTTATTTATGCACAATGGATATATTGAGGATTTCACGACTCAAGTTCGCCGTGAAATTTCGGATTATTTGAGTAATGATATTCGAGCGGGTATACAAGGCACGACAGATTCTGAATACCTATTTGCACTATTACGAGAATTGCTCGGTAACAACCAAGAGCTTTCAATAGAAGAAGCTTGTTCAGAACTATTTAGTTTATTAGCTGACTGGCTTGGTGAAACAAAAGCACTGCTTAACTTCATTATTACGGATGGTGAATTAATTTATGCCATACGACATGGCTGCAACCATGATAGTCCATCCCTTTACTACACAACCGATGATGACTTATTTCCTGATGCACAATTAATTGCATCAGAGCGCCTTACCCATGGCGAATTATGGCAACCTGTTCCCGATCACCATATCCTAATTTTATCAAATGATGAACCACCTGAATTACTCGCCCTTTAAATGGTTGCTCCATTACTGAAAATCCTTACTGAAACTCATGCAGCGATACATGCTCTCGCTGTACAGCTTGATGATAAAGACTACCGAACCCAATACCATACAGATCTTAGCCCGCTTGGCTGGCATGTTGGCCATTGTGTATTTATTGAATCGTATTGGTTACGCGAAGTTATTTTAGGTGATGATTCACTCACTGCAGATCTAGCCTGGCTGTACATACCCGAAAACATTGTTAAACCCAAGCGTGGCCCTGCTCTACCACCAATTGATGAACACCTGCAATGGTGTAAAGACGTTACCGATGAGAACCAACTAATTTTTAACGAGGCATCTACTAAGTTTACTCAACACACATTGAATCAACGAAATTACATGCTACATTTTTTGATTCAGCACCATAGCCAGCATATTGAAACCATGGCGATGGTATTAGCCCAACGTCAATTACAAATTAAACCATCCTTAACCAAAGTTATTCCTCTTTCAGAAAACAATAATATTAACTATAAATTCACAGAATATTCTGGTGGGGATTTCACTGTTGGTAGCCCTTCCCATCCTCAAGCCTTTGACAATGAACTCCCCCCGAATCAAATTAAAATTGAATCATTTTCTCTTGCCAAGCATCCTGTTAGCAATGCTGACTGGCTCGCTTTTATGAATGATCGGGGCTATCAAAATAAACACTGGTGGAGTGACGATGGCTGGCAATGGTCTCAATCGAATAATATTCAGCATCCTGAAAATTGGCATGCCGATACAAATAAAGAATTCTATGAAATTATATTGAATGGCGCTAAAGAATTAGAACCTAGATCTGCCGTGTCGGGGGTTAACTATTTCGAGGCTAATGCCTTTATTAATTGGTTGCGGAAAAATTCAAATGAATTTGACGCCGTGCGCCTACCTCATGAATACGAATGGGAGGTTGCTGACCAATCTGGCTCGCTCAGTAATACCGGACAGGTTTGGGAGTGGTGTGAAAATAATTTTCATCCCTATCCAGGATTCAGCGCTTTTCCATATGATAATTATTCAAAACCATGGTTCGATAATAATCATTATAGTTTGCGTGGCGGCAGCCAATACACTCAAGCAAGTATTCGTCGCAGCAGCTTCCGGAATTTCTATAATCCAGATAAACGCCACATATTCTCAGGACTTCGTTTAGCCATGCCTATCTAGTCCATACGACCAGCCATACCTTTCAAGACCATATCCGTATAACTCACCATACCAACTATTTTCCCATCTTCAACAACTGGCGCACGCGTCAATTTAAATTTGGCGAATAGTCTTGCGCAATAACGAATATCCATATTGGCTTCAACTGTAATTACTGGTTTTGACATTATTTCATAAATATTAACGCGTTCTGGTGCGCGATCTTTTGCCAACACATTACGTGCAATATCAGCTAACAAAACAATGCCATATTCATCATCATCATTGCGTTTATTAACGATAAGAGACTTGTTTTCAATATGTGTCATCTTATCTAATGCTTCACTGACGGTTGTAATGCCTTCAACAATATCAAATTTCTTTTTCATGATTTCGCTGACGCGTATTATTTTTTTTACACTCATAATTGCTCCTCCACTGCTTCTGTTAGTTCACGTATCTGATGTCCAACACCCACGGCATCCTCAACATCGATCTGGAATGCAATACCAGTACCTGGCCTTTCATCAAACTGACCTATTTCTGCAATCTTCTCAAGAATATGTCGACTCATATGTTCTTCAACAAGAAACAACAACATGTCTCGCTGCGTTTCCAAATCAAGTCCAAAAAACGTCTTGGCTTTTTGTACACCCTCACCGCGTGCTTGGCTGATAACCGTCGAACCCGTTGCACCAGCAGAACGAGCTGCATCAAGTACCGCATTGGTTTTCTCATCCTCAACCAGGGCAATTAGTAATTTAAAATGCATATCACCACCCTCCTCTTACTAATATTAAAGTTCATTATTTATTTTCTTGTTCATATGGTTTTTCAATATTTCTTTTATATCGCCACTCACTTAATTGCGCATATCCCATGACTGTAATCATCGGGAACAAACTCGCAAAAGCAATTAAACCGAAGCCATCAATAATCACACTTCGCCCAGGGATGGTTCCAGCAAGACCAAGACCCAGCGCAGCAACAAGAGGTACCGTTACCGTTGATGTTGTTACACCACCTGAATCATAGGCAAGAGGAATAATCATTTTCGGCGCCCGCATCGTTTGAATAATGACAATGACATAACCAACAATAATGTAATAATGCAGAGGTGTTCCGGTTACGATTCGGAATGTTCCTAAAGAAATCCCCGTAGCAACACCGATGGCAACAGCAATACGTAAACCCCATACTCCAATTGCACCACCCGACACACTGTGCGCCTTAATCGCAACCGCTATCAATGCTGGCTCAGCAATCGTTGTTGCAAAACCAATTGCGGCTGCAAATAAATAAACCCATATATAATCAGCCCAATGCAGGGTAAGAGGTATTGATTCAAGGCCTGCATAAATAAACGCAGGATCAGTCAACTGCGTCGCCATCAGTTTTCCCAATGGAAATAATGCTTTCTCTAATCCGACAAGGAAGAAACCAAGCCCAAGTAATACATAGAAAAGACCGAGGAGAATGTTTTTTAAATTAGCAATTTTCTGCCGGAGAACAATAATCTGAAAACCAAAAATAATCGCAATTATAGGAATAAGATCGAGTAACGTTTGCAGTAAGGTGGTGAATAACTGTGATAGCAAGGTCATTAGTGCACCACCATGCCGTAGGCCATAACAAATATCATTGGCGTTAATGATGCTAATGCGATCAAACCAAAGCCATCAATCATTGGGTTACGACCACGAATACTTGACGCTAAGCCAACGCCTAATGCAGTTACTAAAGGAACGGTTACCGTTGATGTTGTTACACCGCCCGAGTCATAGGCAATGCCAATAATTTCTTTAGGCGCGAAGGCCGTCATGATCACCACACAGATATAACCACCAATGATCAAATACTGCAGTGGCCAACCTTTAATAATACGAATCACGCCAATCAATATAGCAAGACCAACGGAGAAGGCCACGGTGATACGTAACCCATAGGCATAACTATCTCGAGCGCCCGCAAGATCAGCAATAAGCCCCGCACTTGCCGCAACCTTAGCCGCTTCTGCTGAAACAGCAATCAAGGCCGGTTCCGCGATCGTTGTACCAAAGCCAAGAGCAAAGGCGAAAATCAATAACCAAACAGTGCTGCCCTTTTTGGCAAAAGCATAGGCAATATTTTCGCCTATAGGGAACAGCGCCATTTGTAGGCCATTGATAAACAAGGCCAAGCCGATCACCACGAATAAAGTGCCAACCAATATATCTTCAATGTTAGGAATCGATTGTTTGAGAACAACAAACTGAAAAAAAGCGATAACAACAATAATCGGCATCAGATCACGGACACTATCGAGCAATGTTCGAGCAATATTAATAAACAGTCTGTTCAAGATCTTATCCGAGGAGTATTTACCTTTACCTTACACCAATGGGTAGCCAGTGTTAACATGCAAAACATGGATAATCAGGAATCAGGTAATACTCACGGCACAGGAATCACCATGGTAATTCTGGCATGGGTGTTGATACTCGGTCTCATGGCCTGGTGGTTTGCTGATTTCGAGAAATCACAAAACAATCCTAACCAGCAAATTCAAACGCGCACCAGCTCAGTAGGTGGACAAGAGATTGTTTTACAACGCAATCATTATGGGCACTATGTCGCAACTGGCCATATTAATGGCATGCCAGTAACATTTTTACTCGATACTGGCGCCAGTGATGTTTCAATTCCCAGTGAGCTTGCTGATACGCTAGGGTTAGAAAGAGGTATTAGTCAGGTTTACAATACCGCCAATGGTCAAATTACGGCCCATTTAACTCGGCTCGATCGCATCAGCCTTGGTGGTATAGAATTACGCAATGTGCCTGCGAGTATAAATCCTGCAACGCAAGGTGATGAAGTTTTATTAGGTATGAGTTTTTTGAAAGATTTAGAGTTTACTCAACGTGGTGATACGCTGATAATTCGTAAATACTAAACTGCGAAAATGTCTCTGAGGCGCATCTGATACACTACGAAGAAAATAATAACTAAGGAATAAATATGGAAACCTTTATCGCTGATCTGACTCAGACAACGGGCGCGATTGCCGGTGCACTGTGGGGGATTCCATCCATCGTATTATTGGTCGGTACAGGTTTATATCTCACTATACGCCTACGTTTTATTCAATTCCGTGGGTTTAAACATGCTGTCGATTTGGTTCGAGGAAAATACGACAAGCCCGAAGATGAAGGTGAGATCAGTCATTTTCAAGCTCTTTCAACCGCGTTATCAGCAACAGTTGGTACAGGTAACATTGCCGGTGTTGCTACCGCGATTGCACTTGGTGGTCCAGGTGCTGTGTTCTGGATGTGGATCACCGCATTAGTTGGTATGGCCAGTAAATATACCTCTTGTACGCTAGCTGTAAAATATCGCGTAATACATGAAGATGGCAGCGTCTCTGGTGGGCCAATGTATACACTCGCGCGTGCACTAAACCTAAAATGGCTCGGTGTATTGTTCGCGGTGTTTACCTTAATTGCCTCCTTCGGTATTGGTAATATGGTGCAAGCCAATTCAGTGGTTGATGGTCTTAGTTATATTTTTCCTGAGGTTAAAGACTACCGCCTCATTCTTGGTATCACCTTAGCAATACTCGTCGGTCTCGTTATTGTCGGTGGCATCAAACGCATCGCCAAGGTTGCATCGACTATCGTACCGTTCATGGCGGTTATTTACTGTGGCGCAGCACTGATTATTTTAGCCATGCATGCGAGCGAAATTCCTGCGGCCTTCTTTACTATTATTAATCTTGCTATTAATCCTGAAGCTGCTGGCGGTGGCGCTATTGGTGCGGCAATTCAATATGGTGTCGCACGTGGTGTATTTTCAAATGAAGCCGGTTTAGGTTCAGCTGCAATGGCACATGCTGCTGCGAAAACTAACGAACCTGTTCGTGAAGGTTTGGTTGCGATGCTGGGGCCTTTTATCGATACCATTATCATTTGTACCATGACCGCATTAATTATTGTCATCATGGGTGCATGGGGTGAAACGCGGCCTGAAGCCTATACCGGCGCGGCTTTATCTGCTTATGCCTTTGAACAAGGTCTTGGTCAAGTCGGTGCATGGGTAGTTGGTTTTGGTCTCATTTTCTTCGCCCTTTCGACCATTATTGCTTGGTCTTACTATGGTGATCGCAGTGCCGAATTCCTCTTTGGTAAGCGCGCCATCTTGCCCTACCGAGTTATATATACGCTGTTGATCGTAGTTGGTGCATGGATACCGCTTAATTTGGTTTGGAATATTGCCGACATGACCAATATCCTTATGGCGGCTCCGAATCTTATCAGCCTCGTATTACTGGCTGGTTTGGTGAAGAAATTAGGTGATGATTACTTCGCGACACCACAGCAAAAAACCCGTTGATCTACTGTATAATCGGCTCGCAAAGAGAGGATATTAAGTGTTTGAACTACGCTTACACACTGTCGTTCACGACGATATAAAACACGCCCTAGCAGAAGATATTGGCAGTGGCGACATTACTGCCGCGCTCATTCCTGAGTCTCACCAATCAACCGCAACAGTGATCAGCCGTGAGGCTGCAACCATATCTGGCACGGCCTGGTTTGATGAGGTGTTTAATCAACTCGACTCATCCATAGAAATAGATTGGCAAGTGAGTGATGGCGACAAGGTTGTTGCCGATCAAATTCTTTGCAGTATAAAAGGTCCTTCACGTGCATTGCTTAGTGGTGAACGTACTGCTCTAAATTTTTTACAAACACTTTCAGCCACTGCCAGTATTGCATCTAAATACGCCAACCTTGTTGCTGGAACGGATACAAAAATTCTTGATACTCGTAAAACAATACCTGGCCTGCGCCGCGCACAAAAATATGCAGTAACGTGTGGTGGTTGCCATAATCATCGCATCGGTCTTTATGATGCCTATTTAATAAAAGAAAATCATATCGCTGCAGCGGGCTCGATTACAAAGGCAGTAACAACAGCACGTTCATTAAATGCAGATGCGAAAATCGAAGTGGAAGTTGAAACAATGGCCGAAGTAAAAGAAGCCCTTGATGCTGCTGCCGACATTTTATTACTTGATAATTTTAGCTTAGACATGCTTCGTGAGGCCGTCGTTTTAAATGATGGCCATGCAATACTTGAAGCGTCGGGTAACGTGACACTGGATACGGTTCGCGAAATTGCCGAAACCGGTGTTGATACTATTTCGACCGGCGAATTAACCAAACACGTTCGCGCCATTGATTTATCAATGCGTTTCCAATAAGTATAACTGGAGTCCCTCATGAGCGAGAAAAAATATCCTGTCCCTACTGATTTTGCTGCCAAAGCAAACATTAACGCAGCTGACTATAAAGCGATGTATCAACGTTCACTCGATGATTCGGATGGTTTCTGGGCTGAACAAGCTGAATCTTTTCTCGATTGGTATGAACCGTGGGATAAAGTATCTGATTGCAGTTTTGATGAGAAAGATCTACACATTCGTTGGTTTGAAGGTGGCAAGCTAAACCTCACTTACAACTGTATCGATCGACATCTTGATACACGCGCTGATCAAGTCGCCATCATTTGGGAAGGTGATGATCCTAACGATGATAAAAAGATCACCTATAAAGAATTACATGAACAGGTTAGTAAACTTGCTAATGTTTTAAAACAACGCGGTGTTAACAAAGGCGACCGGGTTTGTATTTATATGCCGATGATTCCTGAAGCCGGTTACGCCATGTTAGCGTGTGCTCGTATTGGTGCTGTTCATTCTGTTGTATTTGGTGGCTTTTCTCCTGAAGCGCTTAAAGGTCGCATCCTTGATTCAGATTGTCGTGTTGTCATTACTGCCGATGAAGGTATTAGGGGCAACAAAAAAATTCCTCTCAAAGCCAATGTCGATAAAGCCGTTGAAGCTTGCCCTAATGTACATACCGTTTTAACTGTTAAACGCACTGGCGGCGATATTAACTGGAACGATACTCATGATGTTTGGTATCACGATATCATGGCTGAAGCCTCTGATGATTGCCCACCAGAAGAAATGGATGCAGAAGATCCGTTATTTATTCTCTATACATCCGGCTCAACGGGTAAACCTAAAGGTGTATTACATACCACCGGCGGTTACCTTCTCTATGCTGCGATGACAACAAAATATACTTTTGATTTACAAGAAGGCGATGTTTACTGGTGTACTGCCGATGTTGGTTGGATCACAGGTCACAGTTATCTTTTATATGGACCACTTGCCAATGGTGCAACAACTGTATTTTTTGAAGGCATACCTAATTACCCTGATGCTTCGCGTTTTTGGCAAGTTGTCGACAAACATAACATCAGTATTTTTTACACGGCTCCCACTGCTCTGCGCGCATTGATGCGTGAAGGTAATGAACCTGTTACACGCACCTCAAGAAAATCATTGCGCCTATTAGGTACAGTAGGTGAACCGATCAACCCCGAAGCATGGGAATGGTATAACAACGTAGTTGGCGAAGGCCGTTGCCCGATTGTCGATACATGGTGGCAAACCGAAACCGGTGGTCACATGCTAACGCCTCTACCAGGTGCAACAACACTGAAACCAGGTTCAGCAACACAACCTTTCTTTGGTGTGCAACCTGGCATTATTGATACAACTAATAATATGCTGATAGATACTACTGAGGCCAGTGGTGCGCTCGTCATGACCAATTCATGGCCGGGGCAAATGCGTACTATCTATGGCGATCATGAGCGCTTTATTGAAACCTATTTTAAAACCTACCCCGGATATTATTTTACGGGTGATGGCGCTAAACGTGATGCCGATGGTGATTATTGGATCACCGGTCGAATGGATGATGTGCTGAATATTTCAGGCCATCGCATGGGAACAGCTGAAGTTGAATCGGCATTGGTGCTGCATGAATCTATTGCCGAAGCCGCTGTGGTCGGTTATCCGCATGAAATAAAAGGTCAGGGTATCTATGCCTACGTCACACCTATTATTGGTGTTGAACCTTCCGAAGAATTACGTGCCGAACTCATCGCATTAGTTCGCAGCGAAATTGGCCCGATTGCCAAACCCGACATTATTCAATGGGCACCTAGTTTACCAAAGACACGTTCCGGTAAAATTATGCGCCGTATCTTACGTAAGATTGCTGAAAATGATGTAGATACTTTAGGTGATACTTCGACTCTGGCAGACCCAAGTGTTGTTGAAGATCTTATTGAGAATCGAGCTAATAAGTAGTAAGTAGTAAGTAGTATTCAATCCTGCCAAAAAATTATTTTTCATCTACAAAGAAAGACGCCAGCACTAGGCTGGCGTAAAAATAAATCTGTCAATTATCTGCGCTGGAGTTAGGAGGATTCCAAAACACAAACTTAGTCTATCCCTCTACCTCTCTTAATACTGTCTACCCCTTCACACTAATAATGTGAACTATTACCATCTTGTAAAATAACTAGTAAGGATAACTATCTAAAAATTATAACGATTTCTGGCGCAGACGAATAATCACATCAACACCGTCTAACTCGGTTGTGGCTGGCATTTCTGGCAGACGATCAATCAACACATCACCTGTACCAACATCGCTTAACTCACCGGTATCAACGTTATAAAAGTGATGATGTTCACTGGTATTTGAATCGTAAAAAACTTTAGATGGGTCAACAATCACTTCTCGAACCAATCCTTTGTTCGCAAATAATCCAAGCGTATTGTAAACCGTCGCCTTAGACACGGCAGACTCGCTAATATTCACTGCCTGCAAAACTTTGTCTGCCGACATGTGCTGCTCTCTTACTAGCATGACTTGGGCAATCTTTACGCGTTGTGGCGTCGGGTAAATACCGCATGCCTCCAAGCGTTGAACTATAACGTCTTTATTTTCATCCATGTTCCATCCCTCCGCTAACAAGTATATGACTAATTGACTAAGGAATACAAATACTTGCTAGATTAAGCAGTAACAGTTCGTCGGTTTTCTAATCGATTCTCTGGTGCATAGGCAGTACTAGATAACTCAAAATCTTTAACCAAAATCATATTCGCCAACATTGCGGCCGATGCCGGTCCAAGAATGACGCCATTGCGATAATGGCCCGTATTCAGAAACAAACCAGATACATTAGGACATGCACCAATAAAGGGCACTCCATCCGGTGATCCCGGACGCAAGCCAGCCCAATGTGCTTCAACTGGGAAATGGGCTAATGCGGGAACAATTCGTTGCGCCTCGGCTTCTAACTCAATTCGAGCCGAGTCGGTTGTTTGTTTTTCAAAACCAGTATGTTCTAGCGTACTGCCCACCAATACGCGACCATCACGTCTTGGAATAACATAACGATCTTTATTCAAAATAATTCGTTTCACCGTATCTGGGGCTGTTTTATACAACAACATTTGCCCTCGCACAGGTACAACCGGCAATTCCACACCAAACTCTTCAAGCAAACCTGCGCTCCATGCACCACCCGCTAATACTACCTGACCTGCCGCAATATGTTGTCCTGCTTGGGTTATAACGCCATCGACCTTGCCCGCGTTGCAACTAATTTGTTTCACTTCGGTATCTATCATGACCTTAACACCCAGCTTTTCAATACTGCTTCGAAGAGCGCGAGCAAAACGGGGGTTACGCACTTGCGCCACATCCGGCAGCCAAACCGCACTAGATTGGGATAAATCAGAGGATAATTCAGGAGCAATTTGGCTTAATTCATCACCTTCTACAATCTGCATATCCGATGAATACCGTTTAGCCCATTGCCGTGCTTGCTCGATCTCTTCGCAGGCAGGCATAAGCAAACCGCTTTGAGTCCACTCAACATCTACCCCACCTTCTTCACTCAGAACCTTCGCTAATTCAGGGTAAACACGTTGGCCATACTGGGCTAAATCAGACACCACATCTGAATAGCGCCAAGGATACAAAGGCGAGAGAATTCCGCCGCCAGCCCAAGAAGATTCTCGACCTGTTTCACCGCGTTCGAGTAACGTCACCGACATACCCGCCAACGCCAATTCACGCGCTGTGAGCATACCAATGAGGCCGCCGCCAATAATTAGGCAATCTGGGTGTTCGAACATGGAAAAAACTCTCTAAAATCAAGCTATACTGGTGATTATACCCAAGACAGGCCGCAATGTCGGCTATATATAAGGTATAAATAACGTGGAATGACCACCTATCGGGCAAACCTACCTGCTGGTCGGTCAGACACAGACAAGCCCTCTAACTAATGCTAAATATATAACTATGAAACTAATAAATACAAATACGCCTCGTTTGGCGCGTGGTTTTACGCTGATTGAATTAATGATCACTGCTGCACTTGTCGCTATTGCCGCATCAATTGCCTTACCCAGTTTCCAAGGCATGATCAGAGAAGGTCGGCTCACCGCTCAAGCCAACGAACTTATTAGTGCTTTAAATATTGCCCGTAGTGAGGCAATACGACGTGGACAAAATGTTACTGTCACACCCGTTGGTAGTTGGAGTGGTGGTTGGAACATAACCACAGTCGATCCCAATACGGCTGCGGTTATTATCTTGCGTTCATCTGAGGCTTTAACTAGTAATCTTGCTTTTGCTGGCAGTGGCGTTACTTACACATTCTTACCGACTGGCTTTAGAAGTGACTTTCCTACGGGTGCAGTACAAACACATACGTTGTGTGATAGCTCTGCACCAGCAGGTCAACGAGGTAGAAGAATCTTTGTTTCAGTAAGTGGTCGACCTCGTGTTGATACTTCTCTCCCTGCATACACTTGCCCTTAGGTTATCATCATGAAACGTTGTTACTCACACACACAAAAACAAAAGGGCTTTACCCTTATTGAAGTATTGATCTCATTACTCATTTTAGGAATCGGTCTACTCGGTCTATCCGCTCTTCAACTCACTGCTTTACGCCACAATACTTCTGCCTATAATCGCAGCGTTGCTACAGCATTAGCTTACGATATAGCCGATCGCATGCGTGCAAATAAAAATGCCACCGAAGCAAACTCTTATATTGTTGCTGTTGGTACAGGCCCCTCAAATGCTACAACCTGTATCAATAATTCTTGTGGGGCCGCTGCACTTGCCGCTTATGATCTAGACGAGTGGAAATGCCAACTTGGTAAACATAATGCGAACGGCGCATGTAATGGCAAACTACAGGGCGAGCTTCCTGAAGGCGTCGGCCAAATTACTCGCGCCGGCAACATTTTTACTATCACCATCATGTGGGATGACGAACGTACGGGCAACCTAGGTACTGGATGCAGTGGTGATTCGAGTGTTGACTTAACCTGTTTCAGTGTTTCATTTGAACCACCCTCAGTGCTGTAAATAACATGGTGAAACGAACTATGAATATAATGAAAACACATCAAAAAGGCTTTTCACTCATTGAGATAATGATTGCATTAGTTATCAGCTTAACGCTGCTAGGCGGTTTAAGCGAAGTCTACTTGGGTAGTAAACAATCCTACACTCTCGTTGAAGAAACATCGCGCCTTCAAGAAAATGGCCGTTTCGCTATTGACATCTTGACCCGTGAAATTCGTGGCGCAGGTTTCTTTGGCTGCCTAAAAGATCCCAACAGTGCTGCCGTTCTTAACCATATTAATTCCACAGATCCGATCTATGACTTTGGTGAAACCCTTACAGGCGTAGATGGTGGTGGCACTAACTCCGATGGCATCAGCTTTAGCAGAGCTTCTGGTAAGGGTATCAATCTCACAGATCAACAAACATTGGCATCAGCTAACGTCAAGATACAAACAGGTCATGGCATCGCGGATGGCGATATTATCATCTTGAGCGATTGCAGCGTAGGCGATGTCTTTCAAGTGACTCAAGCTGCTAATGCTCATCTTGTTCACAACACTGGTAGCGGAACCCCAGGAAATGCTAGCCTTCCTAGTGTTGGGGCCTGCCCAGGAGCTAATGCACATTGTCTGTCTAAAAAATATGATAAAGATGCACAAATTTTTAAAATTGGTCGAGTCGGTTACAACATTCAAGTTGGAGCGAATGGTAATAATGGACTATTTCGTAGTGATTCAGCAAAGCCTAATGGTGTTGAAATTATTGAAAACGTAGAAAACATGCAAATTCTTTACGGTGAAAATGATGATAACGACCGCTTTAACACTCCTAATAAATATATGACCGCAACAAATATTGGCAGTATTGATAATGCTATAACCGTTCGCATTGCTTTATTATTAAAAGGTTCCCGAATAATCCAACCAGCAAATGTTAATCAAAATCACCAATTACTCGATGCCTCTGTTAATACTAATGATCGACTTCTCTACAAAATCTTTACAACAACAATTACCATTCGCAACCGTGCAGTGATTGACGGCGCATAGTTAAGGTATAAGGAAAATATAATGCATTCTCAATTTGCAACGTACTCCAAACACAAGCAACAAGGTGCTGTTCTCATCGTTAGTTTAATTATCTTGTTACTAATGACTATTATTGGTGTCAGCTCAATGAAAACCACCACATTGGAAGAACGCATGGCCGGCAATATGCGCGATCAAAACCTCGCATTCCAATCTGCTGAGGCCGCTATAGTCGAAGGAGAAACATACCTTCGCGATACCGTGCTCATTGTTACAGATGGTACGGCTGGCTTACACGATATTGGACTTGCCCCTGATCCTCTTGTCCCCGCTACTTGGACTACGGCTGCATCGTCAAGATCCGCTACCGTGTCACTCAACGACGATCAAAATGCCCGCTTCTATATTGAAAAATTAGGTGATATTGAAAAACCAACAGGCAGAAATCTCACCTTTGATCCTGCCGGCAATAAGACCAACGGTGGTGACATTACCGGTTACAAAGTGGTCGCCATTGGCGAAGGCCCCAGTGGAGAATCACAAGCAATTTTAGCCAGCTATTACGGCAAGAAAGAATTCCAATAAACCATACCGCACAGGCATAGGTTCAAAGGTGAATATTATGAATACACACGTACAGAAAATTCTCATAGCCACGTTAGGCTTAGGTAGCATTATTTTACCAACAGCAGCTATTTCAGAGCCTGGGGCGCTAGCGACACAACCTTTATTCACTCAAAATGCCATCGATCCAAACATCATTCTTGGTATTGATGATTCCGGCAGTATGGATAGCGAAGTGCTAATGCAAACCAACGACGGTGCCTTCTGGTGGCATACCGGCGAAGAAACATTCGTTGGTTGGCTAGGGCAAACCAGTAGTTCTACAAATAGAGGGATAGCCACACCAGGCTTACCCAACTTCAATATCAATGGTGCGGCAAAAGACAATTGGAAGAAATATGTCTATTTGTTCCCTAATGGAACAGCCACAGGTGATCGTATTTACAAAGATGATTCGAATAGCAATAACTCAAATCACTATGCTATTCCGCCAGTGATTCAATATGCCTTTATGCGTAGCCCCGACTATAATTCTTCCTACTTTAATCCGACTGTTTCTTACAAGCCATGGGTAAGCTATGGTGTTAGTCCAACTACGGTCACGTTTGATCAAATACCTGAAGCAGCAGCCCCATCCGATCCTATAGTGGGAACCTCTACATTTAAACTAACCGTCAAAACTACTGAAGCTGATTCAATCTTGTCGAATCATACTTTTAGAATGTATAAAGGTATGGTGATTCCTGATGGTACTCGTTACCACAATGCTACTTGGAAAACTGCTGCATCTGATACAAAAATAACCGCCACTAAAGAAATTGGTATCCCATACAACCCTGCAGTGTATTACCGCAAAACTACTGTCGGCACTTACGACATTACTAATGATGCTCCTGCTACCGAAACAGGTAGTTGCGCGACACCTAGCGCAGCACATTATCAATTCTTTGAAGTCCGTCCTAGTTCATTAGTAGTAACAAGTGGAACCGTTGATGCACTTGGCCCTGATGGTGGTTGTTTAATCGCAACAACCATTACCGCAGGCTCTAACGAAATGAAAAATTTTGCCAATTGGTTCAGCTATTACCGTAAACGTCACCTTGCACTACGCGCGGGTGTGTCACTTGCCTTCGAAGATCTTAGTGGTATTCGCACCGATCTATTTACCATTAATACCCTCAATCCCGTAACCATGTTAGATTTTGATAAACAAGTGGGTAAAGATAGTTTCTATAGTAGCTTATATAATATTGCTGGCAATAGTGCTGGTACACCTAACCGAACAGCATTAAATTTTGCTGGCACGCAATACAAACGTACTAATACTAATGCACCAGTAATTGCAGAATGTCAGAAAAATTTTACCATCTTCTTTACTGATGGTTTCTCTACACTTTCTGGGTCAACACCAGGGAATGTCGATGCCGAAACTGATACTAATAATTATAGTGGTGTAGCCCCTTATACTGATACCTACTCCAACACGCTCGCCGATATTGCGATGAAATATTATAAAGAAACTCTCATTCCTACAACGACTTATCCAGCAGGCAAAGTACCGGTATCCAGTGAGTGTGATACACCTACGCCCGCGGCCTATGTCGACTGTAATACAAACCTGCATATGGTGACTTTTACTGTTGGTCTAGGTGCACGCGGAACTATATTTAACAATCCAGATCTAGTAAATCCGCCCTATACAACCGTAGAACAAGTACATGCAACCCCTGTTACTTGGCCAAATGTAAACAGCGCACGTGACCCACGCCAAATTGATGATCTTTATCATGCAGCGGTTAATGGTCGCGGTCAGATGCTCAATGCCGACACACCAGCTGACCTACAAAGCGCAATGAAAGAGGCACTTAATTCATTAACTGAACAAACAGGTTCGGCTGCATCCGTTGCCTTTAATACCAGTGTTTTGAGTACCGGTAGCGTTGTTTATCAGGCACGCTTCGACACCAACAAATGGAAAGGTGAGTTACTCTCGCTTGATCTCGATCCTATTACAGGTGAAGTAGCAGATATAGCCGACTGGGATGCAGGTACTTTACTACCGGATCATGCCCAGCGTAAAATCTATACTTATAATCTCGATACAGGCAAAAAGAAAGGCGTATTATTTAAAGCTGACGTATCTGATCCAGACACGCTTGCAACCGGAACTGATCTGCCCAATGCAGCGATAGCAGATATAGCACTTAACCTGCCGACTATATCTGGCATAACACCTAACGAGCTCACAGCAAAAGACCGACTTAATTACCTGCGTGGTGATCGCACTTATGAAGGTCCTGATGCCAATAACAAATCACGTTTCCGTGAACGTAATGGCACGGCACTCGGCGACATTGTTCACTCAGCTCCCCTCTTTGTCGGTAACCCAGCACTTAACTGGCCAACAGGTGATGGAGCAACTGCAGGTAGATTCCCGGATGCACCAAATGATTACGAAACATGGAAGGATGGTATTAACCGTATACCAATGGTTTATGTAGGAGCTAACGACGGTATGATGCATGGTTTCAATGCAACCACTGGCGTAGAATTAATGGCCTATATTCCAAGTAGCCTGTTCTCTACTGCGGCTAATGATGGCCTGCATCATTTATCTGAACCGGGTTACCAACATCGTTATTACGTTGATAACACCGCATCACGCAGTGATGTTTACACAAAAGGCCGCTCCGGCAGCGCAGGAACGATTAGCTCACGTGCTTGGCGAAGTATTCTTGTTGGTTCCCTACGTGGTGGTGGCAAAAGTGTCTTTGCACTCGATGTAACTGACCCAGGAAGTTTCGGGAACGACGCAAGTAATGCCGCAGAAACTGTACTTTGGGAGTTCTCCGACACCGATGACGCAAACTTAGGGCTTACTTTCTCACGCCCTACTATCGTTCCAACTAATGCCGTAGAAAGTAATGATATTCGTTGGGCTGCTATCTTTGGTAACGGTTACAACAATGGCGGTGACTGCCATGCCGAGCTGTTTATTTTATTCCTCGATGGCGGCACAGGATTACAAGGTGGTCTGGATGGTGCATGGACTGAAGGCGAAGGTAAAGATTACATTCGCATAGACACCGAAGTTGGCTCAACCGCCTCCGGCGATTGTAATGGACTTTCTAATATTGCTGTTGTCGATCTAGATGGTGATGGCAAAGCTGACAGCGTTTATGCTGGTGACCTACAAGGTAACATGTGGGCCTTCGATCTTTGTAATGCCGATACTACTGGACTAAGTGCAGGCATCTGTAAAGGTACTGGCTGGGGTGTCTCCGGTGCGGCATCTCCACCTGAACCTTTATTTATTGCACGGGATGCAAATGGCTTAGTTCAACAAATTACTGCTCCACCTATTGTAATTTCGCATCCAACCGAACTCTCTGGTGATGCACCGAATACACTCGTTTTATTCGGAACGGGGCGATACATTGTTGATAGTGATAAAGATGACTCAGTAACCGATACTAATAGTCATACTTACTATGGCATTTGGGATCGTGGTGTAAGAGAAATTACCCGTAGCCAGTTATTAGAACAAGAATTTTTGGCAGGCTTCGGAGTGGGAGCAAATTTCCGCATTACCGGAACCGATGTCCCCACCTACAGCGCGAGTGGTAATTCGCGTCAATATGGTTGGCTTCTAGACCTCCCTGACACCAGTGACGCAGGTAATACCGCAGCAGGGGCACCAGAACGTGTTGTATCACGCTCAGTCGTGATTGGTGATATTGTCTTCTTTAATACACTCGTGCCAACGACCAATGGTTGTGATGTTGGTGGCTATGGTTACCTCATGTCAGTCGAAACAAAAAATGGTGGCCGTCCCGATTCACCTATAATCAATGTTGATACCAGCGATACCATCGACGATGGTGACTTTATTGACGTTGGTGGCAGCGTAGATGCGGCAGCAACCGGCAAGAAAACGGATCAAGGTATTCTTTCTGAGCCAACCTTCTTAGGTGACAAACGTTATGAATCGACCAGTAAGGGTGAAATTATCAAAGATAATGTAGATCCTGGCGGCACAACCAGCACCGGACGTTTTTCGTGGACTGAAATTCGTAACGAATAACAGCTTGAAGCAACTATTAAATATTTTGGAGTAACACCATGTACTTTCGAAACAATAAAGGTTTCACACTAATTGAGCTAATGGTAACTGTTGCAATTATTGGCATTATTGCCGCCGTTGCCTTACCTGAATATGGACAATATACTCGCAAGGCCCGACGTGCTGATGGTACGGGTTCATTACTTACTGCAGCACATAATCTAGAACGCTGCGCGTCAATATTTGGGCGTTACAATCATGCTCAATGCGATACACTTGCTCCTGCCGCAGGTGTTGACTCCGTAGAGGGTTATTACAAAATTACTATTTCTGCGAGAACATCTTCAACTTATGAATATACTGCCGCTGCTCAAAATCAACAGACTAGCGACTCTTCGTATTGTAATAACCTGACTTTTGATCAAACTGGGGCAAAGGGTGCTTCTGGATCAGAAACAACTGATCGCTGCTGGAATCAATAAGATTTAATTATTAAATTAAGACGTTCTGTTTAACAAAAGGCCAGTGATATTAACTGGCCTTTTTTATTGAAGCGCTTTAGGCAAGGTAAACGTCACTTTCTCTGGTTTACCTTCATCTTCATTAATAACATCGGCGCCTAATTCTTGGAGCCTTTCTATTACATTTTGTACCAACAACTCTGGTGCCGACGCACCGGCAGTTAATCCAACTACTTTTTTATCTTCTAACCAACTGTCTTGAATATCTTCTGGTCCATCAATAAGCCACGCAGGTATCCCATGCTGCTCAGCGATTTCACGTAAGCGATTTGAGTTCGAGCTATTATGTGAGCCAACGACGAGTACCGCTTCGCAACTTTTAACTAAACGCTTAATCGCATCTTGCCGATTTTGTGTTGCATAGCAAATATCATCTTTCTTCGGGCCAATAATATTAGGAAAACGTTCACGTAATGCGTCAATAACAATACCTGTATCATCCATTGATAAGGTGGTTTGAGTCACGAAGGCTAATTTATTTTCATTATTGACTTTTAACTGGCCAACATCCTCTGCTGTCTCAACTAGGTACATAATACCTTGTTGTTTTTCAACCTGCCCCATAGTGCCTTCGACTTCTGGATGCCCGGCATGACCAATAAGAATACATTCACAACCTGCCTTAACATGACGCACCACTTCCATATGCACCTTTGTTACTAATGGACAGGTTGCATCAAAAACGGTTAAGCCACGTTGTTCTGCTTCTACCCGCACGGCTTTAGACACACCATGTGCACTAAAGATAACCGTGGCATCATCAGGAACATCATCAAGTTCTTCAACAAATACCGCACCTCTATCTCGCAGACAATTAACAACATAGCGATTGTGTACAACTTCATGTCGCACATAGATAGGGGCAGAAAAAAGTTCTAGCGCACGCTCAACAATATCAATGGCACGATCTACACCGGCACAGAATCCACGTGGGTTTGCGAGTAAAACTCGCATTAGTGTGTTTCTTCCTCAGCACCAATCGCCATGACTTCAACATCAAAGGTTACGGCATGGCCTGCAAGTGGGTGATTAAAATCGACAACCACTAAATCATCATCGGGCATTTCCATAATACGTCCGGGAACTTCTTCGCCCGATGGTGTGGTAAAACCAACAATCAGATCTTTTTCAAGCGGCATATCTTCAGGGAATTTATCACGCGTTAGCATATGCACATTGGTTTCATCTGCAAAGCCAAATGCTTCAACCGCTTCTAGCTGTAGGCATTGTCGGTCACCGACTTTCATATCGAGCAACACGGCTTCCAAACCTTCGATAAGCGTGCCATCACCTAATGAGAATCGTAAAGGATCTGTGCCTTCGGTAGATTCAACCACAGTGCCGTCTTCAATTGCTAAGGTGTAATTAATGAGTACACTGCTTCCAGCTTGTATCGTCTCGCTCATTTGTAACTCCTACATTAAACTTTCAGTTCTGTATCTTTAGAACCAAATACACTATCAACAACCATCAGTATTGCGCCACCAACAATGGCCATATCAGCAATATTAAATGCCGGCCAATTACATTGAATACCATTAAAATAAAATCCAGGAACACAACTCTCAGCAATATAATAGAATTGCACGAAGTCAATAACATAACCATAAAGAGCACGGTCAACGACATTACCAATCGCGCCACCAAGAATTAATGCTAATGCGATAGCCAACCATTTATCAGTACGCGGTAGGCCTTTAAGCCAGAAGACAATCACAACACTAACAACCGTCGCTAAAATAACGAAAAACCAGCGCTGCCAACCACCCGCTTCACTTAAGAAACTAAAGGCCGCACCCGTGTTATGTGCCAACAGCCAGTTAATCGAAGACATGGCATAAACAGGCACTGCATAGGTTAGTTCAGCGGTCGCCAAAAACTTAC
Organism: Sulfuriflexus sp.; assembly: GCA_023134145.1. GTDB lineage: Bacteria > Pseudomonadota > Gammaproteobacteria > AKS1 > AKS1 > Sulfuriflexus. The sequence continues at coordinate 10,391 of JAGLUW010000008.1, read as the reverse complement.
TTGCCTGATCTAAGGCAATGACAATCACTGACAACCATAACCACTTCAACATAGTTATCTTGCCTCTTTACGCAAAGCGACGAGTTTCACCGTCGCCATCAATATTTTCGACACAGCGACCACATAATTCAGGATGCGTGTCATTACTCGCAACGTCTTCACGATGATGCCAACAACGCACACATTTTTCTTTATCTGATGCGGATACCGATACCCATATTTCGTCATTGTTTGACAGCGTATAGTGCTCGGCTTCCGAAGGTGGCTCACCTGCTAAATAGGTACACGCATCGGAAGTAATCAAAACAAAACGTAATTCGTCTTCAAGTGCATTCAACTTGTCAAGAATTTCGCGACCACAGTACAGGCCAACTTCTGCATTCAGCGCCGAGCCGATGACACCTGCTGCACGCGCTTTCTCTAGTTCTTTATTTACTGCTTCGCGCACTTCAATAACCTGACTCCAGAATTCCAGACCCATTCCCGTACCATCGCTTAAGGGCATAGTCGGAAGCTCATACCATGTCGCAAAGAAAACGGATTCTGCATGTTCACCTGGAATATGCTGCCAAAGTTCTTCTGCGGTGAACGTTAGGATCGGCGCTAGCCAACGCGTTAGAGCTTCAATAATATGATAAGCAGCAGTTTGTGCCGAACGACGTCCAATACTATTCGCCGGCATGGTGTATTGACGGTCTTTAGTGATATCTAAATAGAAACCACCCAACTCCACTGAACAGAAATTGTGTACTAAGTGATAGATACGATGGAATTCATAACTTTCGTAAGCGGCCAATACTTGTTTTTGCATTTCTGCTGCACGCATCACTGCCCATTGATCCAGTGCCAGCATCTCACTTGGCTCAACCAAATCTGTAGCAGGGTCAAAATCATTAATGTTCGACAATAAATAGCGTGATGTATTTCGCAAACGACGGTAAGTATCAGCCGAACGTTTCAAAATTTCATCTGATACAGTCATTTCCTTACTGTAATCCGTTGCCGCAACCCAAAGACGTAAGATATCTGCGCCAAGGTTCTTAATAACCTTTTGCGGTGCAACCACATTGCCTTTTGATTTAGACATTTTGTGGCCTTTCGCATCCACCGCAAAACCATGCGTTAACACGGTTTTGTATGGTGCTTCACCACGCATCGCAATGGATGATAACAATGAAGTCTGGAACCAACCGCGATGTTGATCTGAACCTTCTAAATATAAATCAGCAGGACATGCTAATTCATCACGACGATCAAGCACGGCATAATGAGACACACCTGAGTCGAACCAAACATCGAGAATATCATTGACGCGATCATAATCATCCGCATCATTACCAATGAATTCAGATGCTTCGGCTTCAAACCAACCATTAACACCATCTTGTTCTATACGCAGCGCGACCTTTTCAAAGATCGCATTGGTATCCGGATGTAATTTACCGGTGGTCTTGTGTACAAAGATCGCGATCGGTGGTCCCCATGTACGTTGTCGAGACACGCACCAGTCTGGGCGGTTCGCCACCATGGTTTCAATACGTGCTTGCCCCCAATCCGGAAGCCAATGTACTTGCTTGATTGATTTATTCACTTCATCGCGCAGACCATTTTGCGTCATGCTAACAAACCACTGTGGTGTCGCACGGAAAATAATCGGCGTTTTATGACGCCAGCAATGCGGGTAACTGTGATTCAGTACTTCATGATGCATCAACTTACCTTGCGCTTTCAGCACATCCAGCACTTTGTCGTTAGCTTTGAAAACATGCTCGCCACCGAACAAAGGTGTGTCTGGTAAGAAACAGCCATTGCTACCAACAGGATTATCAATCTTTAGGTCATAACGCATACCAACAACATAATCGTCTTGACCATGACCCGGTGCAGTATGCACACAACCCGTGCCCGCCTCGGTAGTTACATGATCACCAAGAACCATCGGCACTTCACGTTCGTAAAATGGATGCGCTAATTTAACGCCATCCAACTCACTGCCTTTACAGTACGCAATAACCCGATAGTCTTCGATGTCGTAACGAACCATGGCATCTTTCATTAATGCTTCGGCTACGAGCAGTCGCTCGCCTTGGCATTGCACAACTACATATTCTAAATCCGGATGCACACAAACAGCTTGGTTTGCTGGCAATGTCCACGGTGTGGTCGTCCAAATCAAAACAGACAGCGGCCCATCACCTTTACTGTCGGTATGGTGGCAACGCGAGAATAAAGTTTCGTCTTCAAGCACACTAAAGCGCACATCGATCGCGGGTGATCTTTTATCTTCGTACTCTACTTCAGCTTCTGCCAAAGACGAACCACAGTCAGTACACCAATGCACTGGCTTCACGCCTTTATGCAAGTGACCATTATCAACAATCTTACCCAGCGAACGAACGATATCCGCTTCGTACTTATAATCCATTGTTAAGTACGGCTTATCCCAATCAGCAATAATGCCGAGGCGTTTAAAATCTTCACGCTGTTTATCAACTTGCTTACCCGCATAGGTACGACAAGCATCGCGGAAGGTTTTTGCATCCACCTTGTGACCCGCCTTACCGACTTTTTTTTCAACATTCAGCTCAATAGGCAGACCATGACAATCCCAACCAGGTACGTATGGCGTATCAAAACCCGAGAGGGTCTTTGACTTCGTGATGATATCTTTGAGAATTTTATTTACCGCATGACCAATATGAATATCGCCGTTCGCATACGGAGGGCCGTCATGCAGAATGAATTTTTCACGACCTTCTGAATGCTCGCGCAGTTTTTTATAAATATCTGCGTCTGCCCAGCGCTTTAATAACTCTGGCTCACGGTTAGCAAGATTCCCCTTCATAGGGAAAGCCGTATTAGGAAGGTTTAAGGTTTTTTTGTAATCAGTCATGTTATTTTCTTTACAACTATAATATTCATCATTAATTTAATTATTTCGTTTCTTGAAATATTCTCGTGCCTGTTCGGCATCAATATCAATCTGTTCTTTTAATTTCTCAAAGGAATCAAACTTTGCTTCATCCCTTAATTTATGTACAAACTCAACATGCACATATTCACCATATATCTCTTCAGCAAAATCGAATAAATGTATTTCCAATAAACTTCGCGTACCATCGACTGTTGGCCTTGTGCCTACATTCGCGACGCCAGCTATTGGTTCGCCTTTAATGCCAAATAGTTCTACAGCAAAGACACCTTTTACGGGTGTCTTCTGGCGATGCAAATGAATGTTCGCCGTTGGAAAACCAATCGTGCGCCCACGTTTATCGCCATGCGCTACCCGTCCACACATTCGGTAAGGGCGACCCAATAATTTTTCTGCCGTCGCCATATCACCGCTAGCAAGTGCTTCTCTAACTCGTGTACTACTCACTCGCCCTGCATCAATATTAAACGTATGCAGATGCACTACTTCAAAGCCTTGCTGTTTGCCTACTTCTTCAAGTAAAGCAAAGTCACCTTCGCGTTGATGACCAAAACGAAAATCATCACCAACAACTAAATAACGAATACCTAAACCTTCAACCAGCACCTTATCAATAAACTCACGTGCCGGCTGCTGCGCAAAGACTTTATCAAATCGTAGGCATAACATTCTGTCTACTGAGTAGCGCGCTAAAGCACGAAACTTTTCACGCAAGCGCGTCAATCTTGCTGGCGCCTTATCTGGTGCAAAGAATTCCATTGGGTACGGCTCGAAACTAATCACTACCGAAGCCACACCCAATTCCGCCGCTTTATCAGCAAGCTGACCTAATACGGTTTGGTGGCCAAGATGCACGCCATCAAAATTACCGATGGTCGCAACACAGCCACGATGCCGTGACCGCAAATTATGAAAGCCCCTAATTAATTCCATGTTTAATCTAGTTTGCCGGAAACATTCTATTATATGGTGCGCGTGCAAAAAATGCTCTAGGCAGATGCATTAAGATGCCCGCTTAGCACGTAAATCTGCGGGTCTTAATCCACAAAGCAGCAAAACGATCAGATATATGGCTGCCCCTGCCAAAATCGACATAACTAAGTGGCCTGCACGCTGCTGCCATTCCCATGTCGACCAATCCACTTGTGAATCCATACCCCAAAGTAAAATGCCTGCCATGGCTAATAAACCTGCCAATACTTGCCATGACAATTTGCCCCAACCTGGCTGCGCTTGAATAATTCCTTGTTGTTGTAAACCACGCCACAGCAGCCATGCATTCAACCATGCCGCTAAACCGGTGGCCAAAGCCAAACCTGCATGAGGGCCATTAATTCCCATGTATACCATCGGCACAACGAAACAAATATTCAAGGTAACATTCAACCCCATCGCCTTAATCGCTATTTTTACAGGTGTTTTAGTATCTTGGCGCGAGTAATAAGCTGGCGCGAGCACTTTAATAAGGATGAAAGCAGGTAAACCAACGGCATAAGCCATTAAGGCTAGAGCCGCCATCTCAACATCGCCAACGGTAAAGTCACCATACTGGAATAAGCTGCTCAAAATAGGTTCTGCTAGCATGAATAATCCCAGCGTTGCGGGCAGGCCAACCACTAAAGCCAAGCGCAGTGCCCAGTCTAAGGTACGAGCAAAGCTGTCGGAATCCTCTTCTGCATGTTGACGTGACAGGCTCGGTAGAATCACTGTGCTCAATGCGATCGCAAACACGCCAAGTGGAAACTCCACCATTCTGTCGGCGTAATACAACCAAGTCACACTGCCGGTAAAGAGAAAAGAGGCAATAATCGTGTCGATCACTAGGTTAATTTGCAGCACGGATGATCCAATAATCACTGGCAACATCAGGCGCATGATTTTACGCACCCCTGCGTGAGCACGTCCCCAGCGAGGCCAACCCAACATACCGATCCGAGCCAAGAATGGCAGTTGGAAAGCCAACTGTACCAGGCCAGCTAAAAATACACCCCACGCCAAACCAACCACAGGATCATCCATCAATGGCGACAACCAAACCGCCGTGCCAATAAGACAGAGATTCAGCAAAACCGGCGTAAAGGCCGCCACGGCAAAGCGGCCAAAGCTATTAAGTACTGCGCCAGCCAAGCCGGTTAGAGAAATGAGAAGTAAATAAGGGAAGGTAATCCGCAGCATTTGTACGGTCAGATCGTATTTTTCGCCTCCTTCGAGGTAAAAACCCGGCCCAAAGACAATAATTATCCACGGTGCGGCCAATTCAGCCAATAAAGTAATCAATACCAACACGCCACCCAAGGTACCAATGGTATGCACCACCAAGGCACGGGTTTCGCTCAGATCATCCTTATCAGTAACCCGTGTTTCGGCCAGCACCGGCACGAAAGCCTGTGAGAATGCGCCCTCAGCGAATAGACGGCGAAAGAAATTGGGTATCTTGAAGGCAACAAAAAAGGCATCTGTGCCTGCGCCAGCACCAAATAAACGTGCAATAACGATGTCTCGAACCAAACCGAGCACTCGTGATATGAGAGTATTTCCCCCAACCACCACGGTAGATTTAAAGAGACCACCGCTCATTCGATGTTTCTTGATTCAAATTCGTTATAAGTAACTGTTTTTGTTTCATTTTTCATTATGCGTAGCATAGCACGTCCGCTGTACTCCCCCAAATTGAGGTCATGCAAGCAGATTTGACAAATGCACATAAAATCAGCATAGTTACGCGCTTTCTAGAACAAGATACAAAGACAGGATAGGCAACAATGGCTAATTCAGCACAAGCAAAAAAACGCGCTCGTCAGGCGGAAAATCACCGTCAGCATAACGCTAGCATGCGTTCATTAATGCGTACGCGCATCAAAAATGTCATTAAGGCGATTGCATCAAATGATAAAGACGCGGCTAGCGCTGCCTACAAACTTGCAGTTCCAGCTATTGACCGTTTGGTCAGCAAAGGCTTGGTTCACAAGAACAAGGCTGCACGTCATAAAAGTCGTCTTAATACTCACGTCCGCAGCATGGCGTAATTGCTAGAAGCAATACCAAAAAAAGCCGCTCAGTGAGCGGCTTTTTTTTGGATTGATGAATTATGATCTGATTAAACCCGTGATACCCATCTAGTTAACTTCCTTGCTTAACATGAGCAGCAAATTCCAAGCCTTGTACTAGCCCGGCCTACACCGCTTCGTTCATCAATCTCTTTTTATTACCACGGCATAAAGCTATTCATCTTATTCATTGGGCGAGAAATGCTGTGGTTCAGTACTGACATATCCTGACGCATTTGATTCATTGAACCATTCATACCGTGCATATTCGCAGCCATATCACGCATCGCAATAGTTTGGTTATCAGTATTTTTTGAAATAACCAACATGCTTTCTGAAATCACCACCATGTTATTAGACACAGCCTTCATACTTATCATCATCTCGTGCGCATCTTGAGTCAGACTATAGATCAGGTAAAAACCATAACCGGCTAACAAAATAAACGCGAATAAAGAAGGATAAACAATCATTTCCCAGCGCTTTGCACTGGCAGAGAAGGTGTTCGCCAACATCTCCATGCTCTTGCCCATGCATTCTTCCATGGATTTTGATTCGGGTGTTACCTCTTCCTGACACTTTTCACAGTCGCCCTTACCGCAATCGCCTACATCACATGAAGCGTCTGATACTTCGTCTATCGCGTTATTGTCGTTATTACTCATTACAAACTCCTAAACCTACTTTAATCAACAATTTACTGCGCAGACCTCCACTCCACAAACAGCCCCTACTACACCAAACTATTATTATTTTTAAAAATCACCTTCCGCACCGCGATGCATAATCGCCAGCATGGTTTCTTTCACTTTTTCTGCTTCGACCTTTAAATCGGCCGGCAAGGGTATACCACCATGAATCATTAAATCCATATTTAATGTATAAAGCCAAACCTTGCCTTGCTTATCTTCCACCATTGCCACACGACATGGTAAGTAGGCAGAAAAAGCATCACTGTAATCCAGCATTTTCACTGCTGTTAATGGATCACAAAACATATAAATTTTTAATGTGCGAAAGGCTTCGCCCGTCATCAATGCAACTTGTTTACTCAATGGTAATTCGCCAACATTCTTGATGTTGTACTCATTCGCGACGGCCTTCATCGCCTCTTCAGCATCATCAACACTAACGCCCTCAGCAAGTGGCACTCGCCAAACAGTTGCTTCAGCCGCATTACCTGTTTCCAATATAATCGCTGCCATATTCAAATAAACTTCAGCGGCCTTTTCATCAAACTGCTGTACAGCACGAATTTCTTTTTGAAAATAAACGCCAGAACCAAGCGTAACGACAACAACAACAAAACCAATCAGTGTAAATAGTCTAGCTAAAATACCCATATCGTATCCTCTGTGTTATCTACAAACAGTCCTTAAGATTTAATCAGTTTACGTAAGCGTTGATTAATTCTTTCTGATTGCTCCCTATCCATTTGATTAACTAAACTATGAAAATAAGCAGCTTGTTGCAGATCATCTTTTTCAATCAAACCTAAGGCCACTTCGGCATATGCGCGTGCGGCTTCTTGCCAGCGTGCCTGCATATAATAAAGGTTTCCTAATTCACCCCATGCATTAATATTAGTTTCATCGGTACTGGTAATGATTCGATAAAGTCTTTCAGACTTTGCCATATCTCGCGCCCAATAAGCCTGACGCGCTTCGCTTAATGACATTTCCTCGCTAACAGCCTTATTGGCTACCGCATCTACCTGATCATCTTTAATGAAGACGTAAGCTACCGCAACACCAACGACAAGATAACCAAAAAATATAGACATTAAATTTTTATTAAACATTTCTCTCTCTCCTTTAACCCTTTCCTATCCTTTCAACGGTGCCTGCAATGCCTGCACATGTTCATCTATACGTTTTACCTGAATTGGGTCAAGACCCGTCACGATATAGTGCAAAAACATCGCTTGAGGAAAATCACCTTTATTCAATAAAAGAATTGCCGCTTCAGTATAAGCTTTTGCCGCTAATTTCCATTTCGCTTGGAAATAATAAATATTTCCTAGCTCACCCCAACTATCCGCATCTGCTACAGAACTGTTTATTTGTTTCTTATAAAGAGCCTCTGCCTTTGGTAAGTCTCTTTGCCAAAAAGCTTTTCTAGCCTCGGCAAGATTAACAACGTTACGCTTAATTTCTTGCAGTGGTTTTACTGCAGGCACTTCACTTGCAACAACTAAAGTTTTGCTTTCTACGGTAGGAGCGGATGCTTTCTCTGCAACAACGGCTGCTTCCTCTGTAACAAGAGTAGATTCTTCTGCTACAACAGGTTCTATAACAACGACTTCCACCCCAGGCTTCTCTTCGGCTTCGGTAACTTCGACATTTTCAATCTCAGCAATAATCTCAACAACTTCATTCACTGGTTCAACGACTTTCTGTTCAGCCTCGCTAGTAACAACACTATCCTCTACTGCAACGACTTCTTCTTTCGCATCGCTCTTTAATTCAGCTTTGGGATCAGAAATAGCAGCAATAACATAATTTGGTTTACTGCTTTCTGCGGTAGTTTCAACTGGCTCTTGCTTTGGCGTCGGTGCAGCCATTCGATCACGGCCTTTACCAAAAGACAGTAAATCATTTAACCATGCTTGAGCTTGTTGAACTTTTAACTCTACTTTTAATTGGGCCTGTTCTGCACCACTTTTAATCTGTTCAGCACCCTCTTTAACTTGTGGGAACCACATTGACTGGTAATACCAACCAGCGCCTGCTGCACCACTTAAAAGTACAAGTGTAATTAAGAAACCTATAAAACCAGATTTCTTTTTACTCACTGAGCGATCTTCGGCTACTTCATCCATAACAACTTCTTCACTCGCATCTGTACTTCCCATTTCCGGATCTTCTTGCAATGACTTGTCTTGTGCGTCACTCATTTTCCTGCACTCTCCTAATTACTGATATAAGGCTCGGGCAAAGGTTTCGAATTCTTCCGCCCCTTTGCTGCCACGCCATAATTCAAAAACGGCTAGACCTTCACTCATCGAACGTCGATAAATAGTTCGCTGGTAAAGCCTTTGCGGTAATAATTTAATTCCGGGCAATTGCGCTAAAGCTGCCGCGGTATCATCTGATTCACGTACTGCATGATGAGTGTCTGCGCGATTAACAAAAACATAAATCTCTAATTCTTTAGACACACCTTCTCGCGCTTCTCGTACTGTTTTTAAAAATCGTTGTGTTGCCCAAACATCTGGCTGACTCGGCGGAACAGGAATTATCACTCTGTCTGCGTTTCGTATTGCTTCACGCATTCCCGCTTGATTTGCCGCACCTACATCAATAACCATTTCAAGCTTAATGCTGGTATTAAAATCGGGTGTTTCTTGCGCAATCACATTTAATTCTGGTTCATGGCCTTCTTCTTTACGGATTCGAGCAACATCATGCAAAGTCAATTGCGGGTCAAGATCCAATGCTTGTACTTCGAAGCCTTGCTCTGCTAACCAAATCGCAAGATTAAAACTAACCGTGCTCTTTCCCGAACCGCCTTTAAGATTTGCTACCACCGTAATCATTTTACTAACGCCAACCTCTACCGTAATACGGGTTATTACTAAACTGACGGCCATAAGGATTTCCAAATTGGCCATTATAAATATTGCCACGATACTCCATAATAAAACGTGTCTCGCCAGACTCCGACATCGAGCCTCTTATATTCCAACCTGTTCCGCTATAACTGTTACGTTTATTCCAACCTGTTCCGCTATAACTGTTACGTTGTCGCTGCGGCTGTGGCTGCACGTATGCTGGCCATGCATTTGGCCAATAACCGCCTCGTTGTGTCGCATAGCCATAAGGTGTATTCCACCATGCCATTGCTTGATTCGCTGACAGCAACAACAAAGCCAATAACAAAAACCTCATTAAGGTTTAACCTGCCCCTGCGATGAGGTAGCTCGTGGTGGTTGCACCCGACGTTCATAATCTTTCGGCACGGTAAACAAACTTTTTTTATGTTTACCTACTTTAATGTCGCGTAATTCACGGATATAACCATCCGGATGTTCTTCTCGTATCACTAATTTCAATTCTCGGTCATACCACTGCAAGAACTGGGTACGTTGTCCATCTGCGTTCATTACTTGCATACGCCATTTTTCTGCCTTGCGTTTATTGATGGTTTCGTTATCTAGCAAAGACATTTCAATAGCCGAGCCATCAGCAAAAAATTCTCTAATAGGTAATTGTCGCTTACGATCTATCCAGTGCAAAGTATGTACTGGCCGACCATTCTCAACCGAACTAAATTCCCATTTTTCTGTTTCGATATTATTAACCACTTCGTCTTCTAATTTGCGACAAAGTGTACCTGGCAATTTTGCACAAGGGCTGTCTTTAGCGGTGACGCGACGATCAGGAAATGCCGGTGCATATTGTTCAATAAAT
>JAGLUW010000007.1 GCA_023134145.1 Sulfuriflexus sp. | reverse complement strand
ATTCAGGCAACGCAGGGTAAGGGCACAATTGAACTTAAAACACGTATTGAAAGACAATTAACCATTGGCAGTATTCGTCATCGTCATGTTATGCGTTTAGATATTACTGATGATGGCGTTGGCATACCGGAAGAAATGCAACAAAGAATTTTCTTCCCAATGGTAACAAGTCGCGCTGAAGGGACAGGTGTGGGTTTATCAATAGCACAGTCATTAATTAATCGGCACGGCGGGCTTATCGAATGTACAAGTGAGCCGGGTGAAACACGATTTACAATTTTATTGCCGATTGAAACGGAGAGTAAAGAAAATGCATAAGGACAAGATTTGGATCATCGATGATGATCGATCAATACGCTGGGTGTTAGAAAAGGCACTAGAAAAAGCGAATATGGAAGTTATTAGTTACGAAAATGCGAATAAGATTATGAGTGATCTTGAAAAAGAATTGCCCGATGCGATTGTTACTGATATTCGCATGCCCGGTTTAAATGGTCTTGAATTGTTAGAAAAACTTAATTCAGAATATCCAGAGCTGCCAGTCATTATTATGACCGCGCATTCTGATTTGGATAGTGCTGTTTCTGCCTATCAAGGTGGCGCATTTGAATATTTACCAAAACCTTTTGATGTTGATGAAGCAGTAGAAATGGTAAGCCGAGCCGTGGATCTGCGACGCGAAACGAAAACAGAATTATCTAATGAGCCAGTAATCAAAACAGAAATCATTGGTGAAGCACCTGCAATGCAGGAAGTGTTTCGTGCCATTGGTCGTTTAGCACGTTCTAACATAACTGTTTTAATTAATGGTGAATCAGGTACAGGTAAAGAATTGGTTGCGCACGCATTACATAAACATAGCCCACGTGCGGGAAAAGATTTTATTGCGATTAATACCGCAGCGATCCCAAAAGATTTATTGGAATCAGAATTGTTTGGTCATGAGAAAGGTTCTTTTACCGGCGCGCAAAGCTTACATCGAGGTCGTTTTGAACAAGCCGATGGTGGTACATTATTTTTAGATGAAATTGGTGACATGCCTGCCGAATTGCAGACACGTCTATTACGAGTATTGGCCGAGGGTGAGTTTTATCGCGTTGGTGGTCGTACCGCAGTAAAGGTTGATGTGCGTATTATTGCAGCAACACATCAGAATTTAGAAAAATTAGTAGCCGAAGGTCGATTCCGTGAAGATTTATTTCACCGTTTAAACGTTATTCGTATTCATGTGCCGCCATTGCGTGAACGTAGAGAAGATATTCCCGTGTTAATGAATTTCTTTTTAGCTGCAGCGGCGAAAGAACTTGATTCAGAAGTAAAACGTTTATTACCTGAGGCAGAAAAATATTTAACCGGCATTGATTGGCAAGGTAATGTAAGGCAATTAGAGAATCTTTGTCGCTGGTTAACAGTCATGGCACCTGGCCAAGAAGTGCACATGGATGACCTGCCACCGGAATTGCGCGAAAATTATAATGAAGAGTCTGTTACTGGCGATAATTGGCAAAAATCTTTAGAGCGTTGGGCAGATAATAGCTTGGCTAGTGGTGATCTTGGTTTGTTGGATTCTGCAGTTCCTGATTTTGAACGCATCATGATCCGTAGTGCTTTGCGTCACACTGGTGGACGTCGTCAAGATGCCGCTAAATTACTAGGTTGGGGACGTAATACCCTAACCCGTAAGATTAAAGATTTGGGGATGGAATTAAATTAGGGTCAGAACAAAAATTAAACACAGCTGTGATTCAGAATAGTTTTTGTTCTGACCCTAAATAGAATTTAGTATAATTCGCGTAAATAAATCGTTGAGTTATTACCACTATAAATACCAAATGTTCCAAGAGCAGTTGGATTGTTGTCGTGATTACCGTCACCGTCCCAATCAAATTTAAGGTAAGGCGGAGCATCTAGTGTGACGAGCACACTTCCATCGTGAATGAGTGGTGCGCTAAGTGTAAGAGTCGCTTGCCCTCCGGTTAGAGCAGATAATGATGGTGTCGTATCATTTTCAACGAGATTACCTTGATAGTTTGATAAGTTAACATCACCCCAATCTGGTGCGGCAGCGGGTGCAGCTGTTAATGTTGTACATGTGTCATCCGGTACCGTAATAAAATCTTCGATTAAACTAGCATAGTATTGGATGGTGATAGGTAGCTGTAGAGGAACGAGTTCTGAACCAAAGGCGCTGTCTATTTTTAAGCGTCCAAAGCGAACTTCGGTGCTACCAATATTGGTAATTGAGTAGGTTTCACAAGCGCCACCATCATTGTCAGAGTCATAACAAACACCATCACTATCAGTGAGATCTATGTCAGTGAAATTAAGATTAATGTCAGCATCGAATGGTATAGCCGGACTAGCCCCCATATTTGCTGCATCACGAGGATCCGCCGGCCGTTGATAAAGTATTGTTTCGTTACTGATAGTTAGTAGGCGATCACCATCACCATTTTCATCATCACTGACGGCGATATTGACCTGTAGTGGAGCGCTATCTATGGTTGCGGGAGTCATTACATTATTAGTGTAAGTGCGATTTTCTAAGTTAACTGAGTATTTCCAGAATCCATCAAAATCGTAGTTCTTAGTTATTTCTGTACCCGCCTCAAAAGCCGTTATAGTTATTGCTGGGTTAGTACTAAAGCCTATTTCTTGGTCCATGTAACTGAAATTAGTGCAGCTATCAGCGAGAATAGGTGTATTAGTAGTCACATCAAATCTATCAGGATAAAAACGTCCAACATAGCTGCTGCGCCCGAGAATATCTTGGCCACTACTAAGATAATCCGTTACTTGAGCATTGATTTCAATAATCCCGACTTCGGGCCAATTAGCAGTAACAGCTCCAGTGCCAAGATTGTTGATTACTACACTTGTAGATGAGAGTGGTGGATTTGTTCCGCCAGCAGGTTGGAATAGATTGTTGCTTAGACTAGCCGTTGCAAAGAAGTTAGGTGTGACTGCGTTGTCAGTGATATCCGCAGGATTGGTTAAGGGGGTGTCATCGTTGAAACCATCTGCAATACCATCCTCATTTGTATCATCGGTTTGTTGCCAGAGTACGCCTTCGACGGTGAAGTTAAAATCGGTACCAGCAACAAAGGATGTGTCACCGTCACTATCTTGTGCAGCGTTATTGCCTGTCACTGGAATACGTAAAGCAAGAGGGCGAACTACGAATAAATTAGAGCCTCGTAAAAAATCGCCTGAAGAAGAATTATTAGCAAGTAGTAAATTATAGCGAGCATGAAGTTCTAGTTGACCAGCATCAGGATAATTTAAAATAATAGGTGCACGTGACTCATCATCGAAGTCTAGACTAATTGTTGTATAGGCCGATGCATTTGCTGAGCCATCTTCATCGGTTGTGGCGATAGCCGTGCTGTTAACCAATAGTTGCCGAGCAGCACAGATTGTTGGGTTTGCACATTCAGCGCCAAGATCGATGTTTACAGCGCCTGAGAGTAAACCTATACAGACAGCTGGATTTTTATCAGATGCGGTTATTGCTCGTAGAAATAGATCTTTTGCACCAAAGCCTTCATTGGAATCTTTACCAGAAATTTGAGTTGGAATATCAAAATTTCCGCTATTGGCGGTGTCTTCAAATATAAATTTGGTTTTTTGATAGACAAGATCAGGATCTTCAGACTCGCTGATAGTGCCATCGGTTACATTAAAGTTTACGGTATCAGTATCTGTAAAGGGATTAGTGTAGTTAAACTCTAGCCCAACAACTGATTCAGCACCGGGGAAGGTATAGGTGGCGACACCATCACCTAGAGTTCCATTGGTGAGTGTACCTGTACCAGTGCTAATTAGAGTCCAATCACCACGGTTTGTTGATGTGCTTAAAGTAATTGTGGTTCCAGCGGGAACATCAACAGCATTGTCGCCACTATCATGGCCAGTTATTCTGATTGTATTTGGTTTACAGCTTATGCCAGTACCAGTATGAAAAATCTCATAATGATCTAAGCTAATCATACAAGTAGAAATATTTCCTACCATTGCAGCATCAGCAGGTGTGTAGGTAATAACACTGTCATCATCAAATTCAATATCATCACCGCCGATAACGGCACCATGGAATTTAGTTTCTTTACCAAATTTTATGTCATCAGAATCTGGTCCATAGATAACACCAGTGAAATCAAGTCGTCTTTTTTCAGCTTTAAAATCAGCATCACTATAGAGATAAATAACTAAACCACCGACATTACCGCCATCATTAATAGTAACGTCATCACCGTTAACTTTGAATTCATCATTAATATAAATATTAACTACTTCAGAAGTAATATTAATAAAGCTGTCTTTTTTAATGGATAGTTTATTAATAAAGTAATTGCCCGCTGCTAAATTAACAGTAGAACCTTCACCTATTTTGAGCTCATCAATATAGAAAGGGCCACCACCGGTGAAGCTAGTTTCAAAACCATCTTCAATGGTAATAGTGTCGTAAGTATCTTCGGTTGCACTATCGAAGATAGTTGTATTGTTGCTAACAACAACATCATTGGTTGCTATATTGCTTGGAAAGAGAAGTGGATCGATAGTTGGTAAATTTAATGCTGGGTTAGGTGTAATAACATCACCTACTGTGCCAGTAACATCAATGGCAGTACCATTGTTTTCACCTTCTTCTACATCAACATTACCACTGCCGACATTAATTTTAACGTCGTCTTCAATTTCTAGATCATCACCCGAACTATAAACAGGGTAGGTAGAAGGTATTGGCCCACAAGTTAGTGCTCCAGCACCATTCTGTATTGTATTTGAATCACTCGCGAAATTTGTTTGGCCACCCGCCGTAATACTTGCGGTATTGGTAATAGTCGCACCTAGTGTTGCGGTCGCAGCCAGTGTTGCGTTAATAGTAAAGGTAAGACTGCCTTCATCGGGCATATCTGGAATAGTAAGACCTGCACCTTGTATAGCCGCAATATCGATTACGGGACAAATTGCACCACCGGAAGGGAAACAGGTAATACTGTTTACAGTGAGATCAGTAACAGCAGGATCTTTAAATACAGCATTTTGTAATATTTTATCGGTAGAATTATCAATAACGATAAAATAGTCAGTCGTCGCTCCCGGCGCGATGTTAATCCGATTATCTGTTTTGCTGAGTTTAGGCACGGAGTCTGGATCTAAGATAGTGTCTATATCACTGTCGGAGTTGGTTTGGCCACCAACAGTAACGTAGGCTATGTTGGTTAGTGTTCCAGTTACATCTTCCTCAAGTTCAGCATCAATGGTAAAAGTGATACTGCTATCGATGGGCATGTCGGGAAGAGTAACGCCACCACCTTGTACATCAGTAATAGTAAGAGGTGTTGGGCAAGTTGCGCCACCCGATGCTGAGCAGGTAATACTTTCCACATCAAGATTAGTAACAGCCGGATCTTTAAAGACGGCACCGCTTAATACAGCACCTGTCGTGTTGGTGATAACGACTGTGTAGGTCGTATCGTCACCAGAAAAGATGACGGGACTGTTATCGGTTTTAGTGATCGTAGGTAAGACAACAACAGGAACAGTGCTTTGTAGCACGGTTGGTGAATTACATTTTGATTTAGTATTTGGAAATACGCCATCACTGCTTGTACATGTAGTACCGGCAGTATTGTCCCAACTAACTACAAAAGGGATATATAGATTACCACTGCTACCATCTATGGACTGACATGCAACGGAAACATTCGTCATTGTGAATGTTCCGATACCGGTACCACCATTCATACTACCGTTTACATCACCACATACATCGGTAACGCCAGCAACAGGTCCGGGGTCAAGATTACGAAAAGGCGGATCATTGGGTGGTAAGATGCCTACAGTACAACTAGCTGGGCCACCACTGCCGAGTGTGAGTTGTGGATCTTTACCATCATTGGAAATAAATACACCGATGTCGTACCGATTAGGTGTGGCTGAATTGACGGTCAAATCAAGATCAAAGGTTGCAGAGGTGCCGCCGACACAGGAAGGTGCTCCACCACTGATTGCGAGACCAGTAATTGAAACATCAGCTGCGGTACAGACTAAATCCCCGCCTAAGCGATTGGCAGCACATTCAGTTGCGCCAAAGGCATGCGCTGTTGATGTAAAAACCGACCAGAATAAAAAGATCGCGGCGCTAAAAAATAATGAATGTCGAATAGATAACATAATTTAAAATCCTAATAGAGTTCACGTTGGTAAATAACGCTACTGTCTTTATCAGCCTTTTCCTTGGTAGAAGGTGGCTGCGTGTTCTTTTTACGGTTATTCGGCAAGATTATTTCCGTTGGTTCTTGCTGAATTTCAATAGAATCAGTTTCAATAATTTCAGCTGGTTGTGGCAAAAAGTGATTGCCGCCCCACCAAGCTGCTGCGGTCATGCTGCCACCCAGTAATAGCCAGAAAAGCCAGTGTTGGTGCGGTTTAGAGCACTGATTTGCCTGTTTTCTCGTCTTACTAGCAAGTGTAGACGCAATTTGCTCAATACGCGCTGAATCTGGAGCAGATAATTCATCAAAAGCCTCCATAATCAATGACTTAAGTCTTTCTTCACTTGGGCATGCTGACTTCATTGGTTTTCCTGCCAATATTGGCGTAATTTTTTCAGGCTAGCGGCGGCCTGGCGACGCACCGTGCCTTCTGGCAACTTAATACTTTCGGCAATCTCCCGATGCGTTAGTCCTATCCAATAACGCATTAGCAGCAGGTTTTGTTCATTTTGAGGCAGTTTTTTTATTAATCGCCGTAGCCACTCGCGTTCATCAATAGGCATAGCAGAATCTGCGCTGGCTTCGGTAAGCTCAGTATTGCTGTCTTCGGGGCGTGCTTGCTGGCGACGATAATTGTCGATGTGTAGATTAATCGCAATACGATATAAAAAAGCGACGGGTGCACGAGGGTCTTTGCAAATGCTTTGTGAGAATTTTAGAAAAGCTTCAGCGAGCAGATCATAGGCCAGTTCAGTATTGGCACCGCGAGCACAAAGAAAGCCCCACAGCTTGTTAGATTGAGATCGATAAAAACCTTGGAATGCGGTTTGGTCGTTATTACGACAAAAGGATTTAATTAACGCAACAGGATCAAACATACCATCAAGAAATTATCATGGTGATGGAGGGGAAATAGTTGCTGTAATACGGCGTTGTATAAAATCAGGATCACCGTAACTGCCACCCGTCGTTGCGGTGCTCATAATGGTATAAACAGTAATGTTGTCTGTGCCTTGTTGATCATGTGTGGTGTATTTGCAAGAAGTACTAACTGTAAAATTATTAAACCCAGCAACATTTAGAGTGAATGAATTTGCCTCAATAATATCGTCACAATTATCACGAGCAGTATCTTTAGGAATGCCGTTAATGAAAAAGACTGACCAATTAATTCCTGCCCTAGCAGCTTGATAAGCACGCGCACCTTGTAATGCAGCGGTGCTTGTAGCACGAGCAGTGCCACCAATTGTCACCATATAAGCGCCGAGAGAGGCCAAGATAATAAGCAGAAAGATTGCTGCAACAAGTGTGAAGCCTTTTTGTCGTGAAAACATCATCATGGCACGTTGTCCACATGAACTTGATGTAGCAAACGAACTGATTCCGTTGTTCCGGAAGGTGTTGTCGCAGTGACTGTTAGATCAAGCGTCATTAAACCTGAACGAGAAGGATTACCTGTATCGTAATTAAAACTACAGTTAGCAATATTATTAGCCATTAAGGCGGATGTTCCATCAGCGGGAGGAACAACTTGGGTTGGTTTATTGGTAAAAGTATAACCTCTATGTCTACGTAATTCTCCGCCACTACAAACATAAGAGATAGCAGTATCGATAAGATACATACGGCTATTAGGTGATGCGTAGCTGAATTCGAAGCCGCCCCCAGTACCGTCATCAATTGTAACGTTATCCTCGTTACCAGAATCAGCTATTGTAATGGTATAACCAGCAGGTGTAATGACATTTGTACCGGAAGCAACGCCTGCATAGGCATTTGAACCTGCTATTGCAGCACCAGCGGCATCAGTACTGCCAATATTATAGACTGCGATGTGTTTAATATCTGCGCTTGGTAGAGCTAGAGTTTCATCAGAAAAGTTACCAAGAATATCGAATTTGGTATCGGAAGTATTAAATTCAAGGCGAGTATCTGGAGCACCTGGTGGTGCTGCACGATAACGCGCACCCTCAATTGTGTTGATCATTTCAATAGCCGTACCGGTAGCATTAACGCGAATACTATTTGGTAAAGCACGGCGAATATCTCGTTGCATACGACGTAGCGCACTTTCAGCAGAATAAACTAAGGTTGCGCGACGTGATAAATCAATGAAGCCTTGTACCGGCAAAGTAATAAAACTGGCGATACTCGACGCGAGAACACCGGTGATAACAATCACAATAATAAATTCGACCAGCGAAAAGGCAGCTTGTGATTTAAAGGAAGTCATTAGAAAAAGTCTGTCCGGTAAGCGCTCATAGTGAGAGGTGTGCCACCACTTGTGGGTGTAGTGACCTCAACAGTAATACGACGAGTGTTTAATGCCGGAGCTGGATTGCCGACAGGGCCAAGCGCCTCTGTTGCTATTATTTTTACAGTAACAAGATAACCATTTAAACCCGCAATGACATTACCATTTTGATCTCGCGGAACTTGAGCAACAATGGCTGCGTAGTCATCAATATCATCATAAAGATCACGTGTTGCTTCGCCATCAACACCATCAGGATCAGAAAAAGGTTTTTCAACTATTTCTTCAATATAGGCTTCAGCAATCGCAATGCCTTGATGGAGAATAAGCGGATCGGCACTACTGCCAGCATTACGGCTCATGACGACTAAGATGCTAGAAAGACCAATACCGAGAACGACAATGGTAATAATCAGCTCAACTAATGTCGTGCCTTTCTGCAAGCTTAATAAGCGACTCATGAACAGATAGCCTCGCTGATATAACCGGTAACGCCATTAACACAGAATGCATTGTCACCGACAGTGATGTCGACATTTGTTGTTGGAGACAAATCGCCTAATGCTGTAAATATAAAGGTAGTTGGTGTCATATTGGTAATTGAAGTACTGCTACCCATAAAATTAAGTTCGCCGGTTGCAGGGTTGGGTGCAGGGGTATCAAAAGTCATTTCATCACATTCGTTTGAATTATCATCAAGTGTGACGGTATAGCTATTATTGGTTAGGGTAACCTGAGTATTGCAGTTAATCGCGACAGCTAATTGCTGTGCATAACGCACGGCATTAATGACTTCAGTATAAAAGCCACGGTTATCAAAGCGTTGGCTGTCAAAGAAACGTGGAATAGCAGTTGCGCTCATTAGGCCAATAATGACCATAACAACCACTAGTTCTACCAAGGTGAAGCCATTTATTTTACGCATCATAGTGTTATATAAATAAGCTATATTTTAGGGTTAGAAAATTTATCGTATTCATCAAAATTATAGCCTGAAGAACCGGAATTGACGACATTATTTATTATTTCAGCAATGCTCGGTAGTTTTTTTCGTTTTGTTAGTTGTTTTTGAATTAATAGTGCCATTGCATTAACTGTATTAATATCCCCTGCTTTTTGGTTAAGGCGTAGGTTTAATTGCAGATAGGGCATTTTATTAATGGGTAGCCGCATAAAGTTTGTTTTAAGCCCTTCATTTAATAATTGAGCGCCTTTTGTCGGCATGTTATTTCTTAAATAAAGTAAGGCAAGTGCATATCGGGCCCTAAATTGACGAGGGTCGAGTTCTAGGCTTTTAAGAAAAGCTATTTCAGCTTGTTGATGGGAATTATTCTTAACGAATTTCGGATTTTCAGCATAAAGTCGCCCTTTAAGAAGGTAAAGATAGCTTCTATGAGAGTTAAGAGATGCGGCTTTGTTAATATCTGATAGTGCGGTATTAAATAGATTTTGTTTTGTTTCTTTTGCGTGAGCGGGTGTTTGCGCAAGTAATTTTAGAAGCATGTAAGCATGCGTAAGATAATTTTTTTCAGTATGACGGCTTTCTGTCGCTTTTCGTAATAGATCATCAGCAACGACATAATTTCCTGAGGCAATGAAGGGCTGGGCTTGTTTGTTGTAATCATATGTAAAGTAATTAAGCCGAAGCTCATTACCGATAAAGAAAAATATTATTGAGATTAAAGTGAGAAAAATAGCTGATTTATTTTTAATATTGATAGTAATAAATTTATCTGATTTATTAAGACAAAGTTGGTTGAAACGGGCTAAAAATATTCCACATAAAATAAGAATGGAAATAATATAATAATTAAAAGTCACAAGGCTATGTAAAGAAATGGCAAATAGCCCAGAAAATATTCCAGTAAGTTCAATTTTTTTATAGGTATCTGTTTCTCTAGTGATCGTTTTAATGTAACGGATAAGCACCATAATAAATAAGCAGCACAATAGAACTAATGCGGGTAGACCATTTTCTAACCATATTTGAAGATAATCATTATGTATGTAATATCCTCCACTGGTATCAAGAGATGAACGGTATTGTGGGTAAACAAACCAAAACATACCTGCGCCAATTCCTAACCAGAGCGATGTTTTAATCATCTCCCAAGTTGATTCCCATATATAAAATCGATTCGCTCCAGCTGAATAAGGGTCGCTAAGAGTTTGTAGGCGAGAAGCAATATCTCCATCAGAAACATGAAAGTTAGGCATAAAGATAGTGAGTGTTATTAGTGCAACAAGTGTTAGCGATAATTTAAGCGGTAGGTATTTCCTAGTTGAAAATAAAAATATGCTTAGTGCTATATATAGGCTAATAACAGCGCCTCGGCTCTGAGTTAGACCAATGGCATACGTTATAATAAGAATAGCAATGGCTATAATTATAAGATGTTTATTAAATGGTTTTTTTAGTAATTGAATTAGTAAAAAACCAATGCTTACAAGCGTAATAAGGTTAAGTAACGCTGCTAATGAATTACGATTGAAAAATATTGATGTTGCTTGTTGATGTGTAAAGCTAACCTGGTAAATAGCATGTAGGGCTAACAGTGTGCCAGGAATCAGTATGGCATAAGAAAAATAATACCAATGTTTTTCATTAAGACGTGAAAATTGAATAATAAAAAATGTTACTGGTAGTAAACTAATGATCCAAGCATTTGTATTGCTTGTGTGTGGAGATAAGCTCCAGTTTGGAGCAATGATGATCCAAAGCCAAAAAAGGGCAAAGATGATTGTTAAATTATTTAATGGAAATGTTAAAGGTTTGTTTGGTAATTGGTAGCTTGTCATTAACGCGGTAGTTAAGAGAAGTAATTGAACAAAGATTAGTTGCTCAACATTAAGTCCATTAAAGAAGAGTGCCATAACCCATGTTGTAAATAGGCCGGTGAATATAATGGTAGGGTTATTAACATTTAATGTCATGATTGCAGTTATAAATAAAGAAGGGCGCTAATAGCGCCCTTCTTTTTAGATTTGTAACAATTTTTAAGGGTTACATGTACCACTACTCGTAGTAATGCTTGGTGGTGTTGTTGCATTGGCTGCTTGAGTATAGCCAACGATACACTTTGTTGAAACGGTCCATGAAGTAGCAGTAGCACCTGAATTAGCAGGCATTATGTTACCTGTATCGATGGCATTTCTAATGCCATCTCTTGTAGGGTAACCAAAAACTAGAGCAACCGATTGCCCTTCTAGAGTAATGGTGCCTGAAGCGCCTGTTTGGTCATCAACAAGTGCTTGTGCATGCGCAATAGAGGAAGCTGAGCGTACACCACCCGCAATACCATCCATTGCGGCTTCTTCTGCATCTTCGGTTAAATCAGCAAAACGCGGTAAAGCGGTTGCAGCTAATAGGCCAAGAATCACGATCACGATGACCAATTCAATTAGGGTAAAACCACTTTGTTGCTTCTTCATGCTGGAACTCCTTAAAATTTAGTTCGGTAGTACATATTATTTAGTTTCAATTGCGTCGTTATTCGGGCTGGTATAGTCATTAATATCAATTGGCTCAGCCAACCATTGGTATGGTTCAACGTTTTTTAGCGTCAAACCATGAATTTTGTCGATCTCTTGGTTAAATTCCCCATCCCCGTCTACATCAGTATAGTCAAGATTGACACGAAAGCGCGCTCTTTTTACACCTTTTAGCGAACTTTTAAAATAACCGCTGCTGCTCACGCGATAAACTAAGTATTTGTTATAGCTGTCAAAATACCATGTTCGGATCTTAATATCAGCTGGATCAGGTTCATCCAATACACCAATGTAGTTTTCAGGTTTTTCTGCGAGCCAATCCATCGGATTACTATCAGTGAGCTCGATCAGTTCATCTACTTTGTTCTTACTGATGTGCGAAGCAACTTGAATACCCATCGCACTGCGTAGACTACCCAGTATTTGTGCCATAGCAGTGCGTTCGGCTTCGACTTTTAATATAAGCAATTTATCAACAGCCACTACGAATAAGAGACTAATGATTGCTACGACTAAAACTAGTTCGAGTAATGAGAAGCCACGCTGTTTTTTTGATTTTAGCCAGATTCCTTTATCAATACAATGGGTTGGGATATTTTTAATTGATATGATCACAATTGTTTACCGACCTTTGTAGGCGCCAGCGAGATCCCACATTGGCAGGAACACGCCAAGGGCTAAGATAAATACCATGATACCGATTGCGACAATCAGAATTGGCTCAATGGCCGCACTGAGGTTTTTAAGGTCGTAATCGACTTCGCGTTCATAATATTCGGCGACTTCTTGCAATAAATCATCAACTGCACCGGTTTCTTCGCCAACCGACATCATTTGAATGACTAAAGGGGTAAATAATCCAGTGGCCGCAGCGGTGCGAGTCAGCGTATCGCCACGTTCAACACCATTACGCATTTGCAGTACGCGTTCTGATATAAAGTCATTATCAACAGCGCGCGCAACCACCGTCATGGTTTGAATAAGCGGAACACCTGCGCGTGTTGCCATGGCGAAGGATCGAGAGAAGCGGGCTAACAGTGAACGATTAATAATACTGCCAACGACTGGAATGCGTAGTTTATATTTGTGCCATTTATAACGACCTTCATCGGTACGCACATACATGGTGATGCCAACAAACGTCATAATTATTCCGGCGAGTAAAAACGGCCAGTTCGCAACCATAAAATTTGAGGTGGCGATAAGTATTTTAGTTGCCCAGGGTAATTCGGCATTTAAACCAGAATAGACTTTGGCAAAGGCGGGTATGACGAATAGGTTAATAATCGCAATGGCGCCAGCAATCGCGACTAGCACAATAACCGGATAACGCAGAGCGGCTTTAATGCGATCACGGGTATCTTTATCTAATGCGAGATACTCTGAAATTTGTAAAAAGGCTTCATCGAGTCGACCGGTGTTTTCACCCACTTGAATCATACTGACATAAAGGGTGCTGAATATTTTAGGGTATTGAGCCATCGCTGTAGATAGTTCACGGCCTGATTCAAGCTCTTCAACAAGAGTGAGCAAGGCATTATGCAAAGCGACATTGTTGGAGGATTCTGCAAGACTGGTAATGGATCGAGTAATGGGTACCCCTGATTTCATCAAGGTATACATTTGCCGACTAAATAAAATTAGCTCATCAAGACCTACCTTTTCGCCAAATAAATTACTTAATTTAATATCAGCAGATTTTTCTGCTTGTTCAGTGATATCAATGGGGGTGATACCACTGTTAAATAATTGCGCGGCTACCGCATCGGCATTTGCAGCACTAATATTGCCTTCAATAGAATCGCCGCGGTTGGTTCTGCCTTTATAAGAAAAAGTTGCCATGATTAATGTTCGGTTGATATGTCTTCTAATTCAACATTGAGATTCGGGGTTGGTAATTCAAAATCTTCAGCATCAATATTAATATCGCCAGAAATACGCATCGCTTCTTCAATAGTGCTAACACCTTTTTCTGCAAGATCCATAACAGACATAACTAATGGCCTAAATGAAGCTGTACGTTCAGCGGCAGTATTAAAGGCGGCGGCATCGTTCATGCGTAAGGCATTAGCCAGATCATGATTGATTTCGAGTAATTCATAAACACCAATGCGACCATGATAACCCGTGTTATTACAGTGTGGACAGCCGGCACCGTGTTTAAATTGAATACTATCAGTTTTCTCGCCAATGATTTGTTGAGCCCATGCCCATTCATGTGTATCAAGTTTATAATCTTCAATACAGCTTTCACAAATACGGCGGACTAGTCGTTGGGCTAGTACGGCATCTAATGCGGATGCAACTAAGTAACCTTCAGCACCCATATCGAGTAAACGTAATGCAGTACTAATAGCATCGTTGGTATGCAGCGTTGATAATACTAAGTGACCGGTCATTGCTGCACGTAAACCCATTTCAACGGTTTCGTGATCGCGCATTTCGCCAACCAGAACAATGTCTGGATCTTGACGTAGTGCCGTACGTAAAACGCGCGCAAAGGTTAGATCAATAGAAGGTTTCACTTGTACCTGATTAATTCTAGGTAAACGATACTCAACGGGATCTTCTACAGTAATAATTTTTGTTTCAGGTTTATTTAAAAGATTAAGTGCAGAATAAAGCGTCGTTGTTTTACCACTACCCGTCGGGCCTGTAACAAGCACAAGACCATGTGGACGTGTAATAATTTTTTGGAAGCGCTCACGAATGTCGTCAGGCATACCGAGTTGATTCAGATTGAGTAGACCGTGCGATTGATCGAGCAAACGCATCACAACAGATTCACCGTGTTGAATAGGCATGGTCGATAAACGAATGTCGATACTTTTACCATCAACACGAATATTGAAACGTCCATCTTGTGGTAGGCGTCGTTCAGAAATATTCAGACTTGCCATGAGCTTAAGGCGTGAGACAAGTGCGGTAGCAATACGTGCTTCTTTCATCACTGTTTCATTCAGCATGCCGTCAACACGTTGGCGAATACGTAATTGATTCTCATCTGGTTCAATATGAATATCTGAAGCACCTACTTGTACGGCATCCTCAAATAATGATTGGAGTAATTTAACAACAGGCGCATCGGCAACATCTGCATTGTCACCAAGTTGGCTTACGTCAAAATCATTGGCCGATAGCTCTTCACCCAGTTCTTCAGCAAAGGTGTTGATATCTTGAGTACGGCGATAAACGGTATCAATGGTTTTAAGTAGATCGGCTTCACGTACTAATGCTTGGCGAATGGGGCGTTTTAAAATATTGGCAATTTCATCGTAGCCGAAGATATCAGTAGGATCGGCCATACCCACCAATATATCGTCGCCACTAGCATCAAGACTAATCGCACGATAACGACGTGCATGTGTTTCTGGAAGTAGGCGGACCGTATCTGCGGAATATTTATAGTATTTCAGGTCAATAAAAGGAATATGTAATTGACGTGAAAGGAAATCGAGCATTTTATCTTCATCGATAAATCCCTCTTCAATCAATACCTTACCTAGTTTTCGGCCACTGGTTTTCTGTGCAGCAAGCGCCTGCATAAGCTGATGTTCTGAAATCACCTTATGTTCTACGAGTAAATCACCGAGCCGAATTTTTTTTCTAACTTGTGTGGACAATTAATGGCCCTCATTTCTAGCATGCTTAATAAGCTAAGATTTACGCAAATATCAAATAAAATCAAGCAGTTTAGAACAACTTCTTAATAATATTGTTGAATAGTATTTACAGTTAGTTAGAGTATTGCTGAAAAAGCCGGTATGACAAGTATTTTAGTTGCAGAAAGTGGCTATGCCAAGAATCAGTAAATATCTCAAATATATAAATCTTATGGTTTTTTTAATATTCCGCAGCTTCAAGTAAATAGCATTATTGCCGATAATCCTAAGTAGGTTAGTAAGTAATTAGCATATTTGAGGTGTAATACATGTTTAATTTTGGTTTAAAAAAGAAATTAGCCGCTCAAGAGGCCTTGGCGCAAGCCGCGGTGCCCGAGAAAGAGTCATTAATGGCTCGGATTGAATCTCTTGAGCTTGAAAATCAACAAATACGATTAGAATTGAGCAGCAATCAGGATGTTGCTGAGCATCAACATCAATTAAATAATCTTTGGTTGAGCTCTTCGGTGATTGTTAATTCTATTCGCGAAGATATTGCAGCGAGTTCAGCAGAATTAGTGAGTCACCGTGATAATTTTCAATCTACGCATCAATTATTTGATCAGACCATGGATCTATTGGCTGTGACTAGTGATGAAACAAATACGATTAAAGCAAATACAAATAAACTTTCGGAATCCATTAATCATCTCAAATCGGTGACAGTAGGCATTAATGGATTTGTCGATATGATTCGTGGGATTTCTGAACAAACAAATTTACTCGCACTTAATGCAGCGATTGAAGCCGCGCGTGCAGGTGAGCAGGGTCGAGGTTTTGCTGTAGTGGCTGATGAGGTGCGCACACTAGCACAGCGATCCGCAGAAGCGACCAATGAAATTTCTAATTTGATTGATCAAGTAAATACAGAAATGGATAGTGTTGTAAATGATATTGATCATGTTAGTAAAGTAAGTAATAAGGTTTATGAGAATACCTCGTCAATAGAAAATACAACGCAGCGTATTGTTGATATGGCAAAGAATATGAGTTCAGTTATTACTCAATCTACTGATAATGCATTTATACAAACAGTAAAAATGGATCATGTAGTTTGGAAACTAGATGTTTACAAAGTGATGTTAGGGCAGTCAGATAAACCAATTGCTGATTTTTCTGATCACACAATGTGTCGATTAGGTAAATGGTATTATGAAGGTGAAGGCTCTACTAAATATCCTAATAAGAATGCATTTCGAAGACTTGAAAAACCACATATGTATGTTCATACCAATGGTATTGACTCTTTGCAAGCAGCCGCAGACGGTAATAATGGTGAAGTGATTCGATGCCTGGCAGCAATGGAAGATGCAAGTATTGAGGTTGTTGATTTATTGTCAGCGCTTTCTGCAGAAATTAATTCTAGTATTTAGTACTGTTGAAGTAACAGGTAATAAATAGGCTGAATTATTTTAATCTATATAACATGATAATTTATAATAACGGCGCTGAAAGGCGCCGTTGTCTATTGCAGATTAGAAATGGTTATAATGTCGAATGAATAAGATAGTTATAAATTTTATATCAACGCTGAATAGCTGGGGTGAAAGTTCTTTTAATACCAAGTTAATTGGCGACATTATGGCATTACCAAAAAACACATTGCCTCTTCAAAAAGCCCTTTCACAGGGTGATATGGCTTCAGAACGACCTGATAAAATATCTATAATGAGTAGCGAAGAAACGGCGACGGAAATCAATATAAAACTGGGTGTCTTTTTTACTGAGATTATTAGCGGTTGTAGTTGTGGCGATGACCCAGGAAGCCTAAACGGTTATTGTGAAATGCAGTTAACGATAGACAGGCTAGATGGTAATGCCGAATTTAAAGTGACGGGTTAATTAATTTTTTCAGACCTGAGGTATTAAGTCTTTGGGTTCATATCAAGTGTACCGATAAGATCTTTTACTGAATCAAATTTGTGCTTAACGAGATAATCACTAATACCTTGGTTAATCGTCTTACAAGCCAGTGGCTCATAAAATAAAGCGGTACCGACACCGATCCCCGTTGCGCCAGCAATTAAAAATTCAATCGCATCATTGGCGCTGCATATTCCACCTTGACCAATAATTGGAATATTATGTGGCTTAGCAACTTGAGAAACTTGGTGAACCTTTAACAACGCAACCGGTTTAATTGCAGGGCCAGATAAACCACCTTGACCGTTACCAATAACAGGGCGACGATTTTCAATATCAATGGCCATGCCCATGAGTGTATTGATCACCGCTAAGCCATCAGTACCCGCTTCAATACAGCCTTTGGCATTGGCAGCAATGTCTGTTTGGTTAGGCGAGAGTTTGGTAATTAAAGGTTTCGATGTATTAGCACGACAGGCTTCAACCACGCGACGAGACATATCTGGATCATTACCAAAGGCAACGCCGCCTTCTTTTACATTAGGGCAGGAGATATTGATTTCCATTGCATCTATTGGTGAATCATCGAATAGGCGTACAACTTCAGCGTATTCTTCAATCGTAGAGCCGGAGACATTGGCAATATAACGCGTTTCACTAAAATCTAAGGTCGGTAGAATATTATTAATAACATGCGGTGTGCCAGGGTTTTGCAGACCAATTGCATTGAGCATACCCGCTGGTGTTTCATAAACACGATGTGGAATATTACCAAGGCGAGGTTCTAAGGTAGTGCCTTTTAAGCAAACCGCACCCACATCGGTATTAGAATAGCCCTCAACACGGGTGTATTCATGACCAAAACCAACACAACCCGAAAGTAATACCAGCGGGGTATTAAAATCGAGACCACAAAAATTGACAGCTAAAGGATTCATGCTGCTATTGTATCGTGAATATGGTCGCGGCATAAAGTGCGGTGTTGCAGGTTATAATTAGTGAAATAATAGAAGCGTAGGCTAGGAATATGTTCCACATTGTCTTATTTGAACCAGAAATTCCGCCAAACACCGGCAATGTGATGCGTTTGTGCGCGAATACCGGTGCTCAGCTACATCTTATTCATCCCTTAGGTTTTGAATTGGACGATAAAAAATTGCGTCGTGCGGGAATGGATTACCGTGATATAGCGACGATCAATGAGCATGAAAGTTTTGAAGATTTTATTGAAAAGATAAAACCGAACCGTCTCTTTGCGTGTACGACGAAGGGAACGCAAAATTATGCGCAAGTGAGCTACCAGCCAAATGATGCTTTGGTCTTTGGTCCTGAAACACGAGGTTTGCCGGCATCGGTGCTGGATAGCTTGCCGCTGGAACAATGCTTGCGTGTGCCGATGCAGCCAGAGTCTCGTAGTTTGAATTTATCAAATACGGTGGCGATTATGTTGTATGAAGCATGGCGTCAGCAAGATTTTGCCGGTGGTGAGTAAGAGAGTTATTTATTCGGCTTTTTGACGACGATGAAGTAGTTCAGTTACTGCTTGTTTAGGTGGCAAGTCTTGGTAGATAACCCGATAGACCTGTTCGCAGATTGGCATATCAACATTTAACTCGGCAGCAAATTCATGGATAACCTTTGCGGTTAGTGCGCCCTCGACGACTTGCCCTATATCAGCAAAGGCTTGCTCTGGACTACTACCCGCAGCAAGCGCCTTACCAAAACGTCGATTACGTGACTGATCATCGGTACAGGTTAGTACCAGATCACCAAGCCCGGCAAGACCCATAAAGGTAGTTGGTTCGGCTTTTAGTTCATGACCAAGCCGAGACATTTCAGCAAGACCGCGTGTGATTAATGCGGCGCGTGTATTTGCACCAAAGCCAAGTCCGTCGGCGATACCTGCTGCGATGGCAAGCACATTCTTGATTGCGCCACCGATTTGAACACCGATGACATCTTTGCAGGTATAGGCGCGGAAGGTTTCGGTATGCAGCCTGCCTGCGAATTTTTTAGAAAAAGCTTCATCAGCGGACGCAACAGTAATGGCAGTGGGCAAACCAATAGCAACTTCACGCGCAAAGGTTGGGCCGGAAAGCACGGCAAAAGGAATTTGATCACCCAGTTCTTCTACTAAGATTTGGCTAAGTAGTTTGTGTGAGCTAGCTTCAAGTCCTTTGCTGGCCCAGGCAATATGATGTTCTGGTTGTAGCGCGGGTGAAATCTTTTGTAGAGTTTCACGAAAAGCATGGCTCGGTACAGCAATTAATATAATTTCAGCATTAGCAACTGCCTGTTCGAGATCGGGTTCAACAATAAGTGTTTCTGGAAAGTTGATATCAGGCAGGTAACGTTCATTACTACGAGCTGTGTCGAGTCGGTGAGCATGTTCGACACTGTGTGCCCATAGATGGCAAGTTTTACCTTGTTGGGCAAGCAGGATCGCAAGGGCTGTTCCCCATGAACCGGCACCCAGTACACAAATGCTGCCTGCCTCCATATTGCCTCCCATTATTTTTTAATAACCTTGCCTATGGCAATGGCGTTATTACTGAACGGTTGCGCCTTCTTTCTCTTTCTCTTGCTGTTGTAACTTTTGCTGCAACAATGCATCGAAGTTTACCGGCGCGAGTAGCAATTGTGGGAAACCACCTTTCGCAACAACATCTGAGATAGCTTCACGAATATAAGGAAATAATAGGTTCGGACAATAACTGCCGAGCATGTAAGTTTTATCTTCATCGGCAAAATTATTTAGAGTAAAGATACCAGCGTATTGCACTTCTGCAAGATAGGCTGTGGTTTCTTCATTTAATTTGGCAGTCACTGTTACGCTTAAAACGACTTCGTAAACAATGTCATCAATAGCGCGTGAACTACTTTGCAGGTTTAGATTTACATCTGGCTGCCAATCTTTTTCTAAAAAGATATCTGGTGTATTTGGTGATTCAAAAGACATGTCTTTAACAAAGATTTTTTGAATCGCAAATGCTTGTTCATCTGGCGCCATTTTAGTTTTTTCAGTCATGATATTTTTCGCAATAGTAAAAAGTTAATATTAGGCAATGCCAAGTAATGGATTGAGTTCGTCATCAATATCGAGCTCAGCCATGTCATCAAAGCCACCGATGTGTCGATCATCAATAAAAATTTGTGGCACGCTGGTACGACCATTTGCACGTGTTTCCATTTCGCCGCGACGTTCTGGTGTTTCGTCAAGGCCGATGTACTTGTAGTTAACACCTTTTTTATCAAGCATCATTCGTGCGCGTATGCAGTAAGGGCAAGAAGATGTTCCATAAACAATAACGTCGGGCATAGTTGGTTCTCTTAATAAAAATTAAATTACAAAATTATTTCTTGTTGAGTGGCATGCTGGCATTTTGCCAAGCGATTACGCCGCCTTTTAAATTAGCGACATTCTCAAAACCATTTTTACGTAACATCCCACATATTGAATTAGAGCGTGCACCACTGCGGCAGCTGACAATGACCGGTGATGTTTTGTATTTACTTAATTCAGCGAGTTTGCTTTGTACCTTGGCCATTGGAATGTGTAGCGAGTTAATAATATGGCCGCCAGCAAATTCTTTGTCTTCGCGTACATCAATCACAATCGCATCTTGGTGGTTAATAAGGTTTGTTGCTTCAGCAGGGCCAATTTGTTTAATACCACGAATAGCATCGAGTAATGTACTTGCAAATAATAAGACAAGAATAACGATGAGGGCGGTAAATAAATCCCAATGATTATTAATAAAGTTAAGAATTTGTTCCATTTCGAATGTCTACTTGAATTTAGTTGGTTTTAAAATGTGCTGCGCGACGAATGCGGGCAGCACTTAATTATCAATAATCGTTGCTGATTATTAAACTGAACAAAAAACTTCGCGCATCATACCAATTAAGCGCAGTGTTCTTTCATCGCCAACGCGGTAGTAAACGCGGTTAGCATCTTTACGTGAGGCCAAAATACCTTTGTCACGCAAAATGGCAAGATGTTGGGAAATATTACTTTGCGATGTGCCAACATGCTCAACAATATCTTGCACGCTAATTTCACGATCGCCCAAAGTGCAGAGAATCTTTAAGCGTAAAGGATGCGACATTGCCTTGAGTGAACGAGAGGCACGATCAATGTCTTCGTCTTTGGAGATGAGGAGATCATTAAGTGCGACCATATTCATGCTAACTACCTGCCTATCTAATTTAACTGCTATTTATGACATATTGATGCCGCTTCGTTGCCGCATCTCTTTAATATATGAACCTAGATTTTCATATATTCATATATAATAAAAAGATTATACAATAATGTACTGTTTGGAAAGCACTTTGTCACAATCTTGGTAGGGAAAACACCAAAGACCCTGTGATATACTACGATTTTAGTGGCAAGAGGCGGTGTAACCTTGCCTGAATTAGTTATTATTTGGAAGTAAATCATTGATTCCTAAGACAATGCTGCTCCTTATCCTCGATGGATGGGGCTACAGTGAAAATTCAGAAAGCAATGCAGTTAATGCGGCTAATAAGCCTGTTTGGCAGGGACTGTGGGATAAATACCCGCATACCTTGATCCGTGGCTCTGGCGCGGATGTTGGCTTGCCTGCGGATCAAATGGGTAATTCTGAGGTTGGGCACTTAAATCTAGGTGCTGGCCGGGTGGTATATCAAGAATTCACACGTGTTTCGCGTGCTATCAAAACAGGTTCATTCTTTACTAACCAAACCTTAACGGACGCGGTTGATCTAGCGTTGGATACCGATAAGGCAATACATATCCTCGGTTTATTATCGGATGGCGGTGTACATAGTCACGAAGATCATCTTCAAGCGATTGTAAAATTGGCGGTTGAACGTGGTGCTAATAAAGTTTACTTGCATGCTTTTCTTGATGGCCGTGATACAGCACCGAAAAGTGCTGCAGCATCTATTCGAGCGATGGAAGATGTCTTTGCCGATTTAGGTAAAGGACAATTTGCCTCAGTTATTGGTCGTTATTACGCAATGGATCGAGATCATCGCTGGCCTCGCATTCAAGCTGCTTATGACGTGATGACACAAGGTAAAGCGGAATATTCTGCGCCGAATGCTTTAGCAGCACTTGAGCAAGCTTATGCTCGAGATGAAACAGATGAATTTGTACTGGCGACGGCGATTGTACAAGAGGGTGAGAAGCCCGTTGAAATTGTTGACGGTGATGTGCTTATTTTTATGAATTTTCGTTCAGATCGTGCACGCCAAATTACACGTCCATTCATTGAACCTGACTTTGATGGTTTTGAACGTGAGGTGAGCCCGAAGCTCGGCAGCTTTGTTAGTTTGACCGAATACAAAAGTGATTTTGATGTACCGGTAGCCTTTCCTCCAGAGCGATTAAATAATGTACTTGGCTCTTATCTTTCAAGTTTAGGCATGCGCCAGTTGCGTATCGCGGAAACTGAAAAATACGCGCACGTTACTTTCTTTTTTAATGGTGGCGAAGAAGATCCATTTGAAGGTGAAGATCGTATATTAATTAATTCGCCAGATGTCGCTACCTATGATTTGCAACCTGAAATGTGTGCGCCGGAGTTAACTGATAAATTAGTTGAGGCGATCGAAAGTGCTAAATACGATGTGATTATTTGTAATTACGCGAATCCAGATATGGTTGGTCATACCGGTAAATTTGATGCAACCGTAAAAGCCATTGAAGCGCTTGATGGATGTATCGCACGTATCTGTACAGCACTTGATAATGCGAATGGTGAAATGTTGATGACTGCCGATCATGGTAATGCTGAAATGATGGTGAATCCAGAAACAGGTCAGCCTCATACTGCTCACACAATGAACCCAGTACCGTTAATTTATTACAGTAAACGTTCGGCTGAATTTATAGTTGATGCGGGCACTTTGTCTGATATAGCACCAACCATGCTTTATCTTATGGGCCTACAGCCACCGTATGAAATGAATGGTAAGCAACTCATCGAAATAGATGTGGAGCAAGAAAACACGTGATTGATTTATCACATAACTTGAAGGCCTAGGTTGTGTATCGTATTACAAAGGTTATTTTTTCTTTTCTAATTAGTTTTTTTATTCTGCTTTCACCGTTACATGCAGATGAATTTACTGACACCGAATTACAACAAAACAAACTCAATGAATTACGTCAGCGTATTGAAAAGATTCAGTCAGGTCTTTCTAAGCAACAAGATAAGCACAGTAAATTACGCAATCAATTAAAAAAATCCGAAAAAAGCATTGGTAAAGTTAATCGTCAATTAATTATCATTAAGCGCAAATTACGTAATCAACAAAGTGAATTGCGTAAGCTCAAATCAAAGCAACAAGCATCTCAAGTCGATCTTACAAAACAACGTAAAGCACTCGGTGGCCAAATACGAACTGCCTATGCAATTGGTCGACAAGAATATTTAAAATTATTACTTAACCAACAAAAACCAACTGAGATGGGTCGCACCTTGGTTTTGTACGATTACTTAAATCGTGCGCGTATAGAAAGTATTGCTAAGATTGATGCCAAGGTTTTGCAATTAGCATTACTTCAAGAAAAAATTAATAAGCAAACGCTTAAATTAAAATCTACACGCCAGAAACGTTTAAAGAAAAAACGTTCTTTGGAAGCAAGTCGGCAACAACGTTCTTCGGTATTAAATGAACTCAACAAGAAGATTCGTACGCGCAAGCAAAAACTCGCGCAAGCCAAAACCGATGCACAACAATTAGAAGACTTAATGCAGGGCCTAAGAAGAGCCCTAGCGGATGTGCCTACTAACGCAGGTGTGCGAAAATCATTCCGCAGCCAGAAAGGCCGTTATCGTTTGCCGGTAAGAGGGCGTATTAGTTCGCGTTACGGTAGTAAGCGAGGTAAGACCGGCTTACGTTGGCAGGGTGTGATTATTCGTGCCAAACAAGGTGCTGCGGTAAGCAGCATTTCACATGGC
Source organism: Sulfuriflexus sp. (assembly GCA_023134145.1). GTDB lineage: Bacteria > Pseudomonadota > Gammaproteobacteria > AKS1 > AKS1 > Sulfuriflexus. The sequence continues at coordinate 18,041 of JAGLUW010000007.1, read as the reverse complement.
CGCGTGGCTTTTGCTGATTGGCTACGTGGGTTTGGTTTGATGATTATCGTTGATCATAGTGATGGATATATGAGTCTCTATGGGCATAATGATAGTCTGTATGTAGAAACAGGTGACTGGATTGAAGCAGGTGAGGAAATTGCTTCGGTTGGGCGGAGTGGTGGTAGAAAAAAACCGGCACTTTACTTTGAAATACGCCACAATGGTAAACCGACTAACCCGTTACGCTGGGTTAAACGGAACTGATCGATATTGGTAGGGGTCACAAGAAAGATAAACTGGTAATACCTTGTAGTTAGGGGAATTATCGAAAATACTTAGGTTTTAGGTGCCTGCATGGAGCAGTACATGAATACATTTACTCGTAACTTCTTGATTTTATTCGTTGGATTGGTATTGGGCATCAGCATTTCGCTGGGTCGAATTGGTCTTGCTGAGCGTGGCAGCGTGGATTTATCGCCTCTACCCCTTGAAGATTTACGGGTCTTCACCGAAGTTTTTGAAAAAATTAAGAATGATTATGTAGAAACACGCACTGATAAAGAGCTTATCGAATACGCCATTGGCGGCATGTTAAGCAGTCTCGATCCCCATTCAGCCTTTTTAAATGAAGAAGCATTCACTGAATTGCAGGTAGGCACTTCAGGACAGTTCGGCGGCCTTGGCATCGAAATTAGTCTAGAAGATGGTTTTGTGAAGGTTGTCTCGCCCATTGATGACACGCCGGCACAACGTGCAGGCATGAAGGCAGGTGATCTGATTATTCGTCTTGATGACGTAACCGTAAAAGGTATGAGCCTGAGTGACGCCGTGAAGGTGATGCGCGGTGAACCTGGTTCTGATATTACTTTGACGGTGGTTCGTGAAGGTGAAGATAAGCCGCTTAAGATTACGATCACACGCGCTATCATTAAAGTAACGAGTGTTAAATCACGTAGCCTAGAAGAGGGTTACGGTTATGTGCGTATTACGCAATTCCAGAGTCGTACCGGTGACAATCTTGCTGAAGCTATTAGTAAGTTAAAAGATGAAAACAAAAACCTAAAAGGTCTAGTTTTAGATTTACGCAATAATCCCGGTGGCGTATTGAATGCCGCGGTTGCTGTATCAGATGCCTTTATTAATAAAGGTCTGATTGTTTATACCGAAGGTCGTACGAATGATTCCGATAATAAATTCCATGCAACAACGGGTGATCTAATTAATGGTGTGCCGTTGATTGTGCTTGTTAATGGTGGTTCAGCATCGGCATCAGAAATTGTTGCTGGCGCACTTCAAGATCATCAGCGTGCGGTTATTTTAGGTACACAAAGTTTTGGTAAGGGTTCAGTGCAAACTATTTTGCCAATGAATAATGGTACGGCGGTTAAAATTACTACGGCGCGTTATTACACACCAAATGGTCGTTCTATTCAGGCAGAAGGTATTGTGCCTGATATCAAAGTAGAAGCATTGAAGGTTGCCAAGAGAGAGAAAGCTATCGGACGTCTTAAGGAAGCAGATTTATCTGGTCATTTAAGTAACGGCAATGGTAAGAAAGATAAAAAGAAGAGCAAGTCGAAAGATAAAAAGGAAATTCCTTTATCAGAAAAAGACTTCCAGCTTTATGAAGCACTAAATTTACTTAAAGGTATGAACATTCTTCACGCACGTATGCAGCAGCGATAAACAGCTGTGCCTATAGCCAAGATAGCTATTACTTGTTTATTGCTATCTTGGCAGTTAGTTGCGCAGGCACAGAAGCCTGTCATTGCGATCATCATTGATGATCTCGGTAACAAAAGTGCCGATGAACAAGCTATCAACCTCCCCGGTGCAGTAGCTTGTGCTTTTTTACCGCACACCCCCCATGTAAAACGTTTAGCAAAACTCGCTCATGCAAATAACAAAGAAGTGTTACTGCATGCACCAATGCAGTCTATGCATGAAGATAAAAAACTCGGTCCCGGTAGTTTAACCATCGATATGACCGAGTCTGAGTTTGTTAAGACCATTCAAGAGAGTCTTGCCTCGGTACCCCATGTACAAGGTATTAATAATCACATGGGCAGCTTGTTAACAAGGCATCCCGGTCATATGCAATGGCTCATGCAGGAAATAAATCGTCAGGGTGATTTATTTTTTGTTGATAGCCGCACAACGGCACACAGCGTTGCGCATATGGTAGCGACTGAAAACAATATACCGAATCTAACGCGTGACATATTTTTAGATGCAGAGAACAATGCGGCATTTGTAGAAAAACAATTTGATCGTTTATTAAAAATAGCCCGTGTACATGGCTCAGCTTTAGCCATTGCTCATCCTTACCCAGATACGCTTAAGGTTCTACAAAAAAGATTAAAGCAACTTGATGTTGAAAATGTTGAGTTGGTTCCGGTTTCTACCTTGCTTAAACGTCGTCAAGGAAATGATGCATGGCAAGCGTCCTTATCCCACTAGCACAAGGCTGCGAAGAACTCGAAGCAGTTACTATCATTGATCTATTGCGTCGTGCAGGCGTATCAGTCACCACAGCAAGTTTAGATAATAAAAATGTAACAGCCAGCCGTGGTGTTGTTTTAGTACCTGATACTGATCTCGAATCCGCCTTACAACAAAACTACGACATGATTGTTTTACCAGGCGGGTTGCCCGGCGCCGATCACCTTGATAATGATTCACGTCTACGTGAACGAATAATAAAAATGGCAGATCAAGGAAAATACATTGCCGCTATTTGTGCTGCACCCAAAGTATTAGCGAGTACAGGCATTCTTAAAGGTAAAAAAGCAACTGCGTACCCCGGTGTATTAGATGCACTCGATATAAAATCAGAAGGCAGCGCCGTGGTTGAGGATGGCAATATCATTACTTCACGTGGTCCAGGTACAGCAATGGATTTTGCACTGACTCTAATAGAAAGATTAGTCGGCGTAGAAAAGCGTGATGAAGTCGAGAAAGGCTTGGTAAGATAGATTGATAATAATCAATTTCATTCTAATTATGTCCGTTAACGACCCCAAGCGGATAATTAGGCGTCACTGAGCTTTCTCTTGTAACGGGTATTCAGGAAAAATGAGAAAGGTTCCCGCTGTTTCATGTGATCAGCGCGAACCTCACATAATACGCTTGCTGAAATGCATATTAATGCTACCGATTTTCAATTGTTACCGATCCTTTTGCGGAGAGTTCCTGATGCTGAAATCCATAAGCAAAACCTTTCTTACCGGCCTAATTACTATCCTGCCGGTCGTACTCACTCTTTATCTCCTTTACTGGTTGGTGGTTTCGACGGAATCTGCGCTGGGGAGTGTGATTCGACTGGTACTACCGGAAAATCTGTACTGGCCCGGTATGGGTTCAATTGCCGGTCTGGTGGTGGTATTTCTAGTGGGACTGCTAATGCATGCTTACGTGGTGCGACGTCTGTTTGCCTGGGGGGAGGAGATTCTCTACCACTTACCATTGATCAAATCGGTATATCGGGCTATCCGCGATTTTTTTGACTATTTTTCTCCGGATAAAAAAAGGCAGTTCGAGCATGTAGTAGCGGTATCGATTGGAGACACCGGCATGGAGGTGATTGGGTTCATCACTCAGGCGGTGCCGGAACGCCTGCCAAAAGACTTTCAGGGTGAAGACAGTATCTTGGTTTACCTACCATTGAGTTACATGATTGGCGGCTATACAGTATTGATGCCGCGCAGTGCCGTACGCACCCTGGACATGAGTATGGAGGAGGCTATGCGCTTCACGCTGACCGCCGGAGTCAAAGGAAGGGGTTAGTAAATATATGAAAACTACACGTTATCGTATTCTGAATGATCAGGGAACTGGACGAAAACAGCCATTTAGATAAAAAAAGAAAGCGTGATGAATATTCTTTTCATTCATCAATCATCATTCCTAAATCATCAATATTTTTTAATCTTTATCTGTCGGCCAGGCGCCAATTAGGATAATTCCACCTATGCCACCTAAAATCCAGCTCAGGAGCGGTGCATCAAAGATAATTGTTGGTGCCCGTCCATCCAAGCCGAGCAATATTGCAGCCGAGATAAGCATGGCCGCACCGGTAATAGTGGCGTAGTTACGGCGACTACTGCGGCGCAGGTCTTTACGGAGTTTTTCGAGTTCTTTGGATTTCCATTCAATTTCAAGCGTGCCATTGTTGGCTTTTTCAAGCACATCGTGGAATAACAGCGGTATTTCAGGCAGTTTTTCTGCCATAAGTGGTGCATTTTGTTTCAGCGATTTAACCAGCCCACGCCAACCAATATGTTCATTCATCCAGCGTTCGAGGAAGGGTTTGGCTGTTTGCCAGAGATCCAGTTCAGGATAGAGCTGGCGTCCGAGTCCTTCAATATTCAGCAGGGTCTTCTGTAGCAGTACCAGTTGTGGTTGAACCGGCATATCAAAGCGGCGAGCCGTTTGGAAAAGACGCAATAATAGGTTGCCGAATGAGATGTCTTTTAGTGGTCGTTCAAAGATAGGTTCGCATACACTGCGGATGGCCGATTCAAATTCTTCGACACGTGTGGTTTTAGGTACCCAACCAGATTCAACGTGGAGTTCAGCAACACGATGATAATCACGATTAAAGAAGGCAAGGAAGTTTTCAGCTAGATAACGTTGATCGTCATGGCTGAGCGTTCCCATGATGCCGAAATCAACAGCAATATATTGGCCATCATCAGCAACAAAGACATTACCGGGATGCATGTCGGCATGAAAGAAATTATGTTTGAACACTTGGGTAAAGAATATTTCTACGCCGCGTTCAGAGAGTTTCTTTAAGTCGATGCCATGTGCCTTAAGGCTTTTTATATCACTAACGGGATGACCATGAATACGTTCCATGACCATGACGTTTTTACGTGCAAGTGACCAATATATTTCTGGAACATATAGATCTGGTGAGCCTTCGAAGTTACGTTTTAGTTGCGAAGCATTGGCGGCTTCACGCATAAGATCGAGTTCATCAAGAATAGTGTGTTTGTAGTCTTCAACTACTTCACATGGACGTAAGCGTTTACCTTCAGACCAGAAGCGTTCAGCAAGGCGTGCAAGATAGTCGAGTAATACAAGATCGCGACGAATGATTTTTTCTACGTTTGGTCGTAATACTTTTACAATGACGCTATCACCATTGGGTAAGGTAGCTGAATGCACTTGGGCAATTGATGCAGAAGCCAGTGGTTCATCGGTAAAAGTAGTAAATATATTTTCAATCTTATCGCCGTAGGCGGTTTCAATAATCGCGCGTGATTGTTGTATTGAAAATGACGGCACATTGTCTTGTAACAGCGCGAGCTCATCAGCGATGTCATCGGGGAGTAAATCACGGCGTGTGGAAAGAATTTGGCCAAACTTAACAAAAATAGGGCCTAGGTCTTCAAGTGCTAAACGAATACGCTCACCACGTGGTGCTTTAACGCGACGTAGCCAATTCCAAGGTAATAATAGGTTAATAAAGCGCAGCGGGCGTAATAAGTGAGTAGCAAATATAAATTCATCTAAGCCGTGTCGAGTGAGGACAAAGTTAATATAGATGAGACGTAAAATTTGTTGCAATCCAAACACGCGATACTCGCTTAATTATTATGTTGTTGTTCGTAACGATCCAGACGTATCGAAAACCGTTCGATATCGGAACGAATGGTATCTACTTTATTGAGAAAATTTTCTAAATCTTCACTATCAGGTAATAGTTTCGCTTCATGTAAAAGATATTCAGAAAGGTCTTCTTGCAGCGAAGCGCTACTACCGCTGGCCCAATTTAAAAGGCCACGCACACCTCTACCTACTTGGTGGGCAACAACATCACCGACTAAACTTGAAAGATGTTCTTCCCAATCTATATCAGTATCGCCAAGAATATCTTGTAGTGCTTGAGCACAATCTAAATCACCCGTAATTTTCATTTTTCCAGCGAATAGGGCTTTGTCGGCATTTTTCTGTACGGTCATTTGCGCGAGCATTAAGGGGGTGGCGCTAATAACTGCATCCGGTGTTTCATCTGCAACACTGCGAATGGATAGCTTGTGTTGTTCACCAACAAAAAACAACGTCATATCGAGGCCGCGTAATTCGAGCGCAATTAACTTGTTATTTAGTTTCTGTATTTTTTGTTCTGAATCAGGATCAAGCTGGAGATAGGCTGCAAGCGCCTTCTCTAAACTAATAACCAATGGCAATGGTGCGCGCATTAGAGTTTGTAACCCTTATGTAGTGCCACAACACCACCGGTCAAATTGTAATATTCGCAGCGTTCGAAACCGGCTGTTTCCATCATACCTTTTAAGGTGTCTTGATCTGGATGCATGCGAATAGATTCAGCAAGGTAACGATAGCTTTCACTGTCATTGGCAACCAACTTGCCCATTAAAGGTAAAAGTTTGAAAGAATAGATATCGTAGATTTTGCTCAAACCAGGTACAACGGGTTTTGAGAATTCCAGCACCAATAACTTGCCACCGGGTTTCAGTACGCGGTACATGGCGCGCAGTGCTTTATCTTTGTCGGTGACATTACGCAGGCCAAAGCCGATGGTGATGCAGTCAAAGCTATTGTCAGGAAATGGCAGGGCTTCGGCATTGGCTTGTACATATTCGATATTGCCGACATAGCCTTTGTCGGTGAGGTTCTCACGACCTACACCGAGCATGCTGCCATTGATGTCACTGATAACCACTTTACCGGTAGGACCTACTCGATCTGCCATCAATGCAGTGAGATCGCCGGTACCTCCAGCAATATCCAGAGCATGTTGGCCGGGACGTAAGGCACTGACTTCAATAGTAAAACGCTTCCAGAGACGGTGTACGCCGAAGGACATGAGGTCATTCATGACATCATATTGTTTGGCAACAGAATGGAATACACCCGCAACACGCTCTTGTTTAGAGGCTGTATCGACTTGTTCAAAGCCAAAATGGGTTGTCGATTCCTGTTGTTTCTTTGTTTCCATGCTTACTTTCCTGAGCTCATTTCTATTGGCCTACTGGCACAGCTTTATTATAGTTTAGTTGGCTCGCGGCGCTTATGACCGGCGGCGGCCAGTTTTTCTAAATAATCTTTCCAAATCGCCTCGTGGTTAGCACCAAGATTATATAAGGTATCCCACGCGTAGATGCCGGTATCATGGCCATCGTCAAAACGTAGCAACACGGCATAACTGCCTACTGCTTCTATCGCATCAATGCCGACATTTTCCTTACCAACTTGTAAGACACCTTCACCGGGTCCATGCCCTTGTACTTCAGCTGAAGGAGAGTTGATGCGAAGGTACTCACAACTGAGTTCAAATTTTTCACCACCATCGAAGGTCAACTCAAGCATGCGTGCTTTCTTGTTGAGTTTGATTTCAGTTGGAATTGGAGAATTAGACATAAATAATTTCCTTAAAGTATGTAGCGACTCATGTCTTCATCATCGGCGAGTGGGCCGAGATGTTCATCAACATAGTCTGCGTCAATAGTTAGGTTGTCACCGCTGCGTTCAGAGGCTTCGTATGAAATGGATTCGAGTAAACGTTCCATAACAGTATGTAGGCGGCGCGCGCCAATGTTTTCTGTTTTTTCATTAACCTGAAAAGCAACTTCAGCGAGACGTGAAATACCATCGTCATTAAAAGTAAGCGTTAACGATTCGGTTGCTAATAGAGCCGTGTACTGTTCTGTTAACGAGGCATCAGGTTCAGTGAGAATGCGTTTGAATTCATTACTGCCAAGAGAATCCAATTCAACACGAATCGGTAAGCGTCCCTGTAGTTCGGGAATTAAATCTGAAGGTTTTGATAAATGAAATGCACCAGACGCAATAAATAGAATGTGATCAGTTTTGATCATGCCCAGCTTAGTAGAAACCGTACAGCCTTCAACCAGTGGTAGTAGATCGCGTTGCACACCTTCGCGTGAAACATCGGGTCCACTGGATTCGCCGCGCTTAGTAATTTTGTCCATTTCATCAAGGAACACGATGCCGTTTTGTTCAACGTTTTCCATGGCTTTAATTTTGAGGCTTTCTTCATCAACCAGCTTGGCCGCTTCTTCTTCGCTTAGAATCTTAAAGGCTTCTTTTACCGATAGTTTACGACTACGCTTCTTTTCGTTGCCCATGTTTTGGAATAGGCCTTGCAGTTGCGAGGTCATTTCTTCCATGCCAGGAGGTGCCATAATTTCTACACCAATATTTGCAGCGCTGAGTTCAATCTCGATTTCTTTATCATCGAGTTTTCCTTCGCGCAACATCTTACGGAATTTTTGGCGAGTATCATTTTCTTTTTCTTCGTCATCAATGCCACGAGCTGATGGCAATAAGGCATCGAGAATTTTTTCTTCAGCAGCATCTTCAGCACGATGCAGTACCTTAGCCTTTTCTTGTTCGCGAAGATCCTTAATAGAAATATCGGCCAGGTCGCGAATAATTGATTCAACATCACGGCCGACATAACCCACTTCGGTAAACTTGGTTGCTTCAACTTTAATGAAAGGTGCATTGGCGAGTTTTGCTAGACGCCGGGCAATCTCTGTTTTACCAACACCGGTTGGACCAATCATGAGAATATTTTTTGGCGTGATTTCGTCGCGAAGACTTTCATCAACATTCATACGACGCCAGCGGTTACGCAAGGCAATCGCTACCGCGCGTTTGGCATCGGCTTGGCCGATGATATGTTTATCAAGTTCTTGCACAATTTCGCGAGGCGTCATTGCTGTTGAGGTATTTGTCGGCATAGTCAGGGCAACCGATACTTATTTGGCATCGATGGCTAATTCTTCAATTGTCAGATTATGGTTGGTATAGATGCAGATATCAGCGGCGATGTTGAGCGCCCTAGTGACGATATCTTTGGCGCTTAATTCAGTATTTTCGATCAGAGCAATGGCTGCCGCTTGAGCGAACGGGCCACCGGAACCAATTGCCATAATATTGTTTTCTGGTTCAATAACATCACCGTTACCAGAAATGATCAGCGATGTTTCCTGATCGGCTACCTCAAGCAGTGCTTCAAGGTTACGTAGCATCTTGTCTGTGCGCCAATCCTTTGCCAGCTCGACTGCGGCGCGGGTTAGGTTGCCAGAATATTTTTCCAGCTTGCCTTCAAAACGTTCAAACAGGGTAAAGGCATCGGCAGTGCCGCCAGCAAAGCCAGCTATGATCTGATCATTATATAGACGGCGAACCTTGCGGGCATTGCCTTTCATGACCGTATCACCCATGGATACTTGGCCATCGCCACCTATAACAACACTGCCGTTGCAGCGCACCGACAGGATGGTAGTACCGCGAAATTGTTTCAATTCGTTTTCCTCAACTCACTACGAAAAGGGCAGACGATTGTACACGATCTTGGGCGCTGGAGGCGTCAATCAGAGCTTTTTCAGGCTGGAAATAGCCACTTTTCCTTGTTAAATCAGGTAGTAACCCCGATTTAGAGGGGTTTTCTGCTGTTTAGGGGCGGCGTTTGCGCTTAGCACGGGGATGGGCGGTGTCGTAAACCTGTGCCAAGTGCTGGAAATCTAGGTGGGTATAAATCTGGGTTGTACCAATATCGGCATGACCGAGAAGTTCTTGTACAGCACGTAGATCTTGGCTGGACTCGAGCATGTGGCTGGCAAAGGAGTGGCGCAAACGGTGTGGATGCACCTTGGCATCGAGCCCTTGTTTGAGTCCCCATTGGCGCAGGCGAGTTTGAACAGAGCGAGCAGAAAGACGGCTGCCATTACGATTTGTAAACAAGGCAGTCTCATTAACACCAGCAATACTGGTACGTGCGCTTAACCATGTATCGAGTGCTTGCAGGGCAAGACGACCAACCGGTAATACGCGAGTCTTATTACCTTTACCGGTGACGGTAACCAAGGCATCGCGACGATCGAGATCGTTAATATTTAAATTAGTTAACTCGGCAAGACGCAAACCCGATGAATACATTAATTCCATGAGCGCGCGATCGCGAAGCTGTAAAGGTTCAGAGCCTTTGATGTCGAGTAGGCGTGAAATTTGATCAACGTCTAACACTTTTGGTAGTGGGCGTTTTGCTTTGGGTGAGCTAACACCCTCGGCAGGGTTATGGGTAACTTGGCCTTCGCGGAGTAAAAAACGAAACAGGCTACGCACCGCAGAAAGTAATCTTGCAATAGTTCGGCCATGTAAGCCTTTGCGATGCAAGTGCGCAACTAAGGCGCGAACTTGGTGAACATCAAGTTGATTCCAATCAGATAATTTTCGATCGCTGCAATATTGTTGAACTTGCGCTAAGTCGCGACGATAATTTTTAACAGTAAGAGGTGACAGGCGTCGTTCGTGCTGTAGATGTTGCAGGAAGCTTTCGGTCCATTCTGCCTGCGATTTCACGTTGGTCGCCGTTATTTTAAATACGGCTCAAGGGTGCGGCCGATCATTTCACCTATATAGGTAAGGAAGATGGTACCCATTGCAGGATGGAAGCGATTAATGTCGTAACTACCTATGGCTAACATGCCAATGATTTCTTGTTGGCTAGTAATTGGCACTAATGCCGCAGAAATAATCGCATCGGCATTGTCATTAAATAAGAAATTAATTTGTGAAGATTCTAATGGGCCACAAATAGGTTTGTTTTTTTCAAAGAACTTAGCAAATAATTTATCGAAGTCTGCATCTCTGTTAACGAAGCATGAATCATCAAGTGTAGTTGTTCCTTTTGGATTACGGAAACAACGTAGTGTTGTTGAGTCTGCATTGAATTCGCTGCGTAAGATTACTTGAATGGCGTAAAAAACTTCGTCGAGTGCCGTCGTTTCCATTAAGGCTAAAGCCATTTTTTGGATGCGACTATTAAGACGATCATTATCACGCGCGATCTGAATTAGGTTGTTGAGTTTTTGTTCAAGCTTATGATTGTTGTCACGCAACACATCAACTTGACGTTCAATTAAAGAAATAGCCGTACCACTTGGATGCGGTAGACGCAGCTCGGAAAGAATATCCAAATTGTTTTCAAAGAAACGTGGATGTTTTTGTAAATAATCGACAACGTCTTTTTCAGAGATACCGTCAATATTTAAATCGTGTTCCTGGTGTGGAGTCATAACTTAATTTCACCATCGAAAACATGTGCGGCAGGTCCCGTCATCCAGACTGGTTCGCCTTCACCTTTCCAACTTATACGCAGCATCCCTCCACGTAACTTAACCGTAACACTATCATCAACCCACCCTTGTTGGCGAGCGATAATCATTGCTGCACAAGCACCGCTACCGCATGCCTCAGTTTCACCGCTACCACGTTCGTAAACACGTAAAATGAGATGGCTTGGATCGGATACTTGAACAAAACCAATATTGGCACGTTCAGGAAAATCATCATGCGATTCGAGTAAGGGACCCAATGTTGAAACAGGGGCTGAGCAAATATCTTCGACGCGGATAACGGCATGCGGATTACCCAATGAAACAGCGCCAAATTCAATCGTCTGGCCATCAATATTAATTTGGTAAGAATCGGCACGGTTATCACGGCGTAGCGGTATATCGTGTGGCTCTAAGCGAGGTATACCCATGTTTACGGTGATTTGATCATCGCTTTCAATCTGCAAAGTCATGAAGCCAGAAATGGTTTCAACGCGGATTGTATTTTGGTCGGTAAGACCTTTGTCGCGGACATAGCGAGCGAAACAGCGTGCGCCATTGCCGCATTGCGCAACTTCGCTGCCATCAGAATTAAAGATACGATAAAAGAAATCGGTATCTGGACTACGGGCAGCTTCAACAATCAGAACTTGATCACAACCAATACCACGGTGACGATCGGCAAGACGTTGCACGATTTCGCTATTGAGCGATACAGTTTGGCTAATGGCATTGATGACAACGAAGTCGTTGCCAAGACCATGCATTTTGCTGAAGGATAAATTCATGGCTACAGGTTAGCAGGTTTTGAGTTCGTTGCCGTTATTCAGGCAGGCACTGCTCGCCAGTTGTCAGGCTAGCGAGTGTTTCACGTTCACGAATAAGATGTGTTTGCGCACCATCAACCATCACTTCTGCGACGCGAGGTCGAGAATTGTAATTTGAGCTCATGGTGAAGCCATAGGCACCTGCGGAACGCACAGCGAGTAAATCGCCTTCTTGTAACGATAATAGCCGTTGTTTACCGAGGAAATCGCCGGTTTCACAAATAGGCCCGACCACATCGTACATCTGTGCCATGGGCGCAGGACGTGGTGTAACGGGATCAATTGCCTGCCACGCACCATATAAAGCAGGGCGCATCAGGTCGTTCATCGCGGCATCGACAATCGCAAAATTATGTTCGTCACCGTGCTTGAGGTGTTCAACACGGGTAAGTAAAACGCCCGCGTTGCCAACAATGGAGCGACCTGGTTCAAGAATCAGTGACAAGTTTCGACCGGCAAGCGCCTCTTTAATAATAGCGGCGTATTCCTGCATTGATGGTGGTGTTTCGTTGGCATAGCGAATACCAATACCACCACCGATATCGAGGTGATGGAGTTGGATACCAATATCAGCCAGTTGGTCGACTAAGTTCAGCGTGCGCTGCAGTGCTTCACCATAAGGTGAGAGATCAATAAGCTGTGAGCCGATATGGCAATCAATACCACGCACCTCAAGGTGCTCGGCTTCGGCAGCCATTTTGTAAACATCCAAGGCTTGTTCAATCGGTATACCGAATTTATTTTCTTTCAGGCCCGTTGATATATAAGGATGGGTACCCGCATCAATGTCTGGATTTACGCGCAGTGATACCGGTGCAGATACACCCATAGCGCCTGCAATCGTGTTAATTCTCTGTAATTCGGCTTCAGATTCGACATTGAAGCAGTGAATACCGGCTTCAAGTGCGCGCTCGATCTCAACGGTTTTCTTACCTACACCAGAGAAAACAATTTTATCGGCAGAACCACCGGCAGCGAGTACACGCTCGAGTTCGCCAAGCGAAACAATATCAAAGCCCGAACCCAATCGAGCCAAGATATTAAGCACCGCGATATTGGAATTGGCCTTAACCGCATAGCAAATTAAGTGTGGTTGCTCGGCTAATGCCGAGGCATAGGCTTGCCAGCTTTGCTCGATTGCCGCGCGCGAGTAAACGTAGCACGGCGTGTCAAATTGCTCAGCGACGTTGGTTAATGAGACATCCTCAGCAAACAGCGAGCCGTCTGCATAGTTAAATGCAGTGTCTGACATGATTACTCTCCGTTTAGCCTGCGTGGATAGTGCTGCGAGATGCTTGATCTGGATGATATAAATCACCCTTTTGACCACAGCCTGTTAGCAGCAAAGGCAGAGCCAGTAGCAGTATTAGGCCGATTCGACTGAAAATGTTTGAGTTTGTATTGGTAGCCATCACCAGAATCCCTAGCTAGATAGTCATTTTCATGCAGTATAAACGAAACCCGCCGCTATGCACGCGCGCGGTATGAATTTCGCTATATAATTATAGAAACTTAGTAATTTTGGTAATTTTGGTAATTATCGAAACCATTGGTAGCAAGGATCACGTTTGAAGTTAAGAAATGACATATTTTTGCGGGTAGCACTGTCTATCTTGTTGCCACTGACCATTTTGGTGTTGGCGGCGACCTATTACGCTGAGCGCCGTTATCAGGAAGAGGTGCAGGCAGAGTTGGCTGCGAGTTTGGCTAGCCTTGTGGCTGAGATCGATCGGCGTATTGTCTATGAGCGTGAGACCTTCAGTGCCTTGGCAACGGCGCCCGCGATTGAGCAATATATTCCGGTGATGCAAGCCGCCGCGGATGGTGATCTGCATCCTGAATTTTTTCAGCGCACCGAAAATATTAATACCTTCCTTGAAGCCTTTCAGAAGATCGTTCCATCGATGAACACATTGCGTGTGCTTGATGCGCAAGCCAATACGCTCGTTAAAGTTCGCTTCGGGCAAAGTTCGCCGGCGTCATTTGATGGTATTGAGAGTTTTCCTTTTGCTGAAGAAGAAATAGACGACGAACAATATATTGATCGACTTTATGAATTACCCAATGATGAAATAAGTGTAACGCTATTAACGCAAACAAGATTAGAACAAGACGATGATACTAGTTTGCCGATGCTCGATTATATTTTACCCATGTCACGAGAAGGACACTTTGTTGGTTATCTAGTTGCGAATATGTTGGGTGAGCAAATAAATCGTATTTTAGACTTTTCACAACGGCCGCGTAACGCAAAAATTCTTATCGCTGAAATAAACCCAGAGGAAAAAGATCGTCATGAAGTGATTCTTTATGATGATAGTCAGTCACTCAATTTTACGGATATTAAATCACAAGAACGTCGCTTAAAAGATGCCTTAGATAAATCTCTTTACGAAGCCATAAAGGGAGAAATTGAGGGCTATGTTATTAGTGACGATAAATCGGAGTCGATTTATTTTCTTGAATATATGCCATACCCAGATTTGTTAGCACATTGGGTTGTTATGTTGCGTATTGATCAAAATGCAATCGCCGCACCATTTCGACAAATTCGTATTGCCAGTTTATTATTAGCGGGTATTGGTTTAATTGTTAGTCTTTGGTTAGCGGGTATGATCGCAAGTCACGTTGCAAGGCCAGTAACGCAATTAGCGAAAACAATTAAAGATTATGCCAAAGGCCGCAACTCTATAAGAGCGAGTTCAACAAGTGGTGTGGTTGAAATTGAACAGCTGACAGATTCATTTAACTATATGGCGGATACCTTAGATAAAGCCGCCGTGGAACGTGATCACGCGCAGCATATTATGTTGCAGCAAGCTAAGTTAGCCAGTATAGGACAAATGGCTGCGGGTATTGGTCATGAATTAAATAATCCGTTAAATAATATTCTTACTTTGAGTAAATTACTTGAACGAAATTCAGACTGTGCGGATGAAAATAGTAAGCAAGATATTATTTCACTACGCGAAGAAACCTTGCGTGCATCGGGTATTGTACAGGGGATATTAAATTTCGCTCGACAGGTTCCGCCGAGTTTTTCGCACTTTAAACTTTCTGAATGGATTGCAGATACGCTTGCATTGGTGCAACAACAAGCCAATGAGCATGCAGTCGTATTGCATATGCCAGATGATTTAGAGCTGTTTTTATACGGTGATCGTAGTCAACTGCAGCAGGTGTTAATTAATTTATTACTCAATGCTATTCAGGCCAGTGCGCGTGATAGCAGTATCGAGATACAGGTTTATACAGATGCGAACAATATATCGGTGTCGGTGTCAGATAAAGGTATCGGCATTGACGAAGATGAATTAGATAATGTGTTTGATCCGTTTTACAGCAGCAAACAAGTTGGCGAAGGTTATGGCCTAGGTTTGTCTATTAGCATGGGGATCATGGAACAACACGGTGGTATGTTGAAAATAGAAAATAACAGTGACGTGGGTGTGTTAGTAACAATGACGCTTCCAATTAAAAATGAGCAGGCATAAAGGTATGGCGAGTAAAGATAAACGTCCACAAATAGTTTTTATTGATGATGATGCGAAAGCAGGCGACTTAATGCTGCGCTTCATTGACGAGAAAAAATATCGTTACGAAATATTTAAGAATCCAGATCATGCAATGGAATTCATTAATGCCAATCATATTGATTTGGTGGTCACTGATTTACGTATGCCAGGCATGACTGGCATGGAAGTACTTGCTGAAGTTAAAAACAAAGATGCGGATATCCCTGTGATTATGATGACGGCATTTTCTACGGTTGATAATGCGATTGAAGCCCTGCGTTTAGGTGCGGCTGATTTTATTAAAAAACCTTACGACATGGATGAGCTATTAATCCTTATAGAAAAAACACTTCAGCACCATAATCTTGAGACAGAAAATCTATTATTAAAA
This sequence comes from Sulfuriflexus sp., assembly GCA_023134145.1. Lineage (GTDB taxonomy): Bacteria > Pseudomonadota > Gammaproteobacteria > AKS1 > AKS1 > Sulfuriflexus. The sequence goes on along the minus strand of JAGLUW010000007.1, from coordinate 2,209 downwards.
CGACAGCTTAGTGATGAGCAACATCGCTATGGCATGTTGGGCAAAAGTGAGTCGATGCAGAAAGTTTATTCGATGATTGAGAAAATAGCCGACATTCGCTGTAACGTTATTTTAGAAGGTGAGTCTGGTTGTGGTAAAGAATTAGCCGCACGTGCAATTCACTATCAAAGCAGTGTTGCCGATCGTCCCTTTATTGTTATTGACTGTGGTTCGTTAACAGATAGCTTGCTTGAGTCAGAATTATTTGGCCATGAAAAAGGTGCATTCACCGGAGCCATGCAAAGTAAAATGGGTCTGTTAGAAATGGCCAGTGGCGGCACTGTTTTTCTTGATGAGATTTGTAACATCTCTGATGCCATGCAAACTAAGTTAATGCGCGTAGTACAGGAACAAGTTGTGCAACGAGTTGGCGGTATTAAGCCAGTCGCGATTGATGTGCGTTTTGTTGTTGCAACGAATCGCAATCTTGAGGAAATGGTTGCGCAAGATAAATTTCGTCATGATCTTTATCATCGGCTTAATGTCGTAAAAATGCGCATGCCATCACTAACTGAGCGTAAGGATGATATCCCCGAATTGATTCAGCATTTTGTAAATCATTTTGCGGATCGTTTTAATCGTAATGTGAAAGGCTTTGATGCCAGTTCAGTACAACAGCTTTGCGAGTATGAATGGCCGGGTAATGTGCGAGAACTGCGTAATCTGGTTGAACGGCATGTGGCCTTGGCAGACAGCGAATTGCTCAGTTTGGAAGGTTTACCCACGATAAATCCGAAGGGAAATGCCATAGATGCAGATCTGCCTACATTGGAAGAGCTAGATCGTCGTTATATATTGAAATTACTAGAGAAATACTCAAATAACCGAGAAAAAACCGCAACAGCATTAGGGATTAACAAATCAACCTTATGGCGAAGATTGCAACAATATCAAAAGCTTACAGATTCTGATGGCTAAGTGCAGTCTGCACGGTAAAGGGTGCAACTCGCACCGCTTTTGCCCGCCAGAGCCCTTATTGGCTTTCTGGTAAAGTAGCTCACAGATAAGTAGGAGGAATACCTTATGAATAACCAACGACGCAGTTTTTTGCGTAAATCAATGGCAGGTAGCCTAGTTGCTGTTTCAGTAGCGTCAGGCCTGTTAACGCCATCACATGTTTTGGCTGCATGGCCAAAGGCCGCGTTTGACTCTACGAGTGTTAAAGACGCAATGATGGGCTTATTGGGTACAGAGTCATTTGAAGAAACCAATCAAATCAAACTTCGTACACCTGATATCGCGGAAAATGGTTCAGTTGTACCTGTTACCGTGAAAACTAAAATTACCGGCGTAGAGTCTATTAGCATCTTTGCTTTAGAAAATGCCCGTCCATTAGCTATTTCAGCTGATATGAGTGCGAAAGCACGCCCAGTTCTTGCAACACGTATCAAACTTGGTAAGACCTCTAAGGTTGTTGCTGTAGTGCGTGCAAATGGCAAGCTTTTCGGTGCAACAAAGACAATCAAGGTTACCCTTGGCGGTTGTGGCGGTTAAGGAGATATAGACATGGCTAAGAAAAAATTAAAAGTACGCGCAAGTGGTAAAAAGGGTTACGCCGTAGTTAAGGCAATTTTGTTCCACCCTATGGAAACTGGTTTGCGTAAGAGTAAAGAAACAGGTGAAGTTATTCCTGCTCATTACATTCAAGAAGTGACTGTTAAGCACGAAGACGCTGAAGTCATTAAAGTGAATATGGGTATTGCTGTTTCTAAGAACCCTTACTTATCCGTTGAAATTGATGGTGCGGCAAAGGGCGATAAGATTACGATTGCTTGGTTAGATAATCTTGGCGAAAGTGCTTCAACAGAAGTGTCTGTTAGCTAAGTTTAGTAACTGCTAATAAGTCGACTTGTTCGACTTTGCAATGCGCGGATTGCGATATGCAATCCGCGTTTTTGCGTTTAGGGCCTAATGAATCTTAAGTTGTTGTTTTGTGGTACATCTAAAGTTGGTACGACTCTTGTAATAGATAATAGTGTGTAAAGAAAACTATTTAGGAGTTATTAATAATGATTCAAACACGCAGAACATTCCTCAAGGGCAGTATGGCCTCGGGTGCAGTGGCTGTTGCAGTAGGCGCAGGTCTTTTGACTCCGCAAACTGTATTAGCCGCTTGGCCAAAGGGTGCATTCGATGCTAAAGGTGTAGACGGAACCATGTCAGCCCTTTT
>JAGLUW010000006.1 GCA_023134145.1 Sulfuriflexus sp. | reverse complement strand
AAAAGGGCTGACATGGTTCCGTCTATACCTTTAGCATCGAATGCACCCTTTGGCCAAGCGGCTAATACAGTTTGCGGAGTCAAAAGACCTGCGCCTACTGCAACAGCCACTGCACCCGAGGCCATACTGCCCTTGAGGAATGTTCTGCGTTGCATAATATTCACCTTATATATTTTTATGATTGACTAAAGCGTGTAGAGCCAGTCAACAACGTTCTGGATATCTTTCTGAGAAATGATTTCATGCTTGCCATATGGAGGCATCATGGTATCCGGATTGTTAGATTGTGGATCGTTAAGTTGTTTTACTAACTTAGCTCTGTCCGGGAAACGAGCTTTCATTGCGACCAATGGTGGTCCAATGTTACCCGGAAGTTTGGCGCCTTGATATGCATGACATGCAAAGCAATTTCCCTTTTTACGGCTTTCAGCAACTTTCTTACCTGCTGCTGCGTCTGCACTTGCCACCGATGGTGCAAGTACGAAGCTTCCCATTAGTACTGCAATAGCACTAGCGGTCACTATGGTCTTTGCGGTTTTCCGCATAGCTCTCCTCCTCAAGTTACATACTTTTCTTTTGATATTATGTTTGCAAAGTCTTTAAAACTTCCTGAAACCACTGCTAAATTATTTTAGCGCCGTAACTTACGTTAATTGTTATGTGGCGGTTTACTTTTTAATACCTATTTACTGGTATTTGGTAGTCATGACTCTGCGGTCAACGTAATCCCTAGCATACCGAAGTAGAGGAGTATGGCAAGAGCTAATTAGGTAAAACCTATTTAAGTAAATGCTAAGATACTGTTGTACGTTTCGAGCTTGTTTAGAAGGCTTAAAAGGCACTTTCACTTTGTAAGAATTGTTTGAATTGATCTCGTCGTGCTTGAATCTTTTCAAGTGTATAAAAATCATCCGATTGAATGCGTAGTGCTTGGTCGAGTTGCTGGATAGCAGCATTAGTTTGACCGTTTAAGTAATGAAATTCGGCTAAAGATTGGTGTGCCTCGAGAGGATAACCTGCTTCACCTTCAGTAAAGGCTAAGAGTTTGTAGAAATCAGCATCGGCTCGACGGTACGCTATTTGTTGGTGTAACAATATACGTGTTTGTTTCGCTCTGCCTAGTTGTAAAAGTGTTTTGGCGTAACTAAGTGTCACGACATGGTCATGCGGATAGTTCTTTAGTGCATTTTTATAAATATTTAGGGCGGCGGGTACTGCGCCGGATTTAAACAGGATCTGCGCTTTAGCCATAAGATAGCTAATTCGCTCGGGATTTTTTTTCAACAAAGGGGCGAGTACTTCTTGCGCTTGTTGGTACTGACCTGCATTGGTTAATGCCAAGCTATAAGCATATTGTGCGGCTGAGTAGTTTAAATATTGTTCCGCCTTTATTAATGATTGGTAACGCTTCACGGCTTTTTGTGGATTAATATTTCGTAGTCGTAATTTTTCTCGCGCTAAATGAAAATCAATGCTTTCTGGTACTTGGCGGTATGGATAACTGCGTGCGCGGTTACGTGCATTGGCAACGCGTGCCGTGGTAACAGGGTGGGTACTCAAAAATTCAGGTGGGCGGCCATAATAACGAGAAGCTTGTTGTAAGTGCTCAAAAAAACTTGCCATGGCATTCGGGTCGAGCCCAGAGCCAGCCAGTGTTTGTATACCAACAGAATCAGCTTCATTTTCATTGCTGCGCGTGAAATTTAATTGCGCCTGTAGGGTTGCCGCTTGTGAGGCTGCGAGGGTGGCTTGGCCTGCTTCACTATTTTGGCTGCCAATAATAATCGCAGCAATCAGTCCGGCTAAAGCAGGAATATTTAATTTGCCTTGTGCTTCAACGGCTCGGGCTAAATGGCGTTGAGTGACGTGAGCAATTTCATGGCTCATGACAGAGGCCAGCTCGCTTTCTGATTCAGAAGCCGTAATGAGGCCACTATTAATACCTATATAACCGCCGGGTGCAGCAAAGGCATTAATTCTGGGGTCATCTATAACGAAAAAAGTGAAGTGTTGAGATGGATTATCACTGTTTTCTGCTAACCGGTTACCGAGTGAACGGATGTACTCGCTGATCTCAGGATCGTCAATTAACTGAAAATCGAGCCGGATGCGGCGTAGAAATTCAACCCCGATACGGCGCTCTTGATCGGGCGACAATACCGCACCAGCACTATCACCAATATCCGGTAATTGGATGCTATTAGCGCCAGCAATAGGCAGGTTTAGCCAAAATATGGCGCAGAGTACATATATATAGTTACGTAAGCACATGAATTAACGATAATATCCCATTTCTTCTTGGTATGACCACGATAATAGCTCAGCAGTTCAATGTCATCCTTAGTCTCATTGAGGTTTAGTTTGTTGCTTGCCATTCATGCCAAGTTGTCATATAAGAGTACTCTTGAATTCTAATATCTTTGCATGTGACCGAAATATCTTAATTTCCAAGCCTGCAGAGCTAAGCCTTAACCCTATTATCTGAAGGAGATAACCATGGCTGATTTTGACCAAGAACTAGATGCATCAGGCCTTAACTGTCCGCTACCTATCCTACGCGCTAAGAAAACACTTGCGGGAATGGATACAGGCCAAGTACTTCGCATTGTTGCGACTGATCCTGGTTCAGTAAAAGACTTTGAAGCTTTCTCAAAGCAAACCGGTAACGAATTAATGGATTCTGGTGAAGAAGGCGGCAAGTTCGTTTTCCGTATCAAGAAGGGCTAATTATTCGTAAAGTTCGTAGGTTGTTGCCATATTAGTTTCGAGCTAGTAGCGACACGGAAGACCTAATCCTTAAATATTTGAAAATGATCTTTCAGTAATTTTTCGAAGGAGATTGGAAATGTCAGAAAAGAAACTCGCAATTATTGCGACTAAGGGCACATTGGATTGGGCCTATCCTCCATTTATTCTTGCATCAACGGCTGCAGCATTGGGTTATCAAGTGCAAATATTCTTTACCTTTTATGGACTGCAATTAGTCCGTAAGGAAATGGATTTGCAAGTAAGCCCACTGGGTAACCCCGGCATGCCTATGCCAATGGCGATGGATAAATGGTTCCCTGTATTGGGTACTGCTATTCCTGGTATGCAACGCATCATGACAATCATGATGAAGTCTAAGATGAAATCAAAGGGCGTGGCGAGTGTTGAAGAGCTACGTGAACTTTGTTTAGAAGCAGATGTGAAAATGGTTGGTTGTCAGATGACGGTTGATCTATTTGACTTCACGCATGACAACTTCATTGATGGTCTCGAATACGGTGGCGCTGCTACTTTCTTCGAGTTCGCTGGTGAATCAGACATTACGCTTTATATTTAAGCGTTAATGAATGAAATAAAAAAGCCCGGCTTATGCCGGGCTTTTTTTGTGTGAGGGGTGAGGAGTTAAATGTGAGGTGGTTTCGCTTTTTCACTTCACACTTCACGCCTTACTCCTGACATTTAAATTAAAAACTCCAACGCATTTGTGCGCTGATAATGTTCGCGTCGATTTCATACTCACCGACTAAGCCGCCTTTCAATTGGTCTTCGCCCGTTGCTGTTTTACGCACTTCGGCATCATCAATAAACAAATGCGCAATGCCAAAATCAACACTCATTTTTTTGGACGGTTTGTAAGTAAAACCAGCAGTTAACCAAGTGCGATCGGCATCGGGTGTACGTATTGAAACTAATTCAGCATTGGGAGCGGTTGACTCATCAAAGGCAACGCCTGCACGCCATGTCCACTTACTATCTTGAGCGTATGTTATGCCAAGTGAATAGCGATTACTGTCATCGTACTCAAGGGTAGTGACACTGTCAGCAGCAAGAGTATTGTCAAAATCTACTCTTAGCTCTTTTAATACACTCCAGTTGGTCCAAGTGACATCACCGTTAATAGTTAGCTTGTTATTAACGGCATGCTGGAAACCAACAGATAGGCTATCAGGCAAGGTGATTTTGGCAGTGACATCTCCATCTACTAGGCCTGCACCGGCTGCGATTGGAGCAGCATTACCTGTAGTTGGGTTATCGAAATCAACATCACCTTCTAGCTTATGTTTAATGCGTGAGCGATAGGCGACACCAATACGTGTTTCAGGAGTGGCTTGCCATAAGAGGCCGAGGTTGTAACCAAAGCTCCAGTCATCCCCTGTTACTTCTGCTTCGCCATCATCAGCTTGAGCCTCAAGGTTAAGAGCATTACAAGTAGCGGCAGCCTGTGTTGCACGACAGATGCCACCGAAATCGACAGCGTTCGATAGTGCCGCTTTGATGTACTGGATATTTACACCAAAGCCAAAACTGAGGCTGTTGTTGGCTTTGTAAGAAAGGCTTGGGTTGATATTAATCGTTTTTAAATCGGAGGTAAGAGCATGGTAACGGCCAACCCAACCATCGTCGTACTCGGTAACTAAACCAAAAGGTGCATTAATGCCAACACCGGCGGTCCATTTGTCATTAATGGCGCGGGTGTAGTAAAAGTTAGGTACTAATGCGACAGGACCTGCATCACCGCCATTGCCACCAGTAAGGTTGCCACCTAGTACGTAACTTGAACCGGCATTTTTAAATTTGGCATTAGGGTCAATTACGTGAGCACCAAAGTCTGCTGCGTTACGATTGTTTAGGAAGCTCATTCCGGCCGGATTATAAAAGATAGTTGAACCATCACTAGCGGCTGTTGAGCCAGTTGAAAAGGCAGCACCTAAGCCTGTTACGCTTTGTTCTACAATGCCAAAAGCGGCAGCATTTGCTGTACCTGAAAAAGCGGCAAGACTAATACTCGCTGCAAGTAAACTAACCTTATATGGTGTATTGATTCGGCTCATCCTGATTCCCCATGAAAATTTGTTATTTTATTTTTAATAATTTGTTTTTATGACTGTGCATAATGAGACTGCTTTAAATGAAAGTAAAGTGGCAAGCTTATTTTGTGGTACAAAAGAGACAAACCATCAAATAAGCGAGAAGCGCCATTAGTAAATAATTAACTACTAATATCAAAATCAGTACGTACTGATTTTCATCAATAAAACCCTAAAAAAATAGTGAATAACTGTTTTATTAAATAATAAAATAATGTGTTGACAAGACCTTCTATCACAGAGAGACTGTGGTTGTTGCAAGACAAGATGTCTTTTTTTCGCAACATTAATAATTGTATTTTGCATACCTTGGTAAAAACTAAAGGATGCTTACTAAAACACAAGTTTTGTCTGCTTTGGGAGGAGACACTCTATGAAATTTTCGAAACATTTAATTGCGGTTGCAACAGCGGCGGCCATTTTAGCCCCAGCAACAGCTTCAGCAACGACTGGTTATTTCTCACTTGCTTATGGCGCTAAATCACGCGGTATCGCGGGTGCGGCAACAGCACTTTCACAAGATACTTATGCAGCAGCGGTTAACCCAGCGGGTATGGCTAAGGCTGTAGGTACTAACGATATTGGTATTTTGGTTTTCTCACCAAACCGTGCAGCGGGAACACCCTCAACAGGGAATGGTGAACATGAGAGCGATTCAAATGGCTTTATTATTCCAAGTGGTGGCTTTGTTAGAAAACTGAACGACAAGATGACTTGGGGAATGAGTATTTATGCTAACGGTGGCATGAATTCAAATTATGATGATGATAGTAATCCTGCTGGTAATGGACGTAACCCCTATGGTTATCCCGACCGTCTTGGAGTTGATTTGGCACAGTTGATTTTTGCGCCTACCATTACTTATGAGCTTAATAAGAACCATACCATTGGTGCATCGTTGTTAGTTGGTTATCAACAGTTTAAAGCGTCTGGTCTGCAAGGCTTTTGTGGTTTAAAAGGCGATGGACTTTGTGATGGTACGCCAACAGATCCAGATATTAATACAGCAGCAGCTAATAAAGGGCTAACTAACCAAGGTTACGATAGTGCATGGGGTACAGGTTTACGTGTTGGTTGGCAGGGTAAGTTGAGTGAAAACGTATCTGTTGGTGCTGCGTACTCTACTAAGATCTACATGGCTGAATTTGATAAGTATGACAAATTATTTGCTGAACAGGGTGATTTTGATATTCCAGCTAACTGGTCTATCGGTATTGCGGGTAAAGTATCACCGAAGGTAACAATGTCAGCAGATATTCAGCGCATCTTATACAGCGATGTAAAGGCTATTTCGAATGCGGGACCTACTACGGATAACGCAATGAATCCATTTGCGGGTGGCCAAGGTTTCTTGGGCACAGATAATGGTCTTGGTTTTGGTTGGAAGGATGTGACAGTGTTGAAGATTGGTGCTGTTTACGAACACAATGCAAACTTCACTTACCGTTTTGGTTACGCACATAACTCAGAAGCATTTGATGATGATGAACTTGCATTTAATGTGCTAGCACCAGCGACAATTCGTGATCATGTGTCTGCTGGTTTCACTTATCGTCCAAACGGTAAAGATAATCAACAAGTAACATTTACCTTTATGCATGCCTTTGAAGCAAATCAATCAGGTGCATACCCTGCAGCATTTAATAACGGCACGGTTGGTAGAACTAGCTTGAGCATGTACCAACACGCGTTTGATTTCCAATACTCTTGGACTTACTAAGTTAGTTAAGTTTCAAATAGTTTGAGAAAAGGCCATGCAATTGCATGGCCTTTTTCGTATGTCTGGTTATCCAAGTATAAATGGTGATCTATTATGCCTAATGAGTATAATGATCAGTATATAAGCCATTATTGGAACTCGATATGATGCGGTTAGAAAATCTTCTGATCCTTATGTTAAGCGTATTTCTTCCTTTCAATTTATTCGCCAGCGAACCTGCTGCGATCAAATTAGAATTAGCAACGGTGAACTATGAAGAAGTTGTGGTTCAGCGATATTTTGATGCGACGGTTGAAGCTGTGCACAAGGCAACCATTGCAGCACAGGTTTCAGAGCGCATCACGGAAATTAATTTTGATGTTGATGATTATGTTGAACAAGGTTCAATACTTATTCGTTTTAAAGACATCAAGCAGCGCGCACGCCTTGAGCAAGCTCATGCCGGTTTGCGTGAGGCATTAGTTGCAAGCAAAGATGCCGAAACGGAGTTAAAACGAATTCGTGATATCTATGTGAAGAAATTAGTTGCGAAAGCGGTACTTGATAAAGCTAACGCGGTATATAAAGGATCACTCGCTCGTCAGACTCAAGCAGAAGCACGATTAAAAGAAGCCAAGGAACAATTTGAACAAACCATTGTGCGTGCACCGTATAGCGGGATTGTTACGCAGCGCCATGTTGAATTGGGTGAAACGCCATCCATTGGTAAACCATTGATGACGGGTTTATCTTTAAATCGTTTACGTGTGGTTGCGAATGTGCCACAACGTTTTATTTCAGTATTACGGAACGGTTGTTGTCCAGCGCAAATAATTTTACCGGGCGAGCAACAACGTGTTGCGACAAAGAAGTTAACAATATTTCCTATCGCGGATAGTCAAAGTCACAGTTTTAAGATTCGAGCTGATTTAGAAAAAGGTCAGTATGGATTATATCCAGGAATGTTGGTTAAGTTGGTTCTTGATGTTGATACACAGAAACGTTTAATGATTCCATTATCTGCTTTAGTTTATCGAGGCGAGGTAACGGGGGTGTATGTTTTCACAAAGGAGAAAATTATTTTTCGTTTAGTGAGAAGTGGCCGTACTCATGATGGGCGAGTTGAAATTCATGCCGGTCTTGAGTCTGACGAACGTATTGCGCTTGATCCGATTAAAGCGGGTATCCTTTTGAAGGAACAAATCACGCAATGAGTGAACAGCTTGGAATCTCGGGGCGTATTGCACGCAGTTTTTTATTATCCGAAATAACACCCTTGCTGGCATTGGTGGGTTTGTTGCTAGGGATGTTTGCAATTCTTGTTACCCCCCGTGAAGAAGAACCTCAAATCAGCGTTACTTTTGCTAATGTCTTTATTCCGTTTCCTGGAGCCACCGCGACTGAGGTTGAACATTTAGTTACAACATCGGCAGAACAAGTTCTATCAGAGATAGAAGGCGTAAAACATATTTATTCTGTTTCTCGTGCAGGTATGTCAGTTTTATCTGTTCAATTTACGGTAGGAGAAGATCGTACGCAGGCGATTGTGCGTTTATATAATGCAGTGTATTCAAATCGTGATTGGCTACCGGTTAACTTAGGTGTTGGCCAACCGTTAATAAAACCACAAGGGATTGATGATGTACCTATTGTAACGGGTACATTATGGAGTGAGGATGAAAATATTTCTGCAGCAGAATTACTTCGTGTTGCGCATGGTATTGAAACGGAATTAAAACGCGTTGCAGGAACCCGAGATATTTATACTGTTGGTGGTCCTGAACGTGTCGTACATGTACAGATTGATCCGCAGCAATTAAGTGCCTATGGCATCGATTTACAGGATTTACGTAATACTTTATTAGCAGCGAATAGCGCAGATAATGTCGGCACGGTTACGACAAATAATACCAGTATTGCAGTTCGAGCAGGAGATTGGTTAACGCGGGCCGATGAAGTCGCGCAACTTATTGTTGCGGTACACAATGGCTCTCCTGTTTATCTCGAAGATGTGGCATCGGTTAAATTTGGTGCAGATGAACCCAAACAATACGTTTGGTTTGGTACGGGAGCGGCAGCCGCCACGAAAGGTATTACTGCACGAGGTGATTTTCCTGCAGTGACGATAGCGATCGCTAAACAACTAGGAACAAATGCGGTTGAGATATCTAATCAAGTTATTCAACGTTTCGAGAAATTAAAAGGTACGGTGATTCCGGAAGGCGTGAATGGAACCTTAACTCGCAATTATGGTGCAACAGCAAACGATAAGGCGCAAACGCTTATCGGAAAATTAATTTTTGCGACAAGTTTTGTTGTTTTACTCGTGTTATTTACGCTTGGTTGGCGCGAAGCGATTATTGTCGGTACGGCGATTGTTATCACATTAGCCCTGACCTTGTTCGCGTCTTGGGCTTGGGGGTTTACCTTAAACCGCGTTTCATTATTTGCGTTAATATTTTCTATTGGCATTCTTGTTGATGATGCGATTGTCGTGGTTGAAAACATTCATCGGCATATTGTGATTGGCAAGCAGTCCTTGGTTGACGCAATCCCTGTTGCAGTCGATGAAGTAGGTGGCCCAACAATACTCGCAACTTTCGCAGTGATTGCTGCACTATTACCCATGGCCTTTGTTACCGGTTTAATGGGGCCCTACATGAGTCCAATACCCATCAACGCCAGTATTGGTATGTTGATCTCCTTGATTGTTGCATTTGTGGTGACGCCTTGGTTAACGCATGTCATTTTAAAAGACGGTGGGTTGCATTCGCATGAAGAAACATCGGGTAAAACTAAACTCAGAATTTTATTTGAACGTTATTTAGAACCCTTTCTTAATAAGTCTGCGGGTAAAGGTAATCGTAATAAGCTGTGGGCATCGATTATATTTCTCATAATTATGTCGGTATCACTTGTTGGCTTTAAGTTAGTTATATTGAAAATGTTACCTTTTGATAATAAATCTGAATTTCAGATTGTTATAGATATGCCAGAAGGGACGAGCTTGCAACAAACAGCAAGAGTGGTGGAGGAGTTAACAAGAGAAATTCGTCAGGTTCCTGAAGTCAGTGATTTCCAAGCCTATGTGGGTACGGCATCGCCCATTAATTTTAATGGCCTAGTGCGACAATATTACTTACGCAGTGGTGAAAATGTTGCTGACATTCAAGTTAACTTAGTATCTAAAGTAGATCGTGAAAGAAAGAGTCATGACATTGCTTTTTCTTTACGCGCACCGTTAAATGAAATAGCAAAGCGGTTTAACGCGAATGTAAAAGTGGTTGAAGTGCCACCAGGTCCACCGGTTTTCTCTCCATTAGTTGCAGAAGTATATGGCATTGATTATGACGGCCAGATGAAACTAGCTAAGAAAATCCGCAAGAGTTTTTCAGCAACAGATGATGTTACCGATATTGATGATTCGATTGAGGCAGAAATACTGCGTTGGTCGGTTGATATTGATCGACAACGCGCAGCTGTATTGGGTTTAAATCAACAGCAGATCATTGCTGCGATCAATACAGCATTAGACGGCGAAGATGTGAGCTACTTGCACGATCCTTATGCAAAATATCCTGTGCCGATTCGCCTTGAATTTAGTAAGGAAAATAAATCAGATATAAAGTCAGTTGCCAATATAAAACTACGTAATAACAAAGGTGTATTAATCAGTCTCGCTGAGGTTGTTAATTTTAAAAAGGTGCCTCTTGAGCATGCGATTTATCATAAAGATATGTTGCCCGTTGTTTATGTTACGGGTGATGTGGCAGGAGAGCTAGACAGCCCTTTGTATGCCATGTTTGATATTTACGACAGATTGACAGAGCAAGGTATAGAACAATATTTGGTGCAACAGCCGGAGCATCCTTATAGTTATAGCGTGAAATGGGATGGTGAATGGCAAATTACTTATGAAACCTTCCGTGATATGGGCATTGCTTATGCGGTTGGTATGATTCTTATTTATTTATTAGTTGTCGCGCAGTTTCGCTCCTATGTGGTTCCGCTGATTATTATGGCGCCAATTCCTTTAACGATTATTGGGGTTATGCCAGGGCATGCTATATCAGGTGTTCAGTTCACCGCGACTTCAATGATCGGCATGATTGCCTTGGCGGGGATTATTGTGCGCAACTCTATTTTATTGGTCGACTTTATTAATGAAACCGTACGCTCTGGTGTACCGCTGGAAGAAGCTGTTATTAACGCGGGTGTGGTTCGATCTAAACCCATTGTGTTAACGGGGCTTGCCGCAATGCTGGGTGCGCTATTTATTCTTGGTGATCCGATCTTTGGTGGGCTTGCTGTAACATTGATCTCGGGTATCTTGATTTCAACGTTACTGACGTTAATTGTTATTCCTGTTCTTTATTATGCTTATCTTTATAAGAAAACAGCTTAATTAATGGTAGTTTAGGCACGCTGCCTTTTGATCATTTTTCGCTCCATTTGTAATGCGAAGTTTTGAATGTGTTGTCTTTGTTGTTTGTCGAGCGTCTTAAATTGCACACCAACCTTTGTATGTCGATGCACAGAATCATCTGTGATATTACGTATTTCCACATCACAAATTATTTCTACATTTTCAGTAGTCAAAAACTGACTTGATAAATGCATAAATTTATTAAAGTTAAACTTCTCGGTATGATCAAACTGTAGACAAAGCCCTTCTCTCGAGACATTATTGATAATGCCTTTGCTGGTTTTTTTTGTCTTTTTATCAGTAAGAGTAATTTCTAATAAGGTATCTCTGCCGATAGGTGCTCGGAATGCTTGTCGTCGTTGTTGGTATAATATTTTTTTCGGGAAATCGATAAGATAGGCGGGCTTATCATCATCTATAATGATTTTTTTTACGGCGCCTTTAAAACTTATTTTTATACCATTTTGTTCAACATTGAGAATGAATTTCTTTTTTTCGAGTAATTTTTTATGAGCGGCTTCAGGATGAAGCACATCAAGTAATATTGTTTGCGCATCCGCATTCACATTGACGAGCATACTATTGAAAGAGTTTTTTGTTCCAACGATACTGATCTTCACAAGAGTGCGTTCGTGCTGTAACCGTCCAAGATGGGCAGCAATAAGGCTGGGTTTTATTATATTGTCGTCTTCGTTAACTTCTGGCATGTCACTATTTATTCAATGTTGAGTCGTTATAGTTTACACAATAACGCAGAGGAATAATTATTACGCGAGGGTTTTATTCTAAGCGCGGGTAAGCGAGTTACCCGTAGAATGATTCACAGCTTCGCCACCTCGTCCGTATAAGTCCTCATCAACAGGCTGACCTTGCAGAATAGACAGCGCTTGCTTAATACGACGTTGTGAACTGCCAAGTAATTTTCCGTTAATACGGTTTTCATCCTGACATTCTTTTAACCGTAACTGTAAATTTTGCCATGTATCTTTAAAATTACTCGCATGGGTTTGATCACAGTTCTCAAAATAGTCTGTCAAACCATGATTATCTGCGCTAAACCCGGCTTGTTGTAATTGCTGGCTAAATACTTTGGTACTCGCTTGAATGGTTTGTGCAAGAGTTGCTTTGTTTACGGCAATCTCTTCGAGCGCTTGGCCATCATTTGATGAAATGCATACACGTTCATCATCTAGCAATTGTATTAGTAGTTGAGCCTGATGACCGGCTTCCTTTAAATACTCAGCGATAACTTGTGGGTCTAGATTCATAATGGCTATTTATCCAGTATTTGTTCGAAATCGATTAATTTGTCTGCAATGCTAGTGGAATCAACTTGGTAACTTCCATCTGCAATGGCTAATTTAATGGCTTCGACACGTTGAGTATCAACGACAGGAAGTAACGCCAAGCTACTTTCAATACTGCGTAGCTGTGCTGATGTTTCAGTTAAGCTAACCGTATCAGCAGTAGAAGGTCGTCCAGTGCTGTTTTGATCAACTGTAGGTTCAGAACGGCCCACATTATTCTCAGGTCGAGTGTCACGGTCTGTTTGAACAGGATTATTATTTTGACCGTTAATTTCAATTGGCATTGCTATGTACTCCAGTTTTCATTTCTTAATGTATGTAACGTCCATTGCTGAAAAAACTTTAGCGATTTTAGTCAAAAAATTGCCTTTTATAGCTTTATCTCAACAAAACCGTCGTAAGTTACTGTTCCTTCTATTATTTTATTTGTAGAGGTATTTTTAACCCTTATTCTGTCGCCTATCCGTGCATTAGAGAGTGCCTTACCTTTGATTCTGACAGAAATCTGGTCACTTTTCGCCAGAATATTGACGTTCTGGCCTTTTTTGACGTCATATGGGCGTTTTAATTGGCTTGGGCTAACAACAAGGCCCTTTGCCAAGGTGGTTTTTAATTTTTGACCGATGGCTTGTTTCATCGATTTTAAATAACCATTGTGTAAAAAGTTTAATGAACGTCGTTCAAGTTTGAGCTGGCTTGCTTTCAAAAATTCACCTCGTGATACGGTTTCTGTAGTGACAATCACCTCGGCAAATTGCGTGATAGTGACGGGAACAAAAACTGACCAACGATGTAATTCATCGGTGCATCGAGTGCCAACGGCAACACGGCCTTGTAAGCGATGCCCTTGTGGAAGGCTATGTTCTATAGGAGTATCGCACTGAGCAAGGCGTAATCTATAGTCCATGCTGGCGGCTGTTATCGTAATATCTGCGGTGTCGTTACTGTCCACACCCAGTTGAGCACGTAAGTAATTTTCGCTGCTTTGGCGAATATCTTGTAGATCATGGTATTGCACTGCTTGTGCCATGCCGGCGAGCAGGCAAAGAACCACGGCGAGACCTTGCCGAAAAGCGGTCTTGCTAAAGCAATGATCCGTACTACCGAGCTTAAAAACCTGTCTCACAACCATCTCCACTACAAAATATAAAATTCATCTCTGTTGTTATTTGTAATGCAATTGCTGTGCCTACTATTAGCTATTCAAGTAAATGCGCCAATTGCCGATAGAGGAGTTAGATAACGATGTTTTC
Source organism: Sulfuriflexus sp. (assembly GCA_023134145.1). GTDB lineage: Bacteria > Pseudomonadota > Gammaproteobacteria > AKS1 > AKS1 > Sulfuriflexus. The sequence goes on along the minus strand of JAGLUW010000006.1, from coordinate 161,838 downwards.
ATCGATAAACGTATTTTAATAGGGGTTTCTCATGGCTGGTGTATTAGATTCAGTTGATCAACGAACTCGCTTAGCGGGTGAGAATAGGCTTGAGCTTTTATTATTTCATTTGCGTGGACGCCAGCAGTTTGGAATTAACGTCTTTAAGATTAAAGAAGTAATTCAGTGCCCAACGTTAACCCAACTTCCAGAGGCCCATGGTGTAGTACGCGGTGTTGCCAATATGCGCGGCACGACAATTCCCATTTTGGATCTTGGAATGGCGATTGGGCGACGTCCACTTGAGAACCTAGATGAATGTTACATTATCGTTAGTGAATTTAATCGTAAGGTACAGGGTTTCTTGGTGAATCGTGTTGATCGAATTATTAACTTGAATTGGGAAGAGATCCATCCGCCTCCCATTAGTGCCGGTAAAAACACCTATTTAACAGCGGTTACTCGTGTTGACGATGCGATGATTGAAATCATTGATGTTGAAAAGGTTTTAGCAGAAGTGATTGGCGATAGCATATTGGTTTCGAGTGATATTGTTGGTCAGTCTCCTACTCATGAGGGGCGTAAATACAAGATATTAGTTGCCGATGACTCACGGGTCGCAAGAAAACAGATTGTACGAACATTAGAGCAGTTGGGTGTGGAGTATATTACGGCTAACGATGGCGCAGCAGCATACAAAATATTGTGTGAAATGGCTAAAGATGGCCCAATTACTGAGCAGCTGGATATTTTGATTTCTGACGTGGAAATGCCTGAAATGGACGGTTACACGCTATCGAAAACTATACGAAAGACTCCCGGAATGGAAGGCCTCTATGTTATTCTACACACGTCATTGAGCGGTGGATTTAATGAATCAATGGTTAAGAATGTTGGCGCCGATAAATTTGTATCTAAATTCAGCGCGGATGATTTAGCAAATACGGTGTTAGAACACCTTAATATAGAAAGTACGACAGAATTAAAGTAGGTAGTTATTCTTGAGCAGTGCAATTACGAATACTGAGTACCAGGCATTTAGTAGCTTCCTTGAGGACGCTTGTGGCATTACCTTGGGAGCAAATAAGCAGTATCTGATTGCGAGTCGCCTACAAAAATTGATGGATAGTGTTGAGATTGCGAATCTGGGTGATTTGGTTACGCGTCTACAACGCGGTGATAGTAAGTTACGCGGCAGAATCGTTGATGCAATGACTACCAATGAAACCTTGTGGTTTCGTGACAGCCACCCCTATACCATTCTTGAAAAAGAACTTTTCCCCGAAGCCTCACAACATCGTAATCGTCCTGTGCGTATATGGTCTGCAGCCTGTTCGTCTGGGCAAGAGCCATATTCAATGAGCATGGTTGCACAGGAATATGCACAGGCTAACCCTGGTTCATTGGTAAGAGGTGTTGAAATTGTTGCTACGGATATATCCAAAACCATTCTCGAACAGGCACGTCAGGCTCGTTATGACGAACTATCGTTAGTGCGTGGTTTATCAACAGAAAGACGCAATCGTTATTTCACCCAACATGACAAGCAGTGGGAACTGAATAACGATATTAAGAAGCGGGTACGTTTTACCGAGCTTAATTTAATGCAGAGCTTCACTACCTTAGGTAAGTTCGACATTATCTTTTGCCGAAATGTTTTAATCTACTTTTCTGCCGAGCTAAAAGGCGACATCTTAAATCGCATGGCTAAGCAGCTACAGCCGGGAGGCTATTTGGTACTGGGATCATCTGAATCTATTACGGGTCACACCGAAGCCTTTAAAATGGTGCGCAGTGGTGGCTCAGTCTATTACAAACTTATTTAAAGCATTTTCATTCTGTGGCAGCCTACTTGCCACATACAGGCATTGCCTTGCCGTTAATTTCCTTTCCGCTCCACATTAATTTCCCATAACTAACTGTTATTAAAAGCATTGTCATAACTGGCACGCTGTTTGCTCTAGCACTAGGTAACACACACATGAGTTCATGATTTTATGAGCTACACGGAGCAGAGTAATGGTTATTAATTTAGACAATGTATTTGGCATTCATACACAGGCACTGACGTTGTATTCACAACGCAGCTCGGTTTTGGCAGCCAACCTAGCTAATGCGGATACACCTAATTTTAAAGCACGAGATATTGATTTCAAAGGAATTTTGCGTCGCGCCGCAATGAAGAAATCAAACCCAGAAGTCATGAAGGCAACTCAGCCTGGACATATTGGTAGATCATCAACCGCACTCGCGGCAGAGCGTCTTTACCGCCAACCAGATCAACCATCACTCGACGGCAACACCGTTGAGGTTCAAAAAGAACAAGCTGCTTTTACTGATAATGCAATGCGTTACATGGCGACCTTGAGATTTGTTACCGGTCGCGTGCAAGGCATCATGCTCGCACTGAGAGGAGAATAATAATGTCCTTACTAGGAAACTTTGATATTGCCGGTTCTGCTTTAAGTGCCCAATCAATTCGATTGAACACAGTGGCATCAAATCTGGCCAATGCAGAAACAGTAAGCAGCACGGCAGAAGGCACTTATCGTGCACGTCAGCCACAGTTTGAAACTATCTTTAACGATTCAATGCATAATCGTCAGAACATGGGTGTTCGTGTAAGACAAATTTTAGAAAGTCAGGGAGCACCTACCCAGCAGTACCAACCTGAACATCCAATGGCGGATGACAAGGGTTACATCTATTTACCAAATGTAAATGCCATTGAAGAAATGGCCAATATGATTTCTGCATCACGTTCATACCAATCTAATGTGGAAGTCATGAATACATCTAAACAACTATTAATGCGCACCCTGAGTCTTGGGCAGTAAGGAGTAATTAGAAATGCCTACAATTAATACAGACACGCTGCAAAATCTTGGTATTGCCACAAACAAAACCAATGCGACTAAAGCAGCAGAAGGCAGTAATGAATTAGGTCAACAACAATTCCTAGAGTTGATGGTGGCGCAAATACGTAACCAAGATCCATTCGAGCCATTAGAGAATGGTGAGTTTCTATCACAAATCGCTCAGTTCAGCACGGTAAGCGGTATTCAAGATCTACAAGATTCATTCTCATCGTTTGCCGGTTCCATTAGTTCTAATCAAGCACTACAAGCTTCAGCATTAGTTGGACGTACTGTTGCAGTAAACAGTGATATCGGTGTGCTTAAACCAGGTGGCAAGGTTGATGGCGCACTGGGACTACCGAGTGACAGCAACCTCGTTAAAGTTGAATTCTTTAATACAGCCGGTGAATTGGTTCGTGAAATTCCACTAGGCGCTCAAAAGGGCGGTCTGGTTAATTTTAGTTGGGATGGCTTGACTGATAGCGGTCAAGCAGCACCTGCCGGAGCTTATCGTATTGTCGCAACAGCCAATATCGATGGTGAAGATGTTGCGCTTGGAACATTAGTTAAAGACAACGTTGAAAGTGTCATTTTAGGGCGCCCCGGTGAGGGCACCGTATTGAATTTGTCTGCGCTCGGTGCGACAGACTTTAATCGTGTAGAAGAAATCCGCTAAGTAGCGGTAACAAATAGGAGAATAACATGCCATTTCGTACAGCACTTAGTGGACTCAACGCGGCATCAGCCGAACTGCGAGTCATTGGTAATAACGTAGCTAACGCGGCTACTACTGGGTTCAAAAAATCACGCGCCGAATTTGCAGATATTTTTGCAACAAGTAACTTAGGTGTGTCATCGAATGCCATTGGTAGTGGTGTTCGTGTTGCATCAGTTTCACAACAATTCTCTCAAGGTAATATTGGTTTTACTGATAACAACCTTGATTTGTCAATCAGTGGTCAGGGTTTCTTTATTCTTAACGATAACGGCATCGCATCATATTCACGTGCGGGGCAGTTTGGTGTTGATCGAAATGGTTTTGTTGTTAACCCAGCCGGTAGTCGCCTTACTATCTTTCAGGCAGATGCCGCGGGTAACGTAACGGGTGCGCAAGGTGACTTGCAATTAGATACTGCCGATATTGCACCACAAGCAACCACCACACTTGATTTTGCGCTTAACCTTGATGCATCTTCAGCAATTCCTGCTGGAGCAACAACCAGTAACGTAGAGTTTGGTGGTACACCACTGTTACTTAATACTATAACGGCTACAGGTACCACGGTTAACTCTAATCCGTTTACCCTATACGACAATAACGGTACGGCGGTACCTAATTCAACCGTTCGTTTTACCAGTACTACAACAGCTGGAACATGGAATGTAGAACTACGTCCAGGTGGTAATGCGGCTGTGCCTCCTGCTATTCAAAATAATGTGATTATTGGAGCAGCACCAGATGCATCAGTGGCCTGGGATCCTGATGGTACAGGCTCACAACCATCAGTGCCGGTTAACATTGACACATCGGCTATTGGTGCTGGCGCAAGCGCTATTGCAGCTGCATCAAGTACTCAAACACAAGGTGCCTTTGATGTAACCAATGCAAACACCTATAACAGTTCAACATCGTTAACGATTTTTGACTCTCTTGGTTCCTCGCATTTAGCAACAACCTATTACAGAAAAACACCAACCCCGAATCAATGGGAAACGTATTTGTTTGTTGATGGTTCGCAAGTAGATGGTCCATCCTCATTAGATTTTTCAGCACAAGGTACGATTGTTAATCCAACTGCACCGTCACAAATTCCAGTGACATCGTTTGCTCCTTCTGGTGGCGCGGCGAACTTAGCCCTAACACTTGATTATGCCGATGCCACACAGTACGGCTCAAATTTTAGTGTTAACTCTTTAGTGCAAAACGGATTCACCACAGGTCGATTAAGCGGTATTGATATTGCTGATAGCGGGATTATCACCTCACGTTTTACCAATGGTCAATCTCGTACGATTGGTCAGGTAGCCTTAGCAAACTTTGCAAGTACACAAGGTTTACGTCAGTTAGGTGATACTTCATGGGCAGAAAGTTTTGAATCAGGTGCCGCCTTAGTCAGTGCGCCGGGCTCTGGTAGCCTCGGCACGATTCAGTCGGGTGCGCTTGAAGGTTCGAATGTCGATTTGACTGAGCAGTTAGTGCAAATGATTACCACGCAACGTAACTTCCAAGCCAATGCGCAGGTAATTACAACCGCTGACACCATTACTCAAACCATTATCAATATTTAATTACGCTAAGGCTTAACAGGAACCCATCATGGACAGAATGCTATACATCGCAATGACCGGCGCCAGCCACGTAAGTAAGGCGCAAGCGGTGAACAGTAATAACCTCGCTAATGCTAGCACGAATGGTTTTCGTGCTGACTTAGAGGCGTTCCGTAGTTTGCCGGTTGATGGTCCTGGACATAAAAGTCGTGCGTATTCAGCGGCGGAAGCTCAGGGTATTGATTTTACGCAAGGCACATTAAACGCCACAGGTAATCCACTTGATGTTGCGATTAAAGGTGCAGGTTGGATTGCAGTTCAGGCACCGGATGGCAGTGCCGCCTATACGCGTGCCGGTAACTTGCAAGTGAATCAGTTTGGTCAATTACTAACGGGAGCAGGGTTACCTGTTCTCGGTAGTGATGGTGGCCCGATTGCTTTACCTCCTTTTGAGAAAATTGATATTGGTGATGACGGTACGATCTCGGTTCGCGCTAAAGGTCAAGGTGCTGCAACACTCGCCAATGTTAATCGCATTCAATTGGTTAACCCTGACCCATCAACAATACATAAGGGCCGTGATGGCTTGATGCATGTTGATGAGGGAATTAATGTCGTCGAAGATATTAAAGTGCAATTAGCTGGCGGCGTTCTTGAAAGCAGTAATGTGAATCCGGTGGAGTCATTGGTAAATATGATTACCTTGGCACGTCAGTTTGAAATGCACGTAAAGGTAATGAGTACGGCAAAAGAAAATGATGCAGCATCGGCATCGATTATGCGAATTAATTAGTTTTAGAAGTACGCAACGTTTTAGAAGTATTTAGAGTTTTAACAAACACACACAGCAGAGGATAGAATCATGAACCCAGCACTCTGGATAGCAAAGACAGGACTTGAGGCGCAACAAACACGCTTAGGAGTCACTGCAAATAACTTGGCCAACGCCAATAACGTCGGCTTTAAAAAGGATCGCGCCCTTTTTTCAGACCTACTTTATCAAAATATTCGTCAATCGGGTGCATCAAGCACACAAGACACGCAATTACCGACAGGTTTAAATCTGGGTACAGGCGTACGAACGATTGCCACACAAAAGATTCACGTGCAGGGTAATATTATACAAACCGAAAATGCATTGGATGTCGCGATCCAAGGTGATGGTTTTCTTCAAGTCTTACGCCCCGATGGCACATTAGCTTATACACGTAATGGCGCACTGCAAGTCGATTCAACAGGCCAGCTAGTTACCGCTAATGGTGAAAGTATTCAGCCGGCGATTACGATTCCTTCTGATGCGGTTAGTATCACTATTGGTAATGACGGCACGGTCTCGGTGCAACAGTCAGGTACCGCAGCGGCAACGCAAGTGGGCTCATTGCAGTTAGCAGGGTTTATCAATCCCGCTGGTCTTCAACCATTAGGGGATAACTTATTTTCAGAAACAGGTTCCAGTGGTGCAGCACAAACAGGTAATCCAGGTTTGAATGGTTTGGGTGCATTACTGCAAGGCTCGCTGGAAAGTTCAAATGTCAATGTGGTTGAAGAATTGGTCAACATGATTGAGACCCAGCGTGTTTATGAAATGAATTCTCGTAGCATCTCTACTGCAAATGAAATGCTTCAATATGTAGCCAACAATCTCTAACACAGAGATGAGGAGACGAAAATGAATAACGTTACAAATATGATTTCAAGAGTTGTGTTGTTGTGTGTGTGTGTCATGTCATTGGCCGCCTGTCAAAGTTTGCCGGAGCGCGATCCGGCTTATGCGGCAGTTAGGCCAGTGGCACTGCCGCCTGTTCAAGCAAGCAATGGTTCAATTTACCAAGCGGGCTATGACATTCGTTTGTTCGAAGACAGTCGGGCGCGTCGCGTTGGTGATTTGTTAACGATTAACTTGATTGAAACTACCAGTGCGAGTAAACAAAGTGCGACTGCATTGAGTAAAACCAACGACAGCAGTGTAACCAACCCAACTATTCTCGGTTCAACGCCACAATTTAATACGCCGGGGATTTTACCGTTGGCGAGCAACCAAGGTAATAATCTTGGCTTTGGTCTAAGTTCGAGTAATGAATTTAGCGGTGATAGCGCTAGCAGTCAAAGTAATAGTTTGACGGGCAGTATTACCGTGACGGTGGCTGAAGTTTTACCTAACGGTTACATGGTCATTCGAGGTGAGAAGGTCACTAGCTTAAATCAAGGGCATGAGTATGTGCGTATCTCAGGGATTGTACGTCCAGCTGATATTCGTCCAGATAATACTGTTCTTTCTACACAAATTGCTGATGCGCAAATTACTTACACCGGTTCAGGTGCAACAGCGGATACCAGCAAGATTGGTTGGTTAGCGCGTTTCTTTATTAGCTCTTTATTCCCATTTTAAGTATTTGATAGTTGGCATCGACCTTGCATTGTCTAGTAGTAAGACAATAAAGGCTCGATGACCGACTCTTTAACGGGACACACGAAAATGAAAAATTTACTTAAATTATGTTTGATCGGTACAGCCTTACTTGGTGCAGTAACCAGTGTAAATGCTGAGAGAATCAAAGACATAGCCTCAGTTGCAGGGGTGCGTACCAACCAATTAGTTGGTTATGGCATCGTCGTTGGTCTAGATGGTTCGGGCGATCAAACCAGCCAGACCCCCTTTACCGTGCAAAGCTTGAAAAATATGTTGGCTCAAAACGGCATCGCCTTGCCACCTGGCGCCAACCCACAATTAAAGAACATTGCTGCCGTTTCTATTCATGCTGAATTACCGGCTTTTGCTAAGATCGGTCAAACCATCGACATTACGATTTCTTCAATTGGTAATGCGAAGAGTCTACGTGGTGGCAGTTTATTAATGAGTCCACTCAAGGGTGCGGATGGCAAAGTCTATGCAATTGCACAAGGCAACTTGGTTGTTAGCGGTTTCGGTGCCGCAGCAGATGGTTCTAGCGTCACGGTTAATGTACCCAGTGCCGGACGTATTCCCGGTGGTGCAACAGTTGAACGTGTTGTTGCCAATCCTTTTGCCAATGGTAATAGCATTGTATTGAATTTGCATACCAGTGATTTTACTACGGCTACGCAAACAGCCGCAGTGATTAATCGGGTGATTGGCCCAGGAAGCGCACAAGCAGTAGATGCGACTTCTATTCGTGTGAGTGCACCGCACAAAACATCTCAGCGAGTTTCCTTTGTTTCATTACTAGAAAATCTTCAAGTCACTACAGGTGATGTTGCGGCAAAGGTCATTGTTAACTCTCGTACCGGCACGGTTGTTATTGGCCAAAATGTACGCGTTAAACCCGCAGCCATTTCGCATGGTTCACTGGTTGTTACGATCAGTGCAAATCCTATTGTTAGCCAGCCCAGCCCATTGGCTGAAGTAGGGGAAACCGTTGTCGTGCCGCAATCAGACATCACTATTTCTGAAGGTGACAATAAAATGTTCTTGTTTAATCCCGGGGTTTCTTTAGACGAGATTGTTCGCGCAGTTAACCAAGTCGGTGCAGCACCAGGTGATTTGGTCGCGATACTCGAGGCATTGAAGCAAGCTGGCGCACTCAGTGCTGAGTTAATTATTATTTAAGGGTATGACAGTGAATACATCTTCATCATCAGCTGTATATAACGACCTTGGTGGCTTAGCTAGCCTCAAGGCGCGTTCTAATGGTGGCGATGAAAAAGGTGCACTAAAGGTAGCCGCAAAACAATTTGAAGCCATTTTCTTAAACATGATGTTGAAACAAATGCGTGAAGCGAGTTTTGGCGATCCTTTATTTGATAGTGATGCCGGTGATAGTTACCGCAGCATGTTTGATCAGCAGTTGGCGCTTAACCTATCTGAAAACGGTAGCCTAGGAATAGCTAAACTAATTGAACGACAATTAGGTGGTAAGCCTTCTAGTGACAGTGGCGATAGTAGTGATAACAATCCATTTAAGTCATTCCGCTTTTTGGCACCACAGTTGAATAATAATACCAAATCAATTGTGCCTAAATCATTCAGTCTCAGCAGTATTAGTAATATTAGTAGTGCTAGTGGTAAATCAGCACAGTTTACTTCGCCTAATGATTTCGTTGAAAAGATTTGGCCGCATGCCGAAACCGCGGCTAAGGAATTAGGTATACCAACAGAAACATTAGTATCTCAAGCCGCATTAGAAACAGGTTGGGGTAAATTCGTAATGAGTAATGCCGAGGGAAAACCAAGTTATAACTTATTTGGTATTAAAGCCGACTCTCGTTGGGACGGTGAACAAGTTTCAGTGCAAACAACAGAATATCGTGATGGTGTTGTTGAAAAAGAACGTGCCAACTTCCGCGCCTATGATTCATTAGAGCAAGGTTTTAATGATTATGTGCAATTCATAAAGACCAGTCCTCGTTACGGTGATGCATTAAACAGTCGTGGTGATGCCGTGAGCTATCTAAATAATTTACAACAAGGTGGTTATGCCACTGATCCAGCTTATGCAAATAAGATTCAGGGGATCATGAGCGGTGAAACATTACACGCAGCAAGAACTAAATTGAATAGCCTAACTGGCGTGCAGGTGCAATAAGATGAAATTCACGCAGAACCTAAAACAGATAAAACAGCAGGAGGCAACATAACGTGGCTTCTCTTAATAATATTGGCGTTTCAGGCTTACTCGCTTTCCAACAATCACTGGGAACTGTTAGTCATAATATTGCTAACTCAACAACAGAGGGTTATAGCCGCCAACGAACAGGTTTAACTGCGCGTGTTGCGGACAGTACCGGTGTCGGTTTCTTTGGCACGGGTGTAAAAATTCAGGGTGTTACTCGGGTTTATGATCAGTTTGTTCTTGATCGTCTACAAACTAACACCTCAAATTACAGTCAGGCAGAACACTTTCTTGGTCTTGTCTCTCAAGTAGATAATTTATTAGCAGATGAAAGCGCTGGTTTAACACCTGCATTACAGAATTTCTTTAACTCCTTACAAAATTCAGTGGATGATCCTGCATCTGCACCTGCACGTGAAGTATTTCTCAGTGATGCCGACGCCCTCGTGCAACGGTTCCAAAGTATTGATAATCGTCTACGCCAATTGGGTATCGATGCCGAGAATGATTTGGTTAATGTGACCAATGAAATAAATGGCCTAGGTCGTGCTCTGGCACGAGTGAATGAATCTATTGTGCTTGAATCCGGATCGGGCACAGGTAATCCGCCGAATGATTTACTAGATAAACGCGATGGTTTACTTAGAGAGCTAGCGGAACTGACGAGTGTTAAAACAGTGACGCAGACCGATGGCTCATTAAATATCTTTATTGGCACGGGCCAAGGTCTTGTTGTTGGCAGTACTGTTAATGAGCTCAATGCGGTTCGAAGTAAGTTTGATCCAGAACGACTCGATATTGTTGTGCAGCAAGGCGGAATTCAGGTTGATGTGACATCGCAATTAACCGGCGGGCGTCTTGGTGCTGTTATTGATTTTCGCAATAACGTACTTGAACCAGGACTAAATTCATTAGGGCGAGTCGCAACAGGTTTGGCCGCGACCTTTAATGCTCAGCACCAACTCGGTATCGATCTTAACGGTAATATTGGTCAAGCTTTCTTTAACGTGAGCCCAGTTGATGTGGCAGCGAGTAATGGCAATGTTGGCACAGGAAATATTACCGCAGCAATCACAAATGTCGCTAATTTTACAGCCAGTGATTATGAAGTGGTTTATGACGGTTCGAATTATCGTGTTACGCGATTGAAAGATAGTAAAAATGTATTTACAGGAGATCTTGCAACCTTAAATGCAACGCCGATTGATGGGTTTCAATTGACTGTTACAGCAGGCGCGGTAGCCGGTGACACTTTTCAAGTTCAACCTACACGCAATTCGGCACGAAATATTGCTGTCCTTATTAAAGACAATGCACTAATTGCGCATGCCTCACCAATAAGAAGTACCAGTGCAATCACTAATACAGGTAATTTGAAGTTTAATCTTGGTGGTGTTTCAAGGGCTACGACTTTCCCTATCGCGGCCGATATAACATTAGTATTTGATCCCAATGCGGCAGGCGCAGGTGTACCCGGTTTTATTATTTCGGGAGGGCCAGGTGGAGCTATTGCTTATGACCCTACCAATGTCGCGGAGGTCAGCGGAAAATCATTTACTTTAGCATCACCGTTCGACGGGATTACTTTTACCGTATCAGGAACACCCTCTACAGGTGATTCGGTAACGATTGCAAACAATACCAATGGTGTTGGCGATAACAGGAACGGTTTATTACTGGGTCAGTTACAAAATAAAATCACTTTATTGGGTAATAATACCTTTCAAAGTTCCTTTGGTGAATTGGTTGCCGATGTGGGTATCCGTACAAGGCAAGGACAAATAACCGAAGAAACGCAATTAGTATTATTGCGGCAGAATGAAGCGGAGCGGGAATCTATTTCTGGCGTTAACCTAGATGAAGAAGCCGCAAAATTACTTCAATTACAACAGGCATACCAAGCTGCTGCACGAGTCGTGACGATAGCGAATAGTTTGTTTGATGAAATATTGGCAGCACTTAGGTAGGGACTGAGTATTATGCGTATATCAAGTAGTCAATTACATGCAGCCGCTATCAATACAATACTGGGGCAGCAAGCTTCGTTAAGTAATATTCAATTACAAATTGCGACTGGCCGAAAAATATTAACACCAGCAGATGATCCTGCTGGCGCCGCACGTGTTTTACGTTTATCTCAATCTGAATCGGCAACAGGTCAGTATGAAAGAAATTCAGATATTGCTGAATCAAGACTGCGACAAGAAGAAGCGACGTTAACAGGTGCAACAGAGCTTATTCAACGCGTTCGTGTGTTAACAATTCAAGCCAATAATGATAGCCAAGGTAATGAAACACGACCATTGATCGCGGCGGAAATACGGCAGCGTTTTTCTGAATTGGTATCGATAGCAAATACGCGTGATGCAAATAATGAATATTTATTTTCAGGTTTCCAATCACAAACAGAGGCTTTTACGCTTAATACGAATGGCACCGTTTCTTATAATGGTGATGAAGGCCAACGTTTCTTACAAATAGGTATATCACGGCAGGTTGCATCAGGTGATTCTGGTGCGGAAGTGTTTGGTTTGGTTGGTAGCGGTAATGGTGAGTTTATAAATCGCGCACATGCCTTCAATACTGGTAATGGTGTTATTGATTCGAATGTTATTTTTGATACGGCTGCGTATGTGGCGGGTGATTACGATGTTGTTCTAGGACAACAAACCGCTGTTGTGGGTGGTGCACTGACATTCAATGATGACGCAACAACAGCAGATACATTGCAATATCAATTAAGTATTAATGGCACGGTGATCAATACTTTTAACGAAGGTGATTCACGTACGCAGGCGCAGATACAAACAGATATTAATGCACAAACTACCACAACCGGTGTTCGAGCTTATATTGATGGTGGGCAGCTTTATCTTGCCAATACATTACCAACGGCGACACCGATCACAGTGAATGAAACATTACTTGGTGCAAGTGATGGCGCTGCAGATACCGTTACCGGTTTCTTTGGTTCTAATTTAACGGGAGCGCCGCCTGCTGATACTAATGACGTGGTTTATAACAATGCCAATGGCTACGTAGTTCTAGATAGTACTAATGCGGTTATTACTTCAGGCGCGTACACCAGTGGTAGTAATATTGATTTTAATGGTCAACGCGTAGTTATTAGTGGTACACCAAGTAATGGCGATCAGTTTTCAACCTCTCCAAATTCAAAACAAGATCTATTTGCAACACTACAAACTTTATCTGCAGCTTTGGAAGCACCCTCGCAAAATATTTCAGTGATTCCAACACGTGCAACCTTAGTCGGTTTTTCTGCACCGGTTGCAGCCGCAGGCGGAGAAGATTTTCAAATAACAATTGATGGTGTTGATCTTGTTAATGTCGCTTTAGCGGGTGGCGCTACTTATACGGCAACTCAATTAGATACGGACTTAGCAACCTTTATTGGTGCGAATGCCGGTTACACAATTGCCAGTGGCTCGTTTGCGACTAATGATCTTGTTTTACAAAAAGACGATGGTAGTAATCTGGTTGTTGCCATCCCACAAAATACGACGACAGCGGGTACGGTAAATGGGTTGTTTGGTACAACCAGTAATGGCACGGTGGCTGATTCAACGATTTCAGCAAAGTTTCATGAAACCATCGAACGTGTTTTAGATAACCTAGATCGTAACCTTGGCAGTGTGATTGATATTCGTTCTCGGGTTGGCGCAAGGCTTAACTCGATTGATGACCAAACCAATCTTAATGAAGCCTCACTGCTGCAGGTACGGGAAACCTTATCAGGTATTCAAGATCTTGATTATGCAGACGCGATTAGTAAATTAGAGCAGCAAACGACTAGTTTACAGGCGGCACAGCAGTCATTTTTACGAATACAGGGCTTAAGCTTGTTTAATTTCTTATAGTTTATGCGTCACTGACAAGAATAGGTGTTATCTAAGTTATTAATGTTACGACATTTTTTGTCGCGATATACTCCTGCATGAGATTTTCTAAATTATTTTTAATATTCTAAGTTACTAAAATATAATCAGAAAATAATCTTCTCGCTTTTATCTCCTTATTTTCTTCGCACATACTCCTAAAGATTCCCAGACAACTGCCGATTCAGTTTCTGAGGACGGTAAATACCTGCCATGGTGCGAGGTATATCCGTTGAATATTGACCTGGAACTCCGCAGGTACTGACCACCGTGTAATGCGGGTAGGAACGGTACAGAGGAGAATAGGAAAAGTAAGTGCCACAAATTGTTAATACAAATATTGCGTCGCTCAATGCACAGCGCAATTTGAATCGGTCACAGTCGAACCTGGGGGTTTCCCTACAGCGTTTGTCTTCTGGTTTGCGTATTAATAGTGCAAAAGATGATGCGGCTGGCCTAGCCATTTCTGAACGTCTTACCACACAAATTCGCGGTTTAAATCAAGCAGCTCGTAATGCCAATGATGCAATCTCATTGTCGCAAACAGCAGAAGGCTCATTAGAAGAAATAAATAATATTTTCCAACGTGGTCGCGAGCTGGCCGTTCAAGCGGCTAATGCAACTAATTCCAAAACTGATCGTGAGGCTATCCAGTTAGAAATTGATCAATTAATTGCTGAAGTATCGCGTATTGCAGATACCGCGGCATTTAATGGGGTTAAATTATTTAATAATGGGGATCAAACCGTCACCTATGATCCTGATAGCACTGGGCTAACACCCGATCAGCAGCAACTAGTAGTGAGTTTACAGACCTATTGGTTAGAACAAGGTGAAGCAGTTGTTGAAGAATATTTTGGTATCAAGGGTGATGGTGCCGGGCTTGAAATTAAGTTTGTTGAAGGTGAAAGTTATCTGGCGGCAGTGAGTTTTACTGGTTTTGAAGTGGCGACGGGTAAGGCGGTAAATCTTACTCTTAATATTGATATTGATGATTTTCTGCCAAGCGATGGCCCTAATGGTGGTCCTAGTTTTGTTTCGAATGATCGCATTATTGCTCATGAACTAACTCATGCCATCGTGGCGCGCTCAATTAACATACAAGATGCGCCGCTTTACTTTATTGAAGGTGTTGCTGAATTTATTCAAGGAGCAGATGCTCGTCTAAATAGTGACCTTACCGCGCTAGGTGGACAAACCGCCGCGAATATCGCAACGTTGTTGAATAATGAACTCACTAATGATGGCTCGATTGAACAGTACTCCGCAGGCTATGCGGCTGTTCGTTATTTGCATCAATCTATTATTGATGAAGGTGGTACAGGTATTAAAGAGGTGTTTGATTATCTGGAAGCAAATACAAAATCGACTCTTGATGATGCCATTGTTAGTTTGAAGGCAACTTATGCAGGGCTTGCCTATGGCACGCAGGCTGAATTCGAGGGTACTTTTGATGTAGGTGATGCAGGTAATGCCTATGTGCTTGGCCTCAACCTAACGAACAATGATACGGGTGCAGTCGGTGGCGCCGATGCTGATGGTGGTACGCGTGATACAACGGCGGATGGCGTCGTGCCAGATACGGGTAGTTTTACGACGGATCCTTTGGTTAATTTTACAGAAATATTTCCAAGTGGTAATCGTACTATCTTATTAAGTAGTACCAAGACATTACAGTTTCAGGTTGGCGCTAATGCTGGCGAAACAATTAATGTTGACCTAGTTGGGATTAATACAGGCAACCTAGGTGTCGCCAATGTTGATTTAGTCAACAGCCCATCAAAGGCCATTAGTCAATTTGACGCAGCGTTGAATGCCATTAATACCGAACGTGCACGACTCGGTGCTGTTCAGAATCGTCTGCAAACGGCGGTCACATCGATTGAAATTAGTGTCGAAAACAATAGTGCAGCACGTTCACGTATTCGTGATGCCGACTTCGCGGCTGAAACAGCCGCATTAACACGTAATCAAATTCTGCAGCAGGCAGGTGTTACTATTCTTGCGCAAGCGAATACATTACCGCAGTTAGCACTGAGCTTATTACAGTAAGCTTAATTAATTTTGTTATTCCGGCAAATGCTGGAATCCAAGAGATTAATTCGAGTCTGACCCTTATTAATTTTTAATTTAAAACCTATCTGTTCTTGTTATTTGCCCGTATCTAATTGATATTAATGGCATTTAAAAAACAATTAATCCCACATTTTATTTGCATTTAATCCTAAAGTTTTCCTGAGCGGCTCCGATAAAGAGTGTGGAGGCGGTAAATATCTACCTAATTATTAGGATAGCTATATCCGTCAAAGATAAACCTTGAACTCCGCGAGTACTGACCCACTAAGGTGAGGAATGGTACAGAGGAGTATAGGAGAAGTAAGATGCCTCAAATTATTAACACGAACGTTGCCTCGTTAAATGCGCAACGTAACCTCAACCGTTCACAAACAGATCTAGGTACTTCTTTACAACGTTTATCATCTGGTTTGCGTATTAACAGCGCCAAAGATGATGCAGCGGGTCTCGCGATTTCTGAACGTTTCACTACTCAAATCCGTGGCTTAAGCCAAGCCGCACGAAATGCCAACGATGGTGTTTCGTTAGCACAAACCGCTGAAGGTGATTTGGCTCAAATTACTAACAACTTACAGCGTATTCGTGAGTTGGCGGTTCAATCAGCTAACGCGACTAACTCTTCTTCTGACCGTGCGGCACTTCAATTAGAAGTAACGCAGCTAGTGGCTGAAATTGATCGTGTTGCCTCAACCAGTGCATTTAACGGCGTTAAATTATTGGATGGTGCATTTGCAAGCCAAAGCTTCCAGGTTGGTGCGAATGCCGGTGAAACAGTTGATATCGCAAACATTACCAGCGCACGTACAGCAGCATTAGGTCAAACAATCGGCGCAACGGGTACAGTGGGTACAGCTGTTCAATCTACTTTTGCTGCTGGTGATTTAACGGTTAATGGTAATGCGATTACTGCTGCTGCTGATGCGAAAGCGATTGCTGATGCGATTACTGCATCAGATGTTAACCTAACTGCAACAGCAACTAACGTACAAACAGCGGTTGCTTTTGCTGATGTTGTGGGTACGGCTGGAGTTGCCGCAACAGCGACAACAGTAGCGCCGGGTGCTTATACTGCTGCCGTAGCGGCTAGTGGTAGTGGTGATACGTTCACTATTAGTATCGATGCCATTCAGTTGCTCACTGAAACTGAAACTGGAGCAGGTGAAACTGTTACAGCGGCTGAACTTGACACGGCTTTGGGTACTTTCATCGCTGCTAATTCTGGTTATAGTATTGCAAGTGGTTCATTTGCCACTGATAACTTAGTGCTATCAAAGGCTGATGGTACTGATATTGCCGTCACTATTGATAGCAACTTCGCGGGTACTGCTGGTGCTTTCGCGGGTTCATTGACCTCAACTAATGGTACAGAAGCGGTTACAGCAGTTGCTCCAACTTATACCTTGAATGTTGACGGTGTTGATTTGAACCTTACTACTGCTGCATCAGACGGTACGATTACTGCTTCAGAAGTGGGTACAGCCCTTGCATTACTATCTGGTTACACTTCAACTGGTTCTTCTGGTACATCACTGAACTTCACTAAAACAGATGGTAGTAATGCTGTTTTAATTGAATCAGGTACAGATTCAAATGCAACAGAAGGTTTAGTGGCTGATGGTTCAGCAGCTGCAGCGACTACAACATTCCGCGGTATCGTTAATTCGGTTATATCTGCTTCAGGTGATTTAACTATTGCGGGTGCTACACCGGGTAATGCAGGTTTAACTGCAGAAGTCATTACAGCGACTGGTTCACTACAGGGTGCTACGATTGCTGATACTGATATTTCTACTGTAACCGGTGCTAACGCAGCCCTGCTTTCAGCTGACTCTGCGTTAACAACGATTAGTACTTCACGTTCAAGCTTAGGTGCGATTCAAAACCGTTTTGAGTCTATCGTTTCAAGTATTTCAACCTCGGTTGAGAACTTAAGTGCTGCTCGTTCACGTATTCGTGATGCGGATTTTGCAGCAGAAACAGCATCGTTAACTCGTAACCAAATCTTGCAACAAGCTGGTGTTTCCATCTTGTCGCAAGCCAACGCATTGCCACAATTGGCATTGAGCCTACTACAGTAATAACGGGCTAGTTAAAGCATCGCACCCGGACATTGGTCCGGGTGCATTCCTTAAAAGTTAACTATTAAGAGGTGAGTGGTTATGGCTAACGAAATCAGCAGTCAAATCACATCGGCAGTTTCAAACAACAAACCAACTGAGCCAGCGAGTAAGCCAGCTTCAGCGGGTAATGTTGGTAATCGGCAAGATGTTGCCGCTTCACAGCAAAGTACTGCTGCGCAGGCGAGTAGTACGGGGCCGGTTAAAGCAGCGGTTGAACAAGCAGTCAGTGACATTAATGATTACGTACAAACGGTTAATCGAGACTTGCAGTTTAGAGTTGATGACGCATTACCGTTAGGACGTTCTATTGTTACAGTCATTGATTCAGATACGCAAGAAACGATTCGTCAGTTCCCGTCTGAAGAGGCGCTTTCATTAGCGCATCAATTGCGTGAACAAGCACTTGAAGAATCTGAAGTTAAGCTAGAAGGACTTATTATTTCTGCCCAAGCTTAAGCATGGCATTGATCATGCATAGGTAACAGGTATCACGATTAGTCGAGGGTACGATGGCTTCAATAACGTCAGCAGGTATTGGTTCAGGGCTTGATATTAACAGTCTGGTTACGCAGTTAGTTGATGCGGAGGCCGCAGCGCCTACTGCGCGATTGACGCGTCGCCAATCTGATCTTGAATTACGCCTGTCTGCTTATGGGCAATTAAATAGTGCTCTATCTTCTTTATCATCTTCCTTAACAAGTTTAAAAACCTTTTCGACTTTTCGTTCTTATTCCACCATCAGTAGTGATAGCGATATTTTTACCGCCAGTAGTAGCGGTAATATCAATAAAGCGAATTACGACCTTAATGTAACCAGCCTCGCAGAAAATCATAAATTATCTACTGATCCTGCTCTAACCGGCGCTAAATTCACAGATGTAACCGATACCTTAAGTACGGGGACATTAACCTTTAAATTTGGCACCACCGATTTTACTGGGCCAGATACTTATAATGGTTTTGTACAAAGTACTGATAAGGCGGCGGCGACAGTAACCATTACCGACAGTAGCCTTGAGGGTGTGCGGGATGCGATTAACGATGCCGAAATCGGTGTTACCGCCTCATTGATTTATGATGGCACAAATTATCGTTTAGCGATTAGTTCCGATGACACAGGTGCTGATAATAGTTTACAAATTACAGTAAGTGATGATGACGGCAATAATGATGATGCCTCTGGTTTATCTTTATTATCCTTTAACGGTTCATCCACACATTTAGAAGAAAATGAAGCAGCCAAGAATGCGGCATTCACACTGAATGGTATTGCGATCACTAGCAATAGTAATAAAGTCACCGACGCGATAGATAATGTCACTATTAATCTTAAAGCAACGGGCACAGCTGAACTCGCAGTTGATATAGATACAGCTAAAGTAAAGACAGCGGTGACCCAGTTTGTTGCTTCTTATAACGTCTTTATTGGTTCAGTGAATCAGTTAACGGCTTATGATCCAAGTACAAGGGTTGCAGGCGAGTTAAATGGCGACGGTGTTACGCGTAGTATCACCTCAAGTATACAACGAATTATTAGTAACCCCGTTGGCATATTGGGTGATGATTTTACTATTTTGGCTGAAGCGGGTATTACAACAGATCCAAAGACAGGGCGTTTACTCATAAATGACAACACCTTAGATTCTCAGTTAGAAAATAACTTCGATAAATTTATCTCTTTATTTGCAGCCTTTGGTGAAACCACTGATGCGCAAACTAATTTTATTTCATCAACGTCAGACACGGTTGTTGGAGATTATGCGGTTAATATTACAACCCTTGCGACAAAGGGCAGCCTGGTTGGTTCTGCAGCAGCAAACCTAACCATTGTCGAAGGCACTAATGACGAAATAACCATTAATATTGACGGTACGAGTACAACCATTACTTTGGCGGCGGCAACGTATACTGCGGCGGAATTAGCCACTGAATTAAGAACAAAGATTAATGACGACACGGCATTTAAGAATAGAGGTATTAGTGTTGACGTTACTGAGTCAGCAGGCGTATTAAGTATAACGTCGAAGGCTTATGGCTCTTCTTCTGTCGTTGAAATTATTGGTGGCAATGGACAAACTGATTTAGTTGGCGCTGCTGCGACAAACACAGACGGAGTTGATGTTGCAGGAACAATTGGTGGACTGACAGCAACGGGAGCAGGGCAGTTATTAACAGGAACAGGTTCTGCTTCTGGTCTGGTTGTGGATATTACCGGTACCGTTTTAGGCGATCGAGGTAGTGTGGATTTTAAACGTGGCTACGCAGAACAACTGAGTAGTTATGTTAGCTCTTTATTGGCGACAGATGGTTTCTTTAAAACAACGACTCTTTCATTAGAAGACCGTCTTGAAGATATTGCAGATGATCGAGTTAGATTGTCGAATAGATTAGCTTCAATTGAAACACGTTTGCGTGCCCAATTTGGTGCCTTGGATATTTTGATTTCGCAATTACAAAATACCAGTAATTTCTTAACCCAACAATTAGCTGCATTGCCAGAAATTGGTATTTTAAATAGAAGGTAAGAGGGCTTGTTTCTTTAAAATAAGCTTGAGTTTTTGTGATGTTGGTCGATACAGTAATTAGATGATTTATTAAGAATTGGAATAGGTGTAGGTTATGAATATGGCAATGCAGAATGCGCTCGATCAATACAAGCAAGTAGGTGTTCAGAGCGGCATTGAAAATGCGAGTCCTCACCGTCTCATTCAAATGTTAATGGCAGGCGCATTAGAAAAGATGGCTGCTGCAAAAGGCTTTATGACTCGAGGCGAAGCTGGACCGAAAGGAGAACAAATCGGTTGGGCAATCAGTATTATTGATGGCCTGAGAGTGAGCTTAGATAAAAAAGTGGGCGGTGATTTAGTTGATAATTTGGATGCACTCTATGATTACATGGGGCAGCAATTAGTCATTGCCAATATGAATAATGACGCTGAAGTTTTAGATGAAGTTGCAAGCCTAATGCGTGAAATCAAAGCTGGTTGGGATGGTATTGCTAAGGAAGCAGCTGAAATTGAAGCGGCACAACAGAGCAAGGCTACTGCGGGTGTCTAACCGCTTGCATGTGCAAGATATTCATTGGACGCGGTTACAAGACATGGCGGGTCACATGCTTGATGCGGCCAAAGAATCTGACTGGCAGCGTCTTATTGAATTAAACGAATCACGCCAACCAATTTTAGAAAGTTATTTTAGAGATATCGCTCCGACATTAGATGCGGAATTAGTACGCGATAAGATCTATGTTTTGCAAGCAATTGAAAAACAAATCCTCCAATACAGTCATGCTATGCGCAATGATGTTGCCACGGAATTAAGAGGCTTACATCGTGGTAAACGTGTTGAGCAAGCTTATTTCACTAACTCGGCAGCTTAAGTCCTTTTATTCTCTTTCTGGTTCGCCCTTTTATATCTTCATCTTTGTGATGTCCATTGCTATAGTTAAATGATGACTAACCAAACTGATGAAAGGGATGACTTCGGCGATGCATTGGCATATTCAGCTAATGTGCCACTGGCATGGAAGGAATCTGAGTCATCGCCTATCGATATATTCTTTGAGCTTAATGAACAGTGCCTACAAACGGTGCTTAATCTCAGTGAATATCATGTTCCCGAAAATTCTGAGGAACCGACCGCTATTTCAGTGATTGAGCGTAAGGTCGATATTACCCTGCAAATGGTTTCTGAATTACTCCGTACAACCGTTGATATGCCCAGCATCAAAGCAATTCGTCTTGGCGCACATGAAATTAGTTGGCATGAACCGGCGTCACTCCCGGTCTTGAATGCTGAGCTTGATCTAGAAATTTACTTACATGACCTGTATCCCAAGCCATTTCGGGTACGGGGACAAGTTAAAACCATTAACGATCAGCAATGCGTGGTTGGTTTAGCATCTCAGTCTGACGATATTCAGCAGTTACTTGAAAAATTTATCTTCTTACACCATCGCAGGGCTATCGCACTGGCTAAAAAAGGCGAATAGCATCGTTCTTATTTGTCTGTTTTTTAAGCAATACTCACTGCGCAGCCTCTTCTTCGTCATTAATATGACAACCCTCATTTCAACAGATAAAGCTATTATCATAGTGTGGTATTTACTTGTGCGTCCGGTAAGTGACACAAGTTACAATTGTTTACGAGTTTAATATGACAATATTTTGACATATCAATGTCCAACTGCTTTACTTGTGATTCGGGTGCGTGAATAGCATCCCCCCAAATAATAATAATGACATAACGTCAGTTTAGGGATTTAAAGCACTATGATGACTAGCAGAATATTGATCATTGATGACAATGCTCAACGTATCAGTGACCTCAAAGTAATTTTCACTTTTCTTGAACAGAAAGATGTCGTTAGTGTAGGCAGCAATGACTGGCAAGATGAAACCAAATCTATTTCAGACATCCAAACTATTTTATTAGGTGACTGTGGTGGGGATACCGAAAGAAATAAAGTTCTTTCGGTAATACGAGATTTAGAAGAAGATATTCCCGTCTTACTGTTGAGTGATCATGATGCCATGCAAGAAATCGGTAGCCTCGATTCAACCGTGGGTATTTTAGGCGGCATTGTTGTCCCTGCATCAAATACCCAACTTAATAGCATGCTACAAAAAGCACGTATTTACCGTGAAAGTCGTCGAGTTAATGATGACGAACGAACTTCTACATTGTTCCGTAGCCTAGTTGGCAATAGTCGAGCGATTCGCCACGTGCGTAAATTGGTTGAGCAGGTGGCAAGTTCTACCGCTAACGTATTAGTGCTCGGTGAATCAGGTACAGGTAAAGAAGTCGTCGCGCGTAATCTGCATTACAATTCACAACGACGTGATAAACCCTTTGTGCCTATTAACTGTGGTGCAATCCCAGCTGATTTATTGGAAAGTGAATTATTTGGTCATGAGAAGGGCGCTTTTACGGGCGCGATTTCTGCTCGTCAGGGACGTTTTGAAATGGCCGAAGGTGGTACTTTATTTCTAGACGAAATTGGTGACATGAGCCTGGCTATGCAGGTTAAATTGTTGCGAGTATTACAAGAACGCACCTTTGAACGTGTTGGTAGTAATAAGAGCATTAAATCTGACGTACGCATTATTGCGGCGACCCATCGTGATCTTGAAGAACGGATTAAAGATGGTAGTTTCCGTGAAGATTTATTCTACCGACTCAATGTTTTCCCTATAGAAATGCCGCCATTACGAGAAAGAAATAGCGATATTCCCTTATTAATTAACGAATTGATTAGCCGCTTTGAAAATGAAAAGCGTGGCTCGGTGCGTTTAACGCCAGCCGGTATCATTTCTCTTTGCCAATACCATTGGCCAGGCAATGTACGTGAATTAGCCAACCTGATTGAACGCCTTGTGATCTTGCATCCCTATGGTGTGGTGGATTTAGCTGATTTGCCAGAAAAATTTCGCATTCAAGGCATTACGGTTCCTGAAACTGAAAGCGATCCATTTCCGGGTGAATTTGCAGTGGATAGTTACCGAAATGCGAGTAATCACTTACCGAAAGAAAATTTTGATTTAAAAGAACATTTATCAAAATTAGAGTACGACTTGATTAAACAAGCCTTAGATGAGGCCAATGGCGTAGTGGCTCATGCGGCAAAGCGTTTAAACATGCGCCGTACCACCTTGGTTGAGAAATTACGCAAACATGGTTTACAACGTACCGATGAAGCGTCGAGTTTCTGACAGATTTCTAGCATCAATTTTGAATAATACTTCTAAGTCATTGAAATAAAACAATTCGCCTATTCAGGCACGCTTCTTGCTCTTTGTTTCTGTAACGAACATATTCGTCACAGAACAGGCGCAAGACATAATGACCCAACAAGCAGTATCTCCACAGCATGCTGATCTTCAAGATGCCTTTCAGGCATTTAATGAGATGTCGCAACAACTCGCTGATTCTTATCGCGTGTTGGAAGACAAGGTGGTGCATCTGGATGAGGAATTAGCCACTGCCAACAATGATCGTCTACGTGAATTAACCGAAAAAGAACGCGTTGCCGATCGCTTACAAAGTTTACTTAAGGCATTACCTGCTGGCGTTATCGTGTTGGATAACGACGGTATTGTTATTGAATGTAATCCTGCTGCAATTGATTTACTCGGTTCACCCTTAGTTGGTCTCGCTTGGATTGATATTATTCATCGTGCTTTCGCGCCACAAAGAGATGATGGTCATGACATTTCTCTACGAGATGGACGTAAAGTAAGTCTTTCCACACAAGCACTTGGTGGTGAGCCAGGACAAATATTATTACTTCAAGACGTGACTGAAACACGCGTTTTACAAGATAGTTTAAACCGCAGTAAACGCCTTTCTGACATGGGCGAAATGGCAGCCAGCCTTGCGCACCAAATTCGTACACCACTTTCTTCTGCTTTGTTGTATAGCTCGCCTTTACTCGCTAAAGAAATTGATGGAGAAAAACGTGTTCATTTTGCTAACCGAATTCGTTCCAGCCTGCAGCAATTAGAAAGTCAGGTGAATGACATGCTGATGTTTGCAAAGGGCGGTGGTACGGCAAGCACAGAACAAATTGTGGTTGCTGAATTTTTGGCAGAAGTTAAACGCTCAATGGAAATGCAGTGTCAGCAACATGACGCTGTCATCGAAATAGAGTGTGATGACAACAATATGAGTATTTTAGGTACGTATGAATCTTTACTCGGTGCATTTCAGAACTTGATTAGTAATGCCTTGAATGCCGGTGGCGATAAGGTTGAACTAAAACTACAGGCAAAAGCAATTGAGTACGAGGGGCGCCCAATGGTGACCCTATCTGTACAAGATAACGGCCCTGGTATTTCAGATGAGAATCAACAAAAAATATTCGAACCCTTCTTCACAACAGGTAGCCGAGGTACTGGTCTAGGGCTTGCTGTTGTTAAAGCCGTAGCACATGCGCATAAAGGCGTGATTACGGTTAGCTCAAAAGAAAATATTGGCAGTACCTTTAGCATGATATTGCCATGTCAGATGACCGACTCAGACGAGTTTACAAAAACGATAATGAATAAAGCATATGACAATGCGGAAACTGAGGTAGCGTAATGAATCAAGCAACCATACTTGTTGTTGAGGATGATAAAGATTTGCAAGAAGCACTTTGTGAAACACTCGCTTTAGCTGGACTTAGAACCATCGCCGCTAATGACGGCCGTATGGCAATTGATGTATTGAAACGTGAACAAGTTGATATGGTTGTCAGTGACGTACAAATGCAGCGTATGGATGGTCATGCTTTATTGAAAGTGATTAAACAACAATACAGCAAACTGCCCGTTTTACTTATGACGGCGCATGGCAATGTACAAAAAGCAGTTGAGGCTATTCAGCTTGGCGCAGTTGATTACTTGGTTAAACCCTTTGATGCGGAAGTATTAGTTAATACGGTTGAGCAATATGTGAGTAATGAAGCGGCAGGTAGTGATTTTATCGCGGTTTCAGAAGTAACGTGCAAAGTATTACAAATTGCTGAAAAAGTAGCAGACAGCGAAGCAACAGTGATGATTACCGGTGAAAGTGGTACGGGTAAAGAAGTATTGGCACGTTATATCCATAAGCATTCGTCTCGCGTAGATAATCCTTTTATTGCTATTAACTGTGCAGCAATCCCCGAGAATATGTTGGAAGCAACTTTGTTTGGTTATGAAAAAGGTGCATTCACTGGTGCTTATAAAGCAAGCGTGGGTAAATTTGAACAAGCGCAAGGAGGCACATTATTACTTGATGAAATTTCGGAAATGGATTCGGGGTTGCAGGCTAAGTTACTTCGCGTACTGCAAGAACGTGAAGTAGAAAGACTCGGTGGTAGTGAACTTATTTCATTAGATGTACGGGTGTTGGCTACATCGAATCGCGCTATGCGTAAAGAAGTTGATGCAGGTAATTTTCGTGAAGATCTTTATTACCGTTTAAATGTATTCCCTATCGAATTACCACCCTTGCGGATGCGTAAAGAAGACATTATCCCTATTGCCGAACAATTATTAACTCGCCATGCAATGAAAGCAGGTTCGGTTATTCCTAAAATAAATTCCGCAGCGGCGGCTCTCTTAAATGAACACAGCTGGCCGGGTAATGTACGTGAATTAGATAACGTGCTTCAACGTGCGCTTATTCTTCATAAGGCAGGCGTTATTGAAGCAGAAGACATTATGTATGAACAAGCGACTGAGCAATTAATGACATCAGCTGTTATCGAAAAAGAAATAAGTAATGAGAAAGCAGTAGTAGAAGAACAAGGCCGTAATGAAACATTAGATACGGATCTACGTCGTACTGAACACAGTCGGATTATTGATGTGTTAAAGAACTGCATGGGTAATCGTAAAATTGCTGCAGACACACTAGGTATTAGCCCAAGAACACTACGTTATAAATTGGCGCGTATGCGTGATGCTGGCGTAGTTTTTCCGGGTTAATGTGGTTAATGCGCTTAGTGAATGTTTATAGAGGTCGAAAATAATGAATGATGTAAATGTAAATCAATTATTAGCACAGATGCGAGGCATGGCTCAGGCTGCGCAAGGCGGTCAGGCAAGCAAGCCTATGCAGAATGACTTGCCAGATTTCTCAAGCATGTTAAAAACATCCATTGATAAAGTGAATGAAACACAAAAGGCATCAGGGGCATTATCGACCGCCTTTCAAAGTGGCGATGAAAGTGTCGCATTGGCAGAAGTAATGGTAGCGGCACAAAAGGCAAGCGTTTCATTTCAAGCAATGGTTCAGGTTCGTAATAAATTGATCACTGCGTATCAAGATATAATGAATATGCCTGTTTAATTAAATTAGTAATGATTGGAATATAAAGATATGGCACTCGTACAAACAGAAAATGTTGGCAATCAATTTACCGGGCTCGGTGGTCTTCCTATATTCCGTCAGTTGGGTTTACTTATTGGCTTAGCGGCAAGTGTTGCTGTTGGTATGGCGATTGTTATGTGGTCGCAAACGCCAAGTTATCGTTTGCTTTACAGTGATATTTCAAGTCAAGATACAGCACAGGTCGCGGCAGCACTTCAATCGGGTGGGTTTGAATATAAGATTGATGATGCCAGTGGTCGTATTTGGATTGCCGGTGGTTCAACGCATGAAGCGCGGATGATGTTGGCATCTCAAGGTTTACCTGAAGGTGGTAATGTTGGTTTTGAGTTAATGGATAAAAAAGATTCGTTTGGTAGCAGCCAATTTATTGAATCAATTCGTTATCAGCGGGCATTGGAAGGTGAGTTAGCACGTACAATTTCTAGTTTGAAATCAATACAAACAGCAAGAGTGCATCTTGCGATTCCGAAACAATCGGTATTTGTTCGCAATAGAAAGAAATCAAGTGCATCCGTTACAGTTGGTTTATATCCTGGTCGTTACCTTGAACAAGGCCAAGTGCGCGCCATTGTTGGTTTGATCAGTTCAAGTGTGCCGGAGTTAGAATCAGGCATGATCACGGTTGTTGACCAGGTTGGTAAGATGTTAACCAGTGAGCATGATGGTGCAATGGCCTTCAGTACTAAGCAACTTGAATACAAAGATAAGATTGAGAAATCATATATAGAGCGCATTGAAGATATTTTGTCACCTATTGTTGGTGATGGTCGGGTTCGTGCCAAGGTGAATGCGGAAATTGATTTCACGGTTACGGAAAAGACTCAAGAATCATTTAACCCAGATCAATCGGCAATACGCAGTGAACAAACTAGTAGTGAATCACGTGGTGGTGGTTCGGGTCCTGTTGGTATTCCGGGTGCATTAAGTAACCAACCGCCTGAAGCTGGAACAGTGGGTGGAGGTGAATCAGGTGCAGCAGCAACGGTTGCGACAATGGCAAATAAGATGCTGCAATCGACTCGCAACTACGAATTAGATAAAACCATTAGTCATGTGCGCTTAGCGACGGGTTCGGTGCGTCGCTTATCTGTTGCAGTGGTAATTGATAATAAAGCGGCTGCTGTAGATGGTGGCGAAACAGTGGCTTACACGGATGATGAAATTCAACGCTTTAACCAACTTGTTAGAGATTCGGTTGGTTTTAATATTCGTCGCGGTGACAGTGTTAACGTTATTAATGCGGCGTTTAGTCCAATCACCCAACCTGAACCATTACCTGAAGTCCCTTTATGGGAACAAAGTTGGGTATGGGATATTGGTAAACAAGTATTAGGTGGTTTAGGAATACTGTTATTAGTGTTTGGTGTATTAAAACCAGTGATGCGAGAACTTGCTTCGAAGGGTGTTGAGTTTAAAGAATACAATCAAAATGCCTTTCCATCACAAGGTGGCGGCGAAGTAAGTGAAGATGGTACGCAAGTAACCTTATCTGCTGAAGCGGCCGCACAGCAAGTTCAGCAACAAGGGCATGAGTCAAATATAGCTTCTGCAATCGCGATGGTTGATCAAGATCCGCGTACAGTAGCTCAAGTAATGAAAACATGGGTTGCAACAGACGGAGCGTAACTGACTGATGACTGCAGAAACAGATTTGAGTGGTATTGATCGAGCAGCGATATTTTTAATGTCGTTGGGAGAAGATCGCGCATCCGAAGTGCTTAAACACATGGGGCCGAAGGAAGTTCAGAAAGTCGGTACGGCAATGTCTGAATTAAATGGTGTATCGAAGCAGCAAGTTGGTACTGTATTAACTGAATTTGTGAATATCGCCGGAGATCAAACTGCACTGGGTGTAGGTAATGATGATTATGTTCGCAATGTCTTAGTCAACGCTTTAGGCTCAGACAAGGCAACAGGTGTTATTGATCGAATTTTACTAGGTAAAAATAGTAAGGGTTTAGAACAATTAAAGTGGATGGATGCGCGTCAAATTGCAGAAATAATTCGTCTTGAACATCCTCAGATTATTGCGATTATTTTGTCGTACCTTGATAGTGACCATTCGGCCGAAGTTTTATCGGAGATGGCGCAAAACGTACGAATGGATATTGTTATGCGTATTGCTTCTCTTGATGGTATTCAACCAAATGCGATTGCAGAGCTAAATGATATTCTCGAAAAACAATTCACCAGTGATGGCACCAGTGGCATAAAATCATCAAGTGTTGGTGGTATAAAATCCGCAGCAAATATTCTCAATGTAATGGATACCGCTGTTGAAAATGAAATCATGGATAAAATGAAAGAGGTTAATGAAGAATTAAGCCAAAAAATCATGGACAATATGTTTGTGTTTGCGAATATTATTGAAATTGATGATCGCGGCATACAATTATTATTACGTGAAATATCAACAGATATTTTAGTATTAGCATTGAAAGGTGCTGATGCGGCATTGAAAGAAAAAATATTCAAAAATATGTCTAAACGTGCCAGTGAAATGTTGCGCGATGATTTGGAATCAAAAGGACCCGTGAGATTAAGTGAAGTAGAAGAAGGTCAAAAAGAAATTATTGCAGTTGCACGACGCCTAACTGAATCTGGTGAGATCTCTATTGGGGGCGCAGATGAGTTCGTCGCCTAAGCCTACGATTATTAATAGTGATGATGGTTCTGAATATGCAGCATGGCAACCACCTTCAGTGCAGGTTCCGACAGCAAAAGAAATCAGCGATCAGGAACAACAGCGACTAATTACAGCCGACTCAATAGAAGTGTTACAAAAGCAGGCTTATGAAGAAGGCTATTCTCAGGGTTTTGAAAAAGGTGTACAGGATGGCGCGGCACTTGTAAAAGAACGCATCCAACGCCTCGACACAATTGTTAATTTTTTGCAGAAGCCATTGGCTGATATAGATGAATCAGTAACTGAACAGCTCACTCAATTATCAATCAGTATTGCTAAGATGTTAATTCGCCGTGAACTTAAAACAGATCCTGGACAGGTTGTTGCAGTCGTGAAGGAAACAGTATCAGCCCTACCCGCGGGTATGCAAAATATTTGTGTCTTAATGAATCCTGAAGATGCAGAATTACTCCGTGAAACAATGTCGCTTGCCGAAGGTGAGTCACCGTGGAAAATCATTGAAGATCCTTTGCTTAGTAGGGGTGGCTGTAAGGTAACGACAGATTATTCTGAAGTTGATGCCAGCGTTGAAGCGAGACTTACGGCTATTATTGCCCGTATGTTTGGGGGAGAACGTCGCAGTGACAGCAGCACTGAAGAATAAGTACCAACAATCGTGGGCTAGTTCATTAGCCGATTGTCGCGAAGAAGTTGAGAAACCGATCCCTATTATTGTTGAAGGTAAATTAACTAGAATGGTTGGCATGACCCTAGAAGCAGTGGGTTGCCAAGCGCCGATTGGCGCGGTGTGTCATATTATCTCTGCTAATGGCTCTTCTGCAGAAGCAGAAGTAGTTGGTTTCTCTGGTGATAAATTGTTTCTTATGCCAACTGAAGATATTCGGGGCCTGGTTCCTGGTGCTCGCGTTATTCCTACAAATTCCGTTCACTGCATTCCTATTAGTGATCAAATGCTAGGTCGAGTAATTGATGGTGCGGGTCGACCTCTTGATGGTAAAGGCGATATTGAAGGTGATGAAACGGTTTCTCTAGAAGGTGAAATCATTAACCCAATGTTACGTCACCCGATTGAAGCACCTCTGGATGTTGGTGTACGTGCGATCAACTCTTTACTTACGGTTGGCCGTGGTCAACGTATGGGACTTTTTGCTGGTAGTGGTGTCGGTAAGAGTGTTTTGTTGGGGATGATGACCCGTTATACCACGGCAGATATTATTGTTGTTGGCATGATTGGTGAACGTGGCCGAGAAGTTAAAGAATTTATTGATAATACATTAGGTGTGGAAGGTATGCGCCGAGCTGTTGTTGTTGCAACACCGGCCGATCATCCGCCACTAATGCGTATTCATGGTGCGATGTTAGCAACCAGTATTGCTGAACATTTTCGAGACAAAGGTAAGAATGTTTTATTGTTAATGGATTCATTAACACGTTTTGCACAAGCTCAACGTGAGATAGCACTAGCGATTGGTGAGCCACCGGCAACGAAAGGTTATCCACCTTCTGTTTTTGCTTTGTTACCCAAGTTGGTTGAACGAGCAGGCAACAGTGAAAAGGGGGGCGGTTCAATCACGGCTTTTTATACCGTACTTGCAGAGGGTGATGATCAAAATGATCCGGTTGCCGATGCTTCACGTGCGATCCTAGATGGACATATTGTACTCTCACGTGAACTCGCTGATTCCGGACATTATCCTGCGATTGATATTGAAGCTTCTATTAGTCGCGCAATGAACGAAATAACCACTGAGCAACATCAAAAATCAGCGCGTCGTTTTAAACAGCTATATTCTACTTATGAAAAAAGTAAGGATCTTATTTCGGTTGGTGCTTATTCGCCTGGGCATGATCATCGTCTTGATGAGGCCGTGGCAATTCAACCACAATTAGTAGAGTTTTTGCAGCAGGACATGAATAGCGCAGTGGACATAACGACCAGCTGTGCCACACTTGATGAAGTGGTGTTCAGTGCTTCGCAGTTAGTACCACAAGAACATGTTCAAGTTGAAAAACCGGCCGTTGCCTCGCATATGGCTATTTCTCCTGATAGAGTTGCTCAGTAATGATGACGAAATCTAAACGCCTAAAACCAGTTTCTGAAATTGCAGATGCACGGGAACGTGATGCCGCTCGTTACATGGGAGAGCAGCAAGGGGTTTTGGATCAGCACCAAAATAAATTGGTCGAGCTAATTAAGTATCGTGCTGAATACGCAGAGAAGATGGTGGCTGCGGGTGGTAATGGAATTTCTGCAGGTAAGATGCAAGATTATAATAGTTTCATTCGTCGACTTGATGAAGCCATTGTTTTTCAACGTAGCCAAATTGAATTAGCTGTACGACAGCTTGAGGTTAAACAACGTGAATGGCGGGTTATGCATACGCGTAGCGAAGCCTTGAATAAGGTTGTGTCACGTTACCAAACGGCAGAAATTCGCGAACAAGATAAACGCGAGCAGAATGAGAGTGATGAACGCGCGCAACGCACAGTGTCACCGTTTAAAAATTTATAAGCACAATCTCAAATTGGCACACTCCTTGCTCTTTACCTAGTACAGGTCAATTTAGGAGCAATATTATGCCAACAGCAACCCCTTTACCCATTCAAGCGGCAGTGCCTACAGTGACAGGCAAGGCCCTTGGCATAAGCTCGGGTGACTCTTTAAGTGCTGATTCTAAAGGTGTTTTTGGTGGTTTGCTCAGCGGTGAACTTGATGCCGGGATTGATGTTGCAAAATTAACGGATGGTTTAGATGACTTTGTTATTGTTGCCGAGAACCTCAATGCAGGATTGCCGGCTAGCGGCAATAGTCTGCCACAAGACGTGAATGTTCAGCTTGAGGCTGATATTGCCGTGCTTGAAGTTGATCCTGAATTAGCAGTAGAAAATCTAAGTTTAGCGGCTGGTTTCCAATCACAACTTCCCGTGACCGCACAAGCTGACGGTTTTGGTGTGAGCTTACAGACTAGCCATGTTGCAGGGGAATCTTTACGGCCTACCGATGCGGTTCGTTCACTATTATTGAATGGCCAAGATCTTGCGCAAGCGAAGTTGGCATCACCACTCAATGCATTAACGGATGTGAATACGGGTATTGATAAGGAAGTATTACCTTTCTCGCAAGTGAGACAAAACACTCAGTTACAGAATCTATTCTCACCATTGGTACGGCAAGCCGATGCGGCTGTTGGTGCTGGGCAAATCAGTCGAGTGTTAGAGCAATTCTCAGAATTTAACCAACGTGCTGTGCCGGTTACAGGAGCAACACTATCTGCTCCAATTGGTGGTATTGCTCCGCTCAGCGAAAGTGGTTTGGCATCAAGTTCTTCGGGTGTCGCTCAACTCAGTGTCGACGTGCCAGTACAAGATGAACGTTGGCAGAAAGCTTTCTCGCAACGTGTAGTTTGGTCGGTGGGCAATAATCAATCGGCACGACTGCGGATCCATCCTGCTGAACTTGGACAAATTGATATTCAAGTAAAAGTTGAAAATGACAAAGCCAGCGTGGTTTTTAACACGCAACATGGCATGGTTAAAGAAGCGATTGAATTGGCATTACCTCGTTTACGTGAAATGTTGGCAGAGCAAGGTCTCGATTTGGAAAATGTTGATGTAAATAGTGGCGATATCAATCAACAACAAGCTGGTACCGATCAGGGCTCGGAGGAACACGATAATTTTAATGCGGGTGCATCGGGCTCCTTGAGTGAAGATACCTCTGCGACTGAACTGGTTAGTAATATCATCATCGATGATGATGCGATTGATTATTATGTCTAAGAATCTACTTAGATCGTCAAAAATCAATAGGCTGGGATGCTTATTGAGAGATGTGCCAGAAAAATGTCGCTAAATATGAAATAAAAATAACTAATTTATTGATATTTTAATCGGCAGAAATAAACCTAAGCTCATGTAATTATAGCCTTTTATATATTCTAAGCAGATATTCCCCCTCATAAAAACCGCGCTGAATAGCCCTTTATGTCTATGGCATGGCTCTTGCTATGTCTATAGGTAATATAACGGGAGTCATCTTTATGGCGATTAATGACGACGATTTGGAACTTGATTCCGAAGCAGAAACAGACAGTAAACCATCGAATAAGAAAAAAATTATTATCTTTGCTGTGGTGGGAATTTTAGTTGTTGGTTTAGCCGTGGGGGCCACCTTGTTCTTTACTGGGGTCATTGGCGGCGATGCGACAACAGAAGTAAGCGAAGAAAGTGCAACTGAAGATGCTGCAGAAGAAGAGACGGCTGAGGCAGAAGTGCCTACTGATACGGTGTATCACAAATTCAAACCTGCCTTTGTTGTGAATTTTGAAGACAAGGGAAAGTTACGCTTCTTGCAAGTTGATTTGAGTGTATCGACAAAATTGCCATCAGTCATTGATGCATTGGTAAAGCATGAACCCGTTATTCGCAACAACTTGGTATTGCTTTATAGCAGTAAAAAAGCCGGTGAGTTGAATAGTATTGAAGGTAAAGAATTACTCCGCACAGAAACACGTGAAGCGATTCAACAAATTATGAAGGACAATATTGGCAATACTGGTATTGACGAAGTTTTTTTCACTGGCTTTGTGGTGCAATAAGCATGTCAATCAACGACCTATTATCCCAAGATGAGATTGATGCCTTATTAAATGGCGTATCCGGTGGTGATGTTGAAACGGGTACGGATGATGGCGACGATGACGGTGAAACGCGTAATTATGATTTTGCTGTAGAAGACCGCATTGTACGTGGTCGTTTACCAACACTGGAAATGATCAATGAACGCTTTGCACGTCATTTCCGCATTAGTCTGTTTAATTTATTACGTCGTACTGCTGAAATTTCTGTTGGTACGGTGCAAATGCTTAAATTCTCGGAGTACATGCATCAACTGTTTGTGCCTACTAGTTTAAACCTAGTCAAGATACATCCACTTCGTGGTACCGCCTTATTTGTGCTTGATCCTAAGTTGGTATTTATTATCGTTGATAATTTCTTTGGTGGAGAAGGGCGCCACGCCAAGATTGAAGGTCGTGAGTTCACACCAACCGAATTACGTATTGTGCAAATTATCTTGTCAGATATCTTTAAAAACCTTCAAGAAGCCTGGCAGCCAGTCATGGATGCCGAGTTTGAATATGTGAATTCAGAAGTGAATCCGCAATTTGCCAATATTGTTAGCCCAACTGAAGTGGTTGTTGTTACGAAAATCAATATTGAATTAGATGGTGGTGGTGGCGACCTACATATCACCATGCCTTATTCAATGCTTGAACCTATTCGAGAACTACTTGATGCGGGCGTGCAAAGTGATCGTGCGGAAGTTGATTCGCGTTGGATTGATGCATTGAGAGATGAAGTAAGAAGTGCCGATGTTGATATGTCTTGTTTGTTAACAGAAACAGAAATTAGCTTGAAAGAGATTTTGGCAATGAAAACGGGTGACATTATTCCAATTGATGTTCCTGAAACCGTTTTATTGAGTTCAGGTGGTATACCGGTGTTACGGGGAACGTTTGGTGAGGCTCACGGCAATAAAGCGGTCAAAATCACTAGTTCAATTGCGCGTCCTGATATGCAGAAGAAAGCAGAATTAGTGCTGAAGAAAGGAGAAAAAAAATGAGTGATGATATAGATGAAAATGAAAACACCTCGACAGAGACTGAAGCAGAAGATCCTTGGGCCGGTGCATTAGAAGAACAAGCAGATGCAGAAGCGGGCGCAATTGATGTGGATGCTGTTGTTGCCGAGGGTGCTGCACCAGCGACAGATGTACAAGCAGCGCCACTTGATAATTTGCAAGATGACAGTACTGATACAGGTGATGAGGTCAATCTCGATGTGATTCTTGATATACCTGTGACCATTGCAATGGAGATTGGCCGTACTACGATTAGTATCCGCAACCTGCTGCAATTAAATCAAGGTTCAGTGGTCGAGCTTGATCGACTAGCGGGTGAGCCAATGGATGTCTTGGTTAATGGTACCTTGGTAGCGCATGGCGAAGTCGTTGTGGTAAATGAGAAATTTGGTATTCGTTTAACGGATGTTATTAGTGCTACTGAAAGACTTAAGAAGCTTCGTTAGGACAGTCGTTAATGAAATTTTCCTCAATTATTATCACGCTATTACTACAAACTACATCATATTCTGTATTAGCAGTAGATGCAGAAATCAAACCGATTGTTGATCCTCTTGCGGGTACCAATGTGATTCAAATGATTCTCGGTTTAATTGTTGTGCTGGTTTTGGTATTTGCTATTGCTTGGGTCGTACGTCGTGTTGGTGGTGTAAGTCTAACCGGCGGTGGTGCACTTAAAGTTATTAGTGGCATGTCGATGGGCTCACGTGACCGCGTTGTTTTATTACAAGTGGGTGAAGAACAATTGTTATTAGGCGTCTCACCAGGTCGAATTCAAACGCTGCACGTGTTAGAAAATCCTATTAAGGTCGAACATCCAACAATAGCCAAATCAATGTTTGCTGATAAATTGGCTGAAGTCATCAAAGGTAAGAAAAAGTGAAAGCACTTTTCAGCCTACTTGTTATCGCATTAGGTCTTTCCTTGCCTTTGAATGCTTTTGCCGAAGTGGGTATCCCAGTTCTTTCTGTGACTACAAATGATACGGGTGGTCAGACCTATACCTTGAGTATTCAAATATTAATACTCATGACGTTGATGACAGTATTGCCAGCGGCATTGATGATGATGACGGCCTTTACGCGTGTTGTTATTGTGCTTTCTATTTTACGTACTGCGATTGGCACTACGCAAGCACCAACAAATCAAATCATTATTGGTTTGAGTCTTTTTATGACTATTTTCATTATGTCGCCTGTATTTGAGAAAGTTAATAGTGATGCGTTACAGCCATATTTAAATGAAACTATCACGTCAGGGCAGGCGATAGAAAAGGCACGAAGTCCTATTAGTGAATTCATGATGATGCAAACGCGTGAGGCAGATATTGAGTTGTTTGCGAGTATTGCGGGAATTGAAGAAATATCTTCGCCTGATGATATTCCATTCAGAATTCTTGTTCCTGCTTTTGTTACGAGTGAATTGAAGACGGCATTTCAAATTGGTTTCTTATTATTTGTTCCTTTTCTTATTATTGATTTGGTTGTAGCAAGTGTTTTGATGTCAATGGGCATGATGATGTTATCACCACTCATTATTTCATTACCATTTAAGATCATGCTATTCGTATTAGCTGATGGTTGGACTCTCGTGCTTGGAACGTTAGCAACGAGTTTTTACATATAGGAAAGCAAAATGGCGCCACAAGATGTTCTACAAATAATGCAAAGTGCATTGCATGTCATTATTCTTATGGTCTCGGTTGTGTTGTTGCCGGCCTTGGCAGTTGGCCTGACGGTGAGTATGTTTCAAGCGGCAACGCAAATTAATGAAATGACCCTGAGTTTTATTCCTAAATTGCTGGTTACGATGATGGTATTGGCTATCGCGGGGCAATGGTTGTTAGGGACTATTGTTAATTTTACGGTACAACTTTTTAAAAACATCCCATATGCAATTGGCTAACGACATGGTTGAGAATTTGCAATGATATTCTCAAGTACGGAACTGTTATCTCAACTAGGCACACTGGTTTGGCCGTTATTTAGGATTTCTGCCATTGTTGTTGCAATGCCATTATTCGGTTCGAGATTGCTTCCTACCCGACTGAAGGTTGTGTTAATAGTTGTCCTCACGTTCGCGATTGCGCCACATATCCCTCCAGCTGGGCAAGTTGAAATATTTAGCATCGGTGGTGCCTTGGTTGCTACGCAACAGGTTTTTATTGGGTTAGCAATGGGTTTTGCATTGCAGTTAGTGTTTTCCGTTTTTGTTTTAGGTGGTCAAGTCATCGCGCTGACAATGGGTTTGGGTTTTGCATCATTGAATGATCCAATAACGGGTGTCAGCGTACCCACAGTCAGCCAGTTTTATACTATTTTTGTCACCTTATTATTTCTTGCCATGAATGGGCACCTTATTATGATTGAGGTGATTGCAAAAAGTTTTATTGATTTACCTGTCGCGCAAACAGGTTTTGGCAGTGAAGCAATATGGAAGTTGTTGAGCTGGGCAAAATATGTCTTTTCTGGCGCAGTATTAATGGCATTACCGGCCATGGCGTCCTTGTTGTTGGTTAATATCGGTTTTGGCATTATGACGCGCGCAGCACCACAACTTAATATTTTCGCAATTGGTTTCCCCGTTATTATGACGATTGGCTTTGTTATTTTAATGCTATCTCTACCAAGTACTATCCCTCTATTTGAGAACCTGCTTGATAGTAATTATGAATTAATGCGTTCGATGTTGGGAAGTAGATAATGGCTGCTGAATCCGGACAAGAAAAAACAGAACAGCCGACGCCTAAACGGCTTGAGGATTCGCGTAAGAAAGGGCAGATTGCTCGTTCACGCGAATTAAACACGACAGCTATTTTACTTGCTGGCGGTGGTGGCATGATTTTCATGGGTGACAGGATCATGGGTGGTTTACGGGACCTGCTGGTGAATGGCTTAAGCCTAGAACGAGATGTGTTATTTAATCCAGAGTCAATGCTATTGTTGTTCAGCAGTGGTGTTGCTGATGCCTTGCTTCTCTTGTTGCCGTTATTTGCCCTTTTGACGGTTGTTGCATTACTGGTACCGATGGCCATGGGGGGATTTTCATTTAGCGTTGATGCGATATCTTTTAAAGCAGAAAAGCTTGATCCTATTAAGGGCCTAGGAAAAATATTTGCTTGGCGCGGTATTGTCGAACTTCTTAAGGCCTTGGCGAAATTTATAATCGTCGCCGCGGTGGTTGTTCTGTATCTCAATATTAATACAAATAAGCTTTTGCATTTAGGTGACTTGCCCATTGAGATCGCATTAGTGGAAACGGCTTATCTGATATTTTGGGGGTTTCTTTTTACCAGTTGTGCCTTGATTGTAGTGACTTTGATTGATGTGCCATTTCAGCTATGGGATCACAAGAAGCAATTGATGATGACATTGCAAGAAGTAAAAGATGAATATAAAGAAACCGATGGTCGCCCTGAAGTAAAACAACATATTCGCAAAATGCAAATGGAAATGGCCGAGCGTCGCATGATGCAAGAAGTGCCGAATGCCGATGTTGTTATTACTAACCCAACGCATTATGCGGTCGCACTTAAATATGATCAAACATCAATGGGCGCACCGCGTGTCGTCGCCAAGGGTGCAGATCTTATTGCAGCAGAAATTCGTAAAGTAGCAGCAGAAAATAATGTGCCGGTTGCAGCCGCGCCACCATTAACACGTGCACTTTTCTATAGCACCGAATTAAATGATGAAATCCCAGCTGGCTTGTATTTAGCTGTAGCGCAAATACTTGCCTATGTTTATCAGTTAGATAAAAAGAGCAGAGCCAGTAATGATGAAATTACACTTCCTGATGTGCCGATCCCTGATGATCTGCAACATGACTGATTTAACGCAATAATTAACGAGCGGTAGTGATATGGAAAATGCAGTAGCAATGAGTGGTTTGAAAGGTTTTAATAAAAATGGCATGGGCGCAATGCTGTTATTGCTTATTATGCTCGCCATGATGGTGATTCCTATTCCGCCATTCTTATTAGACATTCTTTTCACTTTTAATATCGCTTTAGCGATGATTGTTTTATTGTCCGGTATTTATAGTTCACGCCCATTAGATTTTACTGCATTCCCTACGGTGCTATTAATTGCGACATTATTACGCCTTGGTCTTAATGTTGCCTCCACTCGTGTTGTTCTTCTTGAAGGTCACACAGGTTCAAATGCTGCAGGCGAAGTCATTTACGCCTTTGGTGATTTTGTTGTTGGTGGTAATTACACGGTTGGTTTAATCGTATTTATTATTCTCGTGATTATTAACTTTGTTGTTGTAACAAAGGGTGCTGGGCGTATATCTGAAGTAAGTGCACGTTTCACCTTAGATGCAATGCCCGGCAAACAAATGGCCATTGATGCAGATCTTAATTCAGGAT
Source organism: Sulfuriflexus sp. (assembly GCA_023134145.1). Lineage (GTDB taxonomy): Bacteria > Pseudomonadota > Gammaproteobacteria > AKS1 > AKS1 > Sulfuriflexus. The sequence goes on along the minus strand of JAGLUW010000006.1, from coordinate 122,533 downwards.
TGATTGATCAAGATGAGGCCCGCACACGTCGCTCCGACATTTCTCGAGAAGCAGATTTTTATGGTTCAATGGATGGCGCGAGCAAGTTTGTTCGTGGTGATGCTGTTGCCGGTATTTTGATTCTGATAATAAATCTTATTGGCGGTCTCGCCATTGGTATGGTTCAACATGAGTTAGATTTTTCGACTGCGATTGAATATTACACATTGTTAACTATTGGTGATGGTTTAGTTGCACAAATTCCTTCGCTGGTACTTTCTACTGCAGCTGCAATTATGGTGACACGTAGTTCCGGCGAAAATGAAATGGGCAAGCAGATTTTCGGTGAGTTATTTAGTAAGCCTCGCGCATTGATGGTTACCGGTATGATCATGGGTATTATCGGTTTAATTCCAGGTATGCCTAATCTGGCATTCTTAACACTGGCCGCAGTTAGTATTGGTGGTGGCATCATGATTGGTAAACGTAACGGAGAGAGACAACAACAAGAGATTGTTGAAGCCGCAGCCGTTGCGGCAGAACCGGCTCCTGTTGAAGAGAATAAAGATCTGAGTTGGGAAGACGTGGTTCCTGTCGACATCGTAGGCTTGGATGTGGGTTATAAATTGATTCCATTGGTTGATCGCAAGCAAGGCGGACAATTATTGTCCCGGATTAAAGGTGTGCGAAAGAAACTAACGCAAGAATTTGGTTTCTTGATCCCATCAGTACATATTAAAGATAAGCTGGATCTCTCGCCTAATGGTTATTCTATTTCGTTAATGGGTGTACCTCTCGGTGAGGCTGAAATTTACCCTGAACGTGAAATGGCGATTAACCCTGGTCAGGTTTTTGGGGTGATTGATGGGTTGCCGACCACTGATCCAGCCTTTGGATTAGATGCCTTATGGATTAATCCTTCACAACGCGATGAAGCGCAGACTATGGGTTATACCGTTGTTGATGCTAGTACGGTGATAGCGACTCATCTTAGCCAGCTATTGCACAGTCATGCTAATGAGCTGCTTGGACGTGAAGATGTGCAACAGTTACTCGATAATTTGGGTAAAACAGCACCTAAACTGATCGAAGGTCTGGTGCCGGATACCTTGCCACTGGGGACTATCCAGAAGGTATTGCAGAACCTGCTCGAGGAACGCATCCCAATCCGTGATATTCGTACGATCGTCGAGACATTGGCAGCCCAAGCATTGATTAGTCAAGATGCTGCCACTTTAACGTCACAAGTACGAGTCGCCCTCGGTCGCTCAATTGTCCAATATATCAATGGGATGGAGCCAGAAATGCCTGTTATCACTCTCGATCCAAGTCTGGAACAGATATTGCAAGAGTCTCTACTGTCGGTCGACGGGCCCGGCGCAGGACTTGAACCAGGGCTCGCAGAACGAATGTTGCAATCGCTACAAGCGGCAGCATCTCAGCAAGAAAGCGACGGAAAAACGCCCATCTTGGTGGTATCGCCTCAACTACGATTGCTAATAGCACGATTTGTGCGACATGCGATTCCTGAACTACATGTATTGGCGTTCAGTGAAATACCAGATTCAAAACAGATACGCGTTGTCGCAAATGTAGGTAATGAACAGCCAGTTTAGTTAAATAACAAACTGGCATTAGGACGAAGAGCGAAATATGAAAATCAAACGTTTTTTTGCCAAGAGTATTAGCGAAGCCATTCGTGAAGTACGAGAAACACTCGGCTCAGATGCCGTGATCCTTTCGAATAAAGAAGTCAGTGGTGGTATCGAGTTAGTCGCAGCGACTGATTACGACGATTCCATTTTTGATAGCAATAATATTGAGTCATCGATAGAGAGTCGTCCAGCAACATTTGATAGTGCCGACCCCGTTAGCACGGTAGCTGAAACGCCTAATGTTGAATGGTCACAAGAACCTACTTTAGTTGAAATGCGTCATGAACTAGAAAGTTTACGAGGCATGATGGAAGATCGCCTTACGGGTCTTGCATGGGGAGAACAAGCACGCCGTTTCCCTGAACGTACACACCTAACACGCGAACTGATGTCGTTGGGTTTATCTCCTCGCTTATGTCAAACCTTAGCAAGTGAACAACCAGAACAAAGTGATTTTTCGATGATGTGGCGTTCAACGATGGGACGTCTTGCGCATCAACTACCTGTTTGTGAAACAGACTTTTTAGATGACGGCGGCATTATCGCCTTACTCGGACCAACTGGTGTTGGTAAAACAACAACGATTGCAAAATTAGCAGCACGTTTTGCACTACGTCACGGTAAACAAAATGTTGCCCTTATAACCACAGACAGTTACCGCATTGGTGCACATGAACAATTGCGTATCTATGGCCGTATTCTTGATGTGCCTGTCTTCATCGCCAATGACAGTGAAGAATTAAACTCAGTTTTGAAAAACGTACAAGACAAACGTCTTGTCTTAATTGATACAGCAGGCATGAGTCAGCGCGATATTCGTTTATCAGAGCAATTCTCTGTTATTCAACATGGTTCACCGCTGATTCGTAGTTTCCTTGTTTTATCTGCAACCACACAAATGACAGCCTTAGATGAAGCTATCAAAGTATTTGATGCGGCTGAACCTGAAGCATGCATTATCACTAAAACGGATGAAGCAACTAGCTTGGGCCCTGTTTTATCAGTGATTGCAAAGCATCAACTACCAATTGCTTATGTCGCCGATGGACAACGAGTTCCAGAAGATATTAGAAGAGCACGTGCAGGTAACTTAGTTAAACAAGCGGAAAAACTTAAATTGAGTTCTGATGAGTTAAGCGCTGATGAATTAATGTTCGGCAGCCAAGGATATGAAACACATGTACATGGCTGAAGCGAGAACGGATCAAGCTGAAGGTATGCGCCGCCAGACTAATCCAAAACCGGTTCGAGTGATCACGGTTGCGAGCGGTAAAGGTGGCGTTGGTAAAACCAATGTATCAGCTAACCTAGCAATGTCACTGACTAATATGGGTAAGAAAGTTTTACTCATGGATGCAGATCTTGGCTTAGGTAATGTTGATGTGATGCTGGGAGTCCACCCTGTACATAATCTTTCACACGTTATGAGTGGTGAGCGCACTTTAGAAGAAGTTATTGTTGAAGGGCCTGCGGGCATTAGAATTATTCCGGCATCATCTGGCATTAAGAACATGGCAGAACTTAAACCAGAAGAACATATTGGTTTGGTTCGGGCTTTTAGTGAATTGGGTAATGATCTGGATGTTTTGCTTATTGATACAGCGGCAGGTATATCTGACAGCGTAACAACATTTAGTCGTGCAGCACAAGAAGTGCTAGTGGTTGTGTGTGATGAGCCAGCATCAATCACCGATGCATACGCCTTAATGAAAGTATTAAATAAAGATCATGGCCTACAACGTTTTCGCATTTTGGTGAATATGGTTCACAGCGTACAACAAGGCAGGGAATTGTTCGCGAAGTTATTAAAGGTCACAGATAAATTTCTTGATGTGACACTCGATTTTGTCGGCACGGTTCCTTTTGATGATTACTTACGAAAAGCAGTGCAACGACAACGAGCAGTTTGTGATGTGTATCCACGTAGCCGTTCATCACTAGCCTTTAAAAAATTAGCACAAGCAGTTGATAAATGGCCAGCAGCATCTCAGGCCAGTGGTCACCTAGAATTTTTCATTGAAAGATTAGTACACAACGAACCAGAACAGTGGTTAACGGAGAACGTATCATGAATGGATTAGCGATGTATGTTGAAAACCAAGGTGTTTCGCATGATCAAACGATTATTGAACATGCACCTTTGGTAAAAAGGATTGTATATCACATGATTACTAGACTACCGCCGAGTGTTCCCGTTGATGATCTTATTCAAGCCGGCATGATTGGTTTGATTGAGGCCGCAAGGAATTATGATCCAACTCAAGGTGCAAGTTTTGATACCTATGCAGGTATTCGAATCCGTGGAGCCATTGTTGATGAAATTCGTAAAAATGATTGGGCACCTCGTTCAGTTTATAAGAAGTCTCGTGCCATTTCGGCGGCGGTACGAAAGATTGAGAATGAACATGGTCGTGATGCACGTGACTATGAAATTGCAAAAGAAATGGACATCAGCATCGATGAATATCATCACTTATTACAAGATGCCAGTGGTTACCGAGTAACAAGTTTTAATGAAGTCAGTAGTCAGGATGAAGCAATAATTGACACGATTGTTGGTAATACTGATTCACCATTTGAAGACGTACAACACAGCAACTTCAGAAAGGAGCTTGCTGAATGTATTTCTTGCCTACCAGAACGTGAACGTCTTGTTATGGCTCTTTATTATGATGAAGAGCTTAATTTACGTGAAATTGGAGAGGTTTTAGGGGTGACGGAGTCACGTGTCAGTCAAATTCATAGTCAGGCAATTGTACGTTTACGCGCACGGATGTCTGATTGGGTATTGGAAAGCTAAACTATTTTAACTTCCTGTCGATAGCCTAGTTGTAGACAGAAAAATTATATTCAGGAGTTCGTTTTGAACAAAGACATGAAAATCCTCATAGTAGATGATTTCTCGACAATGCGTCGAATTATCAAGAACTTACTGAGAGATCTCGGTTTCAGTAACACACAGGAAGCCGATGATGGGCAGACTGCATTGCCTATGCTGCAGTCTGGGAATTTTGATTTTCTGGTAACGGATTGGAATATGCCGGGAATGACAGGAATTGACCTGCTTAAGGCCGTTCGTGCTGATGAAAATTTAGCAACGCTACCTGTTCTGCTGGTAACGGCAGAACAAAAACGCGAGCAAATCGTAGAAGCAGCACAGGCAGGGGTAAATGGTTATATCGTTAAACCATTTACTGCTGAAGTGCTGAAAGAAAAAATCGGTAAGATTTTTGAACGCGTTGGTGCAGCTTAATCGCAGAGGGAAAAGATTGTGGATGAGAATATATCGGAAGATTACCTAAGTAAGGCACGCAGTATTATCACCCAAGTAGAATCAGGAAACATGGATGAAGCGGATAAATTAGTTGAAGAATTAGCACGTAATCGCGATCAAAGTTTGTTCCAAGAACTAGGTAAGTTGACACGTGGATTTCACGAAGCACTAAACGGTTTTAAGCTTGATTCTAAACTTACATCGCTCACTGGTACCGATATACCGGATGCGAGAGAGCGTTTAAAGCATGTCATTGATGTGACAGATAAGGCTGCACATAAAACCATGTCAGTGGTTGAAGATCTTATGCCGCTTTGCGAAACATTAGGTACGCAGAGTGATGATATTCATGAGCGTTGGAAACGATTTATGAAACACGACATGGAGGCGAAAGAATCTCGAGCTCTATGTGAAGAAGTACAGGTTTATCTTTCGGAACAAAGTAGTGGTACAGGCCGTGTTCGTACAGGTTTGAGTGAAATTTTACTGGCGCAAGATTATCAAGATATTACTGGGCAGATCATTAGTCGCGTTATTAATCTGGTAACGGATCTTGAAACAAGCCTTGTTAAATTAATTAAAGATAGTGGCGCAATATTGGACGAATCAACACAAGCCTCTACTGTCGGTGAACTTGATGGGCCACAGGTCCCTGGTTTAGAAAGTTCTGATGCAGTATCTGGACAAGATGAAGTTGATGACTTGTTGTCTAGTTTAGGATTCTAAGAAAATGGGAAGTGGAAATATGGCATTCGATGGTGATGATGAAATCCTACAAGATTTTCTCGTAGAAGCGGGAGAAATTCTTGATGATTTGGGTAATCAACTTGTCGATCTTGAAAATGCTAGCGATGACCCCGAATTATTAAATGCAGTATTCCGTGGTTTCCATACAATTAAGGGCGGCGCAAGTTTCCTTAGCCTAGACTCATTAGTTGCCTTATGTCATCTCGCTGAAGACGTGTTTAATGCTTTGCGTAATGGCGAACGCGAAGTTGATGCGCAACTTATGGATGTCATGTTACCCGTTCTAGATAGCTTGAATGATATGTTTGAGAGCTTGCGTGATGGTGAAGAACCCGATGCAGCTGACCCAGCACAATTAGCCGCACTTAATGCCTTACTCGGCAATGAAACAGCAGCAGTTGAAGCTGCGCCGGTTGTTGAAGAAACACCCACTCCTACCACAGCCGAACCAAGTGCAGATGCACTTGAAGATGAATTTGAAGCAATTCTTGCCGCATCAGCCGGCGGGAAAGCACCTGAAAAGACAGAAGAAGCGAGTGCTTCTGATTCGAGTGAGATATCGGATGATGAATTTGAAGCCATGCTTGATCAAATGCATGGTAAAGGTAATGTCCCATCAAACAGTGCTCCTGTAGAACCAGAGAAGCCTGCGGCGAACGCAAGCGGATCAGATGAACCTATTTCTGATGATGAATTCGATAATATTTTAAATGATTTGCATGGTGCCGGTGTCGTACCTGGTGGGAATTCAGATGCAGCAGAAAAAACTGCTGAGCCTGTTGCGAAAGCACCAGAACCAGTTGTAGAAGCACCTAAGCCAGAACCTGCTGCGAAGAAAGCGCCCGCTAAAAAACGTGATGCCGCGCCGCAAGCTGAAGCGACGGTTCGAGTTGATACACGACGACTTGATGACATTATGAATTTAGTCGGCGAGTTGGTATTGGTGCGTAACCGCCTTACAACATTACAAGCAAAAGTTGATGATGAAGATGTGTCACATGCAGTGACTAATCTTGATGTGATAACCGCGGACCTACAAAACTCAGTAATGAAAACGCGTATGCAACCGATCAAGAAAGTATTTGGTCGTTTCCCTCGAGTGATTCGTGATTTGGCTCGTGCATTGAGCAAAGATATTAAGCTCGACATGGAAGGTGAAGATACCGATCTTGATAAGAATTTGGTTGAAGCGCTTGCTGATCCATTAGTGCATTTAGTTCGTAACGCAGTTGATCATGGTATTGAAATGCCAGACGATCGTGAAGCCGCAGGTAAACCTCGTACAGGTACTGTGTTGCTTAAAGCATCACAAGAAGGTGACCATATCGAACTGTCTATCTCTGATGATGGTAAGGGAATGGATCCTGATATCTTGCGCGGCATTGCGGTTAAAAAAGGTCTTATGGACGAAGATGCCGCAGCGCGTTTAAGTGATCTTGAATGTTATAACCTTATATTTGCAGCAGGTTTCTCAACCAAAGAAGAAATCTCAGATATTTCTGGTCGTGGCGTTGGTATGGATGTGGTTAAGACAAGAATTATTCAACTGAATGGTTCCGTCGAGATTGATTCAAAATTAGGCGAAGGCAGTGTGCTTACAATTAAGGTGCCATTGACCTTAGCTATTATGCCAACGCTGATGGTTATTCTTGGTCAACAAACCTTTGCTCTACCATTAGTTAATGTTTGTGAAATCTTTGATTTAGATCTTAGCCAAATGAATGTGGTTGATGGTCAAAAAGTTATTGTGGTAAGAGACAAACCGGTGTCACTTTATTTCTTACGAGATTGGTTAGCAAAAAATCCTGCTCCACGTGAAGATAGCGATTCTAGTCACGTAGTGATTGTTGCATTAGGTACACAACGGCTTGGTTTTGTTGTCGATGAATTATTAGGTCAGGAAGAGGTTGTTATTAAACCTCTCGGTGAAATGTTACTAGGTACACCGGGGATGTCGGGTGCCACTATTACAGGTGACGGAAAGATTGCATTAATTATTGATGTGCCAGGGTTGCTGAAAGCCTACGCGCATCGAATGTAAGGAGTTAATCATGGTCGCGCGGGTATTGATCGTTGATGATTCCAGTTTCTTTAGACGACGAGTAGAAGAAATATTAGCAGCCGATGCTCGTATTGAAGTTGTTGGTATGGCAAAAAATGGTCTCGAAGCGATAGAACAGGCCGAAAAATTAAAACCAGATGTCATCACCATGGATATTGAAATGCCAGTGATGGATGGCATTACTGCAGTACGCAAGATAATGCAAAAGTCGCCTATACCAATCTTGATGTTCTCATCATTGTCGACGGATGGAGCTAAGGCGACACTTGATGCACTTGATGCTGGCGCAATGGATTTCTTACCTAAGAAATTTGACGACATTTCAAGTGATAGAGAAGAAGCGAAGCGTTTACTGTGTGCCAGAGTAAGATTGATTGCAGCACGTGGTTTGGCTAAGTCTCCTGTCACTGCTACGCCTGTAACTACAACTGTTAAAAAAGTTTCCCTAGCATCGGTTACTCAACCTAAAAAGAAGAGTCATCAATTGGTTGCGATTGGCACATCAACGGGTGGGCCTGTTGCATTACAAGATGTATTAACTAAGCTACCTAAGAATTTCCCGTTACCGATTATTTTAATTCAACATATGCCAGCAAGTTTTACTCCAGCATTTGCACAACGACTTGATGGCTTATGTCAAATTGAAGTGCGTGAAGCGGTGGATGGAGAGCAATTAAAGCCTGGCTTGGCATTACTCGCACCGGGTGGGAAACAAATGGAATTAGTGAAACGCGGTAGCATTTCACATATTAAAATATCCGAACCACTTCCAGATCAAAATTATAAACCTTCTGTTGATGTTGCCTTTGATTCTGTTGCGAAGGCATATCCCGGCAAGGCCCTAGGAATCGTATTAACAGGAATGGGTGCGGATGGACGAGAAGGCGCCAAGAAAATGAAACAAGGCGGTTCTGAATTATGGTCACAGGATGAAGCCAGTTGTGTTGTTTTTGGTATGCCAGCAGCAATAGAGGAAGCCGGTTTATCGGATTATATTTTACCGTTATCAACAATAGGCCAAAACTTGGCGCGTTGCGTCTGATTTATTATGGATATTCTAAGTCTGATTGGGCTCATCATTGCTTTCGGCGCCATTATTGGTGGTAATTTTCTTGAAGGCGGGCATATTAGTTCTTTAATGCAAGTGACAGCCTTTGTCATTGTTGCCGGTGGTACGGTTGGCGCCGTGATGTTACAAACTGAAATTTCTGTATTCGCTCGTTCATTAAAAATATCGATGTGGGTTTTCTTTCCACCGAAATTAGGTTCGGATCTCGCCGTAGAAAATATTGTTGAATGGAGCAATATTGCAAGGAAAGAAGGTTTGCTAGGGTTAGAAGCTATTGCGGAAACGGTTGGCGATCCTTTTTCGAGTAAAGGTCTGCAATTATTAGTTGATGGTAGTGAACCGGAAGTTATCCGAAATATTCTTGAAGTTGAGGTGGATGTAAAAGAACACCATGATTTGGAAGCCGCCAAGGTTTATGACGGGCTAGGCGGTTATTCTCCCACCATTGGTATTATCGGCGCGGTGATGGGGCTTATTCATGTAATGAATAATTTGGCTGATCCGAGCAAATTAGGACCAGGTATTGCGGTTGCTTTTGTTGCAACAATTTATGGCGTTGGTTTAGCCAATCTACTTTTCTTGCCAATGGCTAATAAGTTGAAGGCATTGGTTCATCATCAGACCCAGTATCGAGAAATGGTCATAGAAGGAATTGTTGCAATAGCGGAAGGCGAGAATCCACGAAACATAGAAACCAAATTGCAGGGTTATCTGCAATAGTATGGTTATAGGATATGGCACGTAAAAAACGACAAGAAGAACATGTAAACCATGAGCGTTGGCTAGTTTCCTATGCCGACTTCATTACCTTATTGTTCGCGTTTTTTGTTGTGATGTATTCAATATCTTCAGTTAATGAGGGTAAGTACCGCGTTTTGTCCGATACGCTTGAATCAGCATTTCAACGTCCGGGCAAGTCAGATAAACCCATTCAAATTGGTCGATTGTCGCGTACTTTAAATCCGTTGAATACGGGTGCTCAAAGCCCGGCGAGTAGTAGTGGTTCACAATCTTTGATACAACCGATTGAAGCTATGGCGGGAGAAAAAAAGAATCAAGCTGCCGGCACTGATAATCGTGCAGATAAAATGCTTGATGCACTAAAGGATGAATTAAGTAATTCTTTGGCTTCGTTGTTAGATCAAAACCTAGTGACCTTACGAAAGAATAAAGATGGGCTTGAAGTTGATTTAAATGCAAAAATTTTATTTCAATCAGGTAGCGCAAGATTGTCGATAGAAGCAGAAAAATTACTTATTAGAATGACGGGCAGTTTATCGAGATTCCCAACATCAATGCAGGTTGAAGGGCATACGGATAATACACCGATCAGTTCAGCTTTATACCCAAGTAACTGGGAGCTTTCATCTGCAAGAGCAGCGACGGTAGTTAATTTATTCGCTGAACATGAAATGGATCCTGAAAGAATGTGGGCAGTCGGTTATGCACAATTCCGACCTTACTCTACGATTGATACATCAATAGAAATTGAACAAAACAGAAGAATAACATTAGTGATTAGACCTAATTCAGCTCCGGATATTAAACCTGCACGTACCGATAAAATACTTGGAACGAGTGATTTGATTAAAATTCCCGTAGTGGCTGAGAAAATAGTAGCACCTAAAGTTGCTTTGCCCTCTGTTGATTTACCCTCTATTGGCTTGCCTGTAATAGATGGAGTCGGACAATGAAAATCTGGTCTATTGCAAACCAAAAAGGTGGTGTGGGTAAAACCACCACAACAATTAGCCTTGCTGGGCTTCTTTCACAAAGAGGCTGTCGTTGTTTGTTGGTGGATGCAGATCCACATGGTTCTTTAAGTGTTTATTTAGGTAATGATCCGGATACGCAAGAAACAGGTTTATACCAACTGTTTCATATGGAAGGGGAATATCAAAAATATAATGTGCAACAACAAATATTATCAACCGATTTTGAGAATATTGATTTGTTGCCCGCATCAACAGCAATGGCAGCACTTGACCGGCAAATGGGCACTAAGCAAGGTAAAGGCTTGGCTTTGAGTAAAGCGCTTAAATGTTTGAGTGAAGACTATGATTATGTGTTGATTGATTGTCCTCCTCAATTGGGTATTTTGATGGTCAATGCATTAGCTGTTTGTAATGAATTACTGGTTCCCGTGCAAACTGAATTTCTTGCATTGAAAGGACTTGAACGCATGGTGCATACATTGCACATGATTATGCAGTCTCGAAATACGGTATTAAGTTATACAGTGATCCCAACTTTATTTGACCGGCGCACAAAGGCATCACGTGGTGCATTGGAAGTTTTACAAGAGCAGTATCAGGAAAATTTGTGGCCAAGTGTTATACCGGTTGATACGCAATTTAGGGAAGCAAGCTTACGTGGTATGCCGTTGTCAATGTTGGCACCTAAAACAAGAGGTATTGTTGCGTATCAACACCTACTAAGTTATTTGCTTGGCGAAGTAGAGCAAACTGAACCGGTGGCGGAACAACGATGAACAATCCAGAAAATAAATCACAGGTAAAGATTACTGAACCACAAAAAGTGGTAATGGAATACCTTGATGCGCTGTTGTCTGAAATTGATCCTGAAATTGATCTAGAAATTAATGAACCAGTTCAAGCGCCAGAAGTTGACACTCTACGTGAAGCTAAAAGTATTGTTGAAAATAGCAATGTGCCTGTATTTACCGAAGGTGCCGAGGCGCTGGCTCAAGATGAATTTCAAATCCTCTTATTTGATGTCTCTGGGGTCAAATTTGCAGTGCCATTAGATAAGTTGAATGGCATCTTGGAATGGTCGAATGATATATCACCAATGCCAAATCGCTCAGATTGGTTTGTTGGTATTTTGGCTGAGCGTGAACGGCAAATTAAGATCATTGATACGGCGATTGTGGTCGTACCGTCTAAATTTCGTACACAGCACACAGCTGAAAATTTAAAGAAGATTATTCTTATCGGCGATTCTTGTTGGGGGCTTGCCTGTGATGCGGTGTCTGAAGTGATTACCTTGCGTCAAAAAGATGTACGTTGGCGAAAAGATAGCAGTAAGCGGCCTTGGCTGGCAGGGACCGTAATCGAGCACATGTGCGCATTATTGGATGCGGATGAATTTGCCAGCATGTTGGGGTCTGATCAATTAGAACCGGCGGCATAACTGGCATGATAAATGCTTGATATATGTACAGGTTATTAATTTGACGGTATTTTGACGGACGCATATTAGTAGTTTAACGGATTGAATAGTATAGATTTTGTATAGAGGCGATAACCATGAGTCAAGCAGCAGATAATATTGATGATGAGATACTACAGTGGGTTACATTCCGTTTGGAAGGTGAGCTATATGGGATTAACGTCATTCAGGTACAGGAAGTCTTACGCGTTACCGAGATAGCGCCGGTACCGGGAGCGCCTGATTACGTACTTGGCATCATTAACCTCCGCGGTAACGTAGTAACGGTTATTGATACGCGTCGACGCTTCATGCTCAGTGAACGTGAAATTGATGACGATACACGTATTGTTATTATCGAAGTGATGGGACAAATCGTTGGACTGTTGGTTGATGGTGTTGCTGAGGTTGTTTACTTACGTGCATCTGAGGTTGAATCAGCTCCTGAAGTTGGTAACGACGAAAGTTCAAAATACATTCAAGGTGTTGTTTCAAGAGAAAATGGTTTGTTAATTATGGTTGATGTTAACAAGCTACTCAGTACTGATGAATGGCAAGACATGGCTGAGTTGTAAATCAGTGATTAGCTATGGCTGAAATAGGTGACATTCGACCATTGCTTCCTGTTTATCCTAAACGCCCGACGGATAGGACAGAGAAAAAACGTGATCATGATGAACGTGATACAGAACGACATCGCCAGAAAAAAGAAGATGACGATGATGGAAAGCCGCACGTAGATGAATTTGCTTAGGATGTAATTATGGATATTTATTATTTTACAATGTTATTACTTGCCGGAGCCATGTTGCTAGGTGTTGTTTTAACTATTTCACAAAGTATAAAGATCCAGCGCGATAAGAAAAGAATTGCCAGTCTAGAATTGATTGTCGATGATCTGCATAACAATTTTAATGCACTGTGTAGCGGTTCAGTTGGTGTTGGTAAACGTATTAGTCGTTTAGAGTCAAAATCACGTTTGCAAGCTGATCGTCAATTACGTCTGGAAGATAAAACACCTGCAATGCAGAATTATGGTAATGCCGCAAAACTTGCCAACAAAGGTGCAGACATGGATGAGTTAGTTGATTACTGTGGCTTGTCTCGAGGTGAAGCAGAATTGATTTTATTTTTGAATTCTCAACAGCAAGATCAGCAAACGCATTAAATTTAAGCTGCTTCTTAATTTATAAAATAATTTCCCTGCGTATATTAACGCCCTCTGCGGTTAGCCGTTTTATTTCTTATAGATTTTCCTTTGCAAATACTTCTGCTTTACCACTCACAAGATAGGCAAAGGCAATAACCTCCGCAACAGCGATGTAAAGATTTCTCGGTATTTCCTCACCAATATCAAGTCGTGATAATAGATTAGCAAGCTCGGCATCTTCATGCATTGGAATATTGTTTTCTTTCGCGACTCTATAGATCTCGCGAGCAACTTCATCGTAACCTTTAGCGGTTACAGTGGGTGCTTCATTGCCATCATAATGTAGCGCAATGGCCTTAGTTATATTTTCCGATTCAGAGCTGCTGACCACTTCGCCATCAATGGTTCTACCTGTTTTTTTATTATCCATTATTCGCTACGCCTTAGTTTTTACTAAATTCTCATTTCGAGAATGCGTTGTTGTCGGTTCAATATCACCTGTACTAAAAGTAAAAATACCTGGCGTTAGGCCATGTTCGCGAAGGCCTGTTGCCAATATTTCTTTATTTTTTCTGAAGAGTTGTTGTGCAGTATTTTTTTCACTTTTGAAGTCAGTATGTATTTCACTTTCGCCAGCACGGATTTCTACCTGTGTTTTGCCGAGCTCATCGAAATCAAAATTTAAAATAACGCGCCACTGGTGGTTCTTCTCGGTGTCATCATCGGTTTTTTCTTGCCATTCTATTTTGACTCCAATGTTGTCAAAATCTTTACCATTAAAAACGGGTAACTCAAGACCTAGAAAATGTCGAATCGCATCATCACTGGAAATGCTATGTAGTTGGTGTTGTTGAATTCGGGCTAGGCCTGATTCCATTTGATTAAGCAGCTCCACGATCATGGTAGAAAACACCTGTTGTGAAACCGGCTGTGTTTGTAGCGGTGCCGGTGTTATTTTTGGAGCGGTTGTAATAAAAGGTGTTGGTAATAAGCGTTGTAGTGCCGGCGGTAATGATGAGATTAAACGTTGCGTGATACTGCTTTCTGTCTTTGTTGTAGAAGGCGTCGTGACGGGTAATGGTGGAAGTAATGGCCGATTAGCAAGAGGCGCTTTATCTGTTAGTGGTGTTTGTTTAGACGCGGCGTTTAATAATGCGGTATAGGCCTCAAGTGAGTTCGTTTTACCGTTGCTGTTACTGATTGGATTATTGCTAATGGCTGAATTTATTACTGTCGTGTTTGGGTTTGATTGTAGCTGTAAAGCAGTTTGGGCTATGCGCAAAAAATTAGCTTTAATATCATGAGTCGTCTGTGGAGGTTGGCCGGTGATAATGGATTGGCGTAAGTGTGATTCAAGATTTACACCGCTATTTCGAATTGCCTGCCTAAGCCCCTCGGCCTGACTAAGGGATTTTATATTGGGCAAATTACTAACGAAGTTCTGTATTGTCGAACGTAAACTATTCGCCGTTGGATCTGTTTTTACAGAGCCAAATTCTTTATTGCTGGCTAAGTTTTGCACCAGCAGCTTAACCACATCAGCAATGGCCTGTTGTTTGGGTAAGACAGTGCGTAGCGCACGTGCAATGACATCAGCTTGGCTGGATTGTTGAGCAATACGTAAGATGAGGCCATTGTTAGATTCTTCGACAAGCAGATTAATCGATTGACCGGCACTAAGTGGTATAGGGCTGTTCGCCCGTATTGATTGATTACCAATACGCAGTTCAACTTCGTTGTTGGCCAGTATACGTTCTACTTTTGCTAATAAGGTCTGATTGGGTTGTAGTCGGGCAAGCAATTCAGCCGGATTCACAGGAGTCGGGTTCGTGCCTGTGGTGGGCCGCACTAATAAATCTGGGGGGGGCTGAATTTCCATAATAAATGATGCTATACCAGTGGTTTGCGAAACGGTAGTATCAATAGTATATATAGAGTAGTTTTCTGCCTGATTGGGCGCAATATACCGGATTTTGTATGTCTGAATTAAAAGCTGGCAAGTGGTTTATGCAACGGAATGGCAAGATTGAAGGACCTTTTGCGACAGGCTTAATTAGTCGTCATATCTTGCTTGGACGATTGCAAATGGATGACAAAGTCAGCCAAGATGGGAAAGAATGGCAGCTAGTCAAAGATGTTCCTAGTCTTATTCCTGATATTTTAGACGCAGATGCAGATGATCCAATACAGCAAGAACGTTTAATGGCTGCACGACGCTGGGCCGATGAGCGTTTAGCGCGAGATCGTCGTGATCTTGATGCTGATGCACAGGCAGATGAACGGCGTGAAGCCCGTGATCGACGTGACTTAGAATTAGATGATGTGACAGAACATCGTAATATTTTGCGTGGACGTGCGCGAAAAAATGAAGTTAAAGGGATTTTTACAGCAGGGTTATTTCTAACGGCGGTTGTTATTTTGATTGGTTGGGCTGGTTACTATGCTTATCAAAATCAGCCAGAAGAGGTTGTCATCGATTGTCAGGCCGTTCCTAAGTTTGCAGTGAACTGGACTAACTGTATTTTACTAAATAAGAATCTGCAGTCGGCTAATTTAGAGAATGCCTTATTGCTCAATGCGCGTTTAGCATCGGCGAATTTGCAATCAGCTAATCTGCGTAACGCAAATATGTCCTACATTGAATTGCGTAATGCTAATTTGATTGGTGCCGATATGAGTATGGCTTCCTTAAAAGGTGCCAATCTTTCTGGTGCAGATTTACGTGGGGCATCATTGGTTAATGCAGATTTATCATTTGCTAACTTAACGGGTGCCAATCTACGTAATGCCAATCTTGATGGAGCAATATTAAGTAAAGCAATTTGGTTTAATGGTTCTACTTGTGCCGCGGGTTCGGTAGGTGAGTGTCTACGATAACGGGATTATTTTTCCGCAACGATGTAGCACACCCAGCCAGCATCAGCTTCGCCATCTTCGGTTGCTTCGTAGTTGCCATCGCCTTCACCATCTTCATCAGAGCCTTCCCAATAAGTCATGACATTTTTAAAGCCGGCTTCAACTAATAGTTCGCGTAGTTCAGGCATGGTCCAAAGGCGCCATTCATAGGTAAAGGCCTCTTTCATTTTTGAACCATCAGGAAATTCAAAATGAATATGGCAAACATAATCACCGGTGATGGGATTATATTCCGCTTGATCCCACGTATAGGTAAAACCTTCATTTTCAGTACTTTCTTCCATGAGTTGGAATGCTTCGTAACCACCGAAACAATCTAGGAAGAACACGCCGTCATCACTAAGACCATCGCGCACATGTTCAAAATAACTGCGTAGTAATGGTCGGTTTTTGAAGTACCAATAGCTAAAATTCATAGCCAGTATTGCCTCAGCTTTTTCTGGCTGAGTGGTGAGTACATCTTCTTTTAATAAAGTAACGCGACTACGTTGTTCATCATTGAGCTTTGAGAGATTATGTTCGCGACCCCACTGTAAAACATCTTCATCGAGATCGATGCCAATGGCGCGGTGATCTTTACCTCGGCTAACCCATTCGCCACAAACGCTGGCGGTGCCACAAAAATCTTCGCGTAATAATTTTAGCTTACGTTTGCGTATTGACTCGAAGGTCTCGCTAACGAAATCGACTTCGGTTTCGGCATTTTGTACTGAATTTTCATAAAGCTCGTGGCGATCTGCCAATTCAGCCATGCTCGGCCCTTCAACTTGGTGAGCCGTGGATTTTTTGCGTTGTTTTCTTGATTGTTTAGCCATAATGGGGCGATAGCTTAGCATAGCTTGTGAAAGGCGAATAGTTTGTGACAGATTTACAGCATAGGGTTCTGGCATGTGATAGATTTACCTATATAAGGAAGTAATCTACGAAATAATAATGACGGAGGAGAAAGTATTGCAAGCAGAGGTGCTTAAGCAATATACCGCGTATGTGCCACGACTGGTGCTGAAGGATCTGTATGCCTTAAAGCAAGGGCAGCAACCTCAATCTCAATTCGAAACTGCTTTATTATTTGCAGATATCTCCGGTTTTACAGCTCTAACCGAGAGGTTGGCTACCGAAGGTCCGGGTGGCATGGAGCAGTTAACCCAAATTCTTAATGCTTATTTTGGCCAAATGATTGCCATTATCGACAGTCATGGTGGCGATATTATTAAGTTTGCTGGAGATGCCATGTTAGCGGTCTGGCCTGCGACTGATGGTGTTGAATTGGCCGAATGTCAGCGTGCCGCTTTGCAATGTGGTCTAGCGGTTCACTCCGCATTAAGAACCTTTCAAGCACCCGATGGTACTAAATTAGCGCTTAAGATCGCCGTTTCAGCGGGGGCGTTACGTAGCTATCATATTGGTGGCAATCTCGGGCGCAAAGAATTTACAGTGACAGGCCCAGCGTTAACCTTGGCCGGTGATGCGGGCGGAGCATGTCCACCTGATAGTTTAGTTTGTCATAAATCTGCATGGCAATTGGTTGCAGACGATTTTGTAGCAGAAGAGCTTGATGAGCATTCTATGCTGGTAACAGAATCGCGTGTTGCCGCTATATTTTCACCATTAGAACTGCCTTCATTTGATGATGAACTCTTAGCACAACTCAAATCTTATATTCCTGGTGCGGTGCATAACCGACTGAGCACAGGGCAGGGCGCTTGGCTTGGAGAATTACGCCGAGTCAGTGTTTTGTTTATTAATCTTCCTGACATGAAAATTGATACTTCAACCGAAGTGGCACAGGAAGTTATGGATGCATTGCAGCGCTGCCTGTATCGCTATGAAGGCAGCATTAATAAACTCAGTGTTGATGATAAAGGTGTGAGTTTGCTCGCAGCCTTAGGTTTACCTCCTTTGGCACACAATGATGATCCTGTACGTGCTGTGTTTGCGGCAATGGACATGCAGAAAAAGCTGGAAGAGTTAGGTTGGCAATGCGCAATAGGCATTAGTTCAGGTCGCGTGTTTTGCGGAACCATTGGCGATGATCGTCGTCGGGAATATACCTTGATGGGCGACAATGTTAATTTAGCGGCACGTTTGATGCAGGCTTCAAAAGGTAAAGGCATTCTTTGTGACGAAGTCACTTATCTTGCTGCGAGTGAAGAAATTGAATTTTTATCTCATCCTGCATTACAACTTAAAGGCAAATCAAACCGAATTGCTAATTTCCAACCAATTAAAAAGCTCATTACAGAAGCACAAGTCAGTACTAGCTCGATAAAATTAATTGGTCGCGTAGAACAGCGCAAAAAATTACTAGATTCGTTTGAATTATTAACGGCGGGTACTTCCGGTAGTGTCGTTATAAGTGGTGAGGCCGGTATTGGTAAGACGGCTTTATTGACGGAAGTTAGATATAAAGCCAAGCAGTTAGGATTAACGAATTTGCGTGGTTTCGCAAGCGCCATTGATGCAGCAACGCCGTATTACGTTTGGTCACTGGTGCTGGGGCAATTATTTTTATTATCAAACATTACTGATTTAGCGGCACGCCAAGTTGCGGCTTTGGATTATCTTGCTGATGATGAAGAGTTAGTAAAACTATTACCATTACTGAGCGACATGTTGTCACTGGATATGGTCGATAATGAAATCACCAGTCAGATTAGTGGTGAGGCCAGAGCAGATAATATCAATGATCTTATTGTTAATATTCTTAAATTGGCGACAGAAAAACAACCAGTCTTACTGGTAATTGAAAATGCACAGTGGGTCGATTCGGCATCATGGGGTTTATTACGTTTAATTTTGCGTGATGTGCACCCTTTATTGCTATTGCTTGCAACACGTCCTATTGCGGAGCCTTTGCCAAAAGTTTATCGCACTATTATTTCTTCTCCAGATACATTGCGCTTGGATGTAGGTGCATTGGAATCAGAAGAAAGTCTGGAACTAGTGTGTCAGCAATTTGGTGTAAAGAAATTACCATCAGTTGTTGAAAAACTCATTAATGAAAAATCACAAGGTAATCCATTTTTTATTGAAGAGCTTGCAAAACGTTTATTAGAAACAGAAGCGGTTGTTATAAAAAACAACAATTGTGAATTAGTGGAAGGGATTAATGACCTTGAGGATTTAAATCTTCCCGACACCTTAGAAGGTCTTATTACAGAAAGAATCGATCGTCTTGGGGCATCACAACAATTGGCATTAAAAGTCGCCAGTGTCATTGGTCATGCATTTAGGTTTAATGTATTAAGAGATATTTTCCCACTTGAAGGCGAGCAAGATAAGCTTAAAGAATTTCTTAATGACCTAGTGCGCCTTGATTTGATGGTGCCGACTAAACAACAAGCTGAAGAGTCGTATGTTTTTCGTCAATATCTTACTGGTGAAGTTGCATACAATATGTTGTTGTTCTCTCAGCGCGAACAATTACACTCTGCTGTTGCGCAGTGGTATGAACGTGCTAACCCTGATAATTTGGCACCTTTTTATTCTTTGTTGGTATATCACTTTAGTCGTGTTGGTGATGATGAAAGGACGCTTAAATATTGCGTTAAGGCGGGCGATCGAGCTGCGAATACATTCGCGAATCTTGAAGCATTAAAATTTTACGAACAAGCATTGGAGCTTGACCGTAAAATGGGTTCACCAACGCCGGATATTATTCGTGGTGAATGGCATCTACAGATGGGGGAGGTTTATTATTCCTTAGCTAATTTCCCGCAAAGTCGTGAGCACATGCAAATCGCGTTGTCATTATTGGGGCAGTCAGCAGATCTTAGCAAGGGCGGCTTAGTGAAGGAACTTCTCAAAGATGTGTGTTTGCAGTTTATGCATCGGCTCTGGCCGAAAAAATACGTTGGTCGGGGACATGTGAATGCGAAGCAACTATTAGGGTTATCGCGTGCTTTCGAACGTTTGGCACAAATAGCCTATATGGGTAATGATAAACCAGGAGTTTTGTATGGCGCTTTACGTGCGTTGAATTTATCGGAAGAGGCAGGAACCTCACCAGAGCTTGCACGTAGTTTGTCTAATATATGTGTTGTCGCAAGTATGATTCCTAGCCGAAAATTAGCAGAAATGTATTACCACTTAGCACACCAAACGGCACGGCAAACGAACAACCTCCAATGCCAAGCTTACACGATGATGGTGACGGCTATTTATAGAACCACCACCGGTGGTTGGCAAGATATTAATGACACGATTATTCCAGGGATTGAGATTGCCGAGCGTATTGGTGATCACCGTCGTTGGGATGAGTTAATGTTTACGCTTGCACCGGCAACTTATCGTCTAGGCAAACATGCACAAGCCATCAATCAGTTTGAGGAATTATATGAATCGGGTCTTCGGCGAGGGATTATGCAGATTCAGGCATGGGGTTTGACGGGAATGCTTTATAGTTCAATCTCGGTAGGTAACACCATCGATATTGAAGAGAAACTTAAGGTGGTCGATTTTGAAAAACTTAATGTTGGCGATCAGGCGATGGTGAATGGTGTTCTTGCTCAGGCGGCATATTATCGTGGTGATACCGAGTCAGCTAAATTATATGCTGATCGCACTGTTCATGTAGTGAAGGGCTCAGATGCGGTAGCGCAGTATGTTTTAGAAGGTTTGGTTGGCGCGGCAGATGTTTTATTAAGCATGTGGGAAAGCGAACCATCGCGAGCTATTGTAATGAAAGAACCTATGAAGATTTTAATTAGCGCACTACGAAGTTACTCAAAGACCAATACGATTGGTTTACCGGAAACATTCCGCTGCGATGGTCGTATAGCATGGTTAAACGGAAAGCGATCGAAAGCGATTAAATTATGGAAGCAAGGTTTGGCGCAAGCGGTTAAACTCGATATGCGTTATGAGCAAGCCTTACTGCGTTATGAATTAGGCCAGCACCTGGATGGTGAGCCATCGCGTAATTATTTATTACAAGCACGCGACAGCTTTGACATTATGGGCGCTGAAATTAATTATCAAAAAGTTGAAAACTTGCTTAGTAAATCTGCTTAAGTAACAGGCTTAAGTTTTTCCAATAGTTTTTCTTCTAGTAATAAATTCACCGTAAAGCGAACACCGAAACCGGTAATGGCAGTTGGAATATGCGCCAGACCACCTTTGTTATTTCCCGATGATAAATCAACATGCAGCCAAGGTATCTTGTCGACAAAGCGGCTGAGGAAACGGCTCGCAAGAATATGATCAGGGCCACCACTGATGGTGCATTGTTTAATGTCGGCAATGTCACTATCGAGTACAGAATCAAAATCCTTATCAATCGGGAAAGGCCAAATACGTTCGCCACTGTTTTTCCCCGCGCGAATAATTGAATCAAATAAACCATCTTGGTTAGTGAAAGCGCCACTGTAAGTTGTACCTAATGCGGCAACACATGACCCCGTTAATGTTGCGTAATCAATAATCACGGCAGGTTTTTTCTTCGCCGCAAAGGTAAGTGTGTCAGCAAGAACCATTCTGCCTTCAGCATCGGTATGCATGATCTCAATGGTGGTGCCATTGTGTGCGGTCACTACATCATTTTGTTTATAAGCTTTCGGCCCAATATGATTTTGTGCAAGCGCAAGCCAACAATCGACAGGGAAGTCGACTTTTAATTCAGTGAGCGCGAGTAGCGTGCCAAGTGCAACAGCACTGCCTTCCATATCTTCATGCATGCCATGCATGTATTGCGCAGGTTTTAGATTGGTACCACCGGTATCAAAACAAATACCTTTACCGACTAATGAGCAGGCTTGTTTGCTTGTTTTCTTTTTCGGGGTATAACGCAAATGTACGATACCCGCATCCGCTTCAGGACTACCTTGTGCAACTGCAACAAAGGCTCCGGCTTTTTGTTTACGTAAACTCGCCATGTTGTGGAACTGCATCTTCCAACCAGATTGACGAGCTAATTTAGCAACGCGTTTACGGTAGTTACCCGGCGTTAATTCATTGGGTGGCAAGGTGGTTAAAGCGCGGGCGAGATTATTGCCCTTCGCTGTAGCGAAGCAAGTACGGCTATCAAACTTTTTCTTCTGGTTAAATAATTGAATGGTTTTTAATAGACGTTTGTCGGCTTTCTTTGATTTAAAGCTCGGCATGGCTTCATTGCCAGCCAAGATCGCGGCAACCAAAGCTTCTGCAACTTGCGTGGTTTGTTTTGCGTTGAGCCCAGGCATGGCCACGGCAAGACTAGTTGGGTTTTGGCTCAGTTGAGGAGTCACTAGCTTGCGAGCGAGGCTAAGTAGGTCAAATTGGCTAATATCCTTGCTAATACTGCCCATACTGACGTGGGTTGCTGCTTTATTTGGCAAATCCAATTCAAATGCGCTATTTCCTTTCGGACCACGCTTAAAACGGGCCTTGAGAACGTCCTTATGGGCGATATTTGGCCATTTTCCGTCCTTTATCTCTTCTGGTAGCACTAAAATTAGATGTTTCGTACTAAGCAATTCAGAGGCCGTAGGTGTGCTTACATGTTGTTTTAACTGGATTTTCATTGTATTAATCGCCTAATTTGCAGGTGTTTTGGCTTGACCTAGCCGGCCAAAACACCGATCATAGCGCGCCTATTTGTTAACGGATAGTAAAAGGAAACAAATGAAAGCCGCTGACAAGAAAAGAGTTTTAAAAGAAATGCTATTTGCGCGACGTTTTGAAGAGCGTTGCTATGAAGCTTATGTTGAACGCAAGATTGGTGGGTTCTTACACCTGTACTCAGGTGAAGAAGCCTGTGCCTACGGCGTGCTAGAAGCAGCGAAGCCTGGTCATGACTATGTGATGACAAGTTACCGCGATCATATCCATGCGATTAAATCTGGTGTGTCACCTAAAGCGGTGATGGCTGAGTTATTCGCTAAGGAAACCGGTTGTTGTAAAGGCCTTGGTGGTTCCATGCATATCTTCGGTACTGAGCAGCGCTTCATGGGCGGTTATGCGCTTGTGGGCGGGCCGTTTCCATTGGCTGCTGGTATCGCGAAAGGCATTAAGCTAAAAGGCGGCGATGAAATTTGTATCTGCTTCCTTGGCGACGCTGCGAATAACCAAGGTGTGTTCCATGAAAGTTTGAACATGGCTAAAGTTTGGGGCTTACCGGTACTTTATGTTTGTGAAAACAACTTATATGGTATTGGTACTCGCATCGAACGTTCAACCGCTGTTGTTGATCAATACAAACGTGTTGCGGCTTACGATATTCCTTCAGCGCAAGTTGATGGCCAAGATCTCGACACCGTTTATGACGCGGCTAAAATCGCAGTTGATCATGTGCGTAGTGGTAAGGGTCCTTACTTCTTAGAATTGATGACTTATCGTTACCGTGGTCACTCTATGTCTGATTCGAATGCTTATCGAACCAAAGAAGAAGAGCAGATCTGGAACGAACGTGACCCACTTAATATATTACGTGATCGTCTTGTTGAAGCCGGTGAAATTACAACGGATGAATACAAGAAATGGGATACCGAAATCATTGCTGAAATTGAAGATGACATTATTAAGTTTGCTGAAGATTCGCCAGAACCATCAGCAGAGTTACTTCATAAGTATGTCCTCGCTGAAAACGACCCTTGGGTTAACGGAGGTGCCAAGTAATGTCTGAAATTATGTTTTGGGAAGCCTTGCGCCGCGCTCACGATGAAGAAATGACTCGCGATCCTTTAGTGATTTGTATGGGTGAAGATATCGGTGTTGCCGGTGGTACCTACAAAGCAACCAATGGTTTGTACGACAAATTTGGCGAAGAGCGTGTTATTGATACGCCGATTTCTGAAGGCGGTTATACCGGCCTAGGTATTGGTGCCTCGTTTGTTGGTGTGCGTCCAATTATCGAAATCATGTCGGTGAACTTTGCATGGCTGGCGATGGATCAAATCTTTAACACAGCAGCAAAAGTACGTTACATGTCGGGCGGTCAGCTTGAAGCGCCGATTGTCGTTCGTTCGCCAGGTGGTACAGCGCATCAGTTGGGTGCTCAGCATTCAGCGCGTATGGAAAAAGTATTCATGGGTGTTGCAGGTTTGCGTGTGGTTACACCATCGAATCCGCGTCAAGCTTATGGCTTACTTAAATCTGCCGTGCGTTGTAATGATCCTGTGTTCATTAATGAGCATGAGTTGATGTACAACATGAAAGGCGAAGTGCCTGACGAAGAATACTTCATGCCTTTAGAAGGTAGCGAAGTTGCTCGCGAAGGTGCTGACGTTACTTTGTTCGGTTATAACATTTCAGTGCATTGGTGTTTGGCTGCAGCCGAAACATTGGCAAGCAAGCATGGCATTAATGCGGAAGTGATTGACCTATTTTCATTGAGCCCATTAGATCGTGACGGCATTAAAGCCTCTGTTTCTAAAACACACCGCGCGGTGATTGTTGAAGAAGCAGAACCTGCTGTTGGTGTTGGTTCTGAAGTGATGGCGATTATTAATGAAGAATGTTTCTTCGAATTGGATGCGCCACCAGTGCGTGTTTCTGCTGAGAATGTGCCAATTCCATATAATCACAAGCTAGAAAAAATGGCGATACCGACTGCACAGCATGTTGTTGATGCGGTGCTAAAACAATTGGGCCTGTCCTGATTCCAGGCAAGCTGTTCTTTAAAATAACTGGGTAGTTGCGTTTGTTTAAATACAAACGCAGCTACCCAGATATAACAAACGAAAAAATATTATGGCTGATTCCTACACTATTAAAATGCCACAGCTTTCGGACACAATGACCGAAGGCGTTGTTGTGAGCTGGGAAAAGAATATTGGCGACAAGGTTGAACGTGGCGACATTGTTGCAACGGTTGAAACGGATAAAGCCATTATGGATGTCGAAGTGTTCCGCGAAGGTTATCTTTCTGGGCCACAGGCAGCGGTTGATAGCACAATTGAAGTAGGTGGTGCGATTGCCTTCTTAGTAGCGAATGCAGATGACGTGCAAGGAGTGGATGCCGAAGCACCAGAGAATACGCAAGATGCCGGTACGGTAGGCAAGCCAGAAATTGAAGTGGCAGCAGATATTGGTGTACCAGATGGTATTGCTCACACAATTAAAATGCCGCAGTTATCCGATACGATGACTGAAGGCCTCGTGGTTAGTTGGGAAAAAGCCGTTGGTGATAAAATTGAACGTGGCGATATTGTTGCGACAGTAGAAACAGATAAAGCCGTTATGGATGTTGAAGTCTTCCGTGAAGGTTACTTGTCAGGTCCAATTACTAAAGAAGACAGCACTATCGCAGTCGGCGAAGCGATGGGCTACTTGGTTGATAATGCGAATCAAGTTGTTGATACAGAACACACGGGTTCCGGCGGAGCCGCAGCAGCAGAAACAACATCGGCTGCACCTGTCATGCGTAAAGCGTCGGCCCCCATGCCAGCAGTAAACAGTAATGTTGCACCAGCTCCACGCCCAGACAATAAACAAGCAACACCGTTTGCACGTCAGTTGGCGGCTTCTTTACACGTTAACTTGAATACTTTGCATGGCTCCGGTCCAGAAGGTGTTATCACGGCCGACGATGTGCGTCGTGCACAGCCGATTGAACGTCCGACTGAAATTGGTGCGCAAGTGCCAGCGCATGTGATGCCTGAAATTCAAGTACCCGGTCATGGTCGTAATATGACAGCGATGGAAAAAGCAGTCAGCCATTCAATGAGTGCTTCATTAACCATGCCAACGTTCCGCGTGGCGATTAATGCAAAACCTGGCGCGATTATTAAAGCGGCGAAAGCGCAAGGTGTTTCCGTTACGGTTGCGATTGCAAAAGCTTGTGCGATTGCGATGGCAAAACATCCAAGTATGAACTGGGCTTACCAACCAGTCGATAAAATTGTTGAACGTGAAAATATTGATATTGGTATGGCCGTGTCTGCCGATGGCGGTGGTTTGGTTGTTCCTGTTTTACGTCATTGTGAATCACGTAGCCTTGAAGAATTAAATGAAAGCTGGGGCGACCTTGTTGGTCGTGCGCGTAAGCGTCGCCTAGCACCAGAAGAATATGCAAACCCAACCTTCATGGTCTCGAACATGGGCATGATGGGTGTAAGTTATTTTGACGCGATTCCTACACCGGGTACGGCGGCGATCTTAGCGATCTCAGCAGCAGGTCCTGATGGCATGCCATTAACCATTACTGCCGATCACCGTGTTGTTAACGGTGCTGAAGTCGGTATGTATTTGAACACATTAAAAACCGCAATCGAACAACCAGAAGAATGGATGGGACCAACAGGCCCAGCTATCCCTGAAGGTGATTGGGATTACGATGTGCTTGTGATCGGTGGTGGCCCAGGTGGTGAAGATTGTGCTCGCGACTTAGCGGGTCATGGAATTAAAGTAGCAATGGTGAATGATGCACCGTTCCCTGGTGGCGAATGTTTATGGCGTGGTTGTATTCCGTCGAAGGCATGGCGTGCCGCAGCCGATCGTATGCGCGACCGTGCGCATGACGAACACCTAGGTGTTACCGGAACAAATAAAGCTAAGCTTGATTGGGACATGTTAGAAGCGACTCGACGCAACGTACTTGAAACACGTGGCGGCATGGCGTTGAAAGCAGACAAAGGCGTTAAGATTGATGTCATTCAAGGTTACGCTTTGTTTGAAAGTGATCACCGCGTATTTATTGATACCAGTGGTAACAATGACAACCCACATGCACGCGCACCCTTAGGTGATGGTTCTGATGGGCGTCACGTTAGTTTTGGTTGTGCCGTTATTGCAACCGGTGCGCCACCGTTTATTCCACCTATTCCAGGCGCAGCCGAAGGTGTTGAGTCCGGCGGTGTATTAACCTCAGATACTGTTTGGGGTTTAACAGGTGTACCTAAGAAATTAGCCGTTGTTGGTGGTGGTGCGATTGGTGTTGAAATGGCACAAATCTTCCAAGACTTTGGTACCAAGGTAACTTTGTTTGAAGCACAGGATCGTATCCTTGCTGAAGTTGAACCAGAGATCGCCAAACACTTAACGGCTATTTTAAATGATGATCCGAATTTGACCATCATGACATCAACGGGCTTGTCATCTATTAAAGGCAAACCGGGTGCAATGAAGTTGGGTTATAAAGACAGTGATGGCAAGACGCATACGCAAACAGTCGACTACGTCATCATGGCAACGGGCAAGCGTCCGATGTTAGAACCTTTGCAACTTGATAAAGCCGGTGTCGAAGTAGAAAACGGTGTTATCAAAGCTGATACGCGTTGTCGTACTAGCGTGCCACACATCTTCGCTGTTGGTGATGTGATTGGTGGCTTGATGTTGGCGCACACTGCCGGTCAACAAGGCCGTGTCTCAGCGATGACCATCCTTGGTGAAGACATGCAGTACGATCAAGACATGGACTCGGGTGTAATTTTCTCTCGTCCAGAAGCGGCGTTTGTTGGTTTGTCTGTTGAACAAGCGAAGGCTAAAGGGTTTGATGCCGTTGAGGTTAAGATGCCAATGAGCATGGATGCCAAGGCGATGATCACTAATGAAATTCACGGCATGATTAAGATTGTTGCCGATAAGGCTACGCAGCGTGTCATTGGTGTTCATTATTTAGCGGATCATGCCGATACCCTTATTGGTGAGGGCGTCATGATGGTGTCAGGTAAGATGACATTGACGCAGGTAGCGAATGCCATCCATCCTCACCCAACTCAAACAGAAATGTTTGGTGAAATGGCGCGACGTTTATTATCACGCCTAAGACGCAGCAAGAAAAAATAACGCGCAGGGCCAGCCCCTGCTTGTTTAAAGTAGGCAGGGGTTGGACTTATGACAGAATTCCCATCTGACGACGATTCTAGTCGGCCAAATTTCCTACAATTAGATAATGATGCAAGCCTGCATAAGAAATTATGTAGCATGTTGGGTCGCGTGCCGTTGTTACAGTCATTTGAGCATGACGAGATCGAACATCTGGCACACTATTGTAGTGCCTATAAAGTAGCGAGTAGTGTCAAAATATTTGAGGAAGGCGCAAGAAGCACTTTCATGTGTCTACTCATTGAGGGACATGTAGTGCTAATGAAGGCAGGCAAACAACTTGCTACAGTTCGTGAAGGCCGCACCATGGGTGAGATGTCGATGTTAGATGGATTGCCTTACTCGGCAACAGCTATCAGCGCCGTTGAAACAAAATTCATTCTCATTAGTCGCAAACAGTTTGACCTTCTTGAGCAAGAATATCCTCGTATCGCCATCAAGCTCCTCCATGCTATCGGTAAATTAATGAGTATTCGTTTACGTGAAACGACTAATTTATTGGTGGATCGTCTCTAAACCTTTTGTTCGCTCAGTATTTGCTCGCTTATGCCGATACGATAGTTGGATATTATGTTGAGGCGGCATGAGTGATTGATAATCTTGAACAACTGGGTACAGGAGAGGGGTTTCAGGCTCAATTGTGCCGGATGTTAGAGAAAGTGCAGTTATTGCAAGATTTCGAGCGTGCTGAAATAGAAAAATTGTCTCATTACTGTGGTGCTTACAAGGCAGAAAGTGGCGCGGTTATCTTCAAAGAAGGCGAGAAAAGCCACTTCATGTGTCTTTTGGTTGATGGACGAGTCAATATATTTAAAGAAAACAAGCAAGTAGCAACGATTAGAATAGGCAAGAGCATGGGCGAGATGTCCATGGTTGATGGCTATCCGCATTCGGCAACAGCCATTAGCGACGAAGATTCTGAATTTATCTTATTCACTCATTTTCAATTTGAGCACTTGTGCGAAGAAAACCCATCAATAGGATTAAAGCTATATAAGGCTATTAGTAAGCTCATGAGCCTGCGTCTACGCCAGACAACAGGCACACTAATCGATTACCTCTAAATTATTAAGCATATTTCCCGCTTTTCCCTAAAGATCTCGTCGTTTTACCCGCTATATAAGGTAATAGTGGTGTTTTTATTCGTAGGTGAGTGGCGTGCATATTTTTTTCAAGCATATGATTATTAAAGCCTTTGTCATTTTAGGCTGTTTTTCGATCACAATGGCGATGGCGAGTAATTTGCGTTACGAAGCACCTCTGCATGCTGCTAACTGGGAAACCAGTTCATCTCCGCTCCAATGCCGCCTCAGCCATACAATTAATTATTACGGTAAAGCTTCGTTTGTGCGTAAAGCAGGAATGGAGATCTACCTAAGCCTGACCATTGACCAAGGTGGCCCTACAGGTGGTAAAGCGCGTTTAGTCTCGCTGCCATCCGTTTGGCAACATAAATTGCGTGGTCGTAGCTTGGGCAAGGTGAAGTACCGTGGTGGCAGCGATCCATTCCGCTTTAGCCGTCTTCAAGTGCGCGACATGCTTGCATCACTGGAACAGGGTCAGCGCCCAGCATTGCATTACCATAGCCGCCAAAGTGGTGTGGGTGAGGTACAGGTCGTATTGTCATCGATTAATTTCCGCGCGGGAATGGAAGAGTTCCGTGCTTGTATGGCCGGCTTGATACCGTTGGATTACAAATCTGCCAGTAATACGAATATCTTGTTCGGCGATCGGGGTGCTGTTTTGGATATAGCATCGAAGAAACGTTTGCGTGCCATTGCGATGTTTGTTGCGGCGGATAAAGAGATTAAACAAGTCATTCTTGAAGGTTACAGTGACAATATAGGTAGTCGTGGTAAAAACTATGCATTGTCACGTAGCCGAGCCGTTGCAGTTCGTAGTTACCTGCTAAGACGCGGTGTTCCAGCCTCAATGATAGAGTTTGAGTATTTTGGCGAACACCAGCCTGCTTATTCAAATCGTACAAAAAAAGGCCGTTTGTTGAATCGGCGTGTATTGGTTCAGCTAAAAAAGGATTTTTAGACAACAGTTTAAATAATCTCTGACATTGGAAAACCTCCATTCCCTGCTTGAGTCGGGTATAATCTGGCGCTGTTTTCTAATTTCTGCTTCCCCGTATGCACGTGGGTGGCATGGGACATTATTATGAGTACACGTAATATTAAAAAAGTCGTATTGGCCTATTCTGGGGGGCTGGATACATCGGTTATCTTGAAATGGTTGGAAGATGTCTATGGCTGCGAGGTCGTGACTTTTACTGCTGACATTGGTCAAGGTGAAGAAGTTGAGCCAGCACGCGCCAAAGCTGAAGCCATGGGCGTGAAAGAAATTTATATTGAAGACATGCGTGAAGAATTTGCGCGTGATTATGTTTTTCCAATGTTCCGCGCTAATGCCGTTTATGAAGGCGAGTATCTACTCGGTACATCGATTGCGCGTCCGTTGATTGCAAAACGTTTAATTGAAATTGCCAATGAAACAGGTGGCGATGCGATCTCACATGGCGCAACCGGTAAAGGTAATGATCAAGTTCGTTTTGAACTAGGCGCCTATGCATTGAAACCGGGTGTTGAAATTATCGCGCCATGGCGTGAATGGGATTTGAACTCACGTGAAAAATTAATGGACTATGCCGAAGAGCATGGTATTGCGGTTGAAATGAAACAAGGTAAGAAATCACCTTACTCGATGGATGCGAACTTATTACACATCTCATACGAAGGCGGTATTCTTGAAGATCCTTGGGCCGAGCCTGAAGAGTCAATGTGGCGTTGGACAGTTTCACCTGAACAAGCACCTGATGAAGCAACCTATATTGAATTGGGTTATGAGCAGGGTGATATTGTTAGTATCGATGGCAAGGCGACATCAGCAGCAACCGTGATGGAATATTTGAACAAGGTGGGTGGTGAGAACGGCATCGGTCGTGATGATATTGTTGAGAATAGATTCGTTGGCATGAAGTCACGTGGTTGTTACGAAACACCGGCGGGCACGATTATGTTGAAAGCACATAGAGCGATTGAATCGATTACTTTAGATCGTGAAGCGGCGCACCTAAAAGACAGTTTCATGCCTAAGTATGCTGAATTAGTTTACAACGGTTTCTGGTGGAGTCCTGAACGTTTAATGTTGCAGGAAATGATTGATGTTTCGCAAAAGCATGTAAATGGAACGGTGCGCCTTAAACTTTACAAAGGTAATGTTGTTGTTGTTGGGCGCAAGTCAGAAGCTGATAGTTTATTCGATGAAAGTATAGCCACGTTTGAAGATGACGATGGTAGTTACAATCAGAAAGATGCGGAAGGTTTTATCAAGCTGAATGCACTACGTTTACGTATTGCTGCAAACAAGCGAGAAAAATAAAATAGGTGATAGTTTGGTTAGCGACCTGAATAACGAAATAGAGAATATTACTGCTAGCATGGATGCTAGGCAGGTCGTGTCTGAAGAATTTATCACGGAAAAATATGAAAAAAAGCAGGCAGGTTTGTTATATCAAAGTGCAGGGCTTGCCTTAGCCGCAATTGTTTCTTCTTCCTCTCTGGTTGCTTACTACTTCTATTCACATACCGATACGTCTACATTAATGACATGGTATGCAGTATTACTTATTGTCTCGATGTTACGTTATACCCTTGTTGGCGTTTATCATGCCGGGTTTTTAGATTATAGCGATCGTTTTTGGGTTCGTGCCTTTGAGATTGGTACTGCGTCTTCTGGCCTAGTATGGGGTAGTGCAGCAATATTTATTCTCCCGCCAGATTCATTTTCACATCATGTTATGTTGGCATTTGTATTCGCTGGCCTGTGCGCAGGTTCGGTTGCTATTTACACCGTAAGTCGATTTGCCTCATCATCATTTACCATTCTAACGATGCTTCCGTTAATTTATAGCCTGCATATTATAGATGAAAGCTTAGCGTTACCCATGGAAGTGTTAGTACTGATGTATATGATGTCAATGCTTGCTGTGATGGCACGTCTATACAGTGCGAAGCAAGAGAGCATGATGTTAGATATTCATAATAGGGGGCTTGTCGATTATCTTAGTAATTCACTAAATGAAATGGATGGTTTGAATCTGTTATTACAGGACGAGTTCGATAATCGAAAAGTTGCAGAAGATGAGCTTTCACAGAAAAAAGAATTAGCGGAAGTTACATTGGCGTCATTGGGCGATGGCGTTATTACAACCAATAGTAACGGTGATATTGATTACATGAACCCCGTGGCAGAGTCACTTACCTGTCATGCTATTGACGATGTGCGAGGCCTGCCCGTCGATGAGGTCTTAACATTATTCAACGAGAGTGCCGGTGAAATTTATCATGACGTAACCGAAAAGGTAATAGAGAATCAGGCACGCGAGCTATCGGGGCGGCACACTGCGCTGATACGTGAAGATGGGAGAAGTCTACCAATAGTCTTTACTTGCTCGCCAATGCGTAATAACAGAAAAGAGATTATTGGTTCAGTGATTATCTTTAGGGATATTTCTGAATTACGACAGCTTGAAGATAAACTTTCTTTTCAGGCGAGCCATGATTTCTTGACTGGGTTAATAAATCGACGCGAGTTTGAGTGCCGGCTTAGTAAACGAATTAAACAGGCAGCACTATCAGGTAAACAACACGCGTTGATGTATCTTGACCTTGATCAATTTAAGGTAGTAAACGATACATGTGGGCATGCTGCTGGCGATGAGTTGTTAAAGCAAATATCAAACTGCATGCCTGATTATCTTCGCCAATCTGATTCCTTCGCTCGTCTGGGTGGAGATGAATTTGGCGTGCTACTTGAGAATTGCCCGCTTGATAAAGCAAAGCATATTGCAGAAACACTTCGTGATGCAATTAGCAAAATACAGTTCACATGGGATAATAAAGTTTTTGCATCGTCGGTTAGCATAGGTGTTGTACCAATAACGGCGACGAGCAATAGTTTAGCCGACCTTATGCGCAGTGTAGATTCCGCATGTTATATCGCAAAAGATATGGGACGTAACCGTGTGCATGTTCTCAGTGAAGATGATACAGCGGTTGCGGATCGGTATGGTGAACTGCAGTGGGTGCATGGTATTAAAAAAGCAATTAAGGAAGATAGAATTGTTTTGTTTGTGCAGCGTATTTTACCATTGAATCCGGAGTACACCGATATACATTATGAAATATTGATGCGTATGCAGGGAGAAGATGGCAAGTTAGTGCCACCAATGGAATATATCCCGGCAGCTGAGCATTATGATTTGATGCCCGCGTTGGATAGACATGTAGCGAGTAAAGCCTTTGGTTACATTAATCGGTTATTAAAGAATGACACTGGTAGCACGATATTTTCGATTAATTTATCAGGGCATAGTTTTTGTGACGAACATTTCCTTGATAACCTTGTTACTGAACTGAATAAAAGCAATGTGCCGCCTAAAAATATTTGTTTTGAAGTGACTGAGACAGCAGCGATTGGTAATTTGCATCAAGCACAACGATTTATGTCGGTGCTGCGTGATATGGGTTGTCAGTTTTCACTGGATGATTTTGGTAGCGGGCTTAGTTCATTTGCTTATTTGAAGAATCTTGATGTCAATTATTTAAAAATCGATGGTATTTTTATTAAAGATATTGCAACCGATAAAGTTGATGCGGCAATGGTGCAGTCTATTAATCAGGTAGGGCAAATTCTTGG
Source organism: Sulfuriflexus sp. (assembly GCA_023134145.1). Taxonomy (GTDB): domain Bacteria; phylum Pseudomonadota; class Gammaproteobacteria; order AKS1; family AKS1; genus Sulfuriflexus. Next base: position 89,062 of record JAGLUW010000006.1, on the reverse strand, counting down.
CATGAAAACAATTGCAGAGTTTGTTGAGAATGATGAGATTGTTGATAAGTTGAAGGAAATCGGTGTGGATTATGTTCAAGGTTACGGGATTGAGAAACCCCACCCGTTTGAAGATTTATTTATTAATGAATAAAAAAAGGGGGTGCTAGTGCACCCCCTTTTTTTTCAAATAATAGAAATTATTAGTTTTTGTTCATACCTTCTTTAATCCAGTAATCAACACTGAGATATTTTCCTGAACCAACGAAGAACAACATTAACAACATAATAAAGTAAGTTGCGCCAAACTCGATGCCGTTATTCAGAATGGTGATACCGCCTTGTTCAGTAATCCAGTCATAGTTGCTGTGCTCGCGTAATACATCTTTAGCTGCAGAGAGTTTTTCACCAGCAGCAATCGCATCGGCACAATTAAACAGACAGAACTTAGCATCAGCAATTGCTTGCCAGCCGTTAACCCAGTGTACAGAGAACATGGCTACGATCATTGTGATCATGAGTGGGATGCTTACCCAGCGTACAGCAAAACCAAGTAACAAACAGGCTGCACCAATTAATTCAGTTGAAGTGGCAAGAAAGGTCAGAACCTCAGGGAAAGGTAGGCCAAGCCCCCAATCAGGATTACCAAACCATGCAGCAGTATCTTCAAAGGCATTGTATTTACTTAAACCCGCCATCAGGAAGACAGGGGCAAGATAAAGTCGTAGTGCCAGTGGGCCGAGGAAATCAATAGCACGAGTGCTATCGAGTAGTCGTTGTAAGCTTAATATAAGATTCATAATGATTCTCTCCGTTGAATTTTTATTATTATTTAGCTGTGCCTAAGATAATGCCGCGCTGTTGAAGTTCATTGAGTGCGGATATGCCGCCATCGATAACTGCATTGGCATCAGGGTGTTGTAGTTCTTCTGAGATTTGTTGTAAAGCAGCACGCCCAGTTAATGCTTGATCTTCTGCGAGTAAAAATAATAAGCGAGCAGTTACGGGATTAATTTCCATGAAACGAACTTCATCCTCATGGTCACGGTAGACAATAAGGTGAGTGGGTTGTGCACTCGCTTCTGTTGGGATGGTGTCTGCGCTGATCTTATGTACTTCAAAATTATAAGAGAGTGGCCAAGCCAGTGGAGAAATAATTGGATGGCCTTCAAGTAGATCGCCTTCATTATCAACTTTCGATAAGTCTATTTCTGTTTCATCAATACTTAATGCTAGTTCAACCCATTCATAATGAGCTAGCTCGATCATGAAAGGGAAATCATCTTCATTATCTTCACGTTCATTTTGTAAATAAGCGAGAAACTCTTGAGACAATTCTAAGAAATAAGGTGTGTGGTTCTTATGAACCTTAAAATAGTCTCGTACCAGAACATGCCAGTCATCTTCGTTGTAAAGACTGCGCAGGACAGGGAAGCCATCACTGATAAAGCCTTCAACATTATTATAAAAAAGATCAGAATAGATTTTAATTCGACGCGCTTCCATACCATCGGGGATCGCGACATTTTTCGGATCACGAATATGTGATGTGAAGGCGTATTGCCAATCTTTAAAGGACTTCTTATTAGCCAAGGTTGGCGACGGCGTGTTCATCGTTTAACTGAGTCCATTTCTTCTGCAGTTCGGCAATCTTATCAACTTCGCCAAGCAGTTCATTCATTGGTGGGATATTAAAATCACGTTCAAGAAGGGTAGGTATAACGCCAAAACGTTGATAGGTTTTTTCTAAAAGATCCCATACAGGGTCAATGACATCGGCACCGTGGGTATCGACGATTAAATCTTCAGCTTCATCGTAATGACCAGCGATATGGATATAGGCCATACGCTCACCTGGCATGGCATTGAGAAATTCCTCAGCATCATACTTATGGTTAACGCTGTTAACGTAGATGTTGTTTACATCGAGATGGAATAAGCAGTCTGCATCTTCGAGAACGGCATTCACAAACTCAATTTCACTCATTTCCTGACCGGGAGCGGCATAGTAGGAGACGTTCTCCATCGCAATGCGCTGACCAAGGATATCTTGTACACGTTGAATACGTTCTACAACGTGCTTAACGGCATCTTCAGTAAAAGGAATGGGTAGTAGATCGTAGAGATGACCTTCATCACCACAGTAACTTAGGTGTTCACTGTAGAGCTTGATGTCATGTTGCTTTAGAAATTTGCCAACACGCTTAACAAAATCGACGTCGAGCGGGGCAGGGCTGCCAATGGAAAGAGAAAGTCCATGACAGACGAAATCGTGTTGCTCAGTAAATGCGCGGAATTGTTTACCCATCGCGCCACCAAGACCAATCCAGTTTTCTGGGGCAACTTCATAGAAATTGACCTGATCTGGAGAGTGCTCGGCCAGCGAGTCCATAAGGACCCGCCGATAGCCGAGACCGGCTCCATGAACGGGAAATTGCTTATCCATGTTCATAGTTCCTAGATAAATACAGCGGTATTATTTCTTACCGCCACATTTGCCTTCACCACATTTAGCTTCTTTTTTCTTTTTGTCGCCGCCACATTTGCCTTCACCACATTTAGCTTCTGTGCCTTTTTTCGCAGCTTTTTTCTTAGCGCCGCATTTGCCTTCACCACATTTAGCTTCTTTTGCTTTAGCTTTCTTGCCGCCACATTTGCCTTCGCCACATTTGCCAGCTTTGTGAGCATCAGCAACTTGTTGGTAGCCGCTTGAAAGGTCAGACATGCCGAAAGGGTTAGCTGTATCAGCAGATACTGGAGAAGCTGCAAGACTTAGTGCGAATGCTGCGCCGATAGCGGTAGCGATTGGTGTCATTTTCTTAGACATGGTATTGCCTCCTAGATAGTTTTAACTTCAGTTTAAAATTTATTATTGTGGTTATTATAGTAATTATTTACCAGTTCTGACCACGTGGTAAATGTGACCGTCCTTATTGGCAAGAGTTCCCAAGCCGCTAATTCTTGACCGCCACATTATGTTTGTAAAAGCCCCAACAAATCAAGAGGACGCCTTCACAGTTTTGAGTTTTTAAAACAAATAATGCCCTAGTCTTAGTAGCAGTTACTAATATAGTAACGCGACTATCGCTAGGGCATCGTACTTGTCACGCAAATGACAAATTTTTGAGGAAGAAGGTCTTATTTCTTACCGCCGCACTTACCTTCACCACATTTAGCTTCTTTTTTCTTGTCGCCGCCGCATTTTGCTTCGCCAGCTTTCTTATCAGCGCCACATTTAGCTTCGCCTTTCTTACCTTCACCACATTTGCCTTCAGCAGGCTTGTCACCCATAGCAACAGAGTAACCAGAAACCAAATCAGACATGCCGAAAGGGTTAGCTGAGTCAGCAGCAACAGGAGTAGTAGCGATAGATAGAGCGAAAGCTGTGCCAAGAGCAGCAGCGATTGGAGTAAATTTCTTAGACATGAGTAAGTCTCCCAAAGATTATTTTAATCGCAACGCCATCATTAGCATCGCATATATTTGCCGGTCTTCGTCTTCTATTGATGCCGGTTGTAAGTAGGACAGGTGAGAGGGGAAAAAGTTCTTAGAATAAGGCCGAATTATTGGTTAATTTTTGAGCAATGTAGGAGGTTTATTTGGATTTACCAAGTAATTTTCGTAAACAGCCAAGATATGCCTGTTCATCGGGCATTTTTTGGTCTCGTTGAGCCTGCCAGAGCATTTCACCCAGGCAATCCATTACTTGATGTTCAGCATGGTGGGCGTCGCCTGCTTGCATGACCAATTGCTGAAAAACGCCTGCGATACCGCTTGGGCGGTCAGTGCTGAGCTGCTCATGGATAGCGATATGCATGCCCATGTGTAGAAAGGGGTTGGTTTCACCATTTTCTGGCAAATATTCAGCGCCTAGCGCTTTATCAGTATCTGTTAATTGCTTTTGATATTCGGGATGTTGGCTGATGATCGTGACAATGATCTCCTCCAATGGCTCAAGAGGCTTATTGTCTTGTTGTTTTTGCCATGCATTGATGAAAACTTGGCGGGTTTGGTCACGATCTTGTCCGAACATATTTTTAATCGATAATTACTAAGTGAATGGAGAGTTTAACCTAAATCTCCTCACTCCTCACTCCTCACGCTTTCTTTGTGTATTCACAGAGATCGCTAATAAGGCAATTTTGGCAATCGGGATTCCGAGCTTTACATATATAACGACCATGTAGGATCAGCCAATGGTGGGCATCGAGTTTAAATTCATCGGGTATAAATTTGATGAGTCTCTTTTCGACTTCTACGACATTCTTGCCCGGTGCGATGCCAGTACGGTTACTGACTCGGAAGATATGTGTGTCGACAGCAATGGTTGGCTGACCAAAAGCGGTGTTCATCACGACATTGGCTGTTTTTCGTCCTACGCCGGGTAGAGCTTCTAATGATTCACGATCTTCGGGTACTTCACCGCCATGTTGCTCAACCAACATCTGGCAGGTCTTGATGATATTGGCGGCCTTAGTGTTATAGAGACCAATCGTCTTAACGTATTTCTTTAAACCAGCCAGTCCAAGGTCGAGAATTGCTTGTGGGGTATTCGCTACAGGGTAAAGTTTGTCAGTGGCTTTATTGACGCCAACATCAGTGGCTTGCGCAGATAGGATCACCGCAATCAATAATTCGAAGGGAGACTGATAATTCAGTTCGGTAGTGGGTTTTGGGTTCTGTTCACGCCAACGGGTGAAAATTTCAGTGCGTTTATTCTTATTCATTTTTCTTCATTCAGCATTTATGTGTTCTCTTTGCTGAGTTCCCCAACACTGATGCTCACGACTGGCTGAGCTAATTTTTCATCAATAATGTTTTTCACCACAATCATTAAGCCTAGGCCAATAAATGCCCCCGGTGGTAATATCGCAAGCAGGAATCCGCGATACTGCTCAATCAATACGATTTTCCAGTTCTCGGCAAGCGGTCCAAACATTAAATGTGCATTGGCGAACAGTGTTCCTTGGCCGAGCGCTTCGCGCATGCCGCCAAGTAAAACTAATACTACGGTAAAACCAATTCCCATCATTAAGCCATCAAGTGCAGCGCGATCAATCGTTGTACGAGAGGCAAAGGCTTCTGCGCGTCCGAGGATGGCGCAGTTGGTAACGATTAAGGGAATAAATATTCCTAAGACTTTATGTAAGTCGTACAACCATGCATTCATCGCAAGGTCGATGGCGGTAACAAAGGAAGCAATGATTAACATGAAGGCCGGAATACGAATTTCTTGTCTAACTAAGTTTCGAATTGCTGACACAGATAAATTAGAAGCAAACAAAATTAAAGTGGTTGCTAAACCAAGTCCAAGCCCGTTAATCACGGTTGATGAAACAGCAAGCAAGGGGCAGAGGCCAAGTAATTGCACGAAGCCAATATTGTTATGCCAAAGTCCATCGCTGGTAATACCTGAATAACGTTTGAACATATTAGCTTCCTCGCTCTGAGTTATCAGCGAACAGACTGTCACGATGTTGTTGGTAATACTGTAGCGTGCGATGCACGGCTTTTACAATGGCGCGCGGTGTAATTGTTGCACCAGTAAATTGGTCAAACTCACCGCCATCTTTTTGAACACGCCATGCTTTTGTTATTGGATTACTTAAACTTTTATTATTAAAAGTAGTAATCCAGTCAGAGCGTTTAATTTCAATCGCATCACCCAAGCCCGGTGTTTCTTTGTGCTTGCTGACACGCACACCCAGTAAACTGCCATCGTAACGGATTGCGATAAGCAAAAAGATATTGCCGCTATAACCATCGGGAGCAACGCTTTCGATTGCTAATGCCACAGGCTTTTCATCTAAGCGTGCACGAAATACTCGTTGTGGTTTGTTAAGACCTAATAAAGAGGAGTCTTGTACAGAGATAACATCAGTAAAGAGATCGTTGTTATGAATCCCAGCAGGAATTAATTCGTGTAAGTTTCGTAGCAAGGCCTTTTTCTCACTTGCGGCGATTGGCGCTTCGGTTACATCAAAAGTAATAGCGACCAGCCACGTGCTAATAAGGGCAAATGCCCCGAGTAGTGCCGCGGTTCGTATCATGTGTGTAAACAACATAGCTTAACTCTTACCTTGTCCAAACACAGTAGGACGAGTGTAGTGGTCAATGGTGGGTGCAGCCATGTTCATTAATAACACCGCGAAGGCGAGTCCTTCCGGGTAACCACCCCAAGTGCGGATCACAAAGGTGAATATGCCAATACCAATACCATAATAAATTCGACCGCGAGGTGTTGTTGCTGCGCTGACAGGATCGGTGGCAATAAAAAAGGCACCGAGCATACTGGCTCCACCAAACAGGTGCAGTAGAGGGCTAATGTATTGAGTCGAATCTATAAGGTAAAACACGCTAGAGAGTACTGCTATAGAACCCAACATGGCCGCAGGTATTTGCCATGCGATACGGCCAGTGAATAATAAGTAGATTCCGCCGAGCAAGAAACCAATGCTGACCACTTCCCAGCCGACACCGGCGAGTGTGCCAAATAATTCGCCATAGCTTGGGCTAATTAGGGTTGCGGGTATATCGAGACCTTGGGCAAGTTGGGTCTTAATCGCATCGAGTGGTGTCGCACCACTCACCGTATCGATGCCAAGCCCGGCATTAAAAATCACATCAAGGCTGGTTTGAAACGTGGGTGTTTGTTCAAGCAGACTAAAAGCAGCAGGCCAATTAGTCATTTCCAGTGGAAAGGAAATGAGCAACATCACATAACCGAGCATGGCAGGGTTAAATGGGTTGTAACCGATGCCACCATAAAGTTGTTTGCCAAAAATAATGGCAAAGGCAGTGCCGAGTACAATAATCCACCAAGGGGCGATGGGTGAGATTGCCAATGCTAACAGCACCGCGGTGAGTAAGGCGCTGCCATCGGCGAGCGTTTGAGCAACGGGACGTTTGCGTAGAATTAAGATTAAACCTTCTGTGATCACAGCAGTAACACAGGCCAATAAAATTTGTACTAATACGCCAATACCAAATAACCAGATATAAGCCAGTGTGCCAGGGACTAAGGCATAACCGACATGCAACATCAGATTGCTGACGCTGGCGGAAGAAGGAACTTGTGGTGTGTTGGTTGTCATTGTTATTTATGAACCATTTTTATCTTTATGTTGTTCAGCGCGCCGAGCATCGGCTTCATCTATTTTACTTTGTTGTTCGGCATTTAAATTTTCAGTATTACTCGGGCTGACGTGTGTTGCTACTTGCTTTTCTTTTACGCGTTTCATAGCGGCCAGTATAGCGGCTTTCTTTGGATCTTCTTTTTGATCCGGCTCTTTTTTCAGAGCGGCCTTTTTACGGTTATGGCGCTCGCGTTTTTCACGTTTCTCGCGTTCAAGTCTTTCTAGACGTAATTCATGACGGTTACGTGCTTTATCAGACTTTTCTTTATTTCTTTCTTGTTGCCAAATTGTAGTTTTGGCGAACCTAAAATATTGCACCAATGGGATACGACTTGGGCAGACCACATCACAGCAGCCACATTCAATACAATCAAACAGGTTGTAATCTTGTATATGATCGAATTCTTGTGAACGTGCGTACCAATAAAGTTGCTGTGGTAATAAATTGACGGGACATACATCAGCACATTCACCACAACGGATACAAGGCAATGCTGTTTCCGGTTTTTTAATATCACGTTGATGCGTGACCAAAACACAGTTGGTGGTTTTTGTGACAGGCGCAGTCGTTGAGTCAAGAATATAGCCCATCATTGGTCCACCGATCATCGTGCGGCCAATATTTTCTTTGTGAGTGCGGCAATGTTCAAGTAGGTCATCAATCGGCGTGCCGAGTAATACGTGCATGTTACGCGGTTGTGGAATACCTGAACCGGTTAAGGTAACGATACGAGATAGAAGTGGTTCACCCTTAGTGATCGCATTATGAACAGCAGCAGCAGTACCAACATTGTGACAAACGATACCAATTTCTAAGGGACGACCTTGGCTAGGTGCTTGTTTGCCAGTTAGGCTGTAAATTAATTGACGTTCACCACCAGCAGGGTAGCGAGTAGGGACACGAACAATTTCAATATCATCACTGTCGCCAATCGCTTCTTGTAAGGCGGCGTAGGCTTCAACTTTATTATCTTCGATACCAATCATGCAGTTCTTTGCATGCAAGGCCTGTTGCATGATTCGCAGCCCACTAATGATAGCGGGAGCTTGTTCACGCATTAGCATGTCGTCACAACTAATATACGGTTCACATTCTGCGGCGTTAAGGATCAAGGTTTCAATATGATGACCATTTGGTTTTAGCTTAACGTGGCTAGGAAAACCTGCACCACCAAGACCAACAATGCCAGCATCATGAATACGTTGACGAAGTTCATCGGTACTGAGTGAATGATAGTTAGCTAGGCCTTTTTGTTCTGTTTCGATAGCGGTATCGCGGCCATCTGTTTCGATGACAATACATTCCGCTTTTAATTGAGATGGGTGCGGCACATGGCGTTTTTCAATTGCAATGACCTTGCCAGAACTGGATGCATGTACGGGCACACTGACGCGACCATCTGCTTTGGCAATAAGCTGACCTTTTAATACGCTGTCGCCAATTGCCACACAGGGTTTTGCGGCAGCACCAATATGTTGTGAAAGTGGTAACACCAACATAGCGGGAATCGGTGCACTCTCTATTCGCTTCGAAGTAGAAATAGATTTGTGTTCATCGAGGTATAAGCCACCATGAAAACTAAATATTTTATGCGAAGCCGTTGTCATGAGACATGCTCCGCATTTAATTTAAGTGCATCGTCTGCGGGGTTAGGCCATTGCCAATTACTTCCTGATGTTTTTTCAGGAATAATATAAATACAGTCAACAGGGCAAGGCGGAATACATAAATCACACCCCGTACAGTTTTCTACAATGATCGTGTGCATTTGTTTTGCTGCACCAAGAATCGCATCAACAGGGCAGGCTTGAATACATAAGGTACAACCAATGCAAATTTCTTCATCAATGATGACAACGGTTTTTTCTTCTTTCACTTCACCGTTCTCTGGGTTGAGCGGCAGTATATCGCGACCGAGTAAATCAGCTAAGGCAACAATCGTGGCATCACCACCGGGTGGGCATTGATTAATTTCGGCCTCGCCATTGGCAATCGCTTCGGCATATGGACGACAACCGGGGTAAGTACATTGACCACATTGTGTTTGTGGCAACAAGGCATCGATTTTGTCTACAACAGGATCAGAATCAACTTTAAAGCGAACCGCAGCAAAGCCAAGCACTAAACCGAAAATGACGGCGATAGTAAGCAAGGTGATGACGGCGATGAACATGAATTATTTAAACCTTAATTAACCCAGAGAAGCCCATAAAGGCCATCGACATTAGTCCGGCGGTAATCAATGAAATCGCTGCACCTTTAAAAGGTTTAGGAACATCTGCGACGGCAATACGTTCGCGCAGGCTGGCGAATAAGATCATGACTAATGAGAAACCAACCGCCGCGCCGAATCCGTAAAATGCCGACTCAAGAAAGGTATGTTGTTTTTGTGTATTTAACAGGGCAACACCGAGTACGGCACAGTTAGTTGTGATCAGGGGTAAGAAGATTCCTAAAACTTGATAAAGCAAAGGGCTGGTCTTGTGCACGATCATTTCAGTGAATTGCACAACGGCGGCAATAACAAGTATAAAGGCGATTAGTTGTAGGTACTCAAGGTTCAGCGGTAAGAGAATAAATTTATAAACTAAATAACTACTAACTGAAGATAAAGTGAGCACGAAGGTCGTTGCGAGTGCCATGCCGGTGGCAGTTTCAACCTTGCGCGATGCGCTCATGAACGGACACAGACCAAGGAACTGCACGAGAACAAAATTGTTCACGAGTACGGTGCTGACTAATATCAATAGAAATTCAGTCATAACGTGTTTTCCAGACTAACTTATTTATTATTAAAAGTAATTAATCGCCGAGATTTAGAAGTCTTGGTGATAAAAAATTACTTAATCTTCATGCCCGGCTTGGCACCCTCATGTGGCTCGAGGATGAATAAGTCCTTACCACCCGGTCCTGCTGCCAGCACCATGCCTTCGGAGACACCAAAGCGCATCTTGCGTGGCGCAAGGTTGGCAACCATCACTGTATGCTTGCCAATCAAATCTTCTGGCGCGTAGGCCGATTTAATACCAGCAAATACGTTGCGTTGTTCCTTGCCGATATCGAGTGTTAGTTGTAATAGTTTATCAGCACCTTCAACATGTTCGGCATTGATGATTTTCGCGACACGCAAGTCTATCTTGGCGAAGTCATCAATAGAGATCGTCTCGGCAATTGCCGGATGTTCATGCTGTTGCTTCTCTGCATGACGAACCTGTGAGTGTGTCTCGCCCTTATTAACAAGGCTGTCTTTATTCGCATCAACCATCGCATCTACCTGTGTCATCTCGATACGTTGGGCGAGATGTTTAAATTTGTTCATGGGCTGGTCGGTTAGCAATATTTGGCTATCGCTCCATTGCAGTGGCTCAATATTAAACAAGCCTTCAATCTTTTCGGCCATCACCGGTAAAATCGGTTTGAGATAAACTGTTAACAAACGAAATGCATTGAGGCTGCTGGTACAAACCAAATGGGCATCAGCCAGTGTTGCTTCATCTTTAACCATCTTCCATGGCTCGAGCGCGGCAATGTATTCGTTTACTTCATCGGCCAGATCCATAATGGCACGCACGGCTTCACTGAATTTCCGATCATTATATAAGGTGGCAATCTCATCACTCGCGGCTTGAATTTTATTATTCAGTGCAAGGCCAGTGTCGTCCATGCTTGCTGCAAGCTTGCCATCAAATCGTTTGGCAATAAAACCAGCAGTACGGCTAGCAATATTAACGAACTTACCAACAACATTACTGTTTACGCGTGCTACATAATCTTCAAGGTTAAGATCGATATCTTCGATCTTGTCATTCAGTTTAGCGGCAAAATAATAACGCAGGTATTCAGGGTTTAAATGTTCTAAATAACTGCTGGCAGTAATGAACGTGCCACGTGACTTAGACATTTTCTCACTGTTCACGGTTAAGAAACCGTGCACACAAATTTGATCCGGTGTGCGGTAGCCAGCGTAGTGCAATGTTGCAGGCCAGAACAGAGCATGGAAGTTGAGAATATCTTTACCAATAAAGTGGTACAACTCGGCTTTACTATCGGGTGCCCAGAAATCATCAAAGTTAAGACCTTCGGTACGATCACAAAGGTTTTTGAAACTCGACATATAACCAACAGGCGCATCTAGCCAAACATAAAAGTATTTACCTGGCGCATCGGGTATTTCAAAACCGAAATAAGGCGCATCACGGGAGATATCCCAATCCATTAATCCGGCTTCAAACCATTCCTGTAGTTTGTTGCGTGATTCAATCGGCAATGATTCGTGACCATGTTGATTTAAATCACCGGCCATCCACTGATTAAGAAAATCTTCACACTCACTGAGTTTAAAGAAGTAATGTTCCGATTCTTTCATCACCGGTGTCGCACCCGAGATGGCTGAGAACGGATTGATCAGTTCGGTTGGCGAATAAGTTGTACCGCAAGACTCACAGGCATCGCCATATTGATCCTTGGTATGACATTTTGGACACTCGCCTTTGATGAAACGGTCAGCGAGGAAGATGCCTTTTTCAGGATCAAAGAATTGCTCAATAGTGCGGGTGGTGATCTTTCCGGCATCCTTGAGAGCCAGATACATGCCGGTCGCCAGTTCGCGGTTTTCATCTGAATGGGTTGAATGGTAGTTATCAAATTCGACGTTAAAACCAGCAAAATCAGCCAATCGTTCGCCACGAATGCGTTCAATTAGTTGTTCCGGGGTTATTCCCTCTGCTTCGGCGCGCAACATAATGGCAGTGCCGTGGGTATCATCCGCACAAACGTAGTAACAATCATGGCCTTGCATGCGCTGGAAACGCACCCAAATATCAGTCTGGATATATTCGACCATATGGCCAATATGCAGGCTACCATTGGCATACGGCAGGGCACTGGTGACGAGAATGGTTCTTTGTTGATCTGTATCTGTCGACATATGATTCTTATTAGTTATGGTTAATGTCCCTACGAATTCCCGGTTAAAACAGTCAAGAATAGCTGACTGTAATTGTCTGGAATACGCATATCATGTTATCCTAATATATTAACCGAATTAAGTCGCTAGTGTTAATGATATTAAAGGTATCAGACATTGGTGTGTTGAAGTGAATTTGTAGGAGAGTAGAGAAATGGCAGAGGTAAGCCGCGAAAGCGTTGAAGCGAAGCTGAAAGAATACAACGACCCTTATCTTGATAAGGATCTGGTATCAGCGAAGGCAATCAAAGACATTAAGATCGACGGCGGTGCAGTGAGCATTGATGTCGTACTGGGTTTTCCAGCTAAGGGTTATTTCGATACTTTAAGTGCGACCTTGAGTGAATTAGTCGGCGCAGTTGATGGTGTTAGCGGCGTAACCGTTAATGTCAGCAGCAAAATTGCCTCTCATAAAGCGCAGAAGGGTGTTGAGCAGATTCCGGGCATCAAAAATGTGATTGCTGTGGCATCAGGTAAGGGTGGTGTGGGTAAATCCACCACTTCTGTAAACCTTGCTTTGGCTTTGCTTGCTGAAGGCGCCACAGTCGGTATTCTTGATGCGGATATTTATGGCCCAAGCCAACCGCGTATGTTGGGTGTGAACAAAGAACGCCCTGAATCACCCGATGGTAAGACCTTAGAACCTATTAATAGTTACGGTCTCCAAGCGATGTCGATTGGTTTCCTCGTTGATGAAGACACCCCCATGATTTGGCGTGGTCCAATGGTGACACAGGCCTTAAATCAGCTCATTAACGACACTAAGTGGACCGATCTTGATTACCTGATTATCGATTTACCACCCGGTACCGGTGATATTCAGCTGACATTGGCTCAGCGCGTACCCGTAAGCGGCGCGTTGATCGTCACGACACCACAAGATATTGCCCTGTTAGATGCACGTAAAGCACTGAAAATGTTTGAAAAAGTAGAAGTGCCTGTATTAGGTGTGATTGAAAACATGAGTATCCATATTTGTAGCGAATGTGGCCATGAAGAACACATCTTCGGCCAAGGCGGCGGCATGAACATGTCTGAACAATATGCTGTCGACTTCCTTGGTTCATTACCGCTGGATATCGCGATTCGTAAGGATACAGATGAAGGCAAGCCTACCGTGGTCGCAGACCCGGAAGGTCGTATTGCTGAGATCTACCGTGAAATCAGCCGCCGTGTTTCTGGCAAGTTGTCTACACAAGCTAAGGAATACGCCAGCAAGTTCCCGAATATCGTTATTTCGTAAGACAGTTTAGGTAAAAAATATGGGGTCAGAGTTCTTTTCATACTCTGACCCCATTTTTTTGCATTCTCTTTGCCAAAGCTGGGCTATTAGGGTCTAATACTGCCAACAAAAACGACTTTAATTACTCTATCTTGGGCAGACACATATCCAATGAGCATCAAATCAGATAAATGGATTCGCCACATGGCCGAAACCACCGGCATGATCGAACCATTCGAACCCGGTCAAGTTAAACACAACGGTGAAGAACGCATCGTCTCTTACGGCACATCTAGCTACGGCTACGACATCCGCTGCTCAGATGAATTTAAGATCTTCACCAATATCAACTCAACCATTGTTGATCCGAAGAACTTTGATGAAGATAGTTTCGTTGATGTGAAGTCAGATGTTTGTGTTATTCCACCAAACTCATTTGCACTAGCACGTACTATTGAATACTTCCGCATCCCGCGTAACGTTCTAACAATCTGCCTAGGTAAATCAACTTACGCACGTTGCGGCATTATTGTGAACGTCACCCCGTTTGAACCAGAGTGGGAAGGGCACGTGACTTTAGAGTTTTCAAACACCACGCCGCTGCCAGCAAAGATTTACGCTAACGAAGGTGTTGCACAAGTTTTGTTCTTTGAATCTGATGAAGAATGTGAAACGTCTTATGCGGATCGTGCTGGGAAGTATCAAGGTCAGCAGGGTGTGACTTTACCTAAGACGTAGAGCACCGGACTTTTAATCTGTCCAATAAAACATCATTAAAACGGTGTCACTTTGAGCAATTTTCTATAATTGATTGATATGGTTCACTCTTGCATTTCTTTTAATGCAGCTTTAGCTCGGCGAATCATTTTCATAACACTCGGATTGGCACCAGAGGGAACAACTTTTACCTCTGGATGTTTTATAGCAAATACTCTAAAAACTTCATCTGCAAAGGCTTGGCCAACTGTAGGGACATCTTTGAAATTAAGTATTACGGTTTTAAATCGGTCTACTCGTTTCATTAATCTTTTTGCCTGAGATCGTGAGACAAGATTTTCCTTACCGTGCCTTAATAAGCTGACAGGAACTACTGTTTTATTGAAGTCGTGATCATCTTTTGCTGTCGCATATTTTGAAAATATAGCTTCAATATCATTAGTTGAATTAGTTGATAGTTCTAAAGATACTACTGTTCCTGGCATTACGTTTTCTCTTTCCATAACCCAGTGTTCATCATTTATTCTTTCATCATGATCAAAAAATACGTTTCCTGAGTGAATATCGAAACAATCAAAACACCTAGATGTAAAGAAAATCCCTTCGCCAGAATGATTATCTGGGTCGGTGGTAAACTTGCCCTTAGCTAATTCCAGTACAGCATGTCGTTCATCATCTAAGTCGCACGACTCCTTAATCTTTTTGAAAATTCCAACACCGTTGTCAATGATGTATATATCAAGAGAGATAGGGGTTTCATATACATCGATTGTGACCTTGGTTCCTTCTGAATGGTCAATAGCATTATTGACCATTTCGGTAAAACCGTACTCCCAGATGTCGCGGACGTTTTGAGGGTAGTTTCGGGTGAGGGGCTCTATATTTTCGCGCCATACTTTATCTTCACTCAATCCGTCCAGCTCAAACTCCCATCGATTGATGGGGGTCTTCTTTAATGTGTAGCGTCTATTACGGGTGTTACCAGAGGCGAGTACTTTGCCTTCAGCAATCAACTTACGCATATAGCGAGATGCTGCTTGGCGAGTAATACCAAAGTGCTCACAAGTCTCTGTAACCACGCTAAATGGGAACGGAGGTATATGCTCCAGCATGTACCGTCTTATTATATTGCCTTTTTTTGTTGCACCTTTGCTCATGACAAAAGCCTATTTTGATAACTTATGATGAGCTATTGTAAACATTTAAAGTTTTATTGTAAACACTTAAGATTTTATTGGTAACCTTTGAGTGGAGTTAAAATAAGATTTCTGTCTAATAGCACTCTAAGCAACTGATATATATAGGGGGAATAAAAGGTTAGTAAAAGGGGTCAGTACACTTGAAATTCTTCATATTTGATTTTCCTATAAGCACCAACGTAATTAACGCGGGTCACCACAGTCTTTCTGTCCCCAGATCTTGGCATCACTGGCTAGGCGTTTGCGTATTTCATGGATCTGCTCACAAGGTACTTTGCCACTGCCACGAATACCGACGATCTTCATGGCGGTGTTGCCATATAACGGTGTGATGTCACTGACGTTGTTGCTGTAAATTTGCAGGTGCGTGAGTTTTGGTTTGTTGGCAAGCGGGTTGATATTCTGGATGCCGTTATAGTTAAGAACGATTTCTTCAAGCTGACTGAGTTGTGTGAATTCATCAAGACGGGTTATTTGGTTCATCATCATACCAACCACTTTTAGATTGGTGAGGGTTTCGACACCGCGCAGGTTTTTGATCTGATTCTTATTGGCCTGCAGTTCTTCGAGCATGGGGGCATTTTCGATACCTTCCAGAGAAGTTAGTTTGGCATTGGCTACGGAGATATTTTTTAGTTTGGGTAATGTTGGCAGGCTGGTGAGTGAAGACAGTGCATTGCCCTGTAGGTAGAGTTTCTCAAGGTTCACGAGATCTGCAATGGAGGAAAGATCGCTGATGTTGGCATTTTGGCAAATAAGATATGTGATTGCTTGTCGCGAGCTAAGGCCAGCCTCGACAACTCTTGCCGAGATACAGCGATCCAATGCTTTTGCTGATAGATCGGTTTTGCCGCTGCCGTAAAGTATTTCAGGTTTTGTGCCCAGCTCAATAACGAAGTTGGTAAGAACAATGCCGATGAAAGCAAAAGTCAGCAGCATGTTTTTACCAATACTTGGGCCGTTACGGTTAGCTAGCAGTAACAGGCTGAAGTAAAGAGCCAGTGCAGGGAATAGCCAGAACTGAAAGAAATCGACAATATGGTGTTGTGCCCTGTCTGACGGGTGCAAGACAACCGTCACTTCACGGTTCATTGTACGCATGCATAATTTACTTGATGGCCACCATAGGCTGCCGCGCACCCTTGTGCCGTCTTTAGTGATAGCAACTGGGGTATGCACGGTGTTTGATGTTTTTCGACCATTGTCAGAGGTGCTGGTGAGCCATTTGCTGTCACATTTTACGATGGTCGCTGTTTCAAGCGATCCGTTTTGTAGCAGGTTAATGCGGTCGAGAAATTGCCAGAAGGTGATGGCAAGGCTTAACACCACTATTAAGGTATAGATTCGGTTGCGTTTGCGCTGGCCGGTTTTCTCAACACCTTGTGGTGGCGTACGGTGATCCCTGTTCATACGGTGGCCCGGTATTTTTTATTTTATTTAGCACTAGAATATACAAGATTGGAAGAAATAAATAATAATAAGTGAGGTCAGAGCACAGTTGTTTCTAATGTTGTGCTCTGACTGCTGGATTATGGAGGGGGAGAAAAATGCGGCCTGTCCGCGATTATTCAAGCCTGCTTTATAATTGAAAGAAGCTGATCCTTTAGAGAAAGACGTTTTTTCTTAAGTGTTTCAAGGTACGCATCATCCGTATTTTCTATACCTTCTTCTATACGATAGATGTTGTTGTCGATATTATTGTACTCACCATAAAGCTTGTTGAAATGGGCGTTATTGCCAATCTTAAGTTCATGTATACGATCTTTGTGCTCTGGAAACTCTGTTGCCAGATGATGATGTTCACCAAACATTTCACATACCTCGTTAATAGTTTTACCAATAAATATAGAATATCGATGTAACGTCTCATTTTCATTGAGTTAGATCAAAATACAAGGGAGTGGTGTTCTTTATTCCTTAATACCTTTCTCGCTCGGCTATTAACTAGAGGCCATATAATAAAAGGAATCACGCATAATGGGGTAAGAGCACAGTTTTCTCTAATACTGATCTGGGGTTATATTAGTAACCATGACAACCCGAATTGGTTTAATCAGTGATGTACATGCAACACCTGCGCCGGTAGCGGAGGCCTTGTCGTTGTTCGAGCAGCAGGGTATCGAGCAGGTGCTCTGCCTAGGGGATATCGCCGGTTATGGATCGGAGCTGGCGCCAACAGTGGATTTTTTACGACAATATGATTGTCAGTCTATCCTCGGTAATCATGAGCAGTGGTATCTTGAAGATCATGCTGATGATGAAACAAACGACGAGGCGGCGGATTATTTTCAAAGCCTGCCCACTTCAAGGCAGCTAAACATCGAAGGCGTGTCGGTTTACATGGTGCACGCCAGCCCACCTGATTCAATAATGGATGGGATTCATTTATTAGACCAGCAGGGCAAGTGCATTCCCGCGGAGCAACTGGCCTGGGCGGGTGAGCTTGGATGCTTCGAGTACGACATCCTTATTGTTGGTCATACCCACGAGGTGTTTTGCGAGCGCTTGGGTAACACGCTGGTGATCAACCCGGGCAGTACGCTGTTTAATCATAGCTGTGCGATTCTAACCTTGCCTGACTGTACAGTTGAATGGTTACCACTATCGAACAAGCAAGTGCGAACTACCTGTAACTGGAGTGGCGGCCTGCCCGAGAGTTAACCTCTATTATTCTTTGCTCACTATCCAGCACCGATAATCGTTAGGAAGCCATCAGAGAGTTCGCCTCGTCCGGCTTTGTCGATGATCTCATTTGCGGTCTGGGCTATTTCAGATAATGGCCCACTGAGAATGACGATGCCGAGTTGCAGTGTGGCGTGACGATCAGAGATCGGGTTTTGTGTATTCGGGTGTGCCGGTGGCAGGAACATCATGTTGACTTCACTGACCTCATTCGGGATTGATTCACAGCCGCCGCCGGGGGCGACATAGGCAAACAATTCCTCGGGGCTGTGCAGTGGCACGCTTTCTTCCTTGAATTCAACATCGCCAGACTTGCAGCTGTATTCTACTGTCAGTATCGGTGTCATGATATTGCCTCCTGTGTTCTTTCAGTAGAAGCTAACCGTTCCAAGACGTCAAGTGGATATCGGTATCAGGACTCCATGAATGGGTAGTCGGTATAGCCATGTTCATCACCACCATAGAAGGTATCCTGGTCGGGGGTGTTGAGCGGCGCGTTGGCCTTGAAACGTTCGACGAGATCCGGGTTGGCGATATACAGGCTGCCAAATGCGACCATATCGGTATCGCCTTGTTTGATGGCGGTTTGCGCACGTTCAAGGTCGTAAGCGAGGTTGGCCATGTAGTGGCCGTTGAAGTTGTCTTTTATTTCCCGGTAATTGATCTTGCGTTCACCATTGGCCATATCGCCCTCAATGGTGTGCAGGTAAGCTAGACCGTAACTGCTAAGGCGTTTGGCGACGAGGTTAAAGGTGATTTGTGGATCGGAGTCGTTGATGTCATTGAAACTGTTTTCGGGTGATATGCGAACACCAACCTGGTTGGCAGGCCAGACGGTGGTGACCGCATCAATAACCTCCATGAGCAGGCGACTGCGATTTTCTATTGAGCCGCCATAGGCATCGGTGCGTTGGTTGCTACCATCGCGAAGGAATTCATCAAGTAGGTAGCCATTGGCTGCATGGACTTCAATACCATCGAAACCTGCCTGTTTGGCGTTTTCAGCCGCGACACGATAGTCCTCAACAATGCCGGGAAGTTCATCTACTTCCAGAGCACGAGGTGTTACGAAGGGTTGCAGGCCGGTATAGGTACGTGCATCTCCGGCAGGGCAGATCGCCGAAGGTGCAACAGGCAGGGCATTATTTTCCTGAAGTGATGGATGTGAGATACGCCCTACATGCCATAGCTGCATAAAGATATGACCGCCTTTGTTGTGCACGGCATCTACCACGGTTTTCCAGCCTTCGGTTTGCGCCGCCGTGAAAATGCAGGGAGTTAGTGGATAACCAATACCCTGCGGTGAAATGGGACTGGCCTCACTGATAATCAGTCCGGCACTGGCACGCTGTGTGTAGTACTCAACATTCATGGCTTGTGGAATAAAGTCTGTTGTTGCGCGGTTGCGTGTTAGCGGTGCCATGACCATGCGGTTTTCAAGCAGGCTAGAGCCGAGTTGTAAGGGAGAAAAAAGATCTGTTTCTGTCATGTTGTTTGCTTCTTTTCTTTTCACAGGCTGCTGTGCACAATCCCAATCCAGACTTTCTCCGGGAAGAAACTTTTTTCAGCCCATGGCGTCCATTTTTTAGAGAGGCCTTTTGTCTGAATTTTCTCTAGTGACATACCTTTGTCTTTCATCGCTTTTACTTCGGCCGAGGTGCCAACCAACATATCGTGAAAGGCTTGCAAGTCGACTTTGTTAGAAAGTGGACCATGGCCGGGGATGATTTTGGTTTTATCGTCAACCATGCCAAGAATTACTTTAATGTTTTTAGCCATATTTAATACATTGCCACCATGGTCGATATCAATAAAGGGAAAGAACCCCGAGAAGAAGTGATCACCCATGTGAACAATATTTGAGTTCTTAAAGAAGACAACGGAGTCTCCATCGGTATGGCCATTAGGGAAATGCACAACCTTAATATCTTCACCATTAATGTGCAGTGACATGCGCGTTGAGTAAGTGAGCGATGGCAGGGCATGTTCAGGATAAGGTTTGGAAACCATCTGGAATAGTTTGATTTCTTGAGTTGTTAATAAACGTGCCCGAACATTATCGTGTGCAATGATTTGTGCATGATGGCCAAGCGCAAAGTTTCCTTGAGTATGGTCGCCGTGCCAATGGGTATTAATTAAGTAGTTTAATTTTTCTACGCCACCATGCTTGGCCAATTCGGTTTTAAGTGCGCCAGACATTACTTTGTAGTCTGCATCAATCAGCAGCAGGCCTTGTTTTCCTTTGATGAGACCAAGGTTGCCACCTTTGCCTTGTAACATATAAATATTGTCAGTCAGCTGCGTTGATTTAAAAGAAGGTGACTTGCTGTGATGATTATCAGCACTGGCCAGATTCGGCGCGAAGAAAACAAGCGCAGTAGCAACAGATAGCATGGTGGTCTTGAATGTGTTCATCTTTATTTCCTTAAAAGCATAGATCCCAAGTAAATGCCTATTGCTTTAAAACGTCAACAATTTTATATGACTAAACTTTACTAGTACTACTGGGTCAATGTTCTGTATCCTTTGGAACTTATTATGCAAACTATCGTATCTATATCGAACCTGTCTAAAACTTACGCTACGGGCTTTCGTGCTCTTAATGACGTGAGTCTGGATATCGCGCGCGGTGAAATACTGGCATTGCTCGGCCCTAATGGTGCGGGCAAGACAACCTTGATCTCGATTATTTGCGGCATCGTCAATGCCAGTTCGGGCACCGTGATTGTTGACGGTCACAATAATGTGTCGGATTACCGCGCTGCGCGTGCATTGATTGGTTTAGTTCCACAAGAGCTGACACTGGGTGCGTTCGATACGGTATGGAATACGCTGAGTTTTAGTCGGGGTCTATTTGGTAAAAAGCCCAATCCTGCCTACCTTGAACAGTTGCTAAAAGACCTCTCACTTTGGGACAAGAAAGACAATTTGTTAATGACCCTGTCGGGCGGCATGAAGCGGCGTGTGCTAATTGGCAAGGCGCTTTCGCATCAACCATCAATCCTGTTTCTCGATGAACCAACCGCAGGCGTTGATGTAGAGTTGCGCAAGGATATGTGGGCGTTGGTGAGACGGTTGCGGGAATCAGGCGTGACGATAATCCTCACTACCCACTATATTGAAGAAGCCGAAGAAATCGCAGATCGTGTTGGTGTTATTCATAAGGGTGAATTGTTGGTGGTTGATGATAAGTTGGCATTGATGCATAAGCTGGGTAAGCGGCAACTGGTTATCGAGCTCGAACAGGCCGTGGACAGCATCCCTGCAACACTCTCCGCATGGTCACTGGAACTATCGACAGATCATATGCATTTAACTTACACCTATGACCCACGTAATCCAGAGAAAGGTGTGGCTAATTTATTGAGCGCGATTAGTGATGCGGGGTTATTATTAAAAGACGTCGAGACATCACAGAGCTCGTTAGAAGATATTTTTATCGACCTGGTGCACGCTAAATCATGAACATATATGCCATCAGGGTGATCTATAAATACGAAATGCTGCGGGCATGGAAAACCATCCTGCAGAGTTTTGCCTCACCGGTCATTTCTACGGTGCTTTATTTCGTGGTGTTTGGTGCAGCGATTGGCTCACGTATTGAACAGGTAGAAGGGGTATCTTATGGTGCCTTTATTGTGCCCGGGTTAATCATGCTGGCTTTATTAACCCACAGCATTGCGAATGCCTCTTTTGGTATATTTTTTCCGAAATTTACGGGCACTATTTATGAACTTCTATCTGCCCCGATTTCATTTTTTGAGATAATGGTAGGTTATGTGGGCGCGGCCGCGACTAAGTCATTCATCATTGGCTTGATTATTCTCGGCACAGCAGGATTTTTCGTACCACTTGAGATCGCCCATCCGGTGTGGATGTTTGTGTTTTTAATCCTGACCTGTATTTCTTTCAGTTTGTTTGGATTTATTATTGGCCTATGGGCGATTGATTTTGAAAAACTTCAGCTCATTCCATTATTGGTGATTACGCCGCTGGTTTTCCTTGGCGGTAGCTTCTACACAATTGATATGTTGCCACCTGCCTGGCAGACCGTCACCTTGTTTAATCCTGTCGTTTACCTGATTAGTGGTTTTCGCTGGAGCTTCTTCGAGGTATCGGATGTTAGTGTCTGGATTAGTCTCGGCATGGTGCTGACATTTTTGCTAGTTTGTCTGGTTACCGTCTGGTGGATGTTCAAGTCAGGTTATCGCTTGAAACAGTAACCATTGGCCCCGTGTAAGCGGGGCATCCTCAGCCTGATTGCTGTCTGTTTAGAGACTTATCTAACGAATTTCTTCGTTGCTGTATTTCTTGTCCAGGATCACCGGTCGCATCAGGGCATAGCCTTTTAGTTGCCAGTGAGCCAGTTCTGGCATAGCTGAGGGAATGACATCGATAAAGTCATGAAAGTCATTCACTGAGTAATCAAAGTCTTTCGCTGCTAGTGCGCAGACCTTGAACTCAACACCGAGATCAGCGTAATAACGCATTCGTTCGACCGCTTCTTTATATTTGCCATAGTTCTTTTTTGCGACGGTCACAATTTCGGTTCCGTGGATGACGACCTTGATATCATTTTCATCAATGCTGATATCATAAGGGGATTCACTAAGCGGGTTGATGTGTGAACGCAGCCAGTATAACGCGCTATTAATTGCAGCAGGATCGCTAAAGTAGAATTCATATACCACTTTTTGTGGGGTATAGGGTGTCTGGACAAGATCTGCTTGTGTAACAGGAATGACCAGGAGCCAGAGGAAACTGAACAGGAATAAGATTCGAAACATGACGACCTCCTTTGTGGATACAAATTCGGTGGGTTAACTCTAATAGTAGCCCTATTTTAGTCTGAGAACTGATACAGTTTGTCAGGGTACAGGGTCAGAGTCTTTTTCGGCCAGATGACGCCATTTGTTGTAGCATTCCATGCCACAAAAATGTCGTACATAATCAGAGGCTTCTTCGATACGAGCTTCAGAAGCGGGTACCTCTTTAAGACAAACCTCACATGAAACGGTATCTGTTTCTTCGGGGTGTTTTTTGTCGGTCATGGGAACCTCCAAAATTAGGGTATCAATACCCCTTATACACAATAGTTTGGGTCAAAAAAACGAAAGTTCAAGTTGTATTGGAAATTTAACTTACGTTTGTCTGGAGGATGTCACTGACTACTCTGAACCACATAATGCCGACAGCGACATAGGCTGCAAAGAATACGGCTAAGCGATGAATTATGTTGTTATAAGATATGTGCACCAAAGTATGCGCAATGCGTAGCCCAACAAAGATCCATGCGAGTGTCACTAAGGTTTCATCAATGTGTTGGCTGGCAATGGCGATTGCAACAATCGCGTAGAAAAGTGTCGGCACTTCAAATAGATTGCTGTAATTATGTTCCAGCGCTTCATGCCGTTTGGGCGGTTTGCCACCTTTATGTAATTTGAAGTAACCAGGGTGAACGGCACCTGTTTTTACTAAATAGAAGCGATAGAACACGAGAGAGAGGCTAACAATATATGTAAGGCTTACTAGTACAGCAGTAGGAATGATTAATGCGGCCGTATCCATCGACGAGACTCCTTTCTTTTATTTGTTGTGTAGTATAACGGGGATAGGATGAATATTTTAGGCAGAAATCAATTCAACCCAGAAGGTACTGCCTTTACCCGGTTTGCTATTGATACCTATATTGCCGCCCATTGATTCGACAAGTTCTTTGGTCACCATCAAACCAATTCCTGCACCTTCTGTCGCATTTGTTTTACCGAGTCGTTCAAAGGGCTGAAATAATTTCTCAATATCTTTTTTGCTGATTCCGCAACCAGTATCACTGATGTTAATACGTGTCATTTTTCCTTTGTTTTCTAATGAGATAAGAATATCGCCATCTTTCTTATTGTATTTTATAGCATTAGATATCAGGTTTATGAATATTTGGCGTAAGCGTACAGGGTCAGCGTTTATGTGATATTCAATATATTTGACAGTTTTGATATTGATATGCACACCATATTTACTTGCCATTGGTTTTGATAATGAAATAGATTCATCTAATATTTTAACGAGATCTATTTTTTGCATTTGAATATTAATATTTCCTGATTCGATAGAACTTAAATCAAGAATTTCATCTACCAAGTGGAGTAAATGATTTCCTGCAATATTAATTTCATTGACATTTGTTCTCTGTTGCTCGGTAAGTGTTGTATCAGGGTCCATCTCAAGCAATTGGCCAAAACCAAGAATAGCATTAAGCGGAGTTCGGAGTTCGTGGCTTATGGTTGAAAGAAACTCTGTTTTCATATTGTTTATATGTTCGGCATCAATTCTTTTTCTATGTTGTTCTTTAAGTAGTCGGGTATAGATTAAGAGCATGGTAAGAGAGAATGCGACAATAAGCCCCATGACAACAAAGATCGCAATAAGATTTTGTTTTTCCAGGCCAACAATTTCATTAGCTGTTTTTTCTATATGCTTAGCTAAGCCGAGACTGTAATTATTTAATGATAGAAGTATATCTTCACTAATTGGTCTTAGATTTTTTTCCATGTAACGAAGATCACGACGCCAGCGTTTGCCAAGATGGGTGTTTATGACTTGTGGTAATGAAGAAATCCATTCTTTTTGGTTTTTATCTGCAATAATAATAAAAGGCTGTATTTCAATATCAAAATCATCAATGTGGCGAAGGATTTCATTCCATTCTTTTTTGAATTGTTCTACGTGAATAAGTGTTGCTTGTTCTGATTGTTTGCTTCTTAGCAATAAGAGTGCGCGAAAGGCAGTGATTACTCGTAGCCAGCGATTTTGCGCAGACTGAAGCTGAATAATAAGATCTTTATTCCAAGTGTCGTCTTGAGATAGTGCTTCAATAGCGTTAGATAAACTCGCCATAATGCGATAATGTTGTGCAGATTGATTGATGTTAGACGTAACAACACCTTCAATAACACCGCGGTAGTCCTGACGTATCTTTCTTAACGGAGCAAGGTTCTTGATATACATTTCAACTTGCATCTCGATGTTTTCGACTAATGCCTGTTGCATATCATTTTGAGTGTTGCTGAGTGTGTATAGCTTTTCGGCGTTACCAGATAGTTTCGCGGTTTGTTGAACAGCGATCTCCCAAGTATCGTTACTGCCTAAAAACATAAAAGTCGTAATTGCAGCATGTGCTTCGTCATATTGAATTTGGAATTCTTGGGTGGTACGTAGCAATTGGTTAGCGGTATCGAGTTGAAGATACACCTTGGATGTTTTGCCTACTGATAAAAGTAAATTCGCGGAGACAATTAGCCCTACAACAATAATTACAACAAAGATAATCAGGCGCTTATCCATGAAATTGATTTTATTAAAAGAGTCAGGGTATAAGGATGATGTGTTTTTTGATGGCATGATTTTAAAGTTGGCTATACGCGCCAGTATGATCAATCGCTTTATTTATATTTGTTACATAGCATAGTATAGTTGTGACAGTATAAATACATGATATGAATCAAATTTTGTAGGATATTATGGCAAAATACTTAAGTATTTTAGTTACTTTAGTTTATTTAACTCCATAGTATAAACATTGCCGCGTTTATGACGTTCGATCTTGATAGGTAGGTAGTATTTTTCGGGTAAACACCAAAGATAGGTAATACGGTTCTTCTTGCCAACACGTATACGTTGTAATTTGAGCGCCTTAAATTTCCCCGCAGGTGTTTCAATTACCTCGGTTCCTAATGCCTTGAATTGGTAAGTTTTTAATCGACCACCGTCGGCGATCTTGTATTCAGGATTTTGTGCGCCATGTTGAAGATCATGCATGAGTGCCAGCATGTAACTGAATTTATCTTGCGTGCCATTAGGTATGTTCATCGCCCACGGTTTGTTGCCAACATGGTTGGTCACTGAATTATTCGGCCAATCAAAATTAAGTACGGTATGACGATCTTCATTACTGCTGTCGTCGTACTCATAATTAATGGGCAGCACTTGTTGATTTTTATATCGCCACTGACTGCGTTCAGTAATTTCACCGGGTCTAAATATGCTTGCCCAGCCAGTTGTGTGCATTTTTGCTTCGTAGGTGTATAGCTCGTTTTGTAGTGAGAGTGTATGGGTGCGAATACCTATTTCACTGTCATTGCGGCTAACTGTGTAGGTGGCGGTGAAAGGCGTGAAGTCGTGCCCAGCAAGTAGTGGCACACTACTAATAAGGCATAGCAGTGAAGCGAATATCGATACCAGCAGTTTATTGGTTTTCTTGAACCTCGGCATATTGTAAACCTGTGGCGGGTAATTCCTTTTCATCAAATAACGGTTTGTTATTTTCTAATACTAAACGGCTTTCAGCATACCATTTAATAACCAATGGGTAGATTATATGTTCTTGTTCTAGCACTTTATTTGCAAGTGTTTCTGCAGTGTCATCTGTTTTCACCGGTACAGAGGACTGTAAAACAATGGGGCCGCCGTCGACCTCAGTGGTAACAAAATGCACACTGGCGCCATGTTGTTCGACACCAGATTCAAGAGCACGTTCATGTGTATTGAGCCCAGGAAAGTCGGGTAACAACGCAGGATGAATGTTCAGTAACTGACCGCTGTAATGTTCAACAAACTGGCTAGTGAGAATACGCATAAAACCGGCAAGTACGACCAGTGAAGGTTGGTAACTATCAATGCGATTCATTAATTCTTGGTCAAAGGCTTCACGACCATCGAATTGCTTGTGATCGATAACGAGAGTTTCAATACCTGCGGCATTTGCTCGCTGAAGACCTTTTACATCGGGACGATTACTAATGACAGCGCGAATGTTGAAGGGGCAGTCGTTCTCGTTGCTCGCATTAATAATGGCTTGTAGGTTTGAGCCACTGCCAGAAATTAATATCACCACCTGCATCGGTGTTGTTGTCGCCATCGTACTAATTAGTCGAGGATAACGCGTGGGCTGTCGGCATCACCGGCAACAATCTCACCAATTTGCACAACCTGTTCACCTTGTTCAGTAATAACCGCCATGGCTTTTTCTGCATCATCAGCGGCAACACACACCACCATGCCAATACCACAGTTAAAGGTGCGTAGCATTTCAAAGTCTTCGACATTGCCTTGTTCTTGTAACCATTTAAAAATGGCAGGACGTTGCCAGCTATTGGTGTCGATTTTAGCGTTGGCATTATCAGGTAATACGCGTGGTAGGTTTTCAGGTAAGCCGCCACCGGTGATGTGGGCCATGGCGTGAACATCAACTTGTTTGCAAAGCTCAAGTAATGGCTTAACGTACATGCGCGTTGGTGCTAATAGGGTTTCACCTAATGTTGTTCCATCAAAGTCATCGGTTAATGATGCGCCGCTCACTTCAATAATTTTACGCACCAATGAATAGCCATTTGAATGTGGGCCGGATGAGGCGATACCGAGAATCACATCGCCTGCAGCAACCTTGCTACCGTCGATAATTTGGTCACGTTCAACGACACCGACACAGAATCCGGCGAGATCGTAATCGCCTTTGCCATACATGCCGGGCATTTCGGCTGTTTCACCACCGGTGAGCGCACAACCAGCTTGTTTACAGCCAACGCCGATGCCTTTAATCACATCGGTTGCTACATCGAGATCGAGTTTGCCAGTGGCAAAGTAATCGAGGAAGAATAATGCTTCCGCGCCTTGAACAATAAGGTCGTTGGCACACATGGCGACGAGGTCGATGCCGATGGTGCTGTGTAAGTTCAAATCAATGGCAAGTTTTAGCTTGGTGCCAACACCATCGGTGCCTGAAACCAAAATAGGTTGCTTATAGTGGCTTGGAATCTCAAATAAAGCGCCAAATCCACCTAGGCCACTGACAACACCGTCTCGTTTGGTGGCAGCTGCAATCGGCTTAATGTGGTCGATGAGCTTGTTTCCAGCGTCAATATCGACACCTGCATCACGATAACTGAGTGGTGTTGTAGAAGATGGGTCTTTCTTGTTCACTTTTAAGGCTCCGTTTTCAATCTTAAAATGGTCGGATTGGTGCTGAGGCGTATGGTATCGGGGCAACTCAGGCAGTGCAATGCATGAAACGGCTTATGCGGTATAATCAGCTCATGCACAACTCGAAAAGAATTATACCTTATATATTACTAGGCTGGTGGCTTTGGGCGATTTCAGCCAGTTTGCAGGCTGTGGAGGTCGATGGTCTCTATGAAGCCGAGCTTTCAGTAACCAGTCAGGGGCGGGCTGAAAGGCGTGGCGTTATTCGTTCAGCCTTGACCGAGGTGCTTATTAAGGTGTCGGGTAATGGTCAAGTTGCTCTTTCTCCAGGTATTCCTGAGATATTGAGTCGCAGTAGCCAGTTTTTGCAGCAATATCGTTACCGTAATGCTGCCGAGAACCAAAAATACCTTTGGGTGCGCTTTGATCAGGTTTCGCTGGATAAGGCGCTACGTTCAATTGATGTGCCTATTTGGGGGCGTAGTCGCCCGGTGACCTTGGCTTGGTTGGTGATTGAGCAAGGTAGTCAACGGCAGTTATTGGGGAGCAGTGAGGATTCGACTTTTGCCGGTATCGTGATTGAACAGTCTAAACGCCGAGGCATACCGCTAGATCTACCGCTTTATGATCTTGAAGATCAGCAACGTGTTCGGGTTACCGACATATTGGGTGGGTTTCAAGAATCAATATTAAGTGCGTCCGAACGTTATGCTGCTGATGCTGTACTTGTAGGTCGTTTACGTGACATCGGTAATAATCGTTGGGAAGGGCGTTGGACGTTGCACCTTGGCGGGCGTGAATCGCATTGGTCTCAGCAAGGTGATTTTGATGCGGTATTGGGTTTTGGTATTGACGGCGCTGCCTCAAGTTTAGCCAGTAACTTTGTAAGAGTAGCAACGAGTAATCCCGGTGAGTTGATGGTCTTGGTTACGGATGTGTTTACTCTTGAAGATTATGCGCGTAGCGATAGCTTTCTTGCTGGCCTCGATGGCGTGATTCGAATACAGCCGGGTCAAATAGATAATGATCAAATTCTATTTAAGCTTAAGGTACGAGGCGACCAACAAAGTTTACTGCAGTCTGTTCGCTTGAGTAATCAGAGCGTGTTTGCTTTAGCAGAACCAAAAATAGTGCCGGTTATTCCTCAGACGACGCTTGGAGATATAACCAGTGCACCTGATATTACCTTCAGGCTGTTGCGGTGAATTATCAGTTTATTCCGAACCTGATTACTGTACTGCGTATTATTTTGGTTGCGCCGATTGTTTGGCTGCTAACTGAACAACAATTTACTTTTGCGTTGATCTTATTCGCTGTTGCCGGAGCGAGTGATGCGCTAGATGGTTTTTTAGCAAGACATTATCACTGGCAAAGTTGGTGGGGTTCAGTTTTAGATCCGTTGGCAGATAAATTATTGCAGGTGTCTTGTTATATTACTCTTGCATGGATGGGTCACATTCCTGTCTGGTTGGTTGCAGTGATTGTGTTACGTGATGTGGTGATTATCTTTGGTGCCTTGCTTTATCATCATCGTGTTGATGTCTTTGAGGCCGAGCCAAGCATCATTAGTAAGTTCAATACCTTTGTGCAGATTGTTTTAATTCTCATGGTGGTGTTGCATGTTGGTGTGTACGTACTTCCGGAAAATGTATTGACGGGGATGATCGGTTTGGTGCTATTCACAACCGTGTATAGTGGCGTAGACTATGTATACCGCTGGACGCACCGTGCGGTTAAGCATCAAGCAAGTTAAACACTTGCTTTGAATGAAAAATAATAACAGGGATAATTATTGTGACTGATACACGTTCATGGTTACTACTAGCATTATTTTTAACTGCGGGCGTATTGTTGTATTTATTAGCACCCGTATTAACGCCTTTCTTAGTTGCGGCTTTGCTCGCTTATATTAGTGATCCCCTCGTTGATCGTTTAGAAGCCTATAAATTATCGCGTACCTGGGCGGTGATGGTTGTATTTATTGGTTTGTCATTGCTGGCGCTTATTTTATTATTAATTTTAGTGCCATTGATTTCAGAACAAGTTGGCGTGTTCTTTAGTAACTTGCCTGCCTACATTGATTGGTTGCAAAACGTGGCTATGCCATGGGTTCAACAACGTTTTAATCTTTCAGAAGTGCCTGATGTTGGTAATTTAAAACAAGCTGTACAAGAAAATTGGCAACAAGCGGGTGGTTTCGCGATGCAAATTTTCGAATCAATTACACATTCAGGTTCGACCTTAATTGCTGTTCTCGCAAATATGATTTTAATCCCTTTAATTACTTTTTACTTGTTGCGTGACTGGGATAAATTAGTAAAACAAATTCATGAGCTATTGCCGGCTAACTTAGAACCGCTTATTTCAACATTAAGTCGTGATGCGGATGAAGTGTTAGGTGCATTCATGCGCGGACAGTTATTGGTTATGTTGAGTTTGGGTTTGTTTTATTCGGTTGGCCTGTGGATGGCCGGTTTGAGTTACGCATTACTGATTGGTATGACGGCGGGTGTGCTTAGTTTTGTACCTTATCTCGGTGTGATTATTGGTGTTGGTCTCGCTTCTATTGCCGGTGTATTTCAATTTGAGAGTGTTTCAGATCTTTGGCCTATCGCCGTGGTGTTTGGTATTGGCCAAATATTAGAAAGTTTCTTGTTAACACCGTTCCTTGTTGGTGATCGCATTGGCTTGCATCCGGTTGCCGTGATCTTTGCTATTGCTGCCTTTGGCCAGTTATTTGGTTTTGTTGGGGTGTTACTCGCCTTACCTGCAGCAGCAGTGGTCATGGTGATTATTCGCTATGCACATAAGGAATACCGCAATAGTGATTTATACGGCAGACAAAAAGCCGAAGACGCAGATTGCGGCGACGGCTGCTAAGCATTTAAAATTTCATTATGTCAGTTCAACTTCCTTTACATATCGGTTTGCAAGACAACGCAACCTTTACGAACTTTTATCCTGAAGCTAATCATCAGTTGATTGCAGAGTTGCGTCAGTGCGCAAGCAATCAAGGTGAACACTTTATATTCTTTCATGGACTTAGTGGCACAGGTAAAAGCCATTGTTTGCAAGCAGTTTGCCATTTAGCAACTCAGCAACATCTACAGGCTGCTTATTTACCAATGCGTGAGATTAAGTCAATGCCAGTTGCTGCACTTGAAGGAATGGAACAATTAGATGTTGTCTGTATTGATGACATTGATGTGATTGCCGGCGATCCTGAATGGGAAACAGCGATCTTTAATCTTTATAACCGAATTCGTGATAACAGTGGTTATTTACTGGTGTCAGCGAATAGTAAGGTTGAAGAATTAAATATTAGTTTAAAAGATTTACAGTCGCGTCTTGTTTGGGGTTTGGTTTTTAAGATTGAATCGCTTGATGATGCCGCTTTAGCAAAGGCACTACAGAGCCGAGCTAAAGTGCGTGGTATGGATTTACCTGACGAAGTGGCGGCTTACATATTAAAACGCAGCACACGTGATACCAAGGCGCTTTTTACTCTTTTAGAAAAGCTTGATCATGAATCACTAGCGGCACAACGGAAATTAACCATCCCTTTTGTAAAAGAATTTCTTTAACTATTCTGATTGTTCTTGTTGTTTTACTTCTCGTGCTTTCACTCGCACATACATCATTGAACCGATGAACATCAAAATACTAAGTACAACTTGCGCTAGTGCGTAATTTCTTTCTTCAGCATTACCGGCAGCAACCATCACGCCAACAATAAAATAAAACAGCGCCATAAAGTGTACCCATGCATGGGTATAAAGTTTGCCGTGTAAAAGTCCGCGCAATGGAATTAATAGTGGGCCAACATAAAACAACAACACGATACTAATTGGAAAGATGGTTGGTGGTGCGAGGTAAACTGTCCATGCCGATAACAAAATAAAAAGCCCAAAGTAACCGATTAGCGCAAGGCTATAATAAAAACGACTGTTCATGATGCTATTTGTTCTCGAGTGAATTGGCGATGCGTGCGATACGTTTACCAAGTAATTGGCAATGACTAATTTCATCATCCGATAAGGGTAACTTGTTATCGGTGCCGGCTAGGTGACTTGGGCCGTAAGGCGTGCCACCTGTTTTTGTATTCATTAAATCAGTGTGAGGATATGGTAAACCAAGCATCACCATGCCGTGATGCATGAGTGGCAACATCATTGAGAGCAGGGTGCTTTCTTGACCGCCATGCAAACTCGATGTCGATGTAAATACAGCAGCGGGTTTATCAACCAAGGCACCTTCTAACCAAAGCGGACTAGTGGAGTCGAGAAAATATTTCATCGCGCCGGCCATGTTACCGAAACGAGTTGGGCTACCGAGTACCAGCCCAGAGCAATTGCGCAAGTCATCCAGTGTTACGTAGGGATCGCCTGATTCGGGAATAGAATCTTCAACCGATTCACAAACGCTAGAGATGGCGGGTACGGTGCGCAGGCATGCTTCCATGCCCGTTTCTTCAACACCACGGGCAATGCGACGTGCCATATCTGCAGTGGCACCATGACGGCTGTAATAAAGAATTAATATTGTGCTCATAATATAGAAATGCTTTTAGATTATTGTTTTAACGTTAACAGGAGGTCGGCCAATAACCGCTTTGCCATTACTAATGACAATGGGGCGTTCAATTAAGATTGGGAAGCGGATCATCGCATCAATGAGTGCCTCGGTACTTAACGATTCATCGTCGAGGCTGTTATCTTTGTATTCAGACTCATGCGTGCGCATTAGCTCGCGTGGTGACATGTCTAACATGGCAAGAATTTCGAGTAACTCGTCTTTGTTTGGCGGTGAATTAAGATATTCAATAACATCAGGAGTAATACTCGCTTCCTCAAGTAATTCCATGGTGAGGCGGCATTTGCTGCAGCTTGGGTTGTGGTAGATTTTTACCGACATATTCTTTACATCCAATGTATGTATAAAAGGGGCTATAGTGTACCCGTTGGCCGCGTAGCAGCCTATCGTTTCGAGCTTGATTCTGGAATTGCTGGTTTTTTGCTCAATATGGACTGAATCGATTTAAAATAATTACAAAAAAGTGTCATGTTTCGAGACCTTGGACACGTTTCTTGCTTGACAGGTTCAGGTAGTGGGTGCTAGTTTTTAACTATAAATAACGTAATTTCTATGGGCCTTGGCCAGAAGTAGAAGAATAATGAATTTAGCCGTAAATAACGGCATTTGGAGTGTTAAAACAATGAAAACTACTCAGTTTCTTAAAAATATTGGCATGATGGCCTTTGTTCTCGCATTTAGTGTTGGTTGTGCCAGTACTCAGCAAGAGCAGCATGAAGAACCTGCCGCAGCTAAAAAAGGTCCAGGCGCATGTAAAGTAGAGCTTGCCCGTGCAGATGCTGCGCGTAAGAAAGCAGCCAGTGTTGGTGGCGAATGGCGTGATATTAAGAAGATCATGAAGAAAGCCAAAAAAGCAGGTGGCTCTAAATGTGTCAAGTTAGCTACTAAAGCGCGTCGCCAAGGTGAAATTGGTTACGCACAAGCATTACGCGAACGTGGCGGTTCTGGCCATGCAAGTGTTTACACTGTATCGAAAGGTGATAGCCTTTGGTCAATTTCAGGTAGCAGCAGCGTTTACGGTGACCCATACCAATGGCCACTGATTTACAAAGCTAACCGTAGCCAAATTAACGATGCTGATTTAATCTTCCCAGGCCAAGCCTTAGATATTGACCGTGGTGCATCATCAGCTGATATCAGTGCTGCAATCAGCCATGCCAAGACTCGTGGTGCTTGGGCAATTGGTGTTGCTGAAGATTCAGACGCGGCATACCTTGCTCGTTAATCTTTAGCTTCTAAAGCTTCACAAAAAAGCCCCGCAGTGCGGGGCTTTTTTATTGGATTGATGAATTTTATTAAATAACCACGTCAACAGATATTGAGTCATATTTATCAGTGCAGCAAAAGATGCTGTTTCGATCAGCAATCATAAATATGCATTCAGCAATTAATCGACTATTCCATCTCGAGCAGCTTTCAATACAATCGCATCGAAGTCATCAATATCCATGAGTCCTTGTTCGGCAACAATGTCTCGAACAGGGCGGCCACTTTTCTCTGAGAGTTTGGCGATGTCGCCTGCTTTGCTATAACCAATATGGGTATTGAGTAACGTTGCGAGGCCAACACTGCTATGGAGGAATTCAGCGCAGCGTTCGCGGTTGATAATGAGTCCGTCGAGATTACGTTCGGTAGCTGCATTCATTGCATTTGGTAGCCATTCCATAGCATCAAAGAGTGCTGAGCCAAGTGCGGGCATCATGACGTTGAGTTCGAGTTGGCCTGCTTGGGTCATCATGGCAATGGCATGATCTTGACCGAGTATTTGGTAACAAACTTGGTTAAGCATTTCGAACATCACCGGATTTACTTTACCAGGCATGATGCTTGAGCCTGGTTGTACTGCGGGCAGGGTAATTTCACCAATGCCGGTGCGTGGGCCTGAGGCAAGTAAGCGCATGTCATTACTAATGCGAGTCAGTTCGAGTGCCAGACTACGGATGGCACTTGAGAGTACTTGCACATCATTCATGGATTGCATTTGCGCAGCAAGATCGTCGGCTGGACGTATTGCATCGCCAGTGAGTGAGGCTAATTCTTTGGCAACATTCGCAATATAATCAGGAGCGGTATTTAAACCAGTGCCTGCAGCGGAACCACCAAGGCCAATTTCACATAGAGGATCACGGCAGGCTTCAATTTGTTTTGCAACGCGCTTTAATGTCCATGCATAAGCGGTAAATTCACGTCCCAATGTTGTTGGTACGGCATCTTGTAAATGAGTACGGGCACTCTTTACGGTATCGGCTTCTTGTATGCCAAGTTGTGCAAAGGCATCGGCCATTTTGTTTACGGCAGTAAGTAACTTTGGCAGTTTCGCTAGCGCCGTTAAACGGATGGCAGTTGGGATAGTGTCGTTGGTACTTTGCCCCATGTTGACGTGATCGTTGGGGTTAACCTTGTCATATTGGCCTTTGTCGCCACCCAGAGTGACATTGGCAAGGTTGGCAATAACCTCATTAGAATTCATGTTGTGGCTTGTGCCCGCGCCCGCTTGGAAACGATCAACAACGAATTGCTCGGTATATTCACCGGCGAGGACCTGGTCACAGGCCTTTATAATGGCATCGCGCTGTTGCTCGGTTAGCCAGTTTGGCTGGCAGTTTGCGACGGCCGCAGCACGTTTAATGCGTACATGGGCATGGACAAAATCGATATCAGGAGCACGACCACTGATCGGGAAGTTGATAATAGCGCGGGCGGTCTGAATGCCATACCAAGCATCGCTGGGTACGGGTAATTCGCCAAGGCTGTCTTTTTCGGTGCGAGTGTCGTTCTGATTAGGCATATTGGGTCTCGTAAGCATCTATTTCTGTACTATAATACGAGCGATTATCGCATAGTTATGCCCTGAACTCAGCTTTGATGCTATTTCTGTGAACAGAAGTGTTTTTTGCAGGTCAAAATCAGTAATCACAGATTTAGATGGAGATTGGATAAGATGTTAGCAAGACAATTAATTTTGATGGGTTTGGTATTATTGCTAGGTACAGGAGTATCTGTTGCGGGTCAGGATGACATTGTCGACTTCACTATCAATGATATGCAGGGCAAACAGCTAAAGTTGTCTGATTATCGCGGTAAGTGGGTGGTCGTAAATTATTGGGCAACGTGGTGTCCTCCTTGTTTGGAAGAGATTCCCGATTTAGCTGACTTTCATGACAAACATAAAGACACGGATGCTGTGGTGTTGGGCATTAATACAGAGTCATTGTCGCAAAAACGATTAATAGATTTTTCAGAGTCATATTTGATTAGTTATCCTGTGCTTCAAGGCGGCAATGATTCGTCGGCTAGTTACATGCTTGGTCCTGTTCCCGCATTACCGACAACCTATATTGTTTCACCGCGCGGTCGAGTGATGGCGCGTAATGTTGGGCCATTAACGGGTGAAATGATTGAATCGTTTATGGAAACAGCCTGTAAAGACAAGAAAGCGGCGGCATGCTGATAGCAGTATTTCTGTGCATTGGCACAGTGTCGATGATGCGTGGTTGGACTAAGCTATCATTAATAGTGATGAACACAAGGTGGTCTGGTAATGAAGCTGTTGTATAAAACCTTTATCGTGTTGTTATTAAGTATTTCTGGCTTACAAGCAGGAACACCACGTGACCCCTATGAATATTTCTTTCAGCAATCTATTGGCGATTATGCAGAAGAACTCGCTATAGCCAAAGAAGAGGGTAAGAAAGGGGTCATGCTGTTTTTTGAATTGGACGAATGCCCATTCTGCCACTATATGAAAAATACCGTTCTTAATCAGCCGGAAGTACAAGATTACTATCGAAAAAATTTCGCGATGTTTGCGATCGACATCGAGGGTGATATTGAAATGGTGGATTTTGACGGCAAGACAATGAAGATGAAAGATTTTGCCTTTAAATTAAACCGTGTTCGAGCGACACCCGTTATTGCTTTTTATGATTTTAAAGGAAAAAGAATCGTTCGCTTCATTGGCAAAACATCTGGGGTAAAAGAGTTTATGCAACTAGGGAAGTTTGTTGCGGAAGGTAAATATAAAGATATGCGCTTTACAAAATATAAACGTGAATTGCGAAAAGCAAAAAAATAAGGGCATGATTGTTGAGTCGTCTTAAATCCGTTATATATTTTGGTGCGTTTAGTTTGTTCGCATGTGCTGTTGTGGCAGAAGAACAATTTCCCGAAACAATTTCACTTCAATATGCTTTGCAACGTGCTGAGAGCAATCATCCTGATATTGAACAAGCACAAGCTGCGATAGAGTTAGCTGAATCCGAACGTCTGGAAGCAGAATCGTTAACAGGCACAAATATTTCGATTCGATCGCGCCTTCGTTATGTTGAACCCAATAATAATATTTTAAATCAAACCCATAATGACAGTAGCATTGGTTTATATGTAAGCAAAAATATTTATGACTTTGGTCGCAGCGAAGCGGCAAGCCGTGCAGCAAATTCTGCAATAAAGGGTGAGCGTATTAGTTTGGCAAGCGCGAGGAATCAGCGTCGTTTAGATATTATGCGTCGTTATTTTGATGTTGTGCTTGCAGACTTAGAATATTTACGTGATAACGAAGATATGTCGACGGCATTTATTGCGCTTAGCCGTGGGCAGGACAGACGCGAGCTAGGCCAGTTATCTGATGTCGATATTCTTGAGTTAGATAATAATTATCAACAAGTCAGATTGAAACGTTATCGTAGCGATAATCAGCAGCGCAGCACAAGATCTCTCTTGGCGATTGCGATGAATCAAGTTGGCGAGCTTCCTGCAACGCTGGAGAACCCAACGTTGCCTTCATTATCACGTAAGATACCTGAGTTAGAAGAAATTCAGTTGTTAGCGAAAAAGAGTAATCCTGCATTACGTGTGGCTCAAGCTAGGCTCAGTGCAGCCTCGGCTCGAGTCGAATCGGCAAGGGCAAGCAACAGCCCGATATTAAGCGGTGAGTTTGAGGTAAGTGAAAGCCAGCGGGCAATAGGTTCGACGGATGATGCGCGTATTGGTTTACACCTTAATATACCGCTGTTTGCCGGAGGCAAAACAAAAGCACGCACTGCAAAGCAACAGGCAGTTAAACGTAGCGAAAAAGCAAACTTAGCACGACAACATGCTTATGTTGAGCAGACCGTATTAGAACTCTGGTTAGAATTAAACAACCTTGTTGCGCAACGACAGCAAGCAATAGCGCAATTAGATTACAGTGAGCTTTATCTTGATCAGCGTCGAGCGCTGTATGAGTTGGAAACTAAAACAAACT
The DNA here is from genome assembly GCA_023134145.1 of Sulfuriflexus sp. Classification (GTDB taxonomy): domain Bacteria; phylum Pseudomonadota; class Gammaproteobacteria; order AKS1; family AKS1; genus Sulfuriflexus. Next base: position 51,347 of record JAGLUW010000006.1, on the reverse strand, counting down.
TAGGTAACGCAATGGTGCAAATATCTGAAGCACAGCGTTACTTAAAAGAAACTGAATTTGATATGGCTTATCGCTGGGCACAACTTGATGCGTTGATGGGTAAAACCGTTTATGTTCAAGCAGCAGGAGAGAAACAATAATGAAACGATTGATCTTAGTAAGCGTAATACTAAATGCATTCATCACACCGTTTGTATTTGCAGCTGATATTGACGGGGAAATAGTTTGGTCTCAGCGAGTTGAATTAAGTACAACAGTATCTGGCATAGTTGATGAAGTGCTGGTTAATGCGGGTGATAAGGTAGAGAAGAATGATGTATTGCTTCATTTGCAGTCAGATCGTTTTAATGCAGCGTTAACGAGTGCGACTGCAATTAAGAAAGATGCTAAATATAAATTAAAAGAAGCCGAGCGAGAATGGGACCGCGCACAAGAACTTTATGAACGCACGGTATTGTCGGATAGTGATCTACAATTGGCTGAGAACCTATTAGTTGCAGCACAAGCTGTCTTTGCAAAAGCTAAGTCGCAATATATAAATGCAAAACGAGATGTTGTAGAAAGTGTTATTCGTGCACCTTTTGCTGCAGTTGTTTTACAAAGAGATGCGCAGCCTGGGCAAGTTGTTGTTACGCGTATGCATAGCGTACCTTTAATTACGATTGCCGCGACGGGAAATTATCATGCAAGTGGTGCGGTATTAGCCGCGGTTGCGGGTAAGTTGGTAAGTGGGCAAGCTATTTCTGTAACTGTCTCAGGAAAGAGATTTGATGGAAAACTTGTTTCAATTGGTTTTGAGCCAATTAAAAATACACAAACGTATTCGGTGGTGGTGAGTTTTGTTACAGATGGTAGCTTGTTGCGTTCAGGGCAATCGGCAACAATACATTTACCTTAGAAATTATCGCTGGAACCATTTGTCACTGAGAGCATTTAGTACTTTGTTTGAATAGCGTTTACTACCAAGGCTGCCGTTATAACGAGCGAGTCCTCGAACAAGATCACCTTTCTCTTTATCTAAATAATGCCGCAGAATAGTACAGCCAAAACGTAAATTTGTATTTGGTGTGAATAGGTCGTCATTGGGTTTGCCTATTTCTTTTAACCAGAAGGGCATAATCTGCATTAGACCACGCGCACCAACTCTTGATATAGCCCAGCGATCAAAATTACTTTCTATTTGAATGACAGACAGCACTAACTCAGGCGCGAGTTTTGCACGATTGGCTTCGTAGTGAACTTGTTTTAATAAACGGAGTCGTTTGGTGTGATCAGGGACACGCTTTTTTAATCGACTCGACATATCGAGTAACCAAACCTCAGCATCAAAACGATCTTCAAAACTATCAGCACTGTTAACCGCTTTGCTGAGCACGTTACGTAGCTCGGCATCAGGGCGTTCGAATGTAGCAGCCTGTAAACCAGACCAGCAGAGTAATAATAGAATAAGTAAAAACGATTTTCGCATCACCAACCCTGTTTTTTTCGCTTATAAACTAATTCTTTCTTTCAAAAAATTAATAATATCATCAAATGGTGTGTCGATAGAGTCGCTATCACGACGCCCCTTATACTCAATCATACCCGAATCTAGACCACGGTCGCCAAGTACTAAACGATGCGGGATACCGATTAATTCCATATCGGCAAACATCACTCCTGGACGTTCTTTTCGGTCATCAAGTAATACATCAAATCCTGCTGCTTTTAATTCGCTATAAAGTGTTTCTACTGTTTCGCGCAGACGTTCAGATTTATGCATGTTTATTGGTAATAGGGCAACGTGAAAAGGTGCAATTGCTTCTGGCCAAATAATACCTTTGTCATCGTGATTCTGTTCAATAGCAGCAGCAACAACACGAGTCACACCAATACCATAACAGCCCATGGTCATTACTTGTTGCTTACCATTTTCGTTGAGCACAGTGGCATTCATGGCTTTACTGTACTTGTCACCAAGTTGAAAAATGTGACCGACTTCGATACCGCGGGCAAGGCTTAGGTTGCCTTCACCATCAGGACTAATGTCACCGTTAACGACATTACGAATATCCATGCAGTCAGGTTCATCGAGATCGCGAGCCCAGTTAACCCCCGTGAGGTGTTTACCATTTTCATTTGCACCACAACTAAAATCGGCGACATACGCAGCACTGTGATCAACGAGAACAAGAATATCGAGACCGACAGGACCAATAGAGCCTACCTTGCAGCCAAGCTCTTTAGCGATACGCGTTTCGTCTGCCATGGTTAATGGTTCAGCGACAGCTGGATGCTTAGCCGCTTTAATTTCGTTAAGCTCATGGTCACCACGTAGTACAAGCGCAACCAATGATTCATCAACGCCATTTACGATCAATGTCTTCAGACATTGCTTGGTGTCTATTTTAAGGAAGGCACTGACTTCATCAATGCTGTGCTGGTTTGGTGTGTCGACCGTGGTCATTTCTTGTTCTGCACTTGGTCGGTCACCAACCGGAGGTAAAGCCTTTGCTGTTTCTACATTGGCGGCATAATCACTGCCGTCACTAAAGGCAATAGCATCTTCACCTGAATCTGCGAGCACATGGAATTCGTGTGATAGCGCACCGCCGATGCTGCCAGAGTCCGCATTGACGGGACGAAACTTAAGACCTAGGCGTGTAAATATATGCGTGTAAGCATCATGCATCTTGGTATAGGTTTCATTCAATGAGGCATCATCAATGTGGAAAGAATAAGCATCTTTCATGATGAACTCACGAGAACGCATTACGCCAAAGCGTGGGCGAATTTCATCACGGAATTTGGTTTGAATTTGGTAAAAGCTTGCAGGAAGTTGTTTGTAGCTTTGTAATTCACGGCGGATCATATCGGTGATGATCTCTTCATGGGTAGGGCCAAGACAAAACTCACGATTATGGCGGTCACGAATACGCAGTAGCTCAGGACCATATTGCTCCCAACGACCAGATTCTTCCCACAATTCCGCAGGCTGAACGACGGGCATTAATACTTCTTGTGCACCGGCATTTTCCATTTCTTGACGAATAATCCCCTCGACCTTGCGCAGCACACGAAGCCCCATGGGGAGCCAGTTATATAGGCCAGAGGCCATCTTACGTACCAAACCGGCACGAAGCATAAGTTGATGGCTGATAATTTCGGCATCGGCAGGAGTTTCCTTGACCGTAGCGAGGAGGAATTGGGAAGTACGCATAATTGAATTTCTTTCTGTTTTAGGGGCTATTAGGCCGCTATTCTACTATTTTAGTCTGTCAGGTACATCTATAAGATTTGAGTTATTTCGGGCGTAAATTCATGACATTCCAGTCATCACGCACTTTGACCTTTTCGTACTCGATTCCCTCAGCAGGGGGAGTTTGGGTCAGTTGCCAAACGCCATCTTCATTTTGCCATTTATAGCCAATGGATTCGTGGTTCTTCATTCCTGTGTTATAGAAAAGCTGCTCATCAATCATGTTCTTAATATCGGGGTTGAAAAAGTAGCCAGCCGCACCAGCTACGATGATAAGAAAAACCAATGCCATGAAACCTTTCATAATCACACCTTGTGATGGTTGTTATAGGGAGAGTTTAGCAAAAAATAGGGCAATATCGCGAATAATCGTACGTGCTTATAAGAATATACTTACAAGGTATGGACTCCCCAAGGTTTGCTAGATAGCTAATAGCGTTACAATGTAATTCTACGAAGGCATTTATAAGCAGTGAAACGCAGTTACACTATATTATTGAAACTGATTCTACGATCTGAGAGTGGGTTAGTATATTACAAGTTAGTTGATTGGAAATATTATGTATTTTGATGTTGAACGCGCTATGCAACTTTTAACGGCCTTGTTAGTAGGTGGTTTTTATTATTTTGTTTTAATTCCAAGATTGAAAAATATAACGTGGCTGCTTGTTTTAACGGTGGTTTGGATTGCCGGATTTATTCTGATGCGGGATACCTTTACGCAACTTATTTTAATATTGAATGATGGTATTTACCCGCTGAGTTTTGAGCAATATATTATTGTTGGGCAAGACGCATTCTTAGCATTACTGATCTTTACAGTTGGTCAGCTTAAGTTTGTAAATGACGAATCTTAATAATTACGCTTAATTTTATTTGCAGTATTTCTTAATTGCATCATTGGCTGTTTTTATTCGGTCACTGCGTTCTTTCTCGGTAAGGATGTTACCGTCGGCTTTTCTTACGATGACTTTTGTTTTAATTGTAGTTAGGTTTTTCTTAGCTTGATCGCAATTGGATTTTTTATTGGCATTGTTAGTTGCTTCTTCATCAGCTTCTTTTTGAGCTTTATTCGCATCATCTTTACGTTTAGTAAAAGCTTCCAAGCGTTTATCAAGATCACTTTGCGCCTTGGCTGGATCAACCGCGGGTTTAGCTGGTGCTTTAATTGTTTTGAAGTCACCGGTTGGAGGGGGCGTTGCGGTGTATTGCGTATTGCCGTTCTCATCGACCCATTTATAAGTCTTCGCAAGGGCCGTTTCAGTCAGCGCAATGCTCCCCATAAGGCAGAGTAAAGACAGTAAGGTTGGTAGGGTAATACGCATGAAATCGTTCCTTGTTATTCTGTTTTTATCACTATACCGCGAAAATGCCCTAGGTGTTATGGAACTAGTTGTGATTTTTCGATGAATTTCATCGAAAAGCAGTGTTTTTTCAATACGATGCTTGACCCGACGCGCCATTATAAGTACTTTCTCATATTGGCTCGGAATACCTGTATCGCCCATTTTTAGGGCAATTTTCAGCCTGATTATCGGAATTTAGTTGGCTCTCGCTGTTGTTTTATTGAGCCGATAGGGGTGCTGTGACCCTGTAGAGCTATCTTATTGAATATAAAGAACATTTTGTGGAGATTGAGAACGTGGAATTAAATGGTGCCGAAATACTGATTCGCTTCCTGAAAGACCAAGGCGTAGAACACGTCTTTGGCTACCCAGGTGGTGCGGTACTCTATATATATGATGAGCTGTTCAAGCAAGAAGATGTAAAACACATCTTGGTGCGTCATGAGCAGGGCGCGACACATGCCGCGGATGGTTACGCACGTTCAACGGGTAAGCCCGGTGTTGTGTTGGTCACGTCGGGTCCTGGCGCGACGAATGCGGTTACAGGTATTGCGACGGCTTATATGGATTCGATTCCAATGGTTGTGATCACAGGTCAGGTGAACACATGGGCAATTGGTTCTGATGCGTTTCAAGAAGTTGATGCGGTGGGTATTACTCGTCCGTGCGTGAAACATAACTTCCTCGTTAAAGATGTTAAAGATTTAGCGGAAACATTAAAGAAAGCATTTTACGTTGCGACTACCGGTCGCCCTGGTCCTGTTGTGGTTGATGTTCCTAAAGATGTCACCATGGCAACAACGGAGTATATATTTCCTGAAACAGTTGAAATGCGTTCTTATAATCCTGTTGTTAAGGGACACCCAAAACAAATTAAGAAGGCCGCAGAATTATTGTTAGCGGCTAAACGCCCGATGATTTATGCCGGTGGCGGTGTTGTATTAGGTAATGGCTCGAAAGAGTTAATCGATTTTACTCGTGGACTCGGTGCACCAATCACGAATACGTTAATGGCGCTAGGTGCTTACCCTGCAACAGATGACTTGTTTGTTGGCATGTTGGGTATGCACGGTACTTATGAAGCCAATATGGCGATGCATGAGTGTGATGTGTTGATTTCTGTTGGTGCACGTTTTGATGATCGTGTAGTAGGGCAGATCGAACAGTTCTGTCCGGATGCCACAATTATTCATATTGATATTGACCCCGCTTCTATTTCTAAAAGTATTGTTGTCGATGTGCCAATTGTTGGTGATGTCGCAACGGTATTAACCGACATGATTGCGTTGATTAAAGATGGTAAGAGCGGCCAAGACGATAAGGCACTTAAAACATGGTGGAGCCAGATTAATGAATGGCGCAGTATTGATTGCCTGAATTACGATCGTAATAGCGACAAGATTAAACCGCAATTCGCGATTGAAAAATTGTATGAAATCACCAATGGTGATGCTTACATCACATCTGATGTAGGGCAGCATCAAATGTGGGCGGCACAATATTATAAGTTTGATCAACCACGCCGTTGGATTAACTCAGGTGGTCTTGGCACGATGGGCTTTGGTTTGCCTGCGGCGATTGGTGTGCAGCTTGCGCATCCGGATGCAACCGTTGCTTGTGTAACCGGTGATGCCAGTATTCAAATGTGTATCCAAGAATTGGGTACGGCATTGCAATACAACACGCCGGTTAAAATTATTAGTTTGAATAATCGTTACATGGGTATGGTTCGCCAGTGGCAGGAATTCTTTTATGAATCACGTTACTCGCAGTCATACATGGAAACGATTCCTGATTTTGTTAAGTTGGCAGAGTCATATGGCCATGTTGGAATGCGGATTGAAAAGCCAGAAGATTTAGAAGGTGCGATGAAAGAAGCCTTTGCAATGAAAGATCGCTTGGTATTCATGGATATTATTACCGACCAAACTGAAAATGTTTACCCAATGATTCAAGCGGGTAAAGGTCATCATGAAATGCACCTTTCATCAGAAAGGGAGTTAGCATAATGCGTCATATTATTTCTGTATTACTTGAGAATGAAGCGGGTGCATTATCACGTGTTGCCGGTTTATTTTCTGCGCGTGGTTACAATATTGAATCACTAACCGTTGCACCAACTGAAGATCCTTCGTTGTCACGCATGACATTGGTAACGGAAGGTTCTGAACGAATTATTGAACAAATCACTAAGCAGCTAAACAAATTAGTTGATGTAGTTAAGTTGTTAGACTTAACAGAAGGTGCTCACATTGAGCGCGAAATGATGTTGATTAAAGTGCGCGCAGATGGCTCGGAAGGGCGTGAAGAAATTAAACGTCTTATCGATATTTTCCGCGGACGTATTATTGATGTAACTGAATCGACTTATACCTTAGAGCTTACAGGCACGGGCAGTAAACTCGATTCATTTATTGAAGCATTAGGAGCGACAACGATATTAGAAACAGTGCGCTCGGGTATTTCGGGTATAGCACGCGGTGATAAAAGCTTACATGCATAAATAAATGCTGAGCTGGTTTGCTAAATATTTACTTATAAATTAATTATTTTTTGACTTTAGATTGAGGTTACCATGGATATTTATTACGACAAAGATGCTGACTTAAGCATTATCAAAGGCATGAACGTTGCCATCATCGGTTACGGTTCACAGGGCCATGCCCATGCGAATAACTTAAAAGACTCAGGTGTTAACGTTGTTGTTGGTTTGCGTGAAGGTTCATCTTCTGCAAAGAAAGCAACAGATGCAGGTTTAACTGTAAAGAACGTTGCTGATGCCGTTTCTAGTTCTGATCTTGTTATGATTCTGACACCAGATGAATTCCAGTCAGTATTGTATAAAGAAGAAATTGAACCAAACATTAAGAAAGGTTCAACTCTCGCATTTGCTCATGGCTTTGCTATCCATTACAACCAAGTTGTACCACGTGCCGATCTTGATGTAATCATGATTGCTCCTAAGGCACCTGGCCACACTGTTCGCAGTGAATTTGTGAAGGGTGGCGGTATTCCTGATTTGATTGCTGTTTACCAAGATGCATCTGGTAAAGCAAGAGACGTAGCACTTTCTTACGCTTCAGGCGTTGGTGGTGGTCGTACTGGTATTATTGAAACGACGTTTAAAGACGAAACTGAAACAGATTTATTTGGTGAGCAAGCGGTGCTTTGTGGTGGCGCAGTTGAGCTGGTTAAAGCTGGTTTCGAAACATTAACTGAAGCAGGTTACGCTCCAGAAATGGCTTACTTCGAATGTTTGCATGAATTGAAATTGATTGTTGATTTGATGTACGAAGGCGGTATCGCCAACATGAACTACTCAATCTCAAATAATGCTGAGTATGGTGAGTACGTAACGGGTAACAAGATTATTAATGAAGAAAGTCGTTGGGCGATGCGTGAATGTTTGGAAAATATCCAAAATGGCGAATACGCAAAACGCTTTATTCTTGAAGGACAAAGTAACTATCCTGAAATGACAGCACGTCGTCGTAACAATGCAGAGCACCCAATTGAAAAGACCGGTGCTCATTTACGTAGCATGATGCCATGGATTACAGCAAACGCACTTGTCGACAAAGACAAGAACTAAGTTGCGGAGTATCTAAATAAATGCGGTCATTAGACCGCATTTATTTTTTGTAGGTTATAGATTAAATATGGCTCTAACAAATAGACATCAGTTAATTGCTAGCGAAGGACATTGGTTCATTGCTGCGGCAGTTATTTTAGCGAGCGTGGCCAGTTATTATTTTGGCGCGCAGCTAATGTTGCCCATTTGGTTGCTTCCTGCACTTCTTGTTTTTATGTTTCGAGATCCAACCAGAAAGATTCCACCGAAGCCATTAGCTGTTTTAAGTCCCGTTGCTGCGGAAGTGCTGGCGATTGAAAATGTGCGTGATGGTTTTATTGATCGCGATGCAAAGAAGATTGTTCTCGGTATGGGCGTGTTTGATATTTATTCAATTCGCAGTCCAATCGAAGGCAAGGTTGTACATCAGTGGTATGTCGATAAGGAAACAGCTGTTTCTGATGCGCCACAGTTTGCACAATGGATCAAAACCGATGAAGGCGATGATGTGCTATTGGCAATATACCGTGGACGCATTATGCCTCGGCCACGTTGCTATGTGCAGATTGGTGAACGTCTCGGTCAAGGGCAACGTTGTGGTTTTATGAGCTTTGGTGCGCGGATTGAGGTCTATGTGCCAATAACAGCGCGGATTGATGTCGAAGTTGGGCAACGATTGATCGCGGGAGAACACTCTTTAGCGAGCTTCATTCACCACCATTAATATCTAAAATAGAGCATAGTGCGACTTTCCTGCTATGCTTTGATAATAGTTTAAATAATGAGATAGTTTTTAAATATGGCTGAACCAGAACACATTCATAAGCAGCGCAGCAAGGGTATCTACCTATTGCCAAACTTGTTTACTACCGCAGGTTTATTCGCTGGCTTTTATGCAATTATCGCTGCAGTTGACGGCAACTTTGCTAATGCATCGATCGCGATTTTTATTGCGATGATAATGGATGGTCTCGATGGACGAGTCGCGCGCATGACTAACACCGAGAGTGAGTTTGGCGCTGAATATGACAGCATGGCTGATATGGTGTCATTTGGTATCGCGCCGGCATTGATTATTCACCAATGGGCATTAACTTCGTGGGGTAAGATTGGCTGGTTAGGCGCATTTGTTTTTGCTGCTTGTGCCGCTTTACGTTTAGCGCGCTTTAATACTCAAGTAGGCAGTGCTGATAAACGTTATTTTCAAGGCTTGGCTAGTCCCGCTGCTGCGGCACTTATTGCTGGCTTTGTTTGGCTTGGTACGGATCTTGGTTGGGAAGGTACCGACAAGCGACTATTTGCGATTATTGTTAGTGTTGGTGCGGGTGTCTTGATGGTGAGTAATGTCCGTTATCATAGTTTTAAAGAAATCGATTTGCGCGGCAAGGTACCTTTTATTGTTCTGGTTGCTTTAATGGGAGCTTTTGCGGTGATTTACCTGCATCCTCCGGTTGTTTTGTTTGCTGGTTTTTTTGCCTACGCTATCTCCGGTCCAGTGCTGAGCCTGTTGCAGTTTCAGAAGCGTCGCAATAAGGACAATAACTCAGATAAAGCGGCTTAGAACTTGGCAAATTTAGAATACGGCGTTATAGTGGCGCCCATATTGAACGGAAAACGAACAATTACTAATGAAAATCACTAATCACAAGCAGTTTTCTTGTATGGCTCGTCCGAGTCAGGCTGCATTGTGTCTAGCGTTACTCTTGCTCCTGCCGTAAGGCAGACAATACACCCCCCATGCCTTGGCGAAGGTCAGTAGAAACGTAAAAATTAGCCTCAGAATATTTTTGAATCATGCCTATTAGGGCGTGTGAGTGCTAAAATATTGGCAGTATTGTATGGAGTTAGACATGAGTGACAAATTAATTATATTTGATACAACCTTACGCGATGGCGAGCAAAGCCCTGGCGCATCCATGACCAAGGATGAAAAGGTACGTATCGCGAAAGCCTTGGAACGTATGCGCGTGGATGTGATTGAAGCGGGTTTCCCTGTTGCATCGCAAGGTGATTTTGAAGCGGTGAAGGCCGTTGCTGACATTGTGAAAGACAGTACCGTATGTGGTTTGGCACGTGCACTCGATAAGGATATTGATCGTGTTGGTGAAGCACTTAAGGGTGCGAATTCTGCACGGATACATACTTTCATAGCAACATCACCAATTCATATGAAAGAAAAATTGCGCATGTCGCCTGAACAGGTGCTTGATCAGGCCGTTGCTGCAGTAAAGCGTGCTCGTCAACATACTGATGATGTTGAATTCTCACCTGAAGATGCGGGACGTTCAGATCTGGATTTCTTGTGCCGTGTTTTAGAAGCGGTGATTGATGCTGGTGCAACAACACTAAATATTCCTGACACGGTTGGTTATAACTTGCCACACCAGTTTGGTGCATTGATTCGTAACTTACGAGAAAAGATTCCGAATTCAGACAAAGCTATTTTTTCGGTGCATTGTCATAACGATTTGGGTCTTGCCGTATCGAATTCATTGTCGGCAGTATTAAATGGTGCACGACAAGTTGAATGTACAATTAATGGTTTGGGTGAACGTGCAGGTAATGCATCTCTTGAAGAAGTGATCATGGCTGTGCGTACACGTCAGGATATTTTTGATTGTGACACGGATCTAGATACTACGCAGATTATGACTTGTTCAAGATTGGTTTCAGGTATTACCGGTTTTGCGGTGCAACCGAATAAAGCCATTGTCGGAGCAAATGCCTTTGCACATGAATCAGGTATTCACCAAGATGGTGTATTAAAGAATCGTGAGACTTACGAAATTATGCGTGCCGAAGATGTGGGTTGGGCAACTAACCGCATGGTCTTAGGTAAACATTCAGGACGTAATGCATTTAAAACACGCATGCAAGAATTGGGTATTAATTTTGAGTCGGATGATGATGCCAATGCGGCTTTTTCTCGGTTTAAAGATTTAGCTGATAAGAAGCATGACATTTTTGATGAAGATTTACAGTCATTAATGACAGAAGCCGGTATTGAAGCAGAGAATGAGTTATTCAAATTGGTTTCTCTAAAAGTGTGCAGTGAGACAGGTAAAAAACCGGATGCGCAGATCACCTTATGGATTGATGGTGAAGAGAAGTCTGCTCACTCTCAAGGTGGCGGCCCGGTCGATGCGACTTTCCGTGCGATTGAAAAGATTGTAGACAGTGGTACAGAATTGCAACTCTATTCAGTGAATAATATTACCAGTGGTACTGACGCGCAGGGTGAGGTGACGGTTCGACTTGAACGCGGCGGTAGTATTGTTAATGGGCAAGGCGCAGATACGGATATTGTGATTGCATCTGCAAAAGCTTATATCAATGCACTGAATAAAATCATTCGTTCTACTGAACGTGCACATCCACAAGTAGGTGATGTTTAAGTCTTATGCACGATCAATATTTACAGGCAATGGGTATTACCCGCTGGGTTAAGCGTGAGCTTGACCCAGTGTCTGTTGATGATGAGACTGTAGAAGTTAAAGAAGAGATAGCAGCACCGAAACCTATTGAATCAAATGAAGTTGAATTATCAGTAGTACAAACGCCTGAGAGCCATCAGGCAGATAATCTAGCTTGGCCTGAGTTAATAGAACAAGTTAAAACCTGTGTGGCTTGTGACTTACATGCAACGCGTACACAAACAGTATTCGGTGAAGGTAGTCAGCAAGCTGATTGGTTGATTGTTGGTGATGCGCCGGGTACAGATGAAGATATACAAGGAAAACCATTTCTTGGTAAGGGTGGTCAGTTATTAACAGCCATGGTTGAAGCGATGGGGCTAAAGTGGGAACATGTTTATATTACCAATAGCTTGAAATGTCGCCCTCCCGAGAGTCGTGATCCAAATGAAGAAGAGATTGCAGCTTGTCATGTTTTCTTAAAGCGACAAATTGAATTACTTCAACCCAAGGTTATATTAGCAGTAGGCCGCGTTGCCGCACATAACTTGTTGGAATCTAATGAGCCAATGAAGGTGATGCGAGGCACGGAATTTACCTATAAAGATACCGGTATTCCTGTTGTTGTTACCTATCATCCAGCCTATTTATTACGTGCGCCAAGTAATAAAGCAAAGGCTTGGCAAGACCTGAAAATGGCCATGCGCATTGTTGCGGGAGAATCCGCATGAGTGCGGTTTTGCAACAGCCGAAAGTGACGGTCCGTCCAATGCGTGATGTAGACGTCGATGCGGTACTCAAGATCGAACTCGACATGTATGAGTTTCCGTGGACAGAAGGAATACTCAAAGATTGTTTACGCGTTGGGTATTGTTGTTGGGTGTTATGTGAAGATGGCGGTATTGTTGCCTATGCGGTGTTATCAATCGCCGCGGGTGAATCGCATTTATTAAATGTATGTGTGAGCGCACAATGTCAGCGCCGTGGTTATGGTAAACAACTGGTTGAGCATATGCTGGATTTGGCAAAGCGTCATGATGCACAAGTTTGCTTATTAGAAGTACGTCCATCGAATACAGCGGCAGTCACACTCTATGAAAAAATGAATTTTGTTGAAGTAGGTACGCGGCCTGCTTATTATCCTGCGAAGAAGGGGCGTGAAGACGCCTTAATTCTCGCTCTCGAACTAATTTTTTAAGTAGTTTATATAGTAGATAATCATGTCAGATATTACAGATGAAACGGCATTACGTCGTACCTTTGCGATTGTGTCGCATCCTGATGCGGGTAAAACAACATTAACTGAAAAGTTATTGTTGTTTGGCGGTGCTATTCAAAAATCAGGTACCGTTAAAGGACGTAAGTCGGATAGACATGCAACATCCGATTGGATGGAGCTAGAGAAACAACGTGGTATCTCGGTGACATCATCCGTGATGCAGTTCACCTATGGTGACAAGATTGTTAATTTACTCGATACCCCAGGTCATGAAGATTTCTCTGAAGATACTTATCGCACATTGACCGCGGTTGATTCAGCATTGATGGTAATTGATTGTGCCAAAGGTGTTGAAAAGCGAACAGTAAAATTAATGGATGTCTGTCGTCTACGTGACACACCCATTATGACATTTATTAATAAGTTGGATCGTGAAGGTCGAGATCCTCTTGAGTTGCTTGATGAGATTGAAGATGTTTTAAAAATCCGCTGTGCGCCAATTACTTGGCCTATTGGCATGGGTAAAACATTGAAAGGGGTTTTCCATATCTTAAATGATACGGTGCATCTTTTTAGTGCGACTCATAAAGGTAAAGTACAAGATGGCGAAACAATTGAAGGGCTAGATAATCCTCGTCTTGATGAATTATTAGGTGGGCAGGCAGATGAATTACGTGAAGAAATTGAATTAGTTCGTGGTGCCAGTAATGAATTTGATATAGATGCTTATCTGCGTGGGGAATTAACGCCAGTATTGTTCGGTTCAGCGACGAATAATTTTGGTATTAAAGAGTTATTAGATATTTTTACTGAAAACGCACCCGCACCGATCGCACGTAAAACGGAATCACGAGTTGTTGAACCGACAGAAGAAAAATTCTCGGGTTTTGTGTTTAAGATTCAAGCAAATATGGATCCGGCTCATCGAGATCGTATTGCTTTTTTACGCATTACATCAGGAAAATTTACTAAGGGTATGAAAATGTATCAGGTACGTCTTGGTAAAGATGTACAAATTGCCAACGCAATAACGTTCATGGCGCGTGAGCGTGAGAATGTTATAGAAGCCTATCCCGGCGATATTATTGGCTTGCATAATCATGGCACGATTAAGATTGGTGATACCTTTAGTCAAGGTGAAGAACTTAAATTCACCGGTATTCCTCATTTCGCACCGGAATTATTCAGGCGTGTGGTATTGCGTGATCCTCTGAAAATGAAGTCCTTGCAGAAAGGACTCATCCAATTATCAGAGGAAGGTGCGACACAGGTTTTCCGTCCAAGGCAAAGTAATGATCTCATTTTAGGTGCGGTAGGTATTTTGCAGTTTGATGTCGTCGCGTATCGGCTTAAAGATGAATACAATGTTGAGTGTTCTTATGAGCCAATACAGGTGGCAACAGCACGTTGGATCGAATGTGATGATCCTAAAATGCTTGCTGATTTTGAGAAAAAGGCTATCGAACATCTCTCCATGGATGCTGCGGGAGAGCTAACCTATCTTGCCCCAAGTAGGGTAAATCTTGATTTAATGATGGAACGTTGGCCCGAGGTTCGTTTTTTAGCTACTCGCGAACACTAGAGCTATCTCTAACTCATTGTTTATTAATGCTAATTGCTACTAATTAGCTTAAAAAAATTATAAGAGTTTTCTAAAGTCTTCTCTCAAGCTACCGATAGCCTGTATATAGTTGAAAACTACAGGCTTTTTTATGGCTTCGTTAAATAATGTAAGTTTACTTGCATGTCGGTGTTGCGTTGCAGCATCGATGTTGCTGTGTTTATTATTCTCTTTAGGAACAGTTCAAGCTGCAAGCCAGCCTGCGGCTGATCCAGTTACTGACCTGCGTATTCTGGTTGACGTTTCTGGCAGCATGAAACTGAATGACCCGAAGAATCTACGCAGAGATGCCTTAAATCTCTTAATTGGTATGTTGCCAGAAACCAGTCGCGTGGGTATCTGGAGTTTTGGCCAATATGTCAATATGCAGGTTAAGCCTGATTTTGCGACTAAGAAGTGGAAGAAGAATGCACTTAAGGAAGTAGGCAATATTCATTCTCGTGGCTTATTTACAAATATCGAAGATACGTTAACAAAGAGCTCGTGGGATTGGCGTCGGCCAGATCCTAAATGGGATCGTCATATGATCTTGTTGACCGATGGAATGGTCGACATATCAAAGCAAGCAGCAAAGAATAAAAGTTCACGTCAGAAAATACTCGGAAAGGTCCTTAATGACCTGAAGAAAGCCAATGTAAAGATACATACCATTGCCTTATCTTCGCAAGCAGATCACAAATTATTAAAAAAATTAGCAAAGAAAAGTGATGGCTGGTATGAATCAGTAGATTCTGCAGATAAGCTGCAAAGAATCTTCTTAAAATTGTTTGAAAAAACCACCAAGATGGATTCATTACCACTTGAAGGTAATTATTTCGATGTAGATAAAAGTATTAGAGATATGACCTTGCTGGTTTTCCGTAGCAAGTCGGGTGCGGAAACAAAAATAATACGTCCAGATAAATCAGTATTTAGTAAAGACAATAAACCAAATAATGTTGAATGGTATCAAGATAAAAGTTTTGACATTATTACTGTGCATAAACCAGTTTCAGGAAAATGGAAATTGGATGCGGATATTGACAAAGATAACCGTGTAAAAGTAATAACGAACTTAAAATTGCGTGTTGCCCCATTACCAAACAACGTAATAAAAGATGAAGAAGTAATAATATCAGCATCGCTGATAACCAAGGATGGTCTTCTCAATGATAAAGATTTTATAAGATTAGTTGATGTTAGTTTACATAGAAAGAACCAACAAGGTATTGAAGCAGAACAATCTATCCCTGCCACAGAACAATTAGGAAGTTATAGTGTTGTTATGGATGGTGTTAATGAAGAGGGTGATCTTGAGATCATCGTTCGTGCTATTACGCCTACATTTAAGCGGGAATCACGACATGAAATTAAGATTCATAAGAACCCAATAAACCTTGAGTTGTTATCAACGGTGCAGGGGCTGGTTATTAATGTAACTGAAAATCCCGCATTGATTCAAACAGGGACTTTACAGCTTGCCTTGAATATACAGGGGCAGACAGGTGCATATTATATCCTTAAAGATGGAGCGCATAGCTGGAAGGCCGTTATTGATAAATCATTTGCAGGAAAAAACATTACCATTAATGCTTCTGCAACTCGAATTGGTAATGTGAAGTTTAGTAGCAAGTTACACGGAAAGTTACCAGATGCAATTATTCCTATTCTTGAACCACTTACAGTCTGGGCAGAAGATACTGAATCTGGTCTGGTTGTTAAAGCAATATTGGATGAGAATATTCTTCAGGTCGGAACACTGCAATTAGAATATTTCTCCGCTGGTCACGATGATGACGTTATTGTTATAAATCAACATGGGCTAAATTTGTGGCAGCAACTGTTATTACCTCAGCACTCTGGCCAAATATTAATGGTTAAAGCAATGGGGCGAAGTCTTAATGGAGATGTTTTTGAAAAGACCTACAAGGTTAAAGTTCCTGAAATGACAGTGAAGGCTCGAGTTGAGCCTGTGAAACATGAAGAGGAAGAATCTCACGAAGAAGAGATGCATGATAATGAGACTGATGAAAATGCTGGCCATGAAGAAAAATCAGAAGATCATGAGCAGGCGATTGAACATGAAGAATCTGGATCGAATTTAATCTTAATTATTATCATTGTGGTAGCAAATATACTTATTTTTGGTGGCGGATATCTTGGTTATCGTTATTGGAAGAAGAAAAATCGCCCATTGACGGATGATCTTACCGAGGAAGAAGTAGAAGATAAGAAAGAGGCGCCTGCAGAAAAAACGACGAAAGAAGAAAATAGTTCTGATGAACAGTTAGAACAAACACCATTTGAAAGTAATGATAAAGATATTTCAGAGGAAGATTTTTCTGCGCAACGAAAAGAAAAATCTGAACCTGAGAATGTAGATTTAGATATAGCTGATGAGCAAGATGATGCTGTAGATGACGCTCCAGCTAATGATGCCGGTGATATTTTAGATACATCTGAAGCAGATGATTTGCCTGAATTTGATATGGATTTAGATACTGATGCAGAAGAACCTGTAGCAGAAGAACCTGTAGCAGAGGAACCCGCAGCAGAAGAACCTGCAGCAGAAGAACCCGCAGCAGAAGAACCTGCAGCAGAGGAATCCGCAGCAGAAGAACCTGCAGCAGAGGAACCTGCAGCAGAAGAACCCGCAGCAGAAGAACCCGCAGCAGAAGAACCCGCAGCAGAAGAACCCGCAGCAGAAGAGGACCCTTGGGCTGGAGCATTAGAGGAACAGGCTGATGCGGAAGCGGCAGCAGAAAAGTCTACAGAGAATGAATCGGAAGAAGAAGATCCTTGGGCGGGAGCATTAGAAGAACAAGCTGATGCGGAAGCTGCGGCTGTTGAACCGGATGATGAGAAGAAATAATCATGGATGAAGCATTAGATTCTTTATTATTAATCGGTGCTGAAGTTGGCGCAGTATTAATATTAGGATTTATTGCGTTGGTGGTATATTTTATTCGCCGACGAGCATCTGATAAGCGTTATGTGACTGATTTCATCGCAGATCATAAAAGCAAACAAGAAGAGAGACGCTCAGCAATAAAGACATCTATGCAAGCTGATTCACTTTTAATTGATGAAGATCTCGAAAATTTTCTAAATAAAATGGGTTTGTCAGAAAAACACTTATACCGATGTGTTCTTAATATGTTTCTTGGTTTTGATCGTAAATGTTTTTCTGAAATACGAACTGAGTTATTAAATATTAATAATAACTGGATTGATGCCGTACAGAAAAGTATTAGCAATTCCGCAGAAATGCATTTGCATCAAGCTAAAGAGGCTTCTGGTGGTGACATTGAAGGGTTAAATAAACAGCTTGAATCATTAACCGCAGATAATAAAAAAATGGCAAGTGAATTAGCTGAAGCAATGGAAACAATGGAAGATATTGTTAAAGAATATTCATTGATGTATGCAGGCCAAGAGAATCAAACAATGGAACGTCTTTCTAAGGATTACGATGAATTGAAGAAAAAATCGGAGTCATACAATTCAGAGGAAACTTAGTGCTGATGTTGTTGGCTATGTCCTGAGTTCATCTGGTGATGGGCGTGTGCATCAGGGCCAATCAGGTTATAAATCCCAAATAAAATAATTAGAGCCCCGGCTGATTGCCTAACAATGGGTTGGTGTATGAATTTTCGAACCTTTGTTGCGGCGGTACCAAGTAACAATAATGTTGGCAGTGTGCCTAAGCCAAAGGCCAACATAATGAGCCCACCTTGTAATGTATCTTGGCTGCTGAGTGCAAATACAAGCATTGCATAGACCATTCCGCAAGGTAGCCATCCCCATAATACACCGAGCATAAAAGCCTGGGGGTAGCTTGCTACGGGTAATAATTTGTTGCCATAAGGTTGTAGGTAACGCCAAAAGCGAGCTCCCACTTTTTCCAATATGCTAAGCAACTTCCACCATCCTGCGATATAAAGGCCAAGCATGATCATGAATAATCCACTTAGCCAAGCACCTATTTGTTGTGTGTTTTGAGTAAATACATCGCTGGTTATTGAGCTAAGGCTAGCAACTAACAGTCCGGCTAAGATATAGCTGCTTAAACGCCCCGTGTTATAGAGCAATAAAAAAGGCAGTGGTCGTCTAGGGCTCTTTATCCCCATGCTGAGTGTGCCAACAATCCCACCACACATGCCAACGCAGTGCACTGATCCAAGTAATCCAGTAACAAAAGCGGCAATAAGTGTGATTTCAGTTTGCATGCAGAAGGCTAATTAGTGGTGAATTCGATCTTAGTTTGTCCTGGATGTTGTAACTCACCGTTTAATCGCCACTGTGATGTTGTTAGCTGTACATACCAACGACCGGGAACGAGTTCTTTAATAAGACCATGGTATTCCTTGTCGGCAGTGAGAGCTAATTCAGTTTGTTGGTCTTGTCCTGCGCGAGTGGCATGTAACATTTCAAGAGAAATTGTTGCTGGTAATGTGCCAGTTTTAGTTGTGAGTTGGACTGAAACAATACCTGTTACGGGCTGAAAATCAAATTTTCCAGCCAGACTAATACGCTTGGCTTCAATATCGCGTTCGAGAACAAGGTTTATTTGTTTCCCATATTGATAATAGTCATCTTTTACTAGGCCATCATCTGTTGTTATCGCTAGATAGATCATAGAGATTCCACCGAACACAGCACTAAGAGGAATCGCAATGATCATTAATACAAGTGGCTGTTTATACCAAGCTTTTTTTTGTTCTGGATTATTCATTAACGGCGTCCTGTTGGCCCAAGGAAGCGAGTAGCTTCGATCATTCTTATATCTGGGTTATCAGTTGATACGACAGATAACATAACTTCTGTACTGCGTTTTTTTAGATCGTAAGGATCTACTTGCAAACGTAATGGTACATCCAGTACTTCACCCGCAGCAACTTCAATGTCAATGGATTTAATAATCATCTTCATCCCGTTGATGCCGGAGGCGGTGATTTGATATTGGTGTACTTGTTCGTCTTTGTTGATAATTTGCATGGAATAAATATTTTCAATAAGCCCCGTATCTGTTTCGTTAAATAGTCGGGTACGGTCGCGAATAATATCTACTTCAAGTGGGATACGTGTGGCAATGGCATAAGTCAGGCCAATGGTCATTAAGAGTAGCGCGCTTGCGTAAACAATGATGCGCGGTCGGAAAAGACTAACGACTTTTCCTTGGCGTGCATTTTCAGTGGTATATTTTATCAGACCGCGTTCATAGCCCATTTTGTCCATGACACCATCACAAACATCGATACAAGCGGAGCAGGCGATACATTGATATTGCAGGCCATTACGAATATCAATACCAGTAGGGCAAACCTGTACGCACAAAGTGCAGTCAATACATGAACCAAGATTCTTGGTGGCAGGATCTTCATTACGTTTTCGAGAGCCACGTGGTTCGCCACGTTCTTCGTTATAAGAAATGATAAGGGTATCGTTATCAAACATCGCGCTTTGGAAACGAGCATACGGGCACATGTAAATACACACTTGCTCTCGCATGAAGCCAGCATTACCCCAAGTGGCAAAGCTATAAAAAACAATCCAAAACCATTCCCATGGACCGAGGTCGAGATCAAAGATACGTAATGTGAGTTCATCAATTGGCGTAAAATAGCCGACAAAGGTAAAGCCGGTATAGGCGGCGAGCGCGAGCCATAAAAAATGTTTAGTGGCTTTTATACGAATCTTGTATGCATTCCATGGCATCTTATCTAGTTTTATTTGTTTTGGACGATCGCCTTCAACCTTGCGAGCAATCCACATGAAGACTTCGGTCCAAACGGTTTGCGGGCATGCGTAACCACACCATAACCTCCCGGCTATCGCAGTAAAAAAGAACAGTGCGAAGGCAGCGATAATAAGCAGTACGGCAAAATAGAAGAAATCTTGTGGCCAAAAGATAAGCCCGAAAACATGAAATTTTCGATTAGGTAAATCAAATAGTATAGCTTGTCGATCAGCCCATTCTAACCACGGTGCGAGGTAATAGATGCCAAGTAATATTACAACACCGATACTGCGCCACATTGCGAACAAACCGCTAACTGCGCGGGGATAGATCTTTTCAGCACTAGCGTAGAGTGAATCAGGGTGTTCAGTTTTTTTGGTTTCTTTGTTAGCCATTACGTCACAATTTGTTTATTGGTTACAACAACCTCATCTTTGTTTAATAACTAAAGATGAGCGTGGGTATAGGCGGTATGGAAATTCAGTTTTATTTAGGATTACACGGTCTGCGGAAGAAGCATGTCATTGCGCAAGACGATGTTGTTAATAGCCAGAATAAAAAAAATCCAATGGAGTAAGCCCCAAGTCGGCTAGTATCAGCAAAACGTGTTTCCTGAAGTAGCACGACGGGGTCGAAGGCAGTAAAGAACAATATGGTTGCCACACCGGCCATAAGAAAGGCTGGCCATAGAATTGAAACGGTCTTTTGACAAGTTGGTAATACGTCGTCTGACATTGCAATCTTCCATACTGTTTTAGAATGCCATCAATCTTACTATAGGTTTACTCCTTACCGCCAGCCGACAGGCTGTAAATATAGGCTGTCAGCACGTGAATTTTGCCTTCATCAAGAAAATCTTTGTGTGAAGGCATGTTACCGGTACGACCTTCTGAAATCGAAGCCATTACTGCGCGTTGCGATGCACCGTAAAGCCATACCTTATCGGTTAGATCTGGTGCCCCAAGCGCTTGATTGCCTTTGGCATCAGCCGAGTGACAGGCCACACAAAGTTGGCTATATTTTTGCTTGCCTGCAGCCACTGCTGTCGGGTTGGTATCACGACCGCCAAGGCTGAGGATGTATTCTGATACATTGAATACACCATCATTGTCGAGGATTTGGCCCCATGCTGGCATCGCACCATTACGGCCGTTATTGATACTGGCTTTGATGTTTTCAGGCTTACCACCGTACAACCAATCACTATCGGTTAGGTTAGGGAAACCATGTGAACCGGCTGCATCTGAACCATGGCAAAGTGCGCAATAGTTATTAAATAGACGACGTCCTGTTTTTAATGCATCTGTGTCAGCAGCAAGAGCGATAACATCTTTTTTCAGGTACGACGCATAGATTGGGCCAAAGGTTTCTTCGGCTTTGCTCATCTCACGTTCGTACTGATTTTCCTGAGTCCAGCCCAACAGGCCTTGCCATGTGCCAAGTCCTGGATACAGAGCAAGATAACCAACGGAAAAGATGATCGTGGCGTAGAACATATTTTTCCACCAGCTTGGTAGCGGATTATTCAGTTCAACCAAATCATCGTCCCAGACATGAGTCAATGGTTTGCCATCAAGTTGAGAGCCATCAGTAGGTTTTTTATCCATCCAACGAACCAACCACCACATAGCAATAATGCCAGCGCTAGAAATGATGGTGATAAACCACGGCCAGAAATTACTTGTGAAATCAAACATGGTGTTTAGTACCTAGTTGCGATTGCTTATTTACATGAGAGCGTTCAGTATTATCTTCTTCAAAGATAAGATTCTCTGCTTCGTGAAATTCATCTTCACGTTTACTACTCCATGCCCAGATAACGATTCCGACAAATGTGACGAAGGCGACAATGGTCCAGAGCATTTGAATACTATTCATATATTCCATGACTTATCTCCTGGTCTTAATTGCGGTACCAAGTACTTGTAGGTAGGCAATCAATGCATCTTGTTCAGTTTTACCTTCAAGTGCCTTTGGTGAATTAGCAATTTGTTCATCCGTATATGGATGACCAAGCATTTTCAACACTTCCATTTTCTTTACGATAGTTTCCGCATCAGCTGGGCTCTCTTCCAACCATGGGTAACCTGGCATAATGGATTCAGGAACCACGTCGCGAGGATTGTTTAGATGCACACGATGCCATTCATCACTGTAGCGACCACCAACGCGGTGCAAGTCAGGGCCAGTACGTTTTGAGCCCCAAAGGAATGGACGATCATAAACAAATTCACCTGCAACAGAGTAATGACCATAGCGCTCAGTCTCAGCACGGAACGGACGAATCATTTGTGAATGACATGCGTTACATGATTCGCGAATATAAATATCACGACCGGTTAACTGCAATGCATTATATGGTTCAAGTCCTTCAATTGCGGTTGTAGTGTGTTGCATAAAAAACAGCGGCACGATTTGTACCAAACCACCAATACTAATAACCAGTATCGTGAGGATGGCCATTAAGCCAATGTTAGTTTCAATTTTTTCATGTCCTGTAGCCATGATAATTCTCCTTAATGCGCTGCTGCTGGAGCAGTAACAGGTGCTTCAATTGGTTTAACACCCAAGATGGTTTTGAGTATGTTGTAAAGCATGATGAACATACCTGACAAGAACAATAAGCCACCTAAGAAGCGCACAATATAGAATGGGTGAGATGCCTGCACACTTTGAATAAAGCTGTAAGTTAGTGTGCCGTCGGCATTCACTGCACGCCACATCAAGCCTTGCGTTACACCGGATACCCACATCGCAACGATGTAAAGAGAGATACCGAGCGTGGCTAGCCAGAAGTGCCATTCAATTAATTTCACACTATGAATTTCACGGCCATACATGCGTGGAATCAGGTAATACATAGCGCCAATGGATACCATCGCAACCCAACCTAATGCACCTGAATGTACGTGGCCGATAGTCCAGTCGGTGTAATGCGATAGCGCATTGACTGTCTTGATCGCCATCATAGGACCTTCAAAGGTAGACATACCGTAGAAGGAAATAGAAACAATCAAGAAACGTAAAATAGGATCAGTACGAAGTTTTTCCCATGCACCGGATAAAGTCATGATGCCGTTAATCATACCGCCCCAGCTAGGTGCAAGCAGGATAAGCGAGAAGGCCATGCCGAGTGATTGAGTCCAATCAGGTAGAGCTGTGTAATGCAGGTGATGAGGGCCAGCCCAAATGTAAGTGAAGATTAAAGCCCAAAAATGCACAACAGATAAACGGTAAGAATAAACCGGACGGCCTGCTTGTTTTGGTACAAAGTAATACATGATACCGAGGAAGCCTGCAGTCAAGAAGAAGCCTACTGCATTATGTCCGTACCACCACTGAATCATTGCATCTTGAACACCTGCGTAGGCAGAGTAAGACTTAAACATTGAAATAGGCACTTGGGCACTATTGACGATGTGTAATACGGCAACAGTAATAATGAAAGCAGCGAAAAACCAGTTAGCAACGTAAATATGTTTCACTTTGCGTTTCATAATAGTGCCAATGAACACAACAGCGTAACTAACCCAAACAACGGCAATTAGAATATCAATTGGCCATTCTAGTTCAGCGTATTCCTTTGAAGAAGTAATACCGAGTGGCAATGTGATTGCCGCAGAAAGAATAACTAATTGCCAACCCCAGAACGTAAATGCCGCAAGTTTGTCACTGAATATTCGAGTATGACAAGTACGCTGCACAACATAATAAGATGTTGCAAATAATGCGGAGCCACCAAAGGCAAAGATCACCGCATTAGTATGTAATGAACGGAGTCGTCCGAATGATAAATAAGGAACATCGAAATTAAGGAATGGCCATGCCATTTCAGCTGCGATATAAACACCGACCAACATGCCGACGATGCCCCAAATAACAGTCATGATTGCGAACTGTCGTACAACCTTATAGTTATACATTTCTTGCGTAGCAGTCATATGCCTACCTGTTTAATAAATTAAAGTTAAATTGCCTAGACTAGGCTGAACGGTGTAATAACACCGAAGCTACTAGTGAAAACCGGTCCGATACCAAAGCCCCACAACAACACGATGGTTGTTAGAACAGCGACGAGTACAACCATACCAACAGAGACAACTGCGCTAGCAAAAAGGAAGCCTTGTTCCTTATTGATGTTCATCATGGTGGGTAGACCGGTGTAAAGAAGATAAATACTGTAAGCAAGGGCAGGCATTCCGATAATCATATTTAACCAAAGGATTGGATAAAGTATCGATAGACCCATTAGAAACATCGGTGTTGCTGAGTAAGCGGCAAGCGCAATACTTTGAGGTAGTGGCTGTTCTGTACCATAGGTCTTACCCATCCAGTAGATCATCCAACCAATGCAGAACACGGCAGTGATCGTGGTAATAAAGGTTAGGATGGCAATAATGAGTGCGCTATCTGGGGTTAATTTAATAACGTCACTGGTACCGATTGACCAACCAATTTGGGTTGTGCCAATAAAACCTGAGATAGCAGGGATAGCAGCTAAAAATAAAACGTGTGTGCAGTAACATTTGCCAATTGAGCAGCGCTCTTTACGGATACTTTCCCATTCTTTGGCAGGGTGGGTGAAAAGTCCCCATACGTGTGCTAGAAACATTTTTAGTCCTCAGTGAGTCGTTTTACCATCTAGTATTGCTCGGAAATTAATTCCTTACATTACAGAAATTTAAGCGCAGAACCAGAAACCATACAGTTACTGCAGTACTTTACCCTTAATATTAGAATATTATAATATACTATGTCATATTCATACAAATCTGATGTTGAGAACATACGGATATTGTGGGATTTAGGCGTTGATCTGGATCAAGCTGGTGGCGGCTTTCAGCGCCATACGGCATTATGAGACTGGTATGACAATAAAAAGTGAGATTTGTAGTGAGCAGTAAAGCCGATCACAGTAAGGAACCAAGCCATTGAGTGAGTCCGGCTGTTTCCACTGTGGGCTGCCTGTTCCGAGCGAGACCCATTATAAGGTATCGATTCAGGGGGCAGAACGCGCCATGTGTTGCCCCGGTTGCCAAGCGGTCGCTGAGGCGATTGTGGATGGCGGGATGGAAGATTATTACCAATACCGAACGGAGCCTGCTGAACAAGGCCGCGAGCTGGTACCTGATTTTTTACAGCAAAGCCTCGCCTATGATCTAGATGCAGTACAAGACAGTTTTGTTAGGCATCACGAAAGTGAACAAGGCGATTTACGTGAAGCCGATCTTATTCTTGAAGGAATTACTTGTGCCGCATGTATTTGGCTTAATGAACGTCACATTGCTGCATTAGCTGGCGTGAAGAGTGTCGCGGTAAATTACTCCACACGCCGCGCCAGAATTGAATGGAATAACGATCAAATTAAATTGAGTGAAATCCTTGAAGCGATTACTCGAATTGGTTACTTAGCTCATCCCTACGATCCAAGTAGACAGCAACAATTATTAGAAGACGAACGCAAACAACAATTACGCCGCTTGGGTCTAGCCGGTGTATTGGGTATGCAAGTCATGATGATTGCCGTTGCGCTTTATCTTGGCGATTTCTTTGGTATGGAAGCGCAGTTCGAAAAATTCTTTTATTGGATCAGTTTAGGTTTGACCTTGCCTGTAATGCTGTATTCCGCACAGCCTTTTTTCCGTACCGCTATCCGCGATATTAAACATGGTCAAGCCGGTATGGATGTACCGGTATCTATTGGTATCAGTGTTGCCTTCGCCGGTAGTATTTGGAGCACCTTTAATGGTTATGGCGAGGTTTATTATGACTCGGTGGTGATGTTTGTTTTTTTTCTATTAACAGGCCGTTATTTTGAATTAGTTGCACGTAAGCGATCATCAGAAAGTTCCGATACCTTAGTGCGGGCTGTTCCAGCAGTAGCAACACGTATTGATAATGATGCAGAGTCACTCATTACCGTCGCCGAATTAAATGTTGGAGATGTTGTTCGAGTTAAACCGGGTGAAACCTTTCCCGCTGATGGCGTTGTGATAGAAGGGCGTTCAAGTATCGATGAATCATTGTTAACCGGTGAGAGTATGCCAATACCGGTTGAGGTTGGTAGAACGGTAATAGGCGGATCGATTAATATTGAAAGCCCTTTATTGATCAAGTTAGAAAAGATTGGTCAAGATACTATCTTGTCAGGTGTTCTGCGTTTATTGGAAAGGGCGCAAACAGAGAAACCTAGAATTACCAAGTTAGCAGACAAGACCGCGGCATGGTTTGTTTTAGCGGTGTTGGTATTAGCGGTGAGTGTCGCATCATATTGGTGGAGTGAAGGAGTAACAACATGGCTACCCATTACGATTGCTGTATTGGTTGTCACTTGTCCTTGTGCTTTATCATTGGCAACACCAACGGCAGTTACTGCGGCTACGAGTCGTTTAACTTCGCAAGGATTATTAACAACACGTGGGCATGCTTTAGAAACCTTGGCGAAGGCAAGCCATTTTATCTTTGATAAAACAGGCACCTTAACGGAAGGTAAGTTGGAATTAATTAAAGTTGAGATACTTTCTGATGCGTCAAAAAAAGAATGTCTAGATTGGGCTGCGGCATTAGAACTTAGTTCGGAACATCCAGTAGCACGAGCATTGTGTAATGCAGCAGAAGCTTCGGTTATTGTTGCGAGTGATGTGGTAAATATACCCGGTGCAGGATTAACGGGGAAAATATCCGGAAAGATATTTTCTATAGGTACACCTGCTTATATAAGCGAAACAACTCAAGCCTCGCTTCCTGAGCAGCAATTAAATAGACTGCGAGAACAAGGCCATACTGTTGTAGTTTTGGCTGATGAAAATCAGTGCCACGCTGTATTTTCCTTGGGCGATCGTTTACGTGAAGATGCTACACAATTAATTAGTCAGTTAAAGTCATCAGGAAGAAAGGTTGTTTTATTAAGTGGCGATCATTCTCAAGCTGTCGCGAGAGTAGCCGAACAAGTCGGCATTGATGAGTGGCAAGCAGAATGTCTGCCTGCCGATAAATTAAGTTTTGTTAAAGCGTTACAAAACAAAGGCGCTATTGTTGCCATGATTGGTGATGGTATTAACGATGCGCCAGTACTCGCTGCGGCAGAGGTATCTATTGCGATGGCAAGTGGCACACAATTAGCAGCTGTTAGTGCTGATATGTTGTTATTATCAAACGATCTTACGGCGATCAGTGAAGGTCGAAGTACAGCACAACGCATGCTGCTAATAATTAAACAGAATTTAATTTGGGCGATTGCTTATAATACACTGGCATTACCTGCCGCCGCATTAGGTTATGTGGCGCCGTGGATGGCGGCAATTGGTATGTCGGCGAGTTCATTGTTTGTCGTCGGTAACGCGTTAAGATTACTAAGGAAGTCAACGAAATAGAATGGAAATACTTTATCTTCTTGTACCACTTGCGATGTTGCTAGTTGCTGCGATGGTGGCGATATTTTTCTGGGCAGTTCGTTCGGGACAGTTTGATGACCTAGAAGGTCCTGCACATCGGATAATTATGGATGATGACAGCCCTGAAGCGATGAAGAAAAAGGATTCAGATAAAGAACATCAATAAGTCGCCGTAGTCTGTTGCTAGTAATTAACCACTAATACCCGATTACTATTTTCTCGTCATTGCCAGCCACAGCTTGGCAAGCCAAAAAAAATAACAGGATAGATTAATCTGTAACTATTACGCTCATCGTCCAACTGCGTTCTTCATTTGGTTTGATTTTTGCTAATCCGGTTTTATCAGAAAACTCCCCAGCAGAACCGACTTCGCTAGAGTGTCCTTGCCACGGTTCAATGCAAACAAAACCAGCACTAGGCACACTCCAAATGCCTAAGTGTGGAAAGTCATCAAATTTAACAGTGATGCTCGGGCCTTGTTCGCCAGAATAAGAAACTTCACGGCTATAGTGTTCGGTGAATATCATTGCATCGGGTTCAAATAAACTATCGGCAAGGGTGAAACCATTATTTTCGTTAGCCCAAGGCCATGGGGAAGTTTCTTTTTTTACTAAGCCCGCATCAAGACGGTTGATGTCACAAGTTTCTGTTTCTGTAAATTCAATATGGTGATTTTCTCTAGATGAATTGCCCGGTAGCGGCCAAACAAAAGCAGGGTGGGCACCTACCGAACAAGGCAATATTTCATCACCGGTATTTTTTATGTTGTAGCTAATGGAAAGACAATCATCTTGTAGTGAAAATATAACGCGAAACTCAAAATGAAATGGGTATTTTTCTAATGTCTGCTCATTATCACGAAGCAAGAAAGTGCACTCAGAATTGCTGGATTGTTCAATCTCAAATGGCATGTCACGAGCAAAGCCATGCTGTGTCATTCGATAGTCTTTATTTTTATGAGTCAACGTATCATCTGGTAAGCGACCAACAATAGGGAAGAGGTGAGGCGCATGTCGTCCCCAATAAGCAGCGTCTGCTTGCCAGATTAATTCAGTTCCATCGGTCATTTTTAATGAGTGCAGTTCTGCACCATCAGTACTAATAATCGCAGTAAGAGAGTTGCTCTTGAGAGTGTGACTATTCATTAATATTTCCTGAGGTTATATACATTTGTTATTTGAGTAACGATGGCGATTTGGGGCATAGCTGTCAAGCGAAATGCTGTTATAGCGTTAAATTTTATGCATAATGGTTAAATGTGTAGCAACCACTGCCAGTGAAGGCGAATACAATGCATAAACTCCCCAGTAATCCCTCTCTTTATGAGATCAATACCCGTGTTTGGTTACGTCAATTTGACGAAGGGTCGAAGCGTGCCACATTAAAAGATATACCTGATAGCTACTGGGCAGCGCTGCAAGATAAAGGCATGCATATTATCTGGTTAATGGGTGTATGGCAGATAAATGCAGATGCTTTGCATGAGAATGATTTATCAGAGGATCTTCGCAAAGGATATGACCAAGCCTTAGCTGATTGGTCTGAAGAAGATGTGATTGGTTCTCCGTACGCAATTGATGAATATATCGTGGCGAAAGATTTAGGTGGTGCCGAAGGCTTAGCCGTAGCACGAAAGCAACTGGCAAAGTTCGGTATGCGATTGATGCTCGATTTTGTGCCTAATCATTTTAGTCGTGCGAGTGGTTTATTAGTAAAGCAGCCTAAGGTATTTATTCAGTCAGGAAAGGAAAGCGAACGGCCTGATGAATATAATGATGGTTTGTTTTTTGTGGATAAAAAAACCAAAAAAGAATTTGCACATGGTCGAGATCCCTTCTTTTCTCCATGGTGGGATACAGTGCAAGTTAATTATGCTGCCGTTGAGGCACGGAAATACATGACAGATGTATTACAGTCGATTGCAGGGCAATGCGATGGCGTTCGCTGTGACATGGCAATGTTGGTGATGAATGATATTTTCGCACAAACATGGCAGCCGCAAGTTGCAATGAAAATGCCTGAGCCTGAATTTTGGATTGATGCTATTAACGATGTAAAAAAACAGCACCCTGATTTTATCTTCATGGCTGAAGCGTATTGGGATAAGGAATGGGCATTACAGCAACAAGGTTTTGATTACACTTACGATAAGCGCCTCACCGACAGGCTTGAAGACGGTGATGTGCTATCTGTGCAAGGACATTTACACGCGAGTATAGACTTTCAAATGCGATCGGTACGATTCTTAGAGAATCATGATGAACCGCGCGCCGTAGCTAGTTTTGGTCGAAATGCATCGATGGCGGCAGCGGTGCTTATTTCATCGTTACCCGGGTTGCGTTTTTATTATGACGGTCAGTTTGAAGGTAAAGCAGTAAGGTTACCTGTGCAGTTGGGGCGGGAACAGACAGAAGAAACCGATATTGAAATTAAAAACTTTTATGAAAAATTATTAAGTGTTGTAAATGTTCCTGTAATGCAGACAGGAGAGTGGTCTTTGTTAACGCCTGTTGCGAGCTGGGAAGGAAATAACTCTTTTCAGAATATGTTGGCCTGGCAATGGCGCGATAAAAATAAGGTTAAGATTGTTGTTATTAACTTTTCCCAATCCACTTGTCAAAGTCGATTGTTTTTCGCAATTAGATTGAATGATAAAAGAATAGAATTCACGGACGATTTAACGGGGATTAAATACTCACGTAATGTGAATGATATTAAAGAAAACGGTTTGTATATTGAGTTGGCTTCTTATAAATCGCATATATTTTCATATCAAGAATAGCCATGTGCTAATATATTTCTATAACTATAGGCTCGCAGCTACAAATCAGAGGGTGTTAAATAGTGACTGATCAACAGAAAGAAAAGGCTTCGTTTTTATATACTGCAAAAACCGTATTGTGGGCAATGCTCGGTGTGCGTCGTGGCGAAGGTTACGAGGAAGATATTAGTAAGGTAAAACCCAAGCAAGTTATCTTTGTTGGTATTATTGCGGTTATTATATTTATTTCGACACTCTTCTTTGTGGTTAGTCTTGTTATTGGGCAGGCGACTAGTTAACGATTACCACAAGGGGCTTTTAAAAGCCCCAATGAACGACAAGCGAATATTCTTGATGTACTTGTTATGCGTTTTTGTTTAACAAGCATTCACTTATAAGGTCAAGTGATGAAATGACACCTTTTATAGCATTGTTCTCTGTTACCACAAGATGGTGAATTTTATTTTTCACCATAATCTCACATGCTTCCATGAGAGATATAACAGAACTTACTTCGATTACTTTGTGGGTACAGATTTCCCATGCATATTTTGCATTTGGGTTTGGGTTTTTATGCGCTTTATAAAAATGCAAAAAATCTATGGCACTGATTACGCCAAAACATTTCCCATTAGGTTCGATAACGGGAATAAAAGAAAGCTTGTGGGAAATTAGTATTTCTTGGACATGCTTAACAGTATCATCGGCATTTACAACAATAATATTTTTTTCCATAAAAGAGCTTGTCGGATTACTCATAGGATTATCCCTTTTTATTTTTTGTATAAGGTTTGAGTTAAGAGGCGCGTAGCTCTTCGCGCGTCTGGTTCTTGAGCGATTTGTTAGGGTATTTATACGCTAAATAACCAAATAATACAGGGATTAAATACATTATTTTTAAATCCCAACGGAGAAACCAAGTGGCTGGTATGGCTTGTACTGCACATAAAGCTATACCAGCTATTTTTTGGTAACTCATTTTATTATCCTAATGCTTGAGTTAAAAGGCTCCGCACCTTTTCGCCGCGTACTCTTTTTTCATTGATATAATGTTTTATTGTCTCTAACGGTTGAGTTAAAGGGCGTGAAGACGTACTGCTTTTTCTCCGAGCTGATAGTAGCTTGGTAGAGGCATCCCTGCCGATTGAAAAGGGTACTGAATCCTTTTTACTTCCGTTTTATTTTTATTTTTATTTTTTTAACTAAAACTAAAAATAACGACGGCACTCGAGAGTGATAGTTATCGTTTGTCGCATGGCACTGATGTTACGAACAGAAATATTGTATCCGGTGGCAGTTCGTAAAATTCCCAAAAACTGGATACCTCCAACTTGGTTCCAACCCAAGTTACTTGGAATTCCGTTGCCTTCACTGCAATTCAGTCCTGCATTGGCTGTACGCCCCGGCAATAGGCTGATGGTGTGATACTGAAGGTATCCCACTTCGCTTGGGGAACCGGTGATGGGCTGGCATAACGTTGTTTGAGTGGGTGCATTGTAGCCTATCAGTAGCTCTCCATGTGGACATTGGCCGTCTGCGAGTGCGGCCTGCTCGTCGAGCACGGACTGTATATGTGCGACTTGCTCCTGCAGAATTTCAATAAGGGTGGCGTTGTTTTGAAACGTTGATATTGTGGCAATGCTTTGTTCTAGACTACTAATCAATTCCGCATTGGCATCGATTTGCGCTTGAAGGTCATCGCTACTCCCACCATTAGCTACCAGTGCAGCTAGGTTTGCGTTATCTTCTTCGAGAGTATCAATTTGGCTTTGAAGTGTTTCGATGTCTTCACCGCTTGCATCAATCTGAATTTGTAATTCGTTATTCTCTAACTGCAGAGTGGTAATAGCTGTTTCGTTAGCACCGATGCGGTCTTCAATGTCATTTACATGAGTTACTAGTGATTCGACCTGCTCTTGGAGAGTGCTAATGGTACTTTGAACTTCGACAATATCGTTCTGAAGAGCGACGAAAGGTTTACCTTTAGGTTGGCCGCCTGCAGCGATAACGCTTGTTGTTAAAAGACTCGTTACTATAACGATCCCAAATTGCTTTATAAATTTCATTTAATTCCCCTAGTTATTTTTATTAATTTTATTTTACGATGAACATTGTAAACAACATCACAATACCGAAATATTTTTAACGTGATTCATGTTTTATACTTATAAAGCTGCCATCTTTTGTTTTTCTTCTTCGAGTCGTTTTAGCATAGATTGTAATTCAATAACGCGTTGACGTTCTTTGTTAACAACGGCTTCAGGTGCTTTGGCTACATAGCTTTCATTTGAAAGTTTCTTTTCGCGCATTTCGAGTTCTTTTTCTGCTTTGGCGATTTCTTTATCAAAGCGTTTTAATTCAGCTTCTTTATCAATTAGTCCTGCCATGGCGATATGCAAGGTACCGTTTTCGCCGACTAGTGCGGTTGCCGACTCTTCTATTTTAGTACTAGCACTAACAAATTCGAGTGATTCTATTCGGCTAATACTCATGCTGCATTGTGCGGATTCTTCTAACACAGCTTGTTCTGCTGAATTTAGATTTTGCACAATTACAGCTAGTGGTTTGCTCGGTTTGATATCACGTTCACTACGAATACGACGTACGCCACGATTTAGTGACATAACCAATTCTGTTTCGTGCATAGCTATTTCGTCAATTAGATCGCTATTTGGCGTGGGGTAATTTTCTAGCATGATAGTGTCGCCATCTTTTCCTGCCAATGGTGCAACACGTTGCCAGATCTCTTCAGTGATATACGGAATAATAGGGTGGGCAAGACGCAATAAAGTCTCGAGTACATGCACTAAGGTACCGCGAGTACCTCGTTGTGCAGCTGCATTTCCTTCTGCTTGTAGTACCGGCTTAGAAAGTTCTAAATACCAATCGCAGTATTCATTCCAAGTGAATTCATAAATTGCTTGTGCGGCATGGTCAAGACGGTAGCTATCAATCGCGTCAATTACTTCTTGTTCAACTTGTTGCAGGCGTGAAATGATCCAGCGGTCAAAGCGATTCAATTCAACATCTTTTTGATCCAGGCCGTTATCTTGGCCTTCGGTGTTCATGAGTACATAGCGTGCTGCATTCCAAAGTTTGTTACAGAAATTTCGGTAACCAGCAATGCGCTGCAGATCAAATTTTAGATCGCGACCTGTTGATGCTTGTGCTGCGAAGGTAAAACGTAGTGCATCGGTGCCGAAGGAGGGAATGCCATCAGGAAAATCTTTACGTGTAGCCTTCTCAATACTTTTGGCCATTTTAGGCTGCATTAACCCCGTGGTGCGTTTTTCTATTAACGCATCAAGTTCAATACCATCAATAAGGTCTAATGGATCGAGTACATTGCCTTTTGATTTCGACATCTTCTGTCCATGGCTATCTCGAACTAGGCCATGAATATAAATTTCTTTGAACGGGACTTCGTCCATGAACTTCAGACCCATCATGATCATGCGGGCAACCCAGAAGAAAATAATATCGAAACCGGTAACCAACACACTGGTTGGGTAAAAAGTTTTTACTGCTTCGGTATTTTCAGGCCAGCCTAAAGTAGAGAAAGGCCATAGTGCAGATGAGAACCAAGTATCGAGCACATCTTCATCTTGAGTCAGTGTGACATCGGCACTGAGATTATGTTTTTCGCGAATTTCTTCTTCACTGCGACCAACGTAAATGTCGCCTTCTTCATCATACCAAGCGGGAATGCGATGCCCCCACCAAATTTGCCGACTGATACACCAATCTTCAATGTTGTTCATCCATTCGAAGTAGGTGTTCTTCCAGTTATCAGGCACGAATTTTATACTGCCATTTTCAACCGCTTCGATAGCGGGTTTGGCAAGTGGGCCTGCTTTTACAAACCATTGGTCAGTAAGCATGGGCTCAATAACAGTACCGCTACGATCACCGCGCGGAACCATGAGCTTGTGATCGTCTATCTTTTCTAATAAACCGGCAGCATCTAGATCGGCTATGACTTTCTTCCGTGCCACATAACGTTCTAAACCATGATACTCAGTAGGAATAAGATCACCATGTTCATCTTCAGCACTAATGATGTTTGCATCTAAAGAAAGAATACAAATCAAACCACCATTAGGTTGATTAATCATGGACAATTCGTCACGGTGATCTTTCCAAACGCCGTAATCGTTAAAATCATGGGCTGGTGTGATCTTCACACAACCTGAACCAAATTCAGGATCGACATAATCATCAGCAATGATAGGAATCTTACGACCACTGAGTGGCAGGGTGATTTGTTGGCCGATTAAATGTTGGTAGCGTTCATCACCGGGATGTACCGCAACAGCACTATCACCGAACATGGTTTCTGGTCGAGTGGTGGCAACCACAACATGGCCGCTACCATCGGTGAGTGGATAACGCATGTTCCACATGTGGCCATTTTCTTCTTCTGAAATTACTTCAAGATCTGAAACAGCAGTGTGTAGTACAGGATCCCAGTTTACTAATCGTTTACCACGATAGATCAAACCTTCTTCATGCAAACGAACGAATACTTCACGTACTGCTTCGGATAATCCTTCGTCCATGGTGAAGCGTTCACGAGACCAATCAAGTGACGCGCCCATACGGCGAAGTTGTTTGGTGATTGTGCCACCCGATTCTTCTTTCCATTCCCACACTTTATCGAGAAAGGCTTCACGACCAAGATCATGTCGAGTTTTGCCATCAGCCGCGAGTTGGCGTTCAACAACCATTTGCGTTGCGATACCGGCGTGATCACTACCTGCCTGCCAAAGTGTTTTATCGCCACGCATACGATGGAAGCGAGTCAGGGCATCCATAATGGTGTCTTGGAAAGCGTGACCCATGTGTAAACGCCCCGTGACATTAGGCGGCGGGATCATGATGCAATAAGGAGCTTGGTCCTCATTGTCACTTTCTTGAGGTGCGAAATATCCGCGGCTTTCCCAAAGTTCGTACCATCGTTGTTCGATGTCGTGTGGCTGGTAGGTCTTTTCCATTATTTAATATCGTCACTAATTAGCTATTTGAAACTGGTAATACCAGCGCGTTAGCGACGTATTATACCGGAATGCGGCGTATCTCGGCAGTAAAAACGGGAGGTTTTATTGTGTTTGGGGAGTACTTAGTTCGCTTAGCTCATGGATGAAGTGTTTTAGGCTAGTTTCGAGGACTTCTTGGCTCGAGGTTTCCTGTTTCTCGAGCTGTTCTCTCGTTTCGAGCATGATATTAGCAACAATGCCGCTTAGTTCTTCGCGTAGTTCGTTGAGGGTTTTTTCTATTTGAGCCGCAGAAATGGGTTGTGAGGAGGGTTCATCTGATTGTTCGCTAATCACATCATTTAAGACAGGGATGTGTTGTTGTAGCATTTCAGTCACGCTTGTTTTTGTAACAAGAGGTTCGGCTGTTTGCTGATTGAAGGGCTCAGGAATCGTTGGGTTTACGAGTGAATGAGCTGGACGATGCCGATTGCTATCAATTAAATTTTGTAATGAATTAAGAACACTTTCTAGCGAATCAGGTGCGGCTGCATTGGATGTGGTAAACGTTGCCATTCTGTCGTCCTCGTAACAAAATATAGTAGAACAGTTTCTACTATGAACTATGCCAATTCTGTGAATGAGTTCGCAATTTGGCTTAGTTCTTTATGTCGTGCGTAGTTAGCTCATAACCACGGTCTCGGTAAAACTTAAAACGTTCCCGTGCTTCGCTGCGTTGGCTTTCATCGCCACTAACGATTTCCGCGACTCTTTCAAAGCGTGAGAAAAAGTCAGGAATTGATGCCGCTAGATTAATCATCACGTCATGTTTGAATTCAGGGTCATGATCATGGCCGATAACAATTTTATCGTTCGCAGAAGGTGTCGTACCAGCTTCAATTAATGCATGTGGCACGAAGCTAGTTTGACGAAAAGTCCAAAGCAATTCATTCATCTTCTGTGCTTGAGTTTCATCATCAGTATGAATAAAAATATGATGCCCCTGACGAGATGCCTTGTCAGCAAGTCGACATGCGGTGTTGAGTACTTGTTTACGCTGACTGGTTTGTGTCAGGTAAAAATCAACTCGCGTCATATTTATTTACCACTAGCCACTTTATCAAGTAGGTACTGCGTCATCATTGGAACAGGGCGACCAGTTGCGCCTTTTTCTGCACCGCCTTTCCATGCAACACCGGCAATATCAAGATGTACCCAGTTAAGTTTCTTAGTAAAGCGAGAAAGGAAACAGGCGGCAGTAATAGTGCCGGCTTCACGACCACCAATATTAGCAATATCAGCAAAATTACTTTTCAGCTGGTCTTGGTATTCGTCCCATAGCGGCATTTCCCAAGCGCGATCACCACTGTATTTACCTGCATTGAGTAAATCGTTACTAAGGCCGCGATGATTACCAAGTAGGCCTGTTGCATGTGCGCCGAGGGCAATAACACAGGCGCCTGTTAGTGTTGCGATATCGACAACGGTGGCTGGGTTATAACGTTCACTGTAGGTGAGTGCATCACAAAGTATTAAACGGCCTTCGGCATCGGTGTTAAGTACTTCGATGGTGAGTCCCGCCATACTAGTGACAATGTCACCCGGTTTGTTGGCGAGGCCATCAGGCATATTTTCACAACTTGGAATGATACCGATTACATTGATGGGCAACTTTAATTCTGTGACGGTATTCATTAAACCCATGACACTAGCAGCACCACACATATCAAATTTCATTTCATCCATGGCAGGTGATGGTTTGATTGAGATACCGCCTGAATCAAACGTAATGCCTTTACCAACAAAGACATGAGGTTTGCTATCACTGTTACCACCATTGTATTCCATGGTGATGAACTTAGCGGGTTCACGGCTACCTTTAGCAACTGAGAGCAAAGAACCCATACCGAGTTCTTCCATATCGGCTTGTTCAAGTACCTTAACGGTTAGTTTGTCGTGTTGCTTGCCAAGCTCAATTGCTTGTTCGGCAAGATAAGTCGGTGTACAAATATTACCCGGTAGGTTACCGAGACGGCGTGCAATTTCTACACCGCCGGCAATGGCATTACCATCAATGAGAGCTTGTTCGGCAGCAGGTAGATCGCGGCGGCTGGTTACAGATAAGACTAATTTGCGTAGTGGGCGGCGCTCGATACCTGTATCACTTTTTAATTCATCAAATGTATACAAGGCATCTTGGGTAGCTTCAATGGCTTGACGTACTTTCCAATAAGCATCACGTCCTTTAACCGTTAGTTCAGGTAGAAAGCTAACGGCATCCATTGCACCACTTTCGTTAACTGTTTTTGCAGCAGTCGCAATAGCCTTGCGGTAGGCGGCATCGTTAAATTCACGTTCCTTGCCACAACCCACTAAGAGTACGCGGTCACAGAGTGTGTTTGGAACATTGTGCAGTAGTAAGGTCTGGCCAGCAGTGCCTTCGATATCGCCACGGCGGATGAGATTTGAAAGCCATGATTCGCTGATTAAATCGAGTTGCTCACCTGCGGCAGAGAGACGGCGAGGCTCAAAAATACCAATAATAATGCACGCGCTGCGTTGTTTCTCAGGGTGGCCGCTTTTAATGCTGAATTCCATACTTGCTCCTCACTATATCGGCTGAATCTCTTGGCTGATATGTGTATTATGTGACTCACGTATCGGTTACGTCAGTTCCTGCTTAGCGTCATAAAAAGCTTATGTTATGACGAGTTACCGATAATATGATTTAAAACCGCCTAATTGTCTACTAGAAAAATTAGGTTTTTGCAGCGTTTGATACTGATCGGTTGATTTTACGTGATAATACAGCGTTATATAGTTAAAGAAATCGCTATCACCCTCTTTGCGGTGATGGTGGTGCTTTTGCTTATTTTCTTTAGTCTTCGTTTTGTTCGCATCTTGGGTGATGTTGCCGAAGGCAGCCTACCTGTAGAAGCTGTTTTCACCCTATTGTCACTGCAATTACTTAAAAATATCGGCAACATCATACCGTTGGCAATGTTCTTTTCTGTGTTATTGGCTTTTGGTCGCTTATATCGTGATCAGGAAATGGTGGCATTAACCGCCAGTGGCATTGGGCAGGCAACTTTAACGCGCTTTCTCATGTTTTGGATGCCGTTAATTTTTATTATTAATGCAATCTGTACATTATATTTATCACCTTGGGCAGCAGGGCAGTCAGATGCAATTAAACATGCTGCGAAGAACCGTTCGGAATTGAGTTTGTTAGCTGCGGGACGTTTTATTGAGTCTAAAGATGGCAGCTTGATTATATATGTGGAAGAACTTTCAGATGATCAACGCGAGCTGCAAAATGTTTTTGTACAGAGTCGTAAGAGTAGCCGTAAAAGTGTCTTAGCCTCTGAAACGGGGTATCGCTATATCGATGAGCAGTCGGGCGATGAATTTATGGTGATGGTTGATGGCTATCGCTATGAAGGTGAACCCGGTCAAGATGATTATCGTATTACGCAATTCGTTAAGCATGCTGTGCGTGTTGAAGAAAAAGCGGTATCAGCACCCTATCTAAAACGTTCTGCAAGAAACTCACTTCTTTTATTATCATCCTCTCGGTTAGATGACTTGGCAGAACTGCAATCACGGATTGTTGTGCCCTTCGTTACCATCGCGCTGATGTTGTTAGCAATACCCATGAGCCGCGTGCAACCACGTGAAGGGCGTTATGGTCGACTATTTAGCGCGGTATTTATTTACGTTATTTACAATGGTCTTTTTGGTGCAACTTATAATTGGATAGGTAGTGGTGTGATTAGTCCTTGGATAGGAATGTGGTGGTTGCCGTTGTTATTATTGCTCGTTGCTTTAGGGTTTGTGTTGTGGCAAACGCGTGGCCAATCCACTTGGTTAAATGATCGTATGCCTTGGTCTAGGGAAGCGCAGGCATGAAGATACTCGACCGTTATATAGGTGCCGCTGTTTTTCGCAGTATTGGTTTGGTGTTATTGGTATTAATTTCCTTAGATAGTTTTTTTCGTTTGGTTCGTGAGCTTAATAAAGTCGGCACGGGTAATTATGATCAAGCCGAAATGTTTACATATTTGATTTTAAGTACGCCTGCACAGATCGTTGAGTTTTTTCCTGTAGCAGCATTGCTGGGCGCAATAACTGGGCTGGGCGCATTAGCCAATGAAAGTGAGTTGGTGGTCATGCGTGCGGCGGGCGTGTCTTTGTTGAGGATATCGGGTTCTGTATTAAAGGTCGGTTTTGTATTAATTCTTGGCTTGATGTTGTTGTCAGAGTTTGTGGTGCCGCCGGCAGAACAATATGCGCAATCACGACGCTCACAAATGCTAGAGGAACAGATTGCGTTAAAAACCAAGAATGGTTTTTGGTCACGTGATGCTCGGAGTTTCCTAAATATTAGAGGAATTAGTCCTGGCGGTGATATTAGTGATATTTATATTTATGAGTTTGATGATGAGCATCAATTACATACTACGACGCATGCAGAAAAAGCGACTTATGAGAATGGCCAATGGATTCTAAATGGTTTGACGCAAAGTCAGGTGAGTTTAAAAGGTATTAAAACGCGTAGTTTTGAACAGGCGCAGTGGGATTCATTATTAAGCCCAGCGCTGATTAACTTAATTGTCGTAAATCCTTTGCAACTTTCAGCTCGCGATCTTTATGGTTACTACCGTTATCTAACGGATAATGGTCAAGATGCAGGGCGATATGAATTGGCATTCTGGTCACGGTTGATGATGCCGGTATCGATTGCGGTGATGTTGTTATTGGCCGTACCCTTTGTATTTGGGCCATTGCGTTCGGTGAGTATCGGCCAACGAATTTTTATTGGTTTCTTAGTGGGATTA
Source organism: Sulfuriflexus sp. (assembly GCA_023134145.1). Classification (GTDB taxonomy): domain Bacteria; phylum Pseudomonadota; class Gammaproteobacteria; order AKS1; family AKS1; genus Sulfuriflexus. The sequence goes on along the minus strand of JAGLUW010000006.1, from coordinate 11,254 downwards.
GGTTTCTTCTTATTCAACCAAGCATTTAATCATTTGGGTGTGGTTTATAATATTACGCCGTTGTTAAGTGCCAGCCTACCTGCGTTGTTATTTCTGTTATTGGCCGTCGTCATGATACGGCGAATTTAATTATTTCTTCAGTTTTGGTAACTCAATAACGTTGCAGCTTGAAAAGTGGTCATGCCAAGAACGTTTATTTTTATCGACAAGAATCCATAGTGAACTTAGTGTGAATATGACCAATGCAGCAATGCCCTGCAGGTAACGGACTGACATGGGTTCGCTCTTTATGAAATAGATCCCTATACCCAAGAGTATGCATGATGCGATGCCTGCCATGAAGCGCAGTAAAGATTGACTCCAACTAATCGCACTACCATCGTCATTTTGAACACGTAAACGCCATGCGCGCATTCCTAAGGTTTGTCCACCACGAGTCCAGAACCAAGCAAAGAAAACATAGCAAAGCACAAATAAATAAGTTTGATAGAAAGGGTTACCAGGGCTTGGCGCTTCACCACCCGTAAAGGGGAGTGCGATAAAACCGGCTATGACGATGACGGCCATGAGTAGCAGAGCATCATAAGTTAACGCGCCGAGGCGTCTAAATAATCCTGCTGCTGGTAATGGGATATTTGATTCGGAATTCATTATTGCTCTGCCATGATATGTTTCGTGTATTTATAGAGCAGAAATATACCATAGCCTGCAGCATTCATCTTCTATCTAGGTGGTAGGCATAAAAAAAGCCTGCTCCATGGTAGTGGAGCAGGCTGCTATTGAGGCTAAAATTAGATTTCTTAAATTTTAAATTGTCCCACGACAGTTTGTAAATCAGCACCTAGTCGGGCTAATTCACTACTGGCATCAGCCGTTTGTTGTGCGCCGGATGTCGTTTGGGTTGCTATTTCAGAGATGTTGGTAATATTTCGGTTTATCTCTTCAGCAGTAGCATTTTGTTCTTCTGCGGCACTGGCAATTTGTGTGCTCATATCATTGATACGCGTGACGGCATCAGAAATTGCAGATAATGATGCACCCGCTTTCATTGCTTGTTGGACAACAGACTTGGTTTCTTCTTGACTCGCATTCATTACTTCGACGGCTTTTCGTGAACCGGCTTGAAGTTTCTCAATGACCAAGTTGATTTCTTCAGTTGACTCTTGAGTTCGTCCAGCAAGCGTACGCACCTCGTCTGCGACGACGGCAAAGCCACGACCTTGCTCACCAGCACGTGCGGCTTCAATTGCGGCGTTGAGTGCCAACAAGTTTGTTTGTTCAGCGACACCGCGAATTACATCCATAACGGCACTGATATTTTCACTGTCTTGTTCAAGTTGGTGAATAACGTCAGCGGCATTTTCAATTTTCCCAGCAAGTTGTTCAATCGCTTGGATAGTACTATTTACTACAGTACTACCGGCCGCGGTTTCTGTATTTGCTTCGTCCGCAGCTTGTGCTGTGTTCGTGATATTGACACTGACTTCTTGTACCGTCGCACTCATTTCATTCATAGCCGTGGCAACTTGTTCTGTCTGCGATTGTTGCTCGTAGATACTCTCGCTTGTTTGTTGAGTTACGGCCGAGAGTTCTTCTGAAGCGCTACCAATATTTTGTGATGAGGCTGAAATTTGTTCAACAAGTTCTTGTAATTTACCGCTCATATTATTAATGCTGCTAGAGAGCTCGGTTAATTCATCATTACCTTTTATTGGTAGAGGAGAACCAGAGAGGTCACCACTTGCAATAGCTTTGGCACGTTCGACTGCTTGCTGTAATGGCACAGCGATTTGGCGGCCAATAAAGATTGCAGTGATAATACCTATTACGATAGACAGAATAGAACCGATAAACATGGTCCACTCCATTTCTATAGTTTCAGCTTCTAATTCTTTTTGGTCTAGCAGAGCTAGCTTATCTTGTGAAACACGCATCTTTTTAAGGATGGCTAAAATCGCACCGGCTTCGGGTGCTGCTTTAGTACCTAACCAGTAGTTAGCTAAGTTCCAGTCTTTAGCGCTGCGTAGTGTAAACATTTTTTCAGGTAAAGGTGCAAATTCAGCACGTGTATTTTTATATTCTTCCCATGCATCCGCTTGGGATAAATCAAATAGTGATGACATTTCTTCAATTTCTTCATAACGCGCTTGGTTAACTTCCCATTTCGCTTCGAAATTATCACGAAAATTTGTGTCACCAGAAAGTAGGTAGGCACGAATATTGGCAAGACCGATAGCGAAAGAGCCGCGGCTATCTGCTAATAGTTTTAAGAGTGTTTTACGTTCTGCCGTTGCATCAAGATCGGCTTCTTCATCAATAATTTTGCTGATAGCACCAAGAATTTTTCCAGCACGCGGTGCCGCTTCCGTTAGGAGCACATTGAAAGCAGGTACATTTTTCGATGTATGTGAAATATTCTCCACTTCTTCTTGAGCAACACGGAATTTATTAACATGGTCTTTCATCTTATTTAATGCTTCGATATTTTCAGGAACGGTCCAGTTTTCAGCAAACTTATCCATTTCCACCACGGCAGCATCAATTTGGTCCCAGCCGCGTAGGCGTTCATTTTTAAATTTGGTACCTTTGGCAGGGTCTTTACCAAGAATCATATAGCCACGTAATCCGGCAAGGGAAAGATGGATACCATCTATAAGGGACATACCCGCCATAACGGTTGGGATACGTAAATCGACTAAACGATGTTCAGTTTCATTAAGAGCTTCAACTTTAGTAAAGCTTATGATTGATACCATTGTGGTAATGAATAAAACAACTCCAAAACCCATAAATAGCTTATTTTTTACTGTCAGTTTAATCATTTTCATCGTTTTATCCTTTTAAATCCATTTGTTCTCTATAGTGAACACACATTAGAGCAACATGACTACGTAGTAGTTTTGTGACATTCCAGCCTCTGTATTGATGTAATCGGCAACGAGATGTAAATCTTAAGTAAAAGTGTGTGTTTTTTTATAAAACCATTATTTTTTGTAATGTTTTTATCTTGAAGGGCGAGGAAATACAGGCTTAGAATAACTCTACATCTTCCGCTTCAGCTTCGATTTTGCTAGCAGCACTGGCTTTGATTTGTTGCGGAGTTTTGAAGCGAGTGCTTTCATCCCAGTGATGTTCATTTAGCTTGAAAACAGAAAGTTTGTCTTTTAATGCTTGAGCTAGATTATTTAGGTCTTCTTTTGAAACAGCGTGAATACTTGTGCTTTCAAGGGCATCTGTATTTAGTTCAACTAAACCGGAAATAGCGGCTTGGGCTTCATTTGCTGCTTCTGTTTGCACGACAATTGAGCCATTAATTTGATTAGAAGCCAGCTGGATTGCTTCCACAGCATTAAAGATTTCATCGAGCTGTTGGCGTGACTCCTCAGAACGTTGCACGGTTAATTCAGTTGATTCCTTGCCTTGAGTCATCGATTCAACAAGATCATTTGTTTGAGCTTGAATACGTTCAATATTGTCACGGACTTCAGATGTTGATACACGTGTTCGTTCGGCAAGGGTCCGAACCTCATCCGCAACAACGGCGAAACCTCGTCCCATTTCACCCGCACGGGCTGCTTCAATAGCAGCATTAAGCGCAAGCAGGTTAGTTTGTTCTGCGATACTGTTAATTACTTCTATAACAGTACTAACTTCTTCACTGGCCTGTTTTAATTTTTCCAATTCACTACTTGCATGTTCCATGTTATCGGAAACAATATGAATACTTTGCACAGTGCTATCAACGGCATCACGACAGCTGGTGACATATTCATTACTGCTAACAACCGCCGTATTGATTTGCTCGATATCATTTGAAACAGTGGTACTGGCCTGATGCATTTTATCCATAGAACCAGCAACAGACTGACCGTAATTGGTTTGCGTGAGTGTTTTTTGCGTAATGGCATTGTAAGTATCTGCTAGCTCGACTGACATAGGGATTAAGCGGCTTACAGATGCTTCTACATCCATGATCGCATTATGAGTGCGTTCGATACTATTATTGAATTGTGTTGCGATTTCCCCTGTAGCCCCAGTGTCTTCTGGAAAACGAATAGTAAGATCAATTTTGTCTGCATTTTCATCCATGATGTTATCGGTGAATACCGCAAAATATTGTTTAAGTCCGGCCATGAGGAGCTTCTTCAAGAGCACGATAATGATGATATCTTTGACGATGAGTACCCCAAAGCCAATTAAACCGATATTGAATTGCCAAGCAAATAGACCGTTAGCCCCTGTTAGGACGGCAATAAAGCCCGCATATAGGAGTCGGTTTTTTTGTGTCATTACGTCAATTCCGTTATGTCAGTAAATTTTACTATCTAGGGAAAGTTAACGACATTGGATAGGATAACTTTAGGTCTTTATATTGATACAAGCTACGGCGCTAAATATCACAAGAATGAGGGCTTTAGTGCTATGATTAGCGTACTAAAAGTAGCGTTTTGCTATTAAATACACATACACAGGTTGATCGATAAGTTTTGGCAAAGACACCGCAACAATCTCCAGCGACTATAATACCCCGCGCAGAACATTGTATTTCTCGTTCTCAAATGAGCGAGCAGGCAATTAAGGTGCTGTATGGTCTGAAGAAGGCTGGTTATCAAGCCTGCTTGGTGGGTGGTGGTGTGCGCGATTTGCTATTGGGTCGTGAGCCAAAGGATTTTGATGTTGCGACGAATGCGAGTCCTGAGCAAGTAAAAGATACTTTTCGCAATTGTCGATTGATTGGTCGTCGGTTTCGTCTCGCCCATGTAGGTTATGGCCGTAATGTGATCGAAGTGGCAACCTTTCGTGCCAACCTAGAACCTGAAAGTGACGAGGATGTGCATGTCGAGAATGGTCGCATTATTCGTGACAATGCCTTTGGTTGTATTGAAGAGGATGTTTGGCGTCGCGACTTCACAGTAAACGCGCTGTATTACGACATTAGTAATTTTTCAGTGATTGATTACGTCAATGGCTATGATGATCTAAAGCAAGGCATTTTGCGCATGATTGGTGAGCCAACCGCGCGTTACCATGAAGATCCCGTTCGTATGTTGCGCGCTATACGTTTTGCCGTAAAACTCGGTATGCGCATTGAAGAAAAAACCGAAGCACCTATTTTTGAACTGGCGGGTTTGCTCGCTGAGATTTCACCAGCACGTTTATTTGAAGAAGTTTTAAAATTATTTCATTCGGGTAAAGCCTTACAAACATTTGAAAGCCTGCGTCACTATGGTTTGTTTACACCGTTGTTTCCTCAAACGGAGTTAATATTGAGTCAGGAAGCAGAAGGCTTCCCGCATACTTTAATATGTGAAGCACTTAAAAGTACCGACACACGAATTCAAGCAGGTAAACCCGTTACACCTGCGTTCTTGTTTGCCGCAATGCTTTGGGAACCGATGCAAGAAAAAATGGCACCCATGCTTGAACAAGGTATGCCGGCTATTCAGGCAATTCAAGCCGCAACCGATCAAGTCTTTAGTGTGCAACGTCGATCAATTTCAATACCAAAACGTTTTGCCATCATGGTAAAAGAAATATTTGTTCTACAGGCTCGGTTAATGAATCGAAGCGGTAAACGTGCCTTGCGTACATTAGAACATCCACGTTTTCGTGCTGCCTATGATTTCTTATTGATTCGTTCTATCGGCGATGACAGTTTAGCGGAGCATGCGCAGTGGTGGACAGAGATTCAAACTTGCGACAATGCGGGTCGTGAATCGATGTTGTTGCCAAATGAAAATAAGAAAAGTCGCCGTCGTCGCAAGCCAAAAATAAAACGTACTGATGGCTGATGTTATTAGCTACATTGGCTTAGGCAGTAATCTAGAGGGGCCAGTGCAACAATTATCGAATGCGCTTGAGGCATTACGACAACTACCGCAAACAACCTTTGTATCATGTTCCTCTTTTTACTCGAGCAAGGCATTAACATTAAACGATGACAGTGTGGCGCCAGATTATTTAAATGCGGTTGCCGTCATTGAAACGGGCTTGGATGCCGTTACTTTACTTGATGAATTACAAGCAATTGAGTTTTCCCAAGGGCGACGCCGCGATGGAGAACGCTGGGCATCTCGGCCGTTGGATCTCGATATTTTGCTTTATGGTAATGAATCTATTGCCACAGAAAGATTGACGGTACCGCACCCTGAAATATGCCAGCGTGATTTTGTGTTGCAACCCTTGGCTGAGGTGGCGCCAGAACTTGTGATTACAGGGCAGGGGAGCATATCTTCTTGTTTAGACGCTTGTCCAAAAATGATATTGGAAAAATCACCTTGTCCCAAAAGATGATAAACGCGTTACAATACGTGCTGCTAAACACTTGACCCTATTATGAATAGTTCAAGACCTGATTTTATTGTTGTTGAAGGGCCGATTGGCGTGGGTAAAACCAGTCTCGCTAAACGCTTAGCGGAGTCTTTTGATAGTGAGCTGTTATTAGAAGGTGCGGATGAAAATCCATTCCTTGAGCGTTACTACAAGAAACCAGGTGAAGCGGCTTTACCAACACAGCTTTTTTTCTTGTTTCAACGCGCAAGGCAGATGCAAGAATTACGTCAGCATGATCTATTCCGTCCTGTTCGTGTGGCTGATTTCTTAATGGAAAAAGACCGCCTGTTTGCAGAATTAACATTACAAGATGATGAATTTGACTTGTACGAACAGGTTTATGAAAACATGACCATTGATGCACCTGTTCCAGATTTGGTTATTTACCTACAAGCCCCCGTTGAAGTATTGCAACAACGTATTAACAAGCGTGGCATTGATGCTGAAAAACGAATATCAAATGCATATTTGCAAAGATTGGTTGATGGTTATACTAGTTTCTTTTATCAATATAATTCGGCACCGTTGTTAGTAGTGAATGCATCGGAGATCGATTTGGTTAACAGTGCGCAAGACTACGAACTATTACTTGAGCAAGTACAAAACATTAGCAGCGGTCGACATTACTTTAACCCACAGCCATTTGAATTATGAGCAGACTAACAATTAAAGAATTACAGAACATGAAGTCGCAAGGCGAAAAGATTGCCGTGCTTACTGCTTATGACGCAAGCTTTGCCTCGTTGTTAGACGACAATGGTGTAGATGCATTTATTGTTGGTGATTCTCTTGGTATGGTTTGTCAGGGACACGATAGCACCTTGCCAGTCACCATGGATGATATGGTTTATCACAGCGCCAATGTTGCGCGCGGCAGTCAACGAAGTTATGTCATTACTGATCTCCCTTACCAAAGTTATACCACCGTAAAACAAACCTTGGAAAATGCACAACGTTTGATTAATGAAGGCGGTGCACAAATGGTTAAGTTGGAAGGCGGTCAACAACAGCTTGAAAATATAAAAGAATTAATTAAGCACAACATTCCTGTTTGTGGGCATCTTGGTTTAGAGCCGCAATCGGTTAAAGAACTCGGTGGCTATAAAGTGCAAGGTCGTGATGAAGACAGTGCCGCACGTATTCTTAATGATGCAAAAGCATTACAACAAGCAGGCATTCAAATATTGGTATTGGAGTGTATCCCCGCATCACTGGGTAAATTAATTACTGAAGTATTAAGCATTCCCGTTATTGGAATTGGTGCTGGCGTAGATTGTGATGGCCAAGTACTTGTTACTTACGACATGTTGGGTATTAGTCGTGGTCATAAAGCCAAATTCGTTAAGAATTTTCTTCAAGGTCAAAATGATATTGAATCGGCGATTCGTGCTTATGTTGAGGCCGTAAAAAAATCCCAGTACCCCGCACTAGAACATAGTTACCAATGAGCGAATCTTTATTGCAGATAAATGATGTCGCATCATTGCAAGCTAGATGCCAGCAATGGCGTGATGCAGGCGAACGAATTGCCTTTGTGCCAACAATGGGCAATCTTCATGAAGGTCATTTGCAATTAGTTGATCTTGCTAAAGCCAAGGCCGATCGTTGCATCGTGAGTATTTTTGTTAACCCTACTCAGTTTGGCCCAGATGAAGACTTCGATAAATATCCCCGTACGTTAGAAAAAGATTGTGAGTTGTTGAAGGCTCGTGGAGCCGATTTGATATTCCTACCAACGGTCAGTGATTTGTACGGCGACAACATCAGTAGTGATATTCATGTGCCAGAAGAATTAAGTAATAAGTTATGTGCTGAAAACCGGCCAGGGCATTTTGATGGAGTGGCAACTATTGTCGCGAAGTTGCTTGAGGCAGTAAAACCGAATGTGGCCATTTTCGGTAATAAAGATTATCAGCAAGTGCAGGTGATCCAATGGTTGGTAAAACATCTCGAGTTAAAAATTAAGATTATTGGAGCACCTATTGTGCGTGAAGATGATGGTTTAGCCATGAGTTCACGCAACCAGTATCTTACTCGTGCTGAACGGCAACAGGCATCTCGACTGCATCAGGTATTAGAGTGCATTGCAGATGGCTTGATAGCAGGTCGGCGTGACTTTTCTGACTTAGAGGCTGAGGCAGCAAAGGTTTTAAACAAGACCGGTTGGCAGGTCGACTATGTACAAATTTTGGACCCGAATTTAGCCCCACCACGGGAAAAGGGTCGCGATTTCATGATCCTAGCCGCGGCTAATTTGGGTGTTCCACGCCTAATTGATAACCTCAGATGCATCATTTCAGCCAAATCCAAGAATAGAAAATAAATAAAATCAATAGCTTATAAGCTGTATTTGAATACAGCGGGTGAAAACTGGATAATACGCACCAGCTCGCATCAGCGGGCTTTATTATTTGGTTAAAGAAAGGGTGTTCCATGCAAACGACGATGCTCAAATGTAAGCTCCATAGGGCTTGCGTGACGCACTCCGAAGTTGAATACGAAGGTTCATGTGCTATTGATGGGCGCTTACTTGAAGCGGCCGGCATTCTTGAATACGAACAGATTCAGATTTATAACGTTGCCAATGGCGAACGTTTTACTACCTATGCAATTCGTGCAGAAGATGGCTCGGGCATCATTTCGGTGAATGGCGCAGCCGCACATAAGGCTAACCCAGGTGATCGAGTGATTATTTGTAGTTATGTGAGCCTTAGCCAACAAGCCTTGGCTAATTTTAAGCCGAAGCTTGTTTATCTTGATGAGAACAACACGATTACCCACACACGTAATACAATTCCTGTTCAGGTTGCCTAAGATTGGCCGATATAGTTTCTGAGATTACCGTTTAAAACGGTGGACTGATAAACGTAAATAGAGGCTGCAATTTACATGGTTGATTCAGATGACAAGCGTGATTTCCGTAGAATGTCAGTAGACAGTGATATTACTGTTTGTCTGTTAGGTAGTAGTAATGTCATAACCGCTCGAATGAAAGATTTGAGTGCCTCTGGTCTACAATTTCATACCAGTCATGAGTTGATGGTTGGCGAAGAACTTGAAGTGAATATTGAGCCAGGTAAAGCCGGCAGCACTTTGCCATTTCATGCCTTAGTCAGAGTTGTGCATATTGAAGAAATCGTGCCTGAAACTGAATATGCGATTGGCTGTAAAATAAAAGAAATGCTTCCTGTTACAGAGTAAGACCTCCCCAAAGTTCAACTGATCTATCAGAGCCTTGTTTAACCACTTTTCTTGTGGTTGAATCATTCAATATGTTAATACCTCTTAATACTGATTTGCGGTTAGGGCGACGTCCATGGATAACTTGGGCCATCATGTTGATCTGTATTGCGGTATTTTATTTTCAAGTTCAATCTAACCAACAATATGAAGCGTCGATAATAAATTACTGTCAAAATATCTCGAAGAAAGCCAGTATCGAGACAGATGATTTTCTTGCGCAAAATGATAATGCCTGTGTTTATTTATTACATGCCTATCATATCCAAACTATTCGTGGCGTACCGCTAGAAAAAATTGAGAAAAACATCTTTGATGATGTACCTGAATTATCTAAAGATGAATCTCTAAAATTCCGATTATCCCTGTTAGAGCACCATCTCCTTTATAGTGAGACCGCACCATCAATTCTTGATGAAGAAATAATGTATTTTCCGCGCAGTTTTAATCCCTTCACGATGATTAGTTCGTCACTAGCTCATGGTGGATTCGCACATATTATTGGTAACCTGATTTTCTTTTTTGCATTTTCATGTGCGGTTGAATTGATTATTGGTGGCATGTTTCGTTATGTATTAACGCTTACGGTTATCGCTATCGGTTGTTCGGTCTTTTATTCATTATTCTCTTTATTCGAAGGTGGCAACATTCCTGGCCTAGGTCTTTCTGGTGTGGTGATGGGCGTTGTTGGTTTGTCCGCTTATTTTATGCCAAAGGCCAGGGTGAATACACTTATTTGGTTCATTATTCCGATTAAACGTGTCGCTATACCTGTTTGGTTCTTGGCTATTTGGTTTGTTGGTTTTGATGCATGGGAATTGCTTTCTGAGGGAATGAATCAAGGCGTAAATCTTGTCGCACATGTGAGTGGTGGCGTGGTGGGTTACCTGATCGGCCTGTTTTACTTTAAAGAACGTAAAGCAGAGATTGCTGAAGAATTAGATGATGAAATAGAACATATGCGATCTCAGGATAATTCGTTTGCAATAAACAAATCTGCCAACTTGAATAAAACCACCCGAGCGATAGAAAAGCACTATATACAAGCCGAAGAAAAGAAGCAGCAAGGTGCGTATCTTGACCGACTCTTTAATATGGTACGAACGGGTCAGAATAGTGATGCGATTAATTTAATTCTTGCAGATGTTGATCCAATGCAATTGCATCCAGAACACTTCCTAGATATTTATAACAAAATAGGTGAATGGAAAAAGCAGGGTGCTTATCTGTGTATGGGGCGGTTAATGATTGACTTGTACATGCAACATCGCCGCTATGTTGATGCATTTGATATAGCGAAAGATTGCTTAATGGTTACCAGAGAATTTGTTTTAGCTAATTCACGTGACGTGTTGATCTTGGCGCAAGAAGCTAATCGACAAGGCCGTTATAAATTAGCCGTTGCACTTTTGCATGACGTAGAGTCGCGTTATTCAGAAGAAGTGGGTTATATGGAATGTGGTTTACTTGAAGTGGGTATTCTGATTAACCGGTTAAATATGCATAAAGTCGCAAATCAATGCTTGGAAAAGTTGAAACGTATTGCTAATGATACAGAGATGGAACGCATTTCAGAAATGCAAATAGTGCTTGTTTCTTCGTAGGATGTGTTAAGTGGATTTGTGTGTTAATTTTGCAAAGAGGAAGTGACCGCTTTCGACGGTGGCCTCAACCGGTCGAT
>JAGLUW010000005.1 GCA_023134145.1 Sulfuriflexus sp. | reverse complement strand
TCGACTTGCATGTGTTAGGCATGCCGCCAGCGTTCAATCTGAGCCAGGATCAAACTCTTCAGTTCAATCAATTGTGGTTACTTGAGATAACCAAACTTTTTGATGAAAAGCTTCCCGACCAAAAAAAACTAACTAACTAATATAAATATTACTTAGGTTTTACTTGGTGTGGTTGCTTACATCGATTCATGGTGATAACCATCTACGACACAAGCGCCCACACAAATTACTTTGATCTAATTGTTAAAGAGCTTTTATCGGAGTGCGTCCGATAAGGGTCGGCTACTATACAGATTCGCCGGTTGTCATTCAATCCCTAAATGTCCTAAAAACCGCATTCTTACTGACTTGCGACTCACTGTGTCCCTGAGTGAGCGGCGCATTATACGCACGCTAGGAGAGGCGTCAACACTTATTTTGATACTAGAGGTAAATACTTTTTAGTCTGAAATTTTTCTTGTTGGAATAATCGTAAGCTATTGAAATATAACGCTGGGTATAGATAAGGTTCTTAACGGCTTATTAAAATAGTTAGCAAATAAGTGAAAAACAATGGCATTAAAAGGTAATAAAGGGGGCTATTCGAAATAATTAGCTATTACTGATGTATTTTTCGACCTCGCCAACGAAGGTATCGACCTCAAATGGCTTAGATATGTAGCCATCACAGCCTGCTGCGAGTATTTCTTCACGGTCGCCACGCATCGCTTTTGCGGTTAAAGCAACAATAGGTATCGCGCAACCCGCTGATTTAAGTTGTTTAGTTGCTTCAATGCCATCCATACCCGGCATTTGAATATCCATTAAGACAAGGTCAAAACTGCCATTTTTCGCTTCTTTAACGGCATCTTCACCATTTTCGACTTGTTCTACCGTATGTCCCGCATCTTCTAATAGGAAACGCGCAATGTAGCGATTGTGCTCATTATCATCGGCGATCAATATATTGCTCATAAGGTGATTCCCCGTACTTAAACTTAACTATGTACTTTTGATTACTTAAACTCTGTGTGCAGACTTTATTATTATTTAACTCAGCTTATGACAAAAACCAATGCATTTAAAGAAATATAGGCATCTATGTCTTAGATCTAAACGCCTATCTTTCATATGCCAACAATGCTTCCTTCTCCTCAACATAACACGGTAATGTAATTGCGAAACAGCTGCCTTTCTTCGGTGTACTGTTTACCGTCAGGCTGCCATTCATATGTTCAATTAATGATTTTGCGATAACCAAACCAACACCGGTACCTTCTACATCGGTAAATTCTGCTCCAAGCCGTGAAAATGGTTCAAACATATTTTCCATCTGGATTTTGTCCAAACCTTTTCCTGTATCGATCACTTCAATACGCACCTTACCAGCTTCAAGATAATGACATTGAATATCTACTTTGCCGTCTTTGTGATTATATTTAATCGCATTAGATAATAAGTTCAGCATCACTTCTTTTAAACGCAAGTTATCGGCAAGAACAAAAACATCTTCTTGGCAATCAAATAGTGACATGGCAACGCCACTCTTTTTGGCATCCTTACTAAGAAATTTCTTTGCCGTCTCGATCACTTCTTTTAAATTAACCTTCGTAAGCTCAACTTGCATATCACCCGTTTCAATGCGCGAAAGATCCATAACATCTTTAATAAGATCCAATAAATGTTTAGATGCGATGTTAATTTCATCAAGGTGTTTATTAACACCTTCATTATCAGACAGTCGAGAAGCAATATGTGAATAACCGATTATGACATTGAGTGGCGTGCGCAATTCATGACTCATACGTGAAAGGAATTCTGACTTCGCGTTGTTGGCGCTGTTAGCAGCCTCATTTGCAGCAATAAGATCGGCAGTACGTTCACTCACGCGCTGCTCAAGTTCAAGATTGTTTTTTTGTAAACGTTGGTTGGCTTGATAACGTTCGGTTTCCGCCGCAATCCTTTGTGAAAATAGTCCCAATATCGGTTTGCTCCAGTGGGCTACCTGCATCGGCTTAACATCCATTACCGAAACCAATCCAATAATCTCACCTGCAGCGGTAGTTAAAGGCGAACCGTAATAACTTTCCACTCCCATATCAGTTAACAAACGGTCATCCGGATATTTTTTCATCGCATCATTAGCGACAATTTCCATTTTTAAATCCAGGATGTCTGCGCAAGGTGTTCCTTCAAGTTCATATATAAAATTATCAACAAAAGTTTTTTCCACCCATACCATTTGCGTCTGAATCGATGAGCGTTTTTCATTTGCAAACAACCCGATGAAAGCAAACTTGGCTTCGTATGCTTGAGCCATCTCCTTTACACAAGTCTCGTAAAATTTTTCTATATCATCTGAAACCTGGATCTCTGCGAGTATATTAAGTGCCTGTTCAACGTGTTTTCGTTCGGTGACATCAAACATAAATCCTTGTAACTGCACCGGACCATCCTCGCCCTGCATAACATTGACTACATCATGCACCCAAACCGTACTGCCATCTTTTGTCAATAAACGGTACTCGAATTCATGATCCTGTCCCTGCGCAACTTCTGTGGCGCAGTATGCTATAGCCCACTCACGATCTTCTGGGTGCATATGATCAGCCCAAAAATTTTCTGCTAACCATTCATCAGGGTCATAGCCGAGCATCTCAACGCTTTGCGGGCCGACATAAGTAAAGCGTGCAGTTTTGATATCGTAAGTCCAAGGCATAGATCGTGCGGATTCGACAAGCTGCTTGTATTTATTATTTTCTTGTGCCACTTTTATTCCGTCCTGAAAAAAGCCAACGGTAAAAACATAACACAATTTATATGAATTTTCTTACCTCGTAGCGATTACATTCCTAGCCACGTGGTTTTGATAAAGTAGAGATCTGCTTGATAGTCTAATTAAAAATTTATTGAATACTAATGCGCGCAAAGCGACGTTTACCCACTTGAAAAACATGTGTATTGCCCGAAGCAAAGAGCTGTTTGTTATCAGCCACCTTTTCGCCATCTACTTTCACTGCACCTTGTTTAATCATACGCATGGCTTCTGATGTGCTTTTCACTAACGCAGCATCTTTAAGTAGATTAGCGATAGGGGTATCGGCAGAGAATTCAAATTCTGGCATTTCATCCGGCATCACGCCTTTCTGGAAACGTGAAATAAAGTTATCACGCGCCTTATCCGCTGCACCGCGATCATGGAAACGTTCAATAATTTCTTCAGCCAGCAGGAATTTAATATCGCGCGGGTTTTTGCCTTGTTGAATATCCGTTTTAAATTGTTCAATCTCTGCTAGAGGACGGAAGCTAAGTAATTCAAAGTAACGCCACATCAAGTCGTCAGAAATCGACATCAGTTTGCCAAACATGTCATCCGGCGTATCATTAATACCAATGTAATTGTTTAATGACTTCGACATCTTTTGCACGCCATCCAGACCTTCGAGGATGGGCATTGTTAAAACTACCTGCGGTTTTTGGCCAAAGGCTTCTTGTAGCTGACGCCCTACCAACAGATTAAACTTCTGATCGGTACCACCTAGTTCCACATCGGCCTTCATCGCAACCGAATCGTAGCCTTGTATCAATGGGTAAAGAAATTCATGAATCGCAATCGGCTGGCCATTGCTGTAACGCTTATTAAAATCATCCCGTTCCAACATTCGCGCTACGGTATGTTTTGCCGCCAGTTGAATCAGCTCACTGACGTCCATGGCATTCATCCAGCTTGAATTGAACATCACCAGAGTTTTTATCGGATCAAGAATTTTAAAAATCTGCTCTTCGTAACTCTTGGCATTTTCGATCACATCATCACGCGTCAACGCTGGCCGTGTTGCACTCTTGCCAGTAGGGTCACCAATCATGCCCGTGAAATCACCAATCAAGAACAGCACTTCATGGCCCAAGTCCTGAAACTGGCGTAGCTTATTAATCAGCACCGTATGGCCAAGATGTAAATCTGGCGCAGTTGGATCAAAACCCGCCTTGATACGCATCGGCTTGCCCGATTCCAGACGTTCAACCAGTTCTTTCTCTACCAGGATTTCATGCGCGCCACGCTTAATAATGGCAAGTGCATCGGCTACTGCTGTCATTCCAACCTCGGGATTAATTCATTTTTTTGTGGCGCAAGGTTACCACAGCCGCGCAGTGTGGCGCAGTTCACAGAACATTATTGATCCTTACTCTATATATAGAAGGCTATTGACCCACTGCCGGATAACCGCTATCGTTGCCTCGACAATAAAAAACTAATGAAATCCGTGAATTATCGCTCATTTATCAAGCGTGACTATAAGTTGCGCGAGTCCGCGAACAAAACGTTCGTCAAACTCCTAAACAGACGCCAGATCGTCCTTGCCACGCTTTCTCTTTTGGTAGGCCTGACTGTGGTCTCAGCTCTTGTTTCTGACGACTCAGAAGCAGCCATTTCAGAACAAGCGCTTGCACTTCCAAACACAGAAATATCTACACGCGTAGTGCAGCAGCTCAAGTTGCCGATACACAAGCAAGACCCACGAATCAGTGCGCTTGCGGTGAAGACCAAAGCGGCACCAGCAAAGCAAGTCGCTCAGAAACGCATCAAGGTTCGCAAAGGCGACACACTTGCAGCCATTTTCTCGCGCAATAAAATCAGTGCCCGCGATGTCTATGACATTATTGCCTTAGGTAAAGTAACTAAAGGTTTACGCAACCTACGCCCAGGCCAACACATTCGCTTATCATTTGCTGAGCAAGGTAAATTTACTGGCTTGGTACATGAAATAACCAAATTCAAATCATTACAAGTAAACCGCAGCGCCAAAGGTTACTCCGCAAAACAGGTTGTTCGTAAACCTAATATTCGTGTCGCCTATGTCAATGGCAAGATTCGCGATTCACTGTTTCTTGATGCGAAGAAAGCCGGTCTTGAACAAAGCCTAATTATGGAACTCGCGGGTATTTTTGGTTGGGATATCGATTTCGCATTAGATATACGCCGTGGCGATAGCTTCCACGTTGTTTATGAAGAGCAATACCTTGATGGCGAAAAGATTCGCCACGGTAATATTCTCGCTGCCGAATTTGTTAACCGTGGCCGTAGTTACCGTGCTGTTCGTTATGCGGCTAAAGATAATCGTGCCGACTACTACACTCCAGCCGGGAAAAATATGCGTAAAGCCTTTTTACGTAGTCCCGTTGATTTTCGTCGCATCAGCTCACGTTTTGGACGCCGTCATCACCCGGTACTAAATCGCACGCGCCTGCATAAAGGTGTCGACTATGCTGCGAAACGTGGCACACCAGTACGCGCAACCGGCGATGGCAAGATCATTCACCGTGCCCGTAAGGGTGGCTATGGCAAAACCATTATCATTCGTCATGGCGGGAAATACAGCACCCTGTACGCTCACCTTTCCAGCTACGACCGCAAAGCACGAGGCAAAGTAAAACAAGGCCAGGTCATTGGCTATGTAGGCACAACCGGCCGTTCAACTGGTCCACACCTACATTATGAATTCCGCCTAAATGGTGCGCATCGTAATCCACTTACGGTTAAGCTACCGAGCGCAACGTCGATCAACAAACGTTACAAAAAAGATTTTCTAAATCAAACGCGTGGTCTAATAGCCCAACTTGATGGCCTAAGACGCATCGAAATTGCCCTTGCCCCTTAAGGCATTCGCAATAGTCTCATCACAAACTTCAGGAGGGTGCACACGTGACTGAACGTTTTATCGGCTTAATGTCTGGCACTAGCCTTGATGCAATTGATGTAGCCTTAGTCGAGTTTGACAGTAACTACCCAAAGTTAATTGCTAGCCATAGCCAGGCCCTACCCACTGAACTGCGTGACACACTTTTATCCTTGAATAGAAGTCGTGCAGGTGAAATCAAACGCATGGCAATTGCCGATGTGCAGTGGGCACAACAAGCGGCTGATGCGGTTAACGCACTGCTCTCTCAAGCATCTCTGGCCGCCAATGACGTTTCAGCTATCGGTAGTCATGGGCAAACTATTCGTCATGCACCTAATGATGAAACACCTTATACATTACAGATTGGTGATCCTAATACTCTGGCTGAATTGACAGGTATCACTACCGTTGCCGATTTCCGTCGTCGTGATCTTGCTGCTGGTGGGCAAGGCGCACCGTTAATGCCTAGCTTTCATAACGCCATGCTTCGTGTCAGCGATGAAACACGCGTTGTTGTGAATATTGGTGGCATGGCTAACATCACCGTATTACCCGCCGATCCAGATGAACCCGTGATTGGTTTTGATACCGGCCCTGGCAATGTCTTAATGGATGCCTACATTCAAAACTGCCTACGCAAAGATTATGACGAAGGTGGAAAATGGGCTGCAAGTGGTACGGTGAATACCGATCTGCTGACACGTTTCTTACGCGATAAATTCTTTAAATTACCGCCACCAAAATCAACCGGCCGCGAATTATTTAACCTACGTTGGTTAGAACGTCATTTGAAACGACTCAAGAAACGTCTCGTCAGAAAACACGTTCAAGCGAGTCTCTGTGAATTAACTGCTGTGAGCATTAGCGAAGCAATTCAAAAATACGCCGCCGAAGCAAAGAGCATTATTATTTGTGGCGGTGGCGTTCATAACACCGCGCTGATGTTTCGCCTGCAATGTTTACTCGAACATCAACAAATTCGTTCTAGTGAAGATTATGGAATTGATCCCGATGCCATGGAGGCGATTGGTTTTGCCTGGCTCGCTCAACAAACCTTAGCGATTCAACCGGGCAACCTGCCTTCGGTTACAGGTGCGACTCATCCTGTTGTGCTCGGTGGTATCTACCCCGGTGCGGCGCTCGGTTAAACTTTATTTAGGGTCCAGAAACCCTGGCGGTGGCACCATCGTTCCCTCGATATATTTATTACCCCAGACGGCGAGCTCTTTAATCAGTGGCAATAAATCCTTACCTTTGGCGGTTAAACGATATTCATAACGAAGTGGTTTTTCCTGATACGGCGTCTTCTCAATAACCTCTGATGCTTCAAGGCGCTTCAACCTGTCTGCCAATATATTAGTCGGTATACCCTCGGCAGAATCAACCAGCTCGTTATAACGTCGTTTGCCCAGCAATAACATGTCTCGGACGACCAAGAGCGTCCATTTATCACCAAGAATATCCAACACACTAGAGACCGGACACATTGATCTCAGGCAATCCGTTTCACTCTTGGTTGGAGGCTTTTTACTCATATGACAACAATATCATAGTTAGTTACTTGCATATATGCAAGTAACAAAATAAAACAGACAACATCAAGGAGAGATACGATGAATTTCTACACTGTTAACGGCTCACCAAACTGCCGCAAAGTACACGCTGTCATTAACTATCTAAAACTCGATATACAAATAAACGAACTCAATATATTCGCTGGCGAACTTGCTACACCCGAATTTAATGCCCTAAACCCCAACGGCATGGTGCCCGTTCTCGAAGATGGCAACTTTCTACTTTGGGAATCGAACGCCATCATGCAATACATTGCTGATCATGCTGATAACACTGATTTCTACCCAACTGATCCTCAGCAACGTGCTGATATTCACCGTTGGCAATTTTGGGAACAAAACCATTTTAACCGTGCAGCAGGCACAATAGTTTTTGAAAACATGCTCAAGTGTGTTTTAAAAATTGGTGAACCCGATGCTGAAAAAGTAGCGGCTGCGACAGAAGATTTTCATAAACACGCAATACTGCTTGATGCTCACCTAGCTAATAAAGATTTTATACTCGGTAGCAAACTCACACTGGCTGACTTCTCCGTCGCCGGATTTTCTGAATTCTTCGACACGGCAAAAGTGCCGTTCAGAAAATACCCGAATCTCGTCGCATGGCTGGAACGGCTGGACGCTATTCCAGCTTGGGCAGACACTCCGTCCCTAGCTGCCTGATTGAGATACCCAGATCGGCAAGACGTCCTCCCAAAGGTTTTTATCTGTCTTTGTTGATTTGGGTTTTTGCCTCGAACCATCGGAGATGGTTGAGATACTTACAATGAAGCTCGAAGAGATTCTAGGGAGAACCCGCAGGGTTCTATGAGTTACACACCATGTTTCAATTCAAAACTTATAAATATCTAACTATAAAATTCTTTTAAGCAGCGTCGGCACGCCATCTATAATGCTTTTCGCAATAATAAAAAGCCCCACTAGGTGGGGCTTCTTTTATCTCTTATCTAACGGCACATAATCTCGTGCCGGTTCACCGGTATAAACCTGTGTCGGTCGGAAGATACGGTTGCCGCGTAATTGTTCACGCCAATGCGCTAACCAACCCGCTGAACGAGAAATCGCAAAGATGGCGGTGAATTGATCCGTTGGTATGCCCATTGCCTGATAGAGAATACCTGAATAGAAATCGACATTAGCGTAAACGCCTTTGCTGGCCAATCTTTCTTCAGCGGCTTTTTCAACTGCCATCGCCGTTTCAAATGTTTGATTAACATGGCCATCACGTGACTCGAGTAAATCTTTAACCAGTTTCTGCAAAATGGTCGCACGTGGATCTTTGGTTTTGTATTCGCGGTGACCCATGCCCCAGATAACTTCTTTGTTCTTTAACTTCTCATCAACATAGGCTTCGGCTTTGTCTGGTGAACCAATTTCAGCCAACATTTCGAGAACCCGTTCATTCGCGCCACCATGAAGTGGACCAGAAAGTGTCGCAATGGCTGAGGCCATGACGCTATTCGGTGTTGCTAAGGTTGAGCCACTCACCAACATAGAGAAGGTGGATGCATTAATCGTGTGTTCAGCATGCAAGATTAAACAAACATCGAGAATCCGTGCCATTTCAGGTGTTGGCTCTTTGCCGTTAAGCATATAGAGAAAGTTTTCAGCATAAGTCAGATCATCACGTGGCGGAATTGGGTCATAGCCCTTACGGATGTGTTCCCACATCGCCACGATGGTGCCCATGCGAGCAATAATCTTCACCGTCATGCGGTGTACGTAACCAAGGTCATCACAAACATCACTGCCAGTCAGGCATTCATTACCGGGATAAAACATACCCAAACTCGCCACGGCAGTTTGCAGCATTTCCATCGGATGTCCTGTCGACGGCAAGGTCTTCATCAGTTCACGAACGTGATATTGAACGACTCGATTCCGGCGTAGCTCACCATCAAACTCGGCTAATTCAGCCGATGTTGGCAACATGCCGTCGAGTAGTAATAAGGTGGTTTCTTCGAAAGTGCTGTGTTCAGCGAGCTGTTCAATAGAATAGCCGCGATACGACAATATGCCGCGCTCACCATCAATATCGGAGATGTTGGACTTTGTGGCTGGAACGCCTTCAAGCCCAGGTAAATATTCGTTCATGTAGAAATTCCCAGATCCTTCCTAATAAGCCGGATAGGATAACAAAAATACTGCGATACAGGGGATTCAGAGAATATTTAGAGAAAATACCTCG
>JAGLUW010000040.1 GCA_023134145.1 Sulfuriflexus sp. | reverse complement strand
TGGGTTGGAAATATTTAGACAGTGGCGCTCTATATCGCTTATTGGCACTAGCCGCTCAACATCACAGCCTCGAATTGGACGATGAAACCTCGTTAGAGACTTTGGCGGGGCATTTAGACGTCGAATTCACCCCAAAAGGGACTGTTTTACTCGAAGGTGAGGCTGTTGATGATATTTTACGCACCGAAGAAACCGGTAAAATGGCCTCAATTGTGGCGGCATTACCCAAAGTTCGAACCGCTTTGTTGGCAAGACAGCGTGCCTTTTCCCAAGAACCTGGTCTTGTGGCTGATGGACGCGACATGGGAACCACGGTTTTTCCTGCCGCCGAGGTGAAGATTTTCCTTACTGCGAGTGCGGAAGCTAGAGCGGAAAGACGCTATAAACAGTTGAAAGAGAAGGGATTTGATGTTACTGTCGCACATCTTTTGCAGGACATTGAAAGCCGCGATCTGCGAGATACGGAGCGAAGTATCTCACCACTCAAAGCCGCCGATGATGCAGTAGAAATTGATACAACAGCATTAACGATTGATGAAGTTGTAAAACAGGTACTGGAGTGCTGCACGCAATTTAACGTGTAATGCTATTTAAGTTTTAAGTTCTCCAGTTTTATGAGGTAACACCGTTCAGTCCAAAGCACCTATTCTATTTGTGCGCAGACTGATGCCCGACCTCCTTTAATTTCGGCACGGTAATGTACTATTTTTCAGGTAAATTTCATGAGCGAATCTTTTGCAGCACTCTTTGAAGAGAGTTTATTAAGTAACGATAAAATGCGTCCGGGCGCCATTATTATGGGTCTGGTTATGGATGTGAATGATGATTTCGTCATCGTCCATGCAGGTTTAAAGTCTGAAGGCGTTATCCCTACAGAACAATTCCGTGATGTAAACGGAGATATTGAAGTCCAAATTGGTGACGAAGTCGAAGTTGCTCTCGATGCCGTCGAAGATGGTTATGGTGAAACCAAACTATCTCGTGAAAAAGCGAAACGTAATGTTGCTTGGATCAAACTTGAAGCAGCAAGTGAAAGCAAAGAAACAGTTATTGGTGTTATCACTGGTAAGGTTAAAGGTGGTTTCACAGTTGAAGTTATGGATATCCGTGCCTTCCTACCTGGTTCATTGGTTGATGTTCGTCCAGTACGTGACACAACTTACCTCGAAGGTAAGCCACTTGAATTTAAGGTTATCAAACTTGATCGTCAACGTAACAACGTGGTTGTTTCACGTCGTGCCGTTGTTGAAACAGAATCTAGTGCAGAGCGTGATGAATTACTCGCGAGCATGGCAGAAGGTCAGTCTATTAAGGGTGTTGTTAAGAACCTAACTGATTACGGCGCGTTCGTTGACCTTGGCGGTATTGATGGTCTGCTACACATTACAGATATGTCTTGGAAGCGCATTAAGCACCCAAGTGAAATCGTTAATGTTGGTGACGAAATCGACGTTAAAATTCTTAAGTTCGACAAAGAAAAGAGCCGTGTATCACTTGGCCTTAAACAACTTGGCGAAGATCCTTGGGTTGACATCGCACGTCGTTACGCAGAAGGCACACGCCTGTTTGGTAAGGTTACAAACATTGCTGACTACGGTTGTTTCGTTGAAATCGAATCCGGTGTTGAAGGTTTGGTTCACGTTTCAGAAATGGATTGGACCAACAAGAACATTCACCCATCTAAAGTTGTTCAATTAGGTGATGAGCTTGAAGTGATGGTTCTTGATATCGACGAAGAACGTCGTCGTATCTCAATGGGTATGAAACAGTGTAAGTCTAACCCTTGGGAAGACTTCGCTTCTAGCCATAACAAGAATGACAAGGTTATCGGCACAATTAAGTCAATTACTGACTTTGGTATCTTCCTTGGTTTGGACGGTGGTATCGACGGATTAGTACATCTTTCTGATATTAGCTGGAATCTTACTGGAGAAGAGGCTATACGTAATTATAAGAAGGGTGAAGATCTGGAAACAGTGGTTCTTTCTGTTGACCCTGAGCGTGAACGTATTTCGCTTGGTATCAAACAAATGGAACAAAACCCATTCTCTAACTACGTTGCAGAACACACTAAGGGCAGCACAGTGAAGGGCACTATCGTTGAAGTTGATGCGAAGGGCGCAAGTGTTGATCTAGGTGAAGGTGTAGAAGGTTACATCCGCGCTTCTGATTTAGCACGTGACCGCGTTGAAGATGCGCGCACTGTGTTAACAGCTGGTGATGAACTTGAAGCGAAATTTGTTGGTGTAGATCGTAAAGGTCGCGTTATTTCACTTTCACTGAAAGCGAAAGAATCAGATGATGAAGCAGCAGTTGTATCTGATTACGGCAGCAACGAAGATTCTACGAAGACCACATTAGGTGATATCTTCAAAGAACAGATGGAAAATAAAAAATAAATAAGTAATAAGTATTTGCCGGCGTAGTCTATACTCTATATAGGTTACGCCGGAATTTACTCCTAATAATAAAAGCGGGAATCAAAACAATGACAAAATCAGAATTGATTGAAGTCCTTGCACGTAAGCAGAATCAACTTCCATACAAAGATGTTGAATTAGCCGTTAAAACATTGATTGAACAAATGAGTCAATCGCTTGCTACGGGTAGCCGTATTGAGATACGTGGTTTTGGTAGTTTCTCATTACATTTTCGTCCACCTCGTATTGGCCGTAACCCTAAAACGGGTGAGTCGGTTTCTTTATCAGGTAAGTACGTTCC
>JAGLUW010000004.1 GCA_023134145.1 Sulfuriflexus sp. | reverse complement strand
GTTACATCGAGAAAGAAGAACCACAACCACAGGTCGTAGTGGCATTCGGGTTGTTAATAATAAAACGCGCGCCTTCAAGATTTTCAACGTAATCGACTGTTGCACCTTCGAGGTACTGAATACTCATTGGATCAACAACAAGACTAACGCCATCTGTTTCTACGATGATATCACCATCATTCACTTGTTCAGCGAAATCAAAACCGTATTGAAAACCAGAGCAGCCACCACCGGTAATAAATACCCGTAATTTAAGGTCATCGCGACCTTCTTCTTCCATCAAGGCCTTGACCTTGTTGGCAGCATTACTGCTAAAAATTAATTCTGAGGAATCTGTTGTCATGTCGAACCTCGCCTATGAAAGGCATCGCTAAGCTTATCTTGAGGTATATATTAGCAGATTCTTAATTATGAGGAAACATTCCCGAGCAAATTACTCAGGATTCTTCTACCAACTTATTCATCACTGGCGGTTGTTGCACATTCACCTTCTTACTAACCGGCTGGCGTACTTCTGACTCGTGCAATAAGTTGCCATTTACTTCAGCGCCCATTGCCATTTCAATCAATTGGTAATAAACATTGCCGTTAACGCGTGCATTGCTAGCTAATTCAACACCTTGACTCGCATGTACATCACCCGTTACACAACCATTTAGATTAATAGTTGGTACACGCACTTCGCCTTCAATACGACCATGCTCACTTAATCGCAGCACTGATGAGGAGCCTTCTTTCGCAATGACATTACCTTTTATAACGCCGTCGATATGCAGGCCTCCAGAAAAGTAGATATCACCGGTTATTTCAGTGTTTTGACCGATTAAAGTCTCTACATTCATAGATTTACGTTTTTTACTGCTGCCGATCATATCTTTAATACTCCCCACGGCAGACGTGTTACATCTGCCTTTATTTTATAGGTAGACATTATGCGCTTTTGCTGACGCCCGCAAGCCCTGTTCGTCGAGACTGCCAACATCATCACATCTTGTTAGGGCAATAGAAATGCACAGAAACTGGCATCATGACTAGGCCTTGTGCAAGAATACCGCCTATCTATATAAGACGTTCAACGGAAAGACGCTAAAAGAATGAAAAAATTCGCATTACTACTAGGTTTAATTTGCCTGCCCTTGATCGCCCATGCTGATATTGGTCGCGCCCAACAACTCTTTGATGAGCAACGTTTTGGCGAAACACTGGAAAAAATTGATGCCATCTTGGCAAAACAGGCCACGCATCAACAAGCCCTTTTTCTCAAAGCCATGACACTTGAACGTATTGGCCGTGTTGACGATGCAATTAAAACTTACAAATTACTCAATCGTAAATATCCTAAGTCACCTGAAGCATATAACAACCTTGCCGCCTTATACGCCAAACAAGGAAATTATGAGCTGGCGCAAGATTCCCTGCTTGCTGCGCTAAAGACACACGCAAGTTATGCGACGGCTTATGAAAATCTAAATGATATTTATTCACGTATGGCGAACAACGCCTACTCCAAAGCGCTGGCACTTGAAAATAAAAACAAACCAACCGTACTTGCGCTTAAGACGATTAATAAATTAGATCTACCCGCTGAAAAAATTACTGCTAATCTTCCCTTGGCTAAGAATCCAGTTGCTGTAGTTAAAATCAAACCGGCTGCCGCTGTCACTAAACCCGTAACCATTACTAAGAAACCGAACGAAACGGAACTAATTATCGACACCATTCTGGGTTGGTCAAATGCTTGGTCTGCACAAAATAGTGATGCCTACCTTGCGTACTATGCGACCCGTTTTAGCCCACCTAATGGTTACTCAAGACAACGCTGGGAACAAGATCGACGCATCCGTTTACGCAAACCGGCTTTCATTCGCATTTCTATTCAGTCGCCAAAAGTAACGTTGCTATCAGAACGCACTGCGCGTTTAACCTTTAAGCAAGATTACCAATCAAACAGCTTCCATGACGCGGTAATAAAAACACTGTTGTTAGAAAAGATAGATGGTAGTTGGCAAATTCTCGACGAATACACCGCCTCATGAAAACAGCCGCTAGAATCCTTACCAGCCTATTAATTGCGGCACTACCAAGTGCTGTATTTGCTATCGATACGCACACGCAGGATCGTTATGAAGAAAGTCTAATTCAAGCGATTGACGATCTATCACAGCAAGGTCTAGATCCCGCATTACTACGCATTGAAAAATTAGTTGCCGAAAATCCTAATTTCAAATTAGCGCAACTTGTCTATGCCGATTTATTATTAGCCAAGGCACAACCTCTTAATAGTTTTGGCGCGCACCCTAAAGCAAAAGGCAAACTGCTAGATGGATTACGTAGCGAAGCAAAGCAACGACTCGCACATTTCGCAATGCCGCCAAACAAAACCTCAATACCCGCCAGCATTGTTAAATTATCTGACAAAACCAAACATGTCATCGTCGTTGAATTAGATCGTGCGCGCTTATATGTTTTTAGAAATATAGAGGGAATACCTACGCTGGTTAAAGATTTTTACGTTTCGATTGGAAAAAAAGGCGCTGACAAATTTATTGAAGGTGATAAGAAAACACCCATCGGTGTATATAAGGTCACACGCTTTATCGAAGATAAAAAATTGCCTGATTTTTATGGCACGGGTGCATTCCCTATCAACTATCCCAACCGTTGGGATTATCGCTTAGGTAAAACCGGTCATGGCATTTGGTTGCACGGCACACCGATTGATACTTACAGCCGCCCACCGCTTGCGAGTGATGGCTGTGTTGCTCTGAGCAACGAAGACTTCACCTTACTGCGTTCATTTGTTAATGCCGGCACTAGCCCTGTTATTATCACGCGAAAAATTAACTGGCTTGAGCGTAACGAATGGAATACACAACAAGCACAGCTTGAAGGTTTAAGCCAAGATTGGCAACAAGATTGGGAAAGTTTAGACACCAGACGTTATTTATCACACTACTCGGAATCTAAATTTCGTAGTGGTAAAAAGAACTACAAATATTGGTCTGACCACAAAACCAAAGTTAATGCTCGAAAATCATTTATAAAAGTAAATCTAAGTAATGTAAATATTTTCCGTTACCCCGGTGTCGATAACATGTTGGAATTTTCTTTCCAACAAGATTATCGCAGTAGCAACTATAATAAGGTGGGTAATAAACGTCTTTACTGGCAAAAAGATAATCAACAGCAATGGCGTATTGTTTACGAAGGCCCTGCTTGATCGGTTGCAGGTGTAACTAATTGTTGCACTGGTTTTTCTTTTTTACGCGGTGTGTTGCTTCGTAACCATCGCACCATGTCTACCCAGATATGCGATATCTCTTTTCGCGATGGCATGATCCCCGCGTGCTTTAACTCAATCGTAATCACTGGAATGTTTTGCTCAACACCCGCGTAATTTCCTAACGAACCAGGATAAGCTCCTAATAAATTAAGATACAACTGACCAAGACGCTTCGGTGGCCTTGGTGGACCGTCAAAATCTAATACGCCATAAGGTGCATGCACGGCAACAATCACATCGGGTTTAAATTCTTTAACCAAGTTATATAACCAACGTGTTTCTGGTTCACTTAGCGGATCTTTACCTGGATATCGACGAGGGTTACGTCGCGTTCGCTTAACCCAGTAATGCTCGCTTTGCTCATGCCAATCACGTGTTGGGAAATTTCTATTAAGGTCAACACCATTGGCATTCATGCGTTGTGATTTCTTTCTCAACAAACCATCTGGATTTAATAATGGGACAACCTTCCAATGAAATAAACCAGAATGATATCGCTCCAACTTGCTCAACCATTTATATACCACGCTCACCGATGAATATTCATCACCATGAATACCGCCGATAACGAGTACACGTGCCTGTGGTTTACGTGGCGGAAGTGGCGGGTATTCCTTGATTAAAATAGGTATACCCTGAACAGACTCAGCGCCAGTAAGTTCCAAACCAATAGAACATTCTTTATAACTTACGCTGGCTAATTTTTTAGAGGTTTTCTTACAGACATCGGCAACACTCATTTGTGCTGATACAGTACTCGATAGCACCAGAAAGAGAAGTAGAGAAAAAAAACAAAATTTCTTTTGCCCATTTAAAATCATAATGCGGATGTTTTAAATAAACCCGTTGGCCATGCAAACGTTTTTTCTAAGGTAACGCGGTTTGAAGACACTTTTACATGTACTCGGCTGGGTATGAAACCTTTTGGTAGCACAAGGTCGCCTTCAAAGCTTTGGAAATATTTAAAACGAAAATCTAGTTTTTTCTGCGCCTTGGCAGACAGCGATGTCAAATTGATTTGCTTTGACTTTCCGCCATTAACTCCTTCTATCTGCATGACGACATTACCGCGAGTAATTCGCGTGTTCTTAATTACTTGTGTAAGAACTAATTTATAACGAAAATTATTTTTCTGTCCAAGAGCAACGATATCAAATTTCTGAATACGCAGACCACGGCTTGATTCGCGCGGTGCAACAATACTTCGATAAAAAGCCACTTCTTCTTTTAGCTCTAATATTTCCGACTGCAATTCACCTAACGACGAATTCACTTCAGCATAAGCCAACTTCTCAATTTCTGTACTACGCTGATTTGCTACTAGATCATCACGCGTGTTTTCTACTTGCGTGAGTAGTCGATTTATTTCATCTTGTAATTCACCACGCTGAACCTGCAAAGCCGTAAAATCATAATCAGAACGTGAGTGGCCATAGTCATAAAGCAAATAACCTGAGGCCATCGTCACAAAAATAATAAGCGCGATCAATAAACCGCGTTTAATCGGATCACGCTCATGAACAACTAGTTGAGGAGAAAGTTTCATTGCATTAAGGCAGTAAGCCAATTCCTTGCAAACCTGTTTGCTCTTCTAAACCAAACATAATATTAAGATTCTGTATGGCTTGTCCCGCTGCGCCTTTAACCAAATTATCAATCACTGACAAAACAACAACTGTGTCGCCGTCTTGTGGCCGATGCACTGCTATCCGGCAAGTATTAACGCCCCGCACTGTTCTGGTTTCTGGATGACTACCCGCCGGCAATACATCAACAAAAGGTTCATCTGCGTATCTATCTTCAAATACCTTTTGCAAATCAACATCTGTTTTTAGTAACTTCGCATACAAAGTCGAATGAATACCTCGGGTCATCGGCATAAGGTGCGGAACAAAGGTAAGACCCACTTCTTTACCCGCGGCAATTTCCAAGCCCTGCTGAATCTCAGGCAAGTGTCTATGACCGGGCACGGCGTAAGCCTTAACGCTTTCATTCACCTCGCTCATGAGAATGCCAACACTTGCAGAACGACCGGCACCACTGACACCTGATTTACAATCTGCAATCAAACCTGTTACTTCAATTAAATTATTTTCAATCAGCGGCAAGTAACCTAGCTGACTTGCTGTTGGGTAACAGCCGGGGTTCGCCAACAGCTGTGCCGATTTAATCGCTTCACGATTTACTTCCGGCAAACCATATACGGCATCGGCGATTAGCTCAGGGCTAGCATGTGTCATGCCGTACCACTTCTCCCACACCGCCACGTCGCTGATTCTGTAATCAGCAGCAAGATCAATAACCCGCACACCGGCTTTCAGTAAAGCTGGGGTATGCTGCATTGCCACACCATTTGGCGTAGCAAAAAATACCACATCACACTCTTCTAACTTAGCGTCATCCGGCGCGATAAAAACGAGATCAACATGACCCCGCAGGCTCGGGAAAATATCAGCAACGGCCGTTCCTGCTTCGCCACGTGAGGTGATCGCCTGTAATTCAATGTTCGGGTGCAAAGCTAATAGACGCAACAACTCCACGCCTGTGTAACCGGTGCCACCTACAATGCCTGCCTTAATTTTTTTCATGTTTGTGTCTGCGTCTAATTTATTAATTCACGGAACAGCATAATAGGCATGTATGAGCCCAGAGTGAAGCCTAGCTTCGCCGATCATGGCAATATATCTGGGTATATTACAGACAAAAAAAAGCGGCCGAAGCCGCAGAGTCTGCATTTTTATCTTTTTATTATTATTTGTAGTCTTATTATTGTTTTTGCTGCTTGCTCACTTTCCTGTGTGGGCGGAACCAGTTTTTTGACTGCGTGTAATCTATCGAATCAATAACCCTTCGTCAAGTCATTGATTTCATATTACTTTATAAGAATATCCTTAAATAGTGTAATAGTATTTCCAGTATGCAATTTCAGCTTATATTTACCCGCAAATGACCACCCCACCTCAAGCTATGGCTGACATATGCTAAGATTCTTTTTTTCAAATAGCTGGAATATCACTGGTGCGGTCAACTCTGCAAACATTGCGAAATAAAGTCCTTTGCACCACGACATGGAAGATCCAATTAGTATTCTGGTTTAGCGCCATCTTGGTCGGCATCGCCGCAACACTGTTTGCCGTTGCCAGCGAACACACCCATGGCCTATTCAAACGTATTCTTGCCATTTCTCCTTATTTACCGCTAATTGTCACACCGCTACTACTCGTGTTCGTCGCTTGGTTAACACGGCGTTTTTTCCCCGGCGCACAAGGCAGTGGTATCCCGCAATCCATTGCAGCTCTTAGTATGCGTGATCATGGCGCACGCGCCGCGTTGCTCTCGCTACGTATTGCTGCGGGTAAGATCATTCTGACCCTACTTGGCTTGTTAGGCGGTGCCTCAATTGGTCGTGAAGGCCCAACCGTGCATGTCGGTGCGGCAATCATGTTTTCATTCGGTAATCTGGCGAAATTCCCCCAACACTTTATGGATCGCGGCCTAATCTTAGCGGGTGGTGCAGCCGGTGTTGCTGCTGCCTTTAACACGCCACTTGCGGGTATCGTCTTTGCCATTGAAGAAATGAGCCGTTCCTTCGAACAACGCACCAGCGGCACCATCCTCACTGCCGTCGTTATTGCCGGTGTCACCGCTGTTGCCATACAAGGCCCTTATACCTATTTTGGTGTCAGCGATGCCAGTTTGCCGCTCAGTTCTAGTTGGTTGGCCGTGTTGGTCTGTGGCGTACTAGGCGGCGGGCTGGGTGGCCTATTCAGCCGTGGACTGATCTGCAGCACCCGCAAACTAGCTCCTTGGCATAGTAAGTTTCCACTACGCATCGCCCTCATTTGTGGACTAGGTATCGCTGTTATTGGCATATTCTCAGGCGGCAGTACCTACGGCACGGGCTATGATGAAGCACGACTCCTCATTACTGGCGAAGGTGAACTCGACGCCAGCTATCCGCTCATGAAGCTACTTGCTACTTTTATTTCCTATTTGAGTGGCATACCCGGTGGCATTTTTGCTCCATCACTGGCGACCGGTGCGGGTATGGGTGCCTTTTTTGCACAATGGTTTACTACGATTCCCATCGAGGCCATTGTGCTGCTCGGTATGGTTGGCTACTTCACGGGCGTAGTACAAACACCCATCACTGCCTTTGTTATCGTCCTCGAAATGACCGGCAATAACGGCATGCTACTGCCGTTGATGCTCACGGCCTTAATTGCACAGGGTACATCAAAGTTCGTTTGTCCCGAGGCTATCTATGAAGCCATGGCCCTGCCCTTCTTGGCTACCGACAAGCCTGCTGAGACCAGCGAAAAACCGGATAAATAGACTAAGCAGCATTTTCTAATGCGACCCAAACACGCTAGACTTGTCCAACAACGTGACGTACAAAAAACTACGCAGGATAACAAATGGAAACGGTTGAGATTATTGCACTGACCATGGGTGTCGCTTGGGCTAGCGGCATCAACTTGTATGCAGCAATGTTTATGCTCGGCTGGATGGGCTCCACCGGTGATATGAACCTACCTGCCGATATGGAAATCCTCAGCAATCCATTAGTCATGACCGCTGCTGGTTTTATGTATTGCGTTGAATTCTTCGCCGATAAGATTCCCGGCGTTGATACCGGCTGGGATGCCATTCATACCTTCATTCGTATTCCTGCTGGCGCGATGTTGGCTGCTGCTGCCGTCGGTGACGTCACTCCTGCTATCGAACTCACCGCCTTTATACTGGGTGGTACCTTGGCAACCGGCTCGCATTTAGCGAAATCCGGATCACGAGTAATGATCAACACCTCACCTGAACCAGTGACAAATTGGACTGCCTCCATTGCTGAAGATGCCGCGGTGTTTGGCGGACTTTGGGCTGCGCTGAATCATCCTGAGTTATTTATTGCTGCCTTAGTTGTGTTTATTCTGCTGGTTGCGTGGTTGCTGCCTAAATTGTGGCGCACACTTAAACGACTATTCCGCTGGCTTGGTCGCAAGCTCGGTATGATTGATGAGCCGCCGGTAACAATAAACACCACGATACCGGCTGCCGGTGAATCAACCGCGGAAAAGATTTCCCCGCCTTCGTCCTAAACAATTATTTGCGTTATATAAATTTTATGAAAATCAAAGATACCTTCATCACTGTTATTGCCGTCGCTATTCTTGGCCTGCTCGGCTACGTCTGGTTTTCACCTGCAGGTATTGGCACGGCACCTGAACTCAAATTCATCACACTCGATAACAAACCATTAACGTTGCAGTCACTCAAAGGCAAACCGGTACTCATCACTTTCTGGGCGACTTCATGCACCGGTTGTATTAAAGAAATTCCTCATCTCGTTGAGCTACATAACAAACTTGCGAAAAAGGGGCTGACTATTATTGGTGTTTCAATGGCCTATGATCCACCGAATCACGTTACTGAATTCGTTAATCGTCGCAAACTACCTTATCGGATTGCGATGGATATCGACGGCAGTGCTAGCCGTGCCTTTGGCGGTATAAAACTAACACCGACAACATTCTTAATTTCTCCCGACGGTCGCATTGTTTTGAAAAAGATTGGCGATCTCGATATGGCATCACTCACCACACGAATTGAGACCATGTTAAAACCACAACAGGCAGCACTCTAATGTGGCTTAAGGCATTGCATCTCATTTTTATGGTGACGTGGTTTGCTGGACTGTTTTATTTGCCGCGCCTATTTGTCTATCACGCCCTGAGCGATGACAAAATCAGTAACGAACGTTTCAAAGTAATGGAACGTAAATTGTTCTACGGCATCATGACCCCAGGTGCGATCCTAACACTCATCTTCGGTTTCTGGATGTTATCTGATTATGCATGGGCTGCTTATGCGAATAGTGGTTGGCTACATGCCAAATTGGCACTGATTGCAGTATTGGTGGTTTACCATATTTACTGCGGCAAGCTAGTGCGGGACTTCCGCGATGATCGCAATAAACATGGGCATGTTTATTATCGCTGGTTTAACGAGCTTCCTGTTCTTATCCTTGTTGCGATTATTATTCTCGCCTCGGTAAAACCTTTCTAGAAAAGGGGTAATTAAAACCTCGATCACCCTTGAGAGGTTTTTTCGTTATACTCCCCGCCCAGAATTAGTCCGCAAGATATCGAACAGGAAAGTAACATGACAAGAATAGTCCAATGTGTTGTCCTCAAGCGCGAAGCTGAAGGACTTGAAAGCAATCCTTACCCAGGCGAACTAGGTGTGCGCATCTACGAAAATGTTTCAGCTGAAGGTTGGAAGCAATGGCTTGAGCGACTTACTACCATCATGAATGAAAATGCTTTGAGCACGGCTGATCCACGCAGCTTTGAGATCATTGAAAAAGGCATGGTTGGTTTCTTCTTTGACGAAGGCGATGCAGGCGATCTACCTCCTGGTTTTAATGCTGGCGGCGGTGGCGGCAAGAAATAAACCTTAGCTTGGTGCACCGGCTATTTTAAACAGCGGTGCAGTGACAATATTTAGATGACGATGTGCCTCTCTTAATGCCGACTCAGCCTCCGCTGCGGAGTTAGTAATCGCATAAATAAATCCTAGATAGCTTGAACCTTCCGGCAGTGGTACTAACTCATGCCCATCTCGGACACTGATAACCACTTCTTCAATTCCTTTTACTGAACGCGCAGCCGTGATTCCTTCAATACGCCGTAAGATTCCCGCCCTTGGAATGGGGATCATCAACACACCCGCGCCACCTTTAAATTTAATGCTCGGCAGTGGTAAATTCAACAAGTCAGCTAAGACTAATTTCTCAAGTTTTTGCCCCGTAGCCAATTCCACCAATCTTGCACACTCACCGCCAATGGTGCGCGCTGCAATCTCCATTACCCACGCTTTATTATTAGCATCGATACGCAACTCAGCATGCACCGGCCCTTGTCGTAAACCATAAGCCTGACAAGCAGCAGCCACTGTGTCAGTAATTTCTTTTTGCACATCATCAGATAAACGTGAAGGTGAGATGTAATAACTCTCTTCAAAATATGGGCCATTTAGTGGATCGGGTTTATCAAATAAAGCCAAGGTATTTAATTCACCATTGGATAACAGCCCCTCATAAGCTACTTCATATCCAGCAATAAACGTTTCTGCTAACACCGCAGCGGCCTCTTCTGGCTCTTCGACCTCGCGCAAGATAGTAATAATGCGCGCTATCGCATGTTGCGCTGACTCAAGATCATCAACTCGAATCACGCCGCGACTGCCCGACATCGCCAGTGGTTTCAAAACACAGGGATACTCAAGCGCGGCTAATTGAGAAGTAATTGGTTCGGCTAATTCAATTCGACGATGCGCAGGAACCAAGACATTATTTTTTTGCAGACAGGTACGCGCTGTATCTTTGCGCCTTGCTAGCAACGCGGCTTCAGGTGGGTTATGTGTAAGACCTAAGGCCTTGGCTGCATTAGCTGCTAAGGCAACACTCATATCATCGGTGCCGAGGATGCCGGCAAAGGGTGTTTTCTCAGCCGCTTTTATTATCCCCGCTAATGCTTGCTCGGGTTCCGCAAAGTTAATATGCAGGCCCTTATTGATCACAGAGATAAGTGAGTGCTCACCTGCAGAAGCGATAGTGACATCAACCCCAAGACTTTCCGCTGCCTGTAAATACGGCGCAATACGGTAACTACTGTGCGGAGCAATAATGAGTAAACGTGGTGAGATTTTCATAGGCAGAAACAACACCGCACCCATAAAGGGTGCGGATAATAAACTTGCTCGGTAATGATGCCCTTAATCAGGAGCAACCACCGCCGCTTGCACCGCCACAACCGCCACAAGAACCCGAACCACCTGTAGAAGCGAAGACGTTATTAAATACGAAACTCGCGCCGTTCATGCCATTTTCTGCGTAATCAATTTCTACGCCTTGTAGGTAATTAAATGCCACCGAATCGATATAAACATTGAAGCCATCGGCATCATAAATTTTATCATTATCAAACTTGTCACCCGTAAAGGTCATGCCATAAGTCATGCCGCTACAACCACCGCCAGATACAAATAAACGGATTGCAGTGATGTCGTCATCTTCAACATCATCAAATAATTTACGCATTACTTCTGTCGCCGCTGGCGTCAAGGTGATGTCGTTGTCGACCATTGCACTAGAAAATTCCATTACCTACTCCTAAATTACTCTCTTGCCGTATGCTGCCATTGTACCCTGTCTGACCGATGATCAAAATCTTAATTGCGCTTTAACCCTAGAACTTGTGGGTATAACGAACGTAGAAGTCAGTATCAACGCGATCTCGTGCAGCACCATTGATGTCATCTAGGTCTTCACGTTGACGCAGGCGAATCGCCAATTTCGATTTCTTGTCCATTTTCCAAACATAACGTGTTTCTATCAATGTATTATTGTTACGGAAATCCGGTGACAACAACCAACCCGCTTCGACGCGCCCTAGAACAAGAGCAACACTGTGGTGAGGAATAATGTCGACCAAGTTAAAAGTCACTTGTGCTGCACTGCCACCCACCTTACCCGATGTACCCGTGTTAGCAGCAATCTTAGTTTGGCGATTACCCGCATAACCTAGTTCACCACTTAACTGGAATTTCATTCCTGAATTACCCAGTGGCCAACGTGCTGAGGTCCGTCCTACTAAAGCCCAATAATCATCAATACGTCCCGTTGCGTTACCATCTACCTGTAAGGCATCTGGCAAATAAGTTAGGTCGATAGCGCGCTGTACAATCGGTCCCCATTTTTTCTTATTTTCTAAAGCAAAGAAGCCACTGACGCGACTACCGTCATCACTGAAATTAAGTGGTCCACGACGAACCTCGGTAGAGCCTTCATCTGAGTTGTACTGCAAGATACCGTGCGCTTTCCAGCCATTGGTGAGCTTATATTCTGCGTGTATGCCATCAACCCATGTAATGTCAGTGTTGCCACTGTTAGCGCGATCCAGTGATTTCTTCGCGACACCATCCAGCTCAAATTTGGTTTGGAAGCGACCGGCACGAATCTTCCAATCAGCATTCGGTTTGTAGGTTAAAAATAATTCGTCGAGCGTTGAATCACCGCGACGTAGGCCATCACCGGCAGGGATTGCCTTAAATAATTCAAAATGAGGGTGATTACTTTCTTCTGTTGAATAACGACCAGCAAAACGAACCTTGGCTGATACCGTCTCGCTCAGCTTAACGCCGACACCGGCACGAATGCGTAGGCGAAATTCATCTGTGGTGTTCTGGCTTCTATTACGATCTTCACGATCATTAGAAAAATAGCCAAACCGAACATCGCCAGAAAATTTTACCGGATCTGTTGATGAGTTAGTTGCGGCAAAACCGCTCGTTGCTGTTAGTGCGCAAACTGTAGCAATAATAAGACGACGCATAGTCGTTCTCCCGAATAGATGCGAATGATAATGATTCGTATTTATATTCGCATATTAGAAGAGGCTTGTCTAGATCAAAAAACGACGACAAATCGCCGTTTGTCTTTAGAATACTTAAAAATTAAGTTATATCAATGGCTAACTTGGGTTTCAATCTGTCCAAGTTGACGTTCTGCATCAACGAGATGATGTCGCCAATGGAATTCATAACTGTGTTGCCAATCTCGTGCTGCTTGAGTTGGGTTATTTTCCAACATACTCAAACCATGCTTCAAATCAAAATAGATATCAGTGATATCGTCTGCCAAGGTTCCTGATAAGCGCTGTCCATCAAGACCATCATATTCATAGTTATAGCCGTTACGTTCGCCGAGAACACTATATAGGCGAGTAAATAGATCAAAACGGGCATCATAATCAGTATTTTGCTCGTAAACACTCATGCTCTCAGAACCACCTAAACCACTTACCGCAGTATGCAGGCGAGGCAATAAATCAGCCATTTCTTCTAGCCATGTTTCCAGCTGGCAGTCGTCGAAACGTTCCACTAATGCGCAAAAACTATTGGCCAATTGTGCCATTTGTTGCGTCGTTTCTGCGTTCATCTGTACTTTCCCCGTATCTGGCGCTAACTGGCCCTTTAGGAGTAAGTGTAGTCAATAATTCAGATTTTCCTACGACAGCGGTCACGAAATTGACCTGTAAAATGAATTTAAATTGGGGTTACTTTACTGAGGCAGCAATGAAACCCTTAAGATCGTTAACAATTTCAGTAGCATGCTTACGAGGGTTCACCGTTTCGTAATGCTTCGCTATTTTGCCTTCTGGATCGATAATAAATGTTTGGCGACTAGAGTAACTAACGGGGCCGAAGCCACGAAGTACATTATATGCCTCAGCAACGACCTTCTTGCTGTCGGATAACAGCGAAAAAGGTAGATGATATTTTTCCGCAAATTCCTGATGCGAACTCACATCATCCAAACTCACACCCATTACCACTGCACCCAACCCACGAATGCGGAAGTAATCATCGCGAAAATTACAGGCCTCTTTGGTGCAACCCGGCGTATCATCCTTAGGATAAAAATACAGTACAACCCACTTACCGCTGTAATCTTTTAAGCGCTGCTGCTTATTATTCTGATCGAGCAAGTCAAATTCAGGTGCAAAACTACCAACCTTAGGTGATTCTGCAGCCATCACAGGCCGCATAATGAACACGGTCAAAAACAATAACAAACCAATAACAATAATGGTTGGGTAAGATACGCTCATTTCGCTATGTCCTTTAGCTGTAGCTTAAAAAAATTATTTTCATTTAGATTTCAATCATTTCAAAATCGTCTTTACCTGCGCCGCAATCTGGACACTTCCAGTTTGGCGGTACATCTTCCCATTTAGTACCGGCTGCAATCCCTTCCTTCGGCCAGCCCTTTTCTTCACTATAAACATAGCCACAAATTACGCATAAATAAGTCTTCATTTAAATATCATTCCTTTCTTCAAAGTTAAGCTATAGCCCAATATCAGCATCTATTTCCATGCTACTCTCTAAATCTGTAGTTACTATTGAAACTGAAATATGCCCAAACAGCAAGACAACAAACACTCCATCGTCATGTGTTTTTCCGGTCATGACCCTAGTGGTGGCGCGGGTTTACAGGCAGATATCGAAGCCATTACAGCGAATCATGCGCATGCTTGCACTATAGTGACCGCACTTACCGTGCAGGATTCCGTCAATGTTCAACAAGTCGCACCTGTTGAGTTAAGCCTTTTTCAAGCATCTACTGATGCCATACTTAACGATGTTTCTGTCAATGTTTTCAAAACTGGCTTACTCGCTGATGCACAGATTGCACAAGCCGTTGCCAACATCGCAACACAACATGCGGATATACCGTTGGTGATTGATCCTGTGCTCGCCTCCGGCGCAGGTACCGAATTAGCTAATGCTGAACTCGTAAAAGTAATACAAAAACAACTACTACCACTTGCGACTATCGCAACGCCAAATTTACCTGAAGCCCAACGCCTCAGCGGTGAACAAGATGCCGATGCCTGTGCCGAAAAGATCCTCGCAATGGGTTGCCAGTATGTATTACTCACGGGCACCCATGCGACAACCGACAATGTTATTAACAGCCTTTACCATGGCGATAGCAAAATCGAATTTGAAGTAGAGCGACTCAATGGCGATTATCATGGTTCAGGTTGTACCCTTGCCTCTAGCCTTGCTGCAAACTTAGCCAATGGCCATGATATAAACACTTCGGTCAGCATGGCGCTTGACTACACATGGCAATCACTCAAACATGCTCAAGCCATAGGTAAAGGACAGTTACTCCCAAACCGTCACTTCGCACATGACTAAATCACAACACAAACTCAACGGACTTTACGTTATCACTGACGATAAACTCAGTGGCAACGCCGTACTCAAACATGTACAACAAGCACTCGAAGGTGGTGCGCGCTTGGTTCAATACCGAAACAAAACTAAACAAGCCGCTATAAAAGAAATGACTGCCCGCTCCTTGCTCGAACTATGTCGAGAACATGGCGTACCACTATTGATCAATGATGATGTTGAACTCGCTATAAAAATAAACGCGGATGGTGTTCATCTTGGTCAAACAGATACTCGACTAACTGAGGCGCGAAACCGTCTTGGTAACGATGCCATTATCGGTGTCACTTGCCATGCATCACTCGAACTAGCCAAGCAAGCAGAAAAAAATGGTGCGAGTTATGTCGCCTTTGGTCGTTTCTTTGCTTCACAAACCAAACCCGATGCCTCACCAGCAAGTATTGATTTACTAACATTGGCAACGCAACAATTATCTATTCCTATTTGCGCCATAGGTGGAATTACACCTGATAATGCGTCGGCATTATTAGATGCTGGTGCTGACATGCTCGCAGTGATTCATGGTGTATTCGGCGAAAGTGATATTAAAAACGCAGCAAAGCATTATGCACAACTGTGCATTTGAACAGTTACCACTACGC
The DNA here is from genome assembly GCA_023134145.1 of Sulfuriflexus sp. Taxonomy (GTDB): domain Bacteria; phylum Pseudomonadota; class Gammaproteobacteria; order AKS1; family AKS1; genus Sulfuriflexus. Next base: position 96,083 of record JAGLUW010000004.1, on the reverse strand, counting down.
TATATTACGTGCGTTATGCATGCGTAGAACACTTATCTAACTTCTGTATGCTCAACTGACACAACACAGAAACAAAGGGTCAACACTATGCGAAAAATTATATTTAGCCTATTACTAGCGATTAGTTTTAGCTCACCTGCTCTCGCCAAAAATATCCTACCCGCACCACAAAAAATAGCCCCCCATAGTTACGCATGGATCGGCCCTCTACCTGGGCCAAGTTATGAAAACCAAGGCTACCGAATGAATCTCGGTTTTGTTGTTGGTAGCAAAGGGATTGTTGTGATCGACACCGGTTACACCGAAGCCATGGCAAAGGAAATGCTTGGCCATATTCGTAACATCAGCAAAGCGCCGATCATCGCGGCAATTAACACCAACTCACAACCGCATCGTTTCTTTGGTAATAGCGTCTTTAAAAATGCTGGTGCAAAGATCATCAGCACCGCAAAAGAAGCTCAGCGCATGGAGGCATCTGCGGGGCAATACAGCAGCAATATCGAACGCACCCTTAAACTAAAAGCAGGCAGCATTTCTATTCCAGCGATGCCCGACACAATCATCACCAAGCCCACGACACTTAAACTAGGTGGTGTTAGTGTGCTCATTGAAAGCCATGGCGCCTCACATACCCCCGCATCATTAGTCGTACACGTTGCTGAAGATAAACTAGTCTTTAGCGGTGATATTCTTTATGGCAATCGCTTACTCGCGGTTATTCCGGCGAGTAATGTTAAACAATGGATTGCCTCATTTAACAAACTCAAAAAATACGGTGGCGTTAAATTCGTTCCAGGTCATGGCCAAATTGGTTCACTAAAAGATTTTGAATTCTCGACACTGAATTACCTGCAACTTCTTCAGTCGCACATGATTAAAAGTCTCGATGCCGATATGGAAGCGCAAGATGCAATTAGCACACTCAACCAATCGGCCTACAGCAAACTTGCGAACTACGATCTGCTGTTTGGGCGTAATGCGAGTTGGGCGTATCTAGAAGCTGAGAAAGCCGCTTTTGAGTAATTCAAATTAAGTTCGCGCTCACACCACCCATATTTAACTGCTAGCTCAGCAAGCGGCCTTCGGCCTACTCGCGATTCACTATCATCTAAATATCGGTGGCGTTAATACTCACATAATAAATTCACCATTAAAGGTAACGGGGAATTACTGGCAGCATTACAGCTAAAAGCTGTTAAAATATCCGCATTAATAACTCCGCAGCTAAATAGTGTAAGGAAAGATTTATGTCACGTTCACATGATTTATTTGTCGCCGCCCAAAAACACATTCCCGGTGGTGTAAATTCACCTGTCCGTGCATTCAGCGGTGTTGGTGGTGATCCGGTATTCTTCAAACGTGCAAATGGCGCCTATCTATTTGATGAGGATGACCGTCAATACATAGATTATGTTGCCTCATGGGGCCCAGCCATTCTCGGCCATGCCCACCCTGAAGTTATTAAAGAAGTTCAAGATGCCGCAGTAAACGGTCTTAGCTTCGGCGCACCAACTGCTATCGAAACCGAAATGGCTGACATGCTCTGCAAGATCGTACCGTCTATGGACATGGTGCGTATGGTCAGTTCCGGTACCGAAGCCACCATGAGCGCAATTCGACTTGCACGTGGTTATACCGGTCGCGACAAGATCGTAAAATTCGAAGGTTGTTACCACGGCCATGCCGACTCATTACTGGTTAAGGCCGGTTCCGGCATGCTCACCCTCGGTGTACCCACTTCACCCGGCGTACCTACAAGTCTTGCCGATCACACAATCACCCTTACCTACAACGATATTCATGAAGTACAACAGGTATTCAAAAAAATTGGCGATCAAATCGCCTGTATTATTGTTGAACCTGTCGCCGGCAATATGAATTGTATTCCACCCGTACCCGGTTTCCTTGAAGGCCTGCGTGAAGTTTGTGATGAATACGGCACTGTATTGATTCTTGATGAAGTCATGACCGGTTTCCGCGTTTCACTTGGTGGCGCACAAGGCCTTTACGGCATCACACCTGACCTGACCACACTCGGTAAAGTCGTTGGTGGTGGTATGCCTGTTGGTGCCTTTGGTGGTAAAAAAGAAATCATGGAGCACATCGCACCACTTGGCCCTGTTTACCAAGCGGGTACCTTGTCAGGAAATCCAATCGCGATGGCTGCAGGCTTAAAAACTATGCAACTTGTTAGTCAGCCGGGTTTCTATGATGAACTCTCCGCCAAAGTTGAACATCTAGTTAGCGGTATCATGCGTGTAGCAAAAGACGCGGGTATTCCAATGACAGAAAATCATATCGGCGGTATGTTCGGACTCTTCTTCACTGACACACCTAAAGTCATTAATTTTGCACAAACTTCAGAATGTAATATTGAGCGTTTCAAGAAATTTTATAATGGCATGCTCAAAGAAGGTATCTACCTTGCACCAAGTGCTTACGAAGCAGGTTTTGTTTCTGCGGCACATACTGATGAAGATCTTGAGAATACGATTGAGGCGGCTGCGAGAGTATTTGCGACGCTATAACTACTTAATTAAGGATAGACTCGAGCTGGAGTCTGTCCCTAATTTATTCTAATTGCGGATGGGAAGTCATCATTAGTAGCTCCTATATCGTGCAGTATAATCTGCGCTACTAATTCTGAAACAATTCAAATTCCACCCAAAAGGTAGAGCCTTCGTCGGGCGTGCTTTCAACGCCAACAGTCCCATTCATTAACTTAGCCAAATGCCGAGTGATAGCAAGACCAATACCTGTACCTTCAATACAGTCTTCGATATTTAAGCGTTCAAACGAAGTAAATAATTTGGATATTTCCTCTTCTGTTAGTCCATCACCAGTGTCCGTAACATTTATGCGAAGAGTCTTCATATTATGGATTTTAGCGTCCAATGTAATACGGCCATGCTCACTATTATATTTCACCGCATTAGATAGGAGGTTTATTAACACCTGTTTAACCCGCGTCGCATCAGCACTTACGATATAGTCTTTATTGCGTATGTTATTTATCAGAATAATTTGATGTGAATTAATTTGTGGTTTCATTAAGGTGATGCATTCTTTTATCAATTTATCTAGATGTACCGGCCCCATAACGACACTCATATTGCCCGACTCTATTTTGGATAAATCTAACACCTCATTAATTAATTTTAATAAATGCTCACCTGCATCTAGAATTTCATTAACATTAGATCGCTGCATTTCATTAAATTTATCTTCATCAAACTTAAGCATTTGCGCAAAACCAAGAACAGCATTCATCGGCGTGCGTAATTCATGGCTCATACTGGAAAGAAAATCAGATTTAGCACGGCTTGCCTTTTCAAGCTCTTTGGTTCGTTCATAGACACGTTGTTCAAGTTGCTTATTTATATTTCTCAACTTTATTTCTTGATCAACAAGAAGATCTTGCTGCTGTTTAAACAGTACAAATAAATACACCAATACAACAAGGTATGCGACCAGCCGTAAAACATGCCACCACCACCAACCTGCATCCCAAATTACAGATGACTCAAATAAGAGGCCAGCAATACCAAAGAGTAGGCAGTGATTTGCAAATATATGATCTTTGCTTATACGGTCACCGTGCTTACCTTTATTTTGTTCTCTCAATTTATGACGAACAAAATAAACCGAGCCCATTAGAAAACCAATGCCACCGGCTATATTTAGAAATTTTGCAATATGACTAAATTCACCATTAACAATCATATTTGGTAATAAATTCGGATTTACAATAGAAAAAAGTCCAATAAATGTTACAGCGATTAAAGTAAATATTATGAGTACATATCGATATCTGTCTGTTAGCCATTTTTCCGGCAACCAAATGGCCGCAAATATCAACCCACCAAACATGGTTGCTACACTATGAAGCCAAACGAAAGCATGGCCGGCATGAAGTACGGCGTGAAATCCATCCAGTATTCCCATACCAATCAGTGCGCATGCTGGCCAGATGTAATAACGAGGCAGATGCCTAGTGTTTACCATTAACACCATTAAAATAGCTATGGTTATGGCACTAATGGCACCGACACTTTCTACCATTGAATGGAATGGGTAATGACTCCAGCGCCACGCAGGAAAATAATTTGCCAACATAAACCCTAGTAACATTGGTAATACGGCAGCAAAGAACATGCTAAGCCATAAATTACGATTCTTAGTCCAATCAGTACTCAATTCTTTCACTCAAGATCCTTCTACGCACCGCAACAAGAATGTAAAAATCATAGTACTAAACAACTTTATTAATACCTAAATTATTCTTTTAACCATACTATTAACCGTGTTTACCATCCACCCTTGGCTTGATTAGCATTGATGAGTACGTAAGTACAAATTCAATGAAAGCAACAATCCATAAAACCTGAGAAACGAGAATCAATGTTGAGTAATAATTTGGAAAGATTATTGGCAAGATCACCCTCACAACACTTCCGGAAAATAATAAAATAAATATTGTATTTAATACTTTGGGTGGATTGAATACGTCTCTCCCTGTATGACCTAATGCAACACGTGCCATCATGCCAATGGTTAGCATACCGATTCCGCCATAGGTAAATGCATGAACAGCAAACATTGGGTTAAGTTCAATCCAACCGGATAAAGCACGTAATACGAACCCTGCAACCATCCAGCCATAACCTACATACAAACTCCATAGTAATGGCCTCTGCCAAATACCTTTTGCATACCAACCGTAGAGTCGTATGCCGTGCAGCACCGCAAGAATTGCCGCAATGATTGTTGCCCACACGGGCATGACCACAAAGACTTCAACAATGATAAATGCCAACATGAGAAATAAACTACTAAGATCTAACCAACGATAATTAACTAGCGTTACTGGAGACTCAACGCCTCTTTCAATAAAGAAAGGAATTACGCGACGGCCCATCAACATGATCAGCGAAAGAATAATATACAAGGCGGCATAGATCCCAAGTTGGATACCATTTTCCAATATATTAAATAGACCAAGGTAGAACAAAATATTACCTGCCAACAAGAAGACAATTTTTGTCCAGATAGAGAGATGTTTCCACTGCCGTACTTTTAGAATAGGCACTAAGATCGCGATACACAGAATCACGTTAAAGACGATGTCTAAGCTAGCCATAATGAGCATGGCTTGCGGATGATCAATCAATGGCATCACACGTGCGAGTAACCAACACAGTGCTAACAACAACAACGGTACGCCGCTGATTGTTTTCTCTCCTGTCCAGTTGCCCACGGCGGTAAGAAGAAAACCCGCTATCACAGCCAAGGTATAACCATATAACATTTCGTGAGCATGCCACTGAAAGATGGTCAATTCACTGCTTGCCAACCAACCGCCAAAGCTCAATATCCACAGCCACAAAGCTACCGCAATGACAGCAAATACACTACCTAATAGAAAAAAAGGCCGGAAACCAAGGTGTAATAAACTAATCCGGTACGATTTATTTTCTTCAATCTGCATGCTGATAGTGCCCTATGGAAAACCAAACGATGTTAGAATCATCTCACGCACTCACCGACTTACGCAAACGGGAATATTGAAGAACCATCATGCTAATTGTTATCTCACCTGCTAAAAAACTCGATTACGAAACCCCATCAAAAACCAAGGTCTTCACCACGCCTGATTACATGGGTGATTCAACGCAACTTATTAAGAGACTGCGTGATTTTTCATCACTCGACCTTGCTGAGTTAATGAAGCTGAGCATGAACCTTGCTGAATTGAATTTTGATCGTTACGAAGCTTTCAAACCGAAATGCACGGAAAAAAATGCCAAACAGGCGATATTGGCATTTCAAGGTGATGTTTATAAAGGTATGGATGCAGCCACATTCACCGCAGCTGACTTTAAGTTCGCCCAGCAGCACTTGAATATTTTGTCTGGTCTCTATGGCCTATTACGTCCACTCGACCTCATGCAGCCTTATCGTCTTGAAATGGGTACAAAATTAAAAACCGAACGTGGTAAAAATCTTTACGAATTTTGGGGCAGCACAATTACTGATGGCCTTAATAAGCAGATCAAAAAGATTAAAACGGATACCTTAATTAACTTAGCATCAAATGAATACTTTAAGTCGGTTAAACCAACGGGACTTGATGCTGAGATCATTACACCTGCTTTTAAAGAATTCAAAAATGGCGATTATAAGATGATTGGCATTTATGCCAAACGCGCGCGCGGTTTAATGAGCCGTTATATTATTAAAAACAAATTGACCAACCCAGAAGACATTAAAGACTTTGATGAAGACGGTTATCGCTTCAATTCCAAATTAAGCAAAGGCAATAACTGGGTCTTTACGCGTAAACGATACTAATCAGGAAATATTATAACGTGAGCGAAAAACCTTCTTACCCCGGCAACAGTATTATGGTTCGGCCAAATGGCCCTCTGATTTGCAGCAGTGATATTAACGTTACTATTCAAGATGCTGATGGCCATTTAATTAAACAAGAAAAAGAACTCGCTCTCTGCCGTTGTGGTCAATCACAAAACAAACCCTTCTGTGATGGCAGCCATAAAAAAACTGAATTTGCAGCGGGTCAAGAATTCACCGATGAACGCAGCGAAGACTTACCAGAGCAATCATCGCAATCATCTCAACATGGCGAACTTATTATCACCGTTAAACCTGATGCTATGTTGCTAATAAAGAGTCCATTAACCTTATTTAGCCGTGATGGAAAATCAGTAACAACCCGTACAAAAGGCGCACTATGTCGCTGCGGCGCATCCGAGAACAAACCCTTCTGTGACCGTCAACATAAGCAGTGCGGTTTTAAAGGATAATGACCGACACCAGCGAAAATATTGCTCGGCGTTTTCCTATTGAAGCTCGCCGACTACGTTTTTCCTTGGCTGCGATATTAGTTTGCCTTGGTCTTGGTCTGTTTGCTCCGATTATCACTCTCGAAAAATTCTATTTCTTCGAAAACACCGTATCAATAATAAGTGGTCTACTTGAGCTCATAGATGAAGGGCAGTATCTATTGTTCATCATTATTGCGCTATTCAGTATTGCCCTACCTGTTTTAAAACTCTTTATACTTAATAAATTATTGTCACCGAAACTAGATAACTATGAGTCTTTTCAAAAACATTTAGATTGGATGCATCACTACGGTAAGTGGTCGATGCTGGATGTGTTTGTCGTAGCCGTATTACTCGCAGCCGTTAAACTGGGTTCTGTTGCCGACGTACAATTGCATTATGGGATTTATCTATTTGCTGCAGCAGTATTACTCACCATGTTGGTTACCGCCAGAGTAGTTAAACTTAGTGATACCATCTTCGAGAAAACAAGTTAACTACCATCCATCTCGGCCATGACAATACTTATTCGCTCTAACCGATCAATAGGATCTGTCATCTGCAAAAAATGTTGTTTCTGTACTAATGCCATTGGTAGTAATTCAGCTAAACGATAGCCAATCCAACTCGCGTCATCATAATGCTTTGGTAAGGTTGTATAAGGATGACCAATTTGTATAAACATCTCTTCTACCATTTCTGCAAAATGTTGGAAACGTTTTGGGAGAGCAACTGATTTTTCATTTGGCAGCATTTCTACCTGCGCTATACACAACTGATTTGAAGTAATCTCTTTTGAAATAATACGAAAACGTTGTTGGCCACGAACCGTAATGCCGAGTATGCCTTCCGGAAGTTGCTGCCAATAACTGATGGTAGCGAAAGTGCCGTATTCAAAACTTTCTGCCGCCTCACCAGTTTCTGTTCCCTCACTGATGAGACAAATACCAAGGCCGCTTTCATCACGTAGACATTGACCAATCATATCAAGATAGCGTGGTTCAAATATGCGCAAAGGTAGTGCGCCACCCGGATAGAATACCGTGTGTAATGGAAAGATCGGAATATCTCGAATGTCTTGCGTCATTGCCGTGCCGCTCTACGTTCTCAAGAAAGATTCTCTACAATACTAATCGCCCCAAGCTGGTAACAGATCGTGCTTAATATCCAGTTGTTCTAAAATGCGTGCCACAATAAAATCGACGATGTCATCAACCGATTTCGGATTCTGATAAAACCCCGGCGTTGCTGGCAACATCACCACACCTAATCGAGCAAGCTTAAGCATATTCTCAAGATGTATCGCTGACAATGGTGTTTCGCGCACAACCATGATTAATTTTCGTTGTTCCTTAATCACTACATCCGCAGCACGTTCAATCAAGTTATTACTACTGCCACAAGCTATGGAGGATAATGTACCTGTTGTGCAAGGGCACACCACCATGGCATCCGGTGCACCACTGCCACTCGCTACTGGCGCCATCCATTGATCTTTAGCGAACACCTGAATCTGATTTGGTTTTGCATCGTAATGCTTAGTGAACCATGCCTGCATTTCATCTGGACGACCGGGAATTTTTAAATCGGTTTCCATTGATAGAACAACTTGCCCCGCAGGTGAAACCATTAGGTAAATATTAGCGCCCGATGCCACCAAACATTCAATCAGACGCAAACCATAAGGCGCACCAGATGCACCCGTCATGGCAATCGAAATTGTTTTATCTACTTTCTCAATATTCATTTTTTTAATTTATTAAAGTAAACACAGGCGTTCAGCCTATCATAATCCGACTAGCAATTTTTCATGGATGCCACCAAAGGCACCATTACTCATCACCACAATATCATCGTAAGGATTTGCAGCATCAATAACCGCTGCAATCAGTTTATCAAGATCGTCAAAGCAAACTGCTTTATCGCCCAATGAATCAACAACGCCATCCAGTGACCAATCCATATCCGCAGGTTCCAGTAAAAACACCTGATCTGCACCGCTTAAAGAATCCGCAAGCGAAGCTTGGTGCACTCCCATACGCATAGTATTAGAGCGCGGTTCTAAAACAGCAAACAAACGCCCCGAGTGACGTAAACATTGTTTTGCTCCCTGCAAGGTCGTTGCGATCGCAGTTGGATGGTGAGCGAAATCATCGAATACCCGCACCCCATTTACTTCACCGCGCAACTCCATGCGCCGCTTCACACCCTTAAATTCACAAAGCGCCTTAACCGCTTCGGCAGCAGGCACGCCCGCATGCCTTGCAGCAGCAATCGCCGCCAGCGCATTATTGGCATTATGTTTTCCTGCTTGCTGCCACTGCAGCGAGCCTGCAAGTTGCTGTTCAATACTCACTTCAAAATGATTAAAAGCGGGCGTCGCGTCTACGCATTGCCAATTAGCTTCATCATCTGCATTAAAGGTTTCACACGGTGTCCAGCATCCCATTGCCAACATCTCATCAATAGCAGCGACGCCTGATGGATGAATAACCAAACCATTACTCGGCACGATACGCATAAGGTGATGAAATTGTTTTTGAATTGCTGCGAGATCATCAAAAATATCGGCGTGATCAAATTCAAGATTATTAATAATCAGTGTCCGCGGTTGATAGTGGACAAACTTGGAACGCTTATCAAAAAAGGCCGTGTCGTATTCATCCGCCTCGACAACAAAAAATGGCGCGTTGCCTAAACGTGCAGAAATACCAAAATCTTCTGCGATACCGCCAATTAAAAATCCAGGAGCAAGACCACATTGATCCAGTATCTGTGCCAACATGCTTGCTGTGGTGGTTTTACCATGTGTGCCTGCAACTGCTAATACCCAGCGATCTCGCAACACATGCTCAGACAAGAACTGCGGTCCCGAGGTATAAGGTAGGTTGCGATCCAAAACATATTCAACGACAGGATTACCTCGTGACATGGCATTACCAATCACAATCAAATCGGGCTCGGGTTCAAGCGCGTCAATGGTATAACCCTCATGCAAATGAATGCCTGCCGCTTCAAGCTGGGTGCTCATTGGTGGGTAGACACCGGCATCTGAACCACTGACTTCATACCCAAGCTCACGGGCCAGTAAAGCCAAACCGCCCATGAAAGTGCCACAAATACCAAGAATATGAATATGCATAATGATTACGCTGCGAAAATCATTTCAATTACCCACCATGACAAAATAAGGTAACCAAGACTAATAACAAAACCATAACCCAAACGTATATCTAAGCTATGGCGAATAATATGTGCGAAAACAGTAATGTCCCAAACCAATAAAAGTAAGAATAGTTGGAATGCAAATGGTGCCGACTCACCTGCCGCTTCTGCTGCCACCAAATGATACATAAACGGCATAATCAATAAGCCAAGAATCACATTCGTACCCATCATCGCGATGATACTTTGTTTAAAACGTGGCAATTTACCGCGCAACTGCAAACTAAAATATAAAAATGCCGTTAACCAAACCACATTAAATAAGGAGATCATTAATGACTGGCTAAAGCCTTCCGTCTGTAAATTTAGAAAGACGCCAACGATCACACTCAACACCACGACTAAACGCAGCAGAAAAAGCGAAGCAGGAATATCTTGCGGACCCGCACGTAAAAGACAGATATCAAAGAAACGAAAAATGAGTGTTTGCATGAAGCGAAGCTTAACCCTTGCTACGCCACATCTCCAGCGTCACGTACTCATGTGACAACATGCTCAACACTGGTATGCTATCCACCATGAATCTACCTACTGGCCAAGACATACCTTATATTGATACAACATCCGCACTCGTCGCTTTTTGTGATGCGATTAAAGACAGCGAGTGGCTGGCAATTGATACCGAATTTGTCCGTGAAAAAACCTATTATCCGCAACTGTGCCTCATTCAGGTAAGTAATGGTGAGCATCTTGCCTGCATTGATCCTTTAGCGTTAGATGACATGGAGCCATTACTCAATGTTTTCTACGACCCTCGTATCACTAAGGTCTTTCATGCCGCATCACAAGATTTAGAAATCTTTGCTAACCTACGCAATGAACTGCCTGCTCCTTTATTTGATACTCAGATCGCGGCGGCTTTGTTAGGGCATGGTAATCAAATTAGTTATGCAGCCATGGTCAAAATTTATTGTGATGTTGAGTTGGATAAATCACATAGCCGTACCGATTGGTCTCGTCGGCCACTCAGTGGTGCGCAAATTCAATACGCTGCCGATGACGTGCGTTATCTTGGTGTGGTTTATGGTCTGCTATGTGACGAACTTAAAACCAAGAACCGTGACACCTGGTTAGAAGATGATTTTATTCAACTTGCTGATATTACCCGTTATCAAATTGACCCCGCGCAATCATGGCAACAAGTAAAAGGCCTTGATAAATTAGCCGGCAACAAACTTGTCTACGCTCAAGCACTGGCTAGTTGGCGTGAACAATATGCACAAAAGATCGATAAACCAAAACGTTGGGTAATAAAAGACGACATACTGTTCGCCATGGCCGATGGCCCTGCCGCAAATGATGATGATCTCGATGCTGCGGGTTTAACTGAAAAAAATCGCAATCGTTTTGGTGAAGAGTGGTTAAATTTACTTAAACAAGCAGCAACCATTCCTGAAGAACAACATCCTATAAGACAACGTTTCGAACGACTTACTAATGAACAACGTAAATTGGGTAAAGAACTCATGACGACCTTACAGGTTATCGGCGAAGAACATGAAGTTGATCCTGGGCTGATTGCGACACGAAAAGTTGTTAATAAACTGATTGCTGGTGAACGCGATGTGAACGTACTGCAAGGCTGGCGAAATGATCTTGCAGGTAAGCAATTATTAACGCTGCTCGATAAAAATTCTGAATAAAGGCTATATTCATGCATCTAAACCGTTACCAAGCTTCTTTAACTCACTTAATTATTAGTGCAGCAGTTGTTGGCTGTTTTTTCTCTATCGTTTTCTTTATTTGGTATCCGAATCCTTACTTCTCAATTGAAGACACCCTTAATATTATGGTTATCTTATTTACGGTTGACGTTGTACTAGGCCCCTTACTCACTCTCGTCATCTTTAAATCAGGTAAGCCCGGTTTAAAATCTGATTTAAGTATCATCGCGGCCATTCAAATCATCGCTTTAGTTTATGGCGCAAGTATTATCTATTCTGAACGACCTTATTTTATTGCTTTCGATTATAAAAAGTTCTTTGTCGTTAGAGCATCTGATGCCAAATACATGGACCTATCAACCGTTGATGCCAAAATTAATCATCGGCAAGCTGGCCCAACCTATGTTTATGCCGATGTACCTAATCATCTAAGTCCTCAGGGAAAAATTTTATTTAAAGCTTTTTTACGCCCAGAAAGATATCGTGAACTAAAAAACCACCTTGATAATGACTTTGAGCAAAGTCTTGACCTCAATATATTGGCCGAGCATTCTTCTGAGAATAAAACCCTTATTGATGATTTCCGTGCCCGTCATCCTGATGTCGCAATGAATACACTTGCCTTTTATCCCCTACAAGGAAAAATCCGCTTCATTATTTTAGTTTTCACGCGAAATACAGCCGAGATCATTGACTATATTCTTATCAATTCTGAAGAAGTACCCAACAACACTTATTTTAACCAAAAAAACCTATCTGAAAGAAAAGACGATAACCAGAGACAAAAGAAAACCCCGGTGAAATAAATTCACCGAGGTTCTAATTATTAATCTACACAAATGCTTATGGGCGAATGTAAGAGTAACCTTTTTCTTGTAGTGCAATAATACGGCCAACACCACCTGGTACAACTTTCACACCGTTAACTAACTTTGGTGCTTTACCTTTCTTCTTGGTGATTTTCTTGATTGTGTTACCACAAGCACTAAATCTAATTCCTTGTACAGCAAGACTTGCTACACGCTTCGCATTTTTGCTTTTAGCAGTAAGAATGCTTAAACCAGGACCGTAAGCAACGATTTCAACTGCGATGTTATCAATGCCAAGACCTTTTTGGATGTTTACTGCATTGTTCAATGCAATCTTCTGTGTCAGTGGATCAGATGAGCTAACTTGGATAACCAATTTGTGCTTTGGTCCAAAATCATCAGATGCGCCTGTTGTACTACAGCCAGAAAGACTGAGTAGTGAAAGCATTACTGCAAAAATACCAAGTAATTTAGTCATGTTTTTCATTGTGTTTCTTCCTCATTTTATAATAGTTGTCCATATGAGACGAAACACGGCACCGATTTATTCCATACTTTTCAAATTATTTTTTCTTCGTCGTCTTTTTCTTAGTCACGGCCTTCTTTTTAGCAACCTTTTTCTTTGTCGCGGCTTTCTTAGCGACAGGTTTCTTCTTTGCCGTCGCCTTAGTCACTTTCTTTTTAATATCTTTAACAGCCTTCTTCACTGTTTTCTTAATTGCCTTGGCTTCTTTTTTCGCAACCTTAGTGACTTTCTTGGTAATCGCCTTGGCTTCTTTTTTCAGTACTTTGGCTTCTTTCTTAGCAACCTTGGTAACTTTCTTCTTAATCGATTTAGCTTCTTTTTTCAGTACCTTAGCTTCTTTCTTAGCAGCCTTAGTGACTTTCTTCTTAATCGATTTAGCTTCTTTAAGGACAGCCTTCTCAGCTTTCTTAAGCGCCTTATCCGCCGGCTCAATGACTTCTTTATTAACCTTACCTAAAGCCGACTGAACAGATTCAAGTACCATACGTTCAAGATCATCAAAGGTAATATCATTTTTACGCAACTCAGCTAATTCCGCTTGCAAGGATTCTTCTGATGGCAAGGTCTTGAGCTCTTTCTCTATCGCAGCCGCGATATCATTAATTTCGCCAACGCCTTGAATCGTACGTAACTTGCTCTGTTTATCGTAATAATCAAATAGTGGCGTGGTTATACCTTCAAAAACACGCAAACGATTACCGATGGTTTCTTCATTGTCGTCTGTGCGTTGACGTAGATCGCCACCACATTGATCACAACGATCAAACAATTTAGAAGGAGCTGTATACAAGTTATACATTTGACCACAAGAGCGACAGGTTTGACGTCCGGTCAAACGCTGAATCAAAGCATCCACACCCACATCAATATGCATAACACCGTGCAATGGCTGAGATAGATCATTAAGAATCGTATCTAGTTCTTCACCTTGCGCAATATGGCGAGGGAAGCCCGTTAGAATGAAACCTGACTCAGGTTTTTCTACATGGAGGTATTCGCGCAACAAACCCAGCACAACCTCATCGGGCACCATCTGGCCACTTTCCATGTAAGGTTTCGCCTGTTTGCCCAAAATACTCGCGTCGGCAACCGCAGCACGCAACAAATCTCCAATGGAAATCAGCATCATGCCGTATTGTTTCGCCAATATCTTAGCTTGTGTGCCTTTCCCTGAACCGGGAGCACCGAGTAATACAACCCTCATAACCACATCCTGAATCCCATAAGTCTTTGTTAATATTATTTTATTTTAGTAAAGAACGCTATTTGTCTGGCTTTATCCACTAAAAATACATCCCTCTATTATAAACCTACTCTGCCCAGTAATGCTAAGTCAACGAACTCTCATGCATTTTTCGCTTATTTGCAGTATGCTAGCTCGCCGCTGGGGGCTAAAACGGCCGGAATTCATGAACTAAAAGACAGACTGAACAGCTACGAACATGAGCAAACCAATTCCCGATTACACCGAAAACCAGCCTCTGTTCACAAGAATTTATTAACCTTTTATTTTTATAACTTTAAAGTAACCATCTCATAGGGAGAACCTGACATGGCCACGAAGAAAAAAACAGCAAAGAAACCTGCTGCTAAGAAGACAACAGCAAAGAAACCAGCAGTAAAGAAATCAACGGCGAAGAAAAAACCAGCTGCTAAAAAGAAAGTAGCGGCTAAACCAATGAATGCGTTTTACGCGCAATCAGGTGGTGTAACAGCGGTTATTAACGCTTCTGCCTGTGGTGTGATTGAAACTGCTCGCAAAAACAAAACTAAAATCGGTAAAGTTTACGCCGGTCGTAGTGGCATTATCGGTGCATTAACTGAAGATCTTATCGACACCAGCAAAGAAACAACTGCTGGCATTAAAGCGTTACGTCACACACCTTCTGGTGCTTTCGGTTCTTGTCGTTTCAAATTAAAAGGCCTTGAAGAAAGTGCCCGTGAATACGAACGTCTAATCGAAGTGTTCAAAGCACACAACATCGGTTTCTTCTTCTACAACGGTGGTGGTGATTCAGCTGATACTTGTTACAAGATTTCTCAACTATCTGAAAAAATGGGTTACCCAATCCAAGCTATCCACGTACCAAAAACAGTTGATAACGATCTACCTATTACTGATAACTGCCCAGGCTTTGGTTCAGTTGCTAAGTACATTGCTGTTTCAACACGTGAAGCGAGTTTTGACGTTGCCTCTATGTGTAAGACATCTACTAAGGTATTCATTGTTGAAGTAATGGGTCGTCATGCTGGTTGGATTGCAGCCGCGGGTGGTCTTGCATCAACTGAAGATACACATATTCCTATTCTTATTCTTTTCCCAGAAGTCGAATTCGACGAGAAGAAATTCCTTGCCAAGGTTGATGCCATGGTTAAGAAACACGGCTACTGTACTGTTGTTGTTTCTGAAGGCGTTCACTACAAGAATGGTAAGTTCCTTGCTGAAACAGGTCTGAAAGATTCTTTCGGTCACGCTCAACTAGGTGGCGCGGCAACCGTTATTTCTGGCATGGTTCAAAACAAACTGGGTCTGAAAAATCACTGGGCTGTTGCTGATTACTTGCAACGTGCAGCACGTCACATCGCATCGAAGACTGATGTTGAAATGGCTTATGCAATGGGTAAAGCAGCGGTACAATTTGCGATTAAAGGTCATAATGCAATTATGCCTACCGTTGATCGTATCTCGAACAAACCTTTCAAATGGAAAGTGGGCATGGCCGATCTTTCTAAGGTTGCCAATGTTGAGAAGATGATGCCTAACAACTTCATCACTAAAGACGGCTACGGCATCACTAAAAAATGTCGTGAATACCTCGAGCCACTGATCAAAGGCGAAGACTACCCTCCTTACAAGGACGGTATGCCTAAGTACGTGCGCATGAAAGGCATTGCAGTTAAGAAGAAACTCAAAAAGTTCGACATCTAAGCTGAACTGAATGCCGGATGTCTGCCTATCGATCGTATCGGGCAGCATTCGGTTTTTTCTTTTATGAAAGTAAGTAACCAATAACACGCGATAAATTCGCAAAACCTCTCTCAGTCCATACCGATCTCGGTAGCGATCCGCTAAATAAATCCTCGCAGACGTACACGCAATTCCACGCTCAACAGGCTGTTGATGCCCTTATCGAAAAATTGAATCTAGAAGCGGTTTTTGACCTAAAACTCGGTACTTCCTTCTCCCGCCCTTCCTAATAGGCATAAAATCAATACCCCTTTTCTTCCTGCACCAAGCAAGTGCGAAAATTGATTTTTGCATTGCTTGCCCTTGGCTTCATGAAGTAGTAATAATGACCCATCAATAATAAAGGCTCACAGTTCAGAAGGGCTCTATAAGCATATAGTTGCCCAACACCATTCTGATTGTGATTCCTCATGGGGAGTACAACAATGTCCGACGGTTTATTAATAGCAATTATCAGTTCTCTTGCCGCACTCGCTTATGGTGCTTGGTCTTATAAATGGATTCTAAGCAAACCTACCGGTAATGATCGCATGCGTGAAATTGCCAGCGCTATTCAAGAAGGTGCGCAAGCCTACTTAAATCGCCAATACACAGCCATTAGTGTCGTCGGTATTATTCTTTTTATAGCCATTCTAGTCGGCCTTGATCTACTCACTGCGATTGGTTTTGCAATTGGCGCCTTCTCTTCTGCTGCTGCCGGTTATATCGGTATGAACATCTCGGTACGCTCTAACATCCGTACGGCTGAAGCCGCAAACGAAGGGCTCAACCCCGCATTGCAAGTTGCTTTCCGTGGCGGTGCGATCACCGGCATGCTCGTGGTTGGTTTAGCTTTGTTAGGCATCGCGGCTTACTACGCGGTTCTTCAAGCCATGACACCAACGGGTGAAGCAATCAGCATCACACCTTTAATTGGCCTCGCATTTGGTGGTTCACTGATTTCTATCTTTGCTCGTTTAGGCGGTGGCATCTTCACTAAAGGTGCTGACGTTGGTGCAGATTTGGTTGGTAAAGTTGAAGTCGGCATTCCAGAAGATGACCCCCGCAACCCAGCCGTTATTGCTGATAACGTCGGTGATAACGTCGGTGACTGCGCAGGTATGGCCGCCGATTTATTTGAAACCTACGCGGTTACGCTCATCGCCACCATGCTGCTCGGCGGAATCTTGCTCAGTAGTGCAGGTGATGCCGCTATCATGTATCCATTAGTGATTGGCGCTGCATCGATTATCTCTTCTATTGTTGGCACCTTCTTTGTGAAAGCACGCGAAGGCGGCAAAATCATGAATGCTTTATATCGTGGTTTAGCCGTATCGGGCATCATTTCTGCCATCGCTTTCTATCCTATTACTACATGGATACTTGGCGATACTGTAATGCTTGATGGCACAGCAGTTGATTCAATCAACTTATTCTACGCCGCATTAATTGGTCTCGTGTTAACGGGCGCAATGATTGTCATCACAGAATATTACACGGCAACCGAATATAAACCCGTGCAACATATCGCTGAAGCATCAACAACCGGTCACGGTACTAACGTGATTGCGGGTCTTGGCGTTTCTATGAAATCTACTGCCCTACCTGTTCTCTCGGTGTGTGCGAGTATTTGGGGTGCTTACGAATTTGCAGGCCTCTACGGTATCGCGATTGCGGCTACCTCAATGTTATCTATGACAGGGATTGTCGTCGCTCTAGACGCCTACGGCCCTATTACAGATAATGCCGGTGGTATTGCTGAAATGGCCGGTCTTGATGAAAAGATTCGTGCGATTACCGATCCATTGGATGCGGTTGGTAACACAACGAAAGCCGTTACTAAGGGCTATGCGATTGCCTCTGCTGCACTTGCTGCATTAGTGCTGTTTGCTGATTACACCCACGGACTTGAAGCCGCAGGCCAACATCTGACCTTCGATCTCTCGAACCATATGGTCATCATCGGCCTGTTTATTGGTGGTTTAGTGCCTTACCTATTCGGTGCCATGGCAATGGAAGCCGTTGGCCGTGCTGCCAGTAGTGTCGTGATTGAAGTGCGTCGTCAGTTCAAAGAAATTCCCGGCATCATGGAAGGCACAGCGAAACCTGATTATTCTAAAGCCGTCGACATGCTCACCCGTGCGGCGATTAAAGAAATGATCCTGCCTTCGCTCTTGCCAATCATCGTGCCGTTATTAGTGGGTCTTATCTTAGGTCCTCAAGCTCTTGGTGGTTTGTTAATCGGTACGATTGTTACTGGTTTATTTGTTGCTATCTCAATGACCACCGGTGGCGGTGCTTGGGATAACGCGAAGAAATACATCGAAGATGGTAACTGCGGTGGTAAAGGTTCAGAAGCTCACAAAGCAGCGGTTACTGGCGACACTGTTGGTGACCCATACAAAGATACTGCAGGACCTGCTATCAACCCACTGATTAAGATTATTAATATTGTGGCGTTGTTGATTGTTCCATTACTATAATTTTTAGTTTTTTTGTAATATGAAGAAGCAGGCGAAAGCCTGCTTTTTTATTGCTTGCCTTAACAGATTGCCATTAGAGGCATCCTGTCGAAGATCAACCTTTAGTATTTTTCTCAACCCAACGCGCGCCTTCTTTAAGGGTTTCTTTTTTCCAGAACGGCGCATCAGTTTTTAATTTTTCGATCAACATTCGACTGGCATCGAATGCTGCACCACGGTGTGCTGACCACGCGGCAACCAAAACAATTGAATCATTCGGTTTGATGTCACCAACACGATGTAAGATCAGGCAATCAAGAATGGGATAATCATTCATTGCTTGTGTGCAAATAGTTTCAAGTGCTTTTTCTGTCATGCCCGGATAATGTTCAAGGAACATGGCACTAACATCATCGCCTTCATTGAAGTCACGCATGGTGCCAACGAAACTAGTCGTCGCGCCATACTGACCCAAACCATGTTGAACGACTAATGCTGCTTCAACTTTCTTGAGTTCCGCATAAGGATCAAAAGGACCATTAAATAAAATAACCTTCGGCATATCAGCCCCCTGTTACCGGTGGGAAGAAGGCGACTTCGTCATTGTTCTGAACACTAGCATCCGCTTTAACGTAATCCTGATTGATAGCCATGAGTAAATTGCTTGGCATGGCTTCGCCATCGGCCACAGCTGCCCAGACATCGGCAACGGTATCAATACCAGCCACATCAATTTCATCACCAGCGCGACCCAAGGTATCTCGTAAACTGGCGAAAAATAGGACTTTTATACTCATAAAACCCTCTAATGCGGTATCTACGGACCGCAGAAACAAGCAATTCAACGGACAGGTCGGTATAATCGTAGACCTGTACACAGAAGGATTATAACACTGATGGGCAAGCTGACTCATTTTAACGCCGAAGGTAATGCGCACATGGTCAACGTGGGTGATAAAGATATCACTCGTCGCACAGCCGTTGCAGATGGTTTTATTTCAATGCAAACGGCAACCTTAACGCTGATTTGTGAGGGTGGTCATAAAAAAGGCGATGTACTTGGTATCGCACGGGTCGCAGGTATTATGGCGGCAAAGAAAACCTCGGATCTGATTCCTTTATGTCACCCTCTACCACTCACGCATCTTGATGTTGTACTTGAACCCGACCAAGAAAAAAATCGTGTTTATTGCAAAGTCACAGCACAAACCGATGGCAAGACCGGTGTGGAAATGGAAGCACTCACTGCGGTACAGATTGCACTACTAACTATTTATGATATGTGTAAAGCGGTTGATCGCGGTATGTGTATCAGTGATGTACAACTGCTCAGCAAAGCCGGTGGTAAATCTGGCGACTGGCAACGTAGTTAAGAAATATCGCCCACGACTTTATAACCTTTTCTATTAATTCTTTATGCCCCGCCCTCTACCACCGACCAGCGAAACAGAATTACAACAGCGACTCGATAGCATTGCAGGGTTAACCGTTGCCGAACTTGCTGAACAATTAAACATTGATGTTCCTGCAGATCTTCGTCATCACAAAGGTTGGCTTGGCGACCTCGCCGAACGCGCACTCGGTTGTGATGCGGCTTCTCTATCTGAACCTGATTTTACAAAATTAGGCATTGAGCTAAAAACATTGCCCGTCAATAACAAAGGCCAAGTGCAAGAATCAACTTACATTTGTACTGTGCCGCTAAAACCATCACAGCAAGGTCATTGGCTTGAAAGTTGTGTTTATAAAAAACTTCGCCATGTGCTGTGGCTGCCGGTGCAAGCCAGCGCCGAGATCCCGCTAGCAGAACGACATATTGGTAGTGGTTTATTATGGCGTGCGCCAGAAAACAAATTAACCGAACTAGCTCAAGACTGGGAAGAACTAATGAGTGTTATTGCATTAGGGAAATTTGAATCGCTCAGTGCACAACACGGAGACGTACTACAGATTAGACCGAAGGCCGCTAATGCGAGTGTCTTGGTAGAAGCCATTGGTCCTGAGGGGCAAACTATTCAAACCTTACCGCGTGGTTTTTACTTACGACCACATTTCACGAATACAGTATTAACCGAACACTTTCTAAGCAACTAAGTTGATACTCTCTCCCAAATCTCACGGATTTGATTTGATAAAGTCATTGGATCAAAAGGTTTTGCGATCACGTCAACCGCACCCATATCAATATATTCTTGCACTTCATGTGGCTGCACTCGTGCTGTCATAAAAACGGCTGGGGTATTTTCTAGACCAGAAATTTCACGTAATTTCTTCAACGTTGTTGGACCATCCATCTCTGGCATCATCACATCCAACAATATTAATTGAGGAGAAAATGCATCGGCTTTGTCCAGTGCTTCCTGCCCAGAGCTACAAACTTCCAGAGTAAATCGTCCCACTTGTTCCAAGGCTAATTTGGCCACCGCCTGAATATCCGGTTCATCTTCAACATATAAAATCCGTTGCATTTCTTCGTTTGGCAAAATGGTCGCTCCTGTAACTACTGCTTATGTGATATATGTATAAAGAGGCTATCGGTTAGCTAAAGATAAACTTTAATGTGGTTAAAGCAGCGAAATAAATACTATTAACAATATAAGCTATTGATTTATGAC
The DNA here is from genome assembly GCA_023134145.1 of Sulfuriflexus sp. Lineage (GTDB taxonomy): Bacteria > Pseudomonadota > Gammaproteobacteria > AKS1 > AKS1 > Sulfuriflexus. The sequence goes on along the minus strand of JAGLUW010000004.1, from coordinate 74,990 downwards.
ACGTTTTATATTGCACATGCTTGCCCACCTATTGGTCCCGGGCTTAGTCGCAAGATTTGCCTTTAAACCGCGTTGGCAACGTGCTTGGCTGATTATGGTGGCAACCCTTATCGTTGACCTTGACCACCTTCTGAGCAGCCCCATCTTTGACCCTGACCGTTGTAGCATCGGCACCCATCTTCTTCATACCGAGCCTGCTATGGCCGTTTATGGGCTTATGTTACTGGTGCCTCAACTACGCATTATTGCTGCAGGGCTGCTAATACACATGGCGCTCGATGCCATTGACTGCTATTTGCAATTATTCTCATGAAAATAATGAAACATACAGTGCAAACTTTATAGCTATTATAGAGTCTGATAGATACTATCTACAGAAAATAGATATGAGGCCTTGATATGAAATACTCAGTGTATCTAACCCTAGTCAGCTTACTGTTTATCAATCTCGCTGGCTGCGCCTATCAACCGCCGAAAGACATTAGCTCGAGTTTTTATTCTCCGCCTGTTGGTTCACAGCTACAATTACATAAAACATTAACCATCCCGGCTAATGACACACAAGTACGTATCCAGGATGGCAAGGTAATCAGCTCCTCCTGGGATCTCGATGCCTATTATCCAAACTGTAATTTTGAGTTACACAAACGTGCTGAGGTAGCGCGGACGATACAGCCAGATATCTTTATCATTTCTCGTGTCGTTCGTGACACCGAGAATGTCATGCTCCACTCGCCGATTATCGTTGCCAGATCTTCGGGGAATGGAGCTCCTAGCGTTGATTACATAACAATTATGGATTTATCTTCACCACGACAACCCGAGGTTATGCGACTCACCTGCCAGCATTGGGAAGACCCAAGTGACAGCTACCATCTGAGCATCAAGCAAATACGCAAAACACTTGGCGAACTGTTTACGCTGACGTTAGCCGATGGCTAAAGCTTAATCGCCACTAGGAGTAATACTAAACTCAACAAGCCGTTCAACTGATTTGAGGCGTTCGGCTAGTGTGTGGAAATTTTTTGGATCATTGGTAAAAATAGTCATCTCATATTCAAACAAGCGGCCGCCATCCACCAAATGATAACTGGGGTGATAAGCTTTAATATGATGTTCCTCAATTAATGAGTCGATATCTTCATGCATCACTTCGTCGCTAGTTTTATAGCGTAAAAGCAAGCGGCCAAAACGTCTTGATGGCAACATCCCTTCAATACGACTAAATAAAGAAAGCACGATCAACGTCAGCACGGTTGCCATAGTTCCTGCGGTATTAAAACCCATGCCTAACATGATGCCGATTGATGCCGTCGTCCAGATCGATGCGGCTGTGGTTAAACCTCGCACCGTGAGACCTTCTTTCATAATCACGCCAGCACCAAGAAAACCAATACCGGTCATAATGCCTTGAGCCATACGTGTTGGATCAATGCGAATCGCTTCAATTGGCACATCTGCCATCAAGCTCCACTGATTAACTGTTAACAGCATCAACAATGCGGAAGACATACAAACTAAGGTATGCGTTCTTAGACCTGCGGGGCGACCATGCCAAGCACGCTCTAAACCAACCGCACTGCCCATCAGCAATGACAATAACAACGGTGTAGCAACAACAATTATTTCATCTAACATAGCTACTCACTTTCCTCTCGATAACAGGCCTGCAATTGGTCAGCTAAAATATCAGCCCCTAGCTTACGCAAGGTTTCAATATTACGCACGGGGATTTGTTCAACATCCAAACTACGTTCAGTCCATTCTTCTATTGCTTCACTAATACTTTCTTCTCGCAACAAATGTAACATTGGATAAGGAGAACGATTTGTAAAATTCGCCGCATCATCTACATCGCTATCAGCAAAACAATAATCAGGATGAAAACTCGCAACCTGCATAATACCGGCTAATTCTGTTTCTTCAAGTAGCACATCAATCATGCCAAGAAAATCATTATAATCAGAAAAATCATTCATTACATGAGGGTGAATCAATAAACTGGTTTCCAGCTCCTCTCTTGGCGTCGCCAACATTTGTTGTATCGCCAACAGACAATCTTCTAATAATTGTTCCTCAGTGGTCGCTGCCGAGACCTCAAAACCGACTTTATCGCCAGCAAAAACCTGGCTAGCAAAAGGGCACAAATTATAATGAATTACCGTACTTTTAACCCAATAACGGGTATTGGTAATGATATTTTCTGAACTTGGGTTTTTTTTGTGAACCATGACTCATTCTGCCTGTGCGTTAGCACACAAATTAAGATTCTACTGATTGTACTGTGCGAAATGTATGCCACACTTTATACAACAGCAACTAGTAAGGCATTGTACAAGATGAATCGCGCCAACAACATAAACAATAGTCTAACCACCGAGATGCTCGCGACACAAAATATTCTACGTGGCGAATCGCAGGAAAATCTTGCCTGGTTATTAAAGCACAGTGAACAGCATGCCTATAATGCTGGCGATGTTTTGCTCACACCTGAGAAGAACAATCATATCCTGTATTTGGTTCTTAAAGGCCGTGTGCAAGTACGGCTTGATTGGCAAGGCCATGAAGCACTCGCTTATTTAGAAGAAGGCCATTGTGTTGGTGAGATGTCTATCATAGAAGGTAAACGTCCATCAGCTATTGTTGTTACTGAACAAGATTGCGAGTTACTACTGATAGAAAAAAATATTGTTTGGGAATTGATTGAACGTTCAAGTGCGGTGGCGCGTAATCTTCTCTATATTTTATCGTCACGCGTGCGCAAAGATAATTTAGTTATTTTTGAGAGCCGTCAACAACAAGCTATTTCTGAACAAAATTCAAAAATCGATGCATTAACTAATTTATATAATCGCCGCTGGCTTGATGAAACATTACCCGGCATCACCGAGCGCGCGCATAAAGATAGCCAAGATTTTTGTATCCTTATGCTTGATATCGATCACTTCAAATTATTTAACGACAATTATGGGCATCATGCTGGCGATGCAGCCTTGACATCTGTTGCTGAAACCATGGCTAACAATATACGCCCCTATGATTCTGCCGCTCGCTATGGTGGTGAGGAATTTATAATCTTACTGCCTGATACTACTGCCACCGAGGCACGCATTATTGCTGAACGGTTGAAAGAACGTATTCGAAATAATACCGTTACCGACACAAATGGACGACGCTTGCCAATGTTAACCGTATCGATTGGTATGGCGGAGCTAAAACGGGGACAAGATATGTCTGCATTTGTTGAAGCTGCTGATGCCGCACTCTACCGCGCCAAAGATAGTGGCCGTAACTGCGTTGCCATTTAATAATTCTAGTGTAAAGGTTTGCCCTTACTCGGCATATTCAAATCAACCTTAACCTGGTTAACGCGTTCTTCATCAAATACCAAATCAATTGAAATTTGATCATCATCTTGCGAAATCTTTACCTGCTTCAAGTCCGGTAAACGTACTGCGATCCAAGAACAACTAGCTGCGATCATCTGATCATTTTCACCGAATATCGCTTGTGCTAAATAACCCGCAACAAACTGCGCACGTTGTAATAAATCAGGTTCCTTAATCTGTTCTCCAGCTAATTCAAAACCGGAATCCATTTCCTGATCCATCTTATCTAAGTACTCTAATTGCTTTTCAGGCAGAGGTTTATCCCTGTCATACTCAATTTGAGATTCGCCATTAACGATTACTTGCATGATGCTCATTGTCAGTTATTCTTCGCGTAGCTATAAATTGGCGCTAGAATAATCCTCCATGCAACATGTCGCAACTATAAATAACTTAATAAAATGAATTTTTCTATTCCAGATTGGGTAAATTGGCTGGCGCAAGATGAAGATGGGGCCTGGTGGGGGTATAGCGTCGAACCTCTCCAGCATCATAAGGGCTGGTATGAGAATGAAGTCGGTCAACACGTTCTCTTAAGTAGAGAACAACCAAACTTCCACTGGCGCAGCACCCTGCGCCAGCATAAGAAGTCTATTAATTAACTGTATGATATCTCAGGGTTCAACCCAGCATGGCTAAGATGATCAATAACGTTCATTGCCATATCACAATGTTCATCTACCTCTACTGTAAATTCACTAGGTGTACCCATCCCGAACTCAACTGATTGTACATGTGCCATCGCTAACAAATCTGCCTTAATTAATGTTAGCCGATCCATATTTAGCTCGTTAGTAATATAAAAATGCAATGTATTCACTTCGACCTCCAGTTAGATTACCTTGTTCTTCATAAGCTTAATTTAAATAATTCCCTCACTCATTCTTATAGCCTAGCTTATTTAATATGCGTTACCATGATCTGCATCATTTAATTATTTAGAGACACACCACCATGACACGAATCACCATCTTCAGTACTGCCACTTGCCCTATCTGCGATAAGGCTAAATCATTGTTCAATAAGTGGAATCTCGATTATCATGAGTGCCGTGTTGATGTCGATCAGTCCTGTCTAAAGGAAATGTTAGAGGTCTGTAATCACGCTCGTACCGTGCCACAAATCGTCATTGATGGAAAATGGATTGGTGGTTTTAGCGAGCTCACCGAGCTGCATATGGATGGTGATTTAGACGAGCTTATCAACGCTTAACGAATAAGCGGCAGACTAATAAATATCTTCTATACTTACCTTATATCCAGCTGTTATATGAGAGATATAATTACCGTTGTAAATAACGACTAATTACTAAATATTTTCTTGCACTCATGACTCACGAACAGACACCTTCTCCTACCACCCAAAGCTCAGGGCTACTTATTGTCGGCTTCCTCATGTGTATTGCCGTATTTACGACACTCATGGGTTATGGCATATACCAGCTACAAGAAGGCCAACAGGATGTGCGAGAGCTAGCGCTTAAGTTCAACACCAAATCTGACCTCATTGTGCGCATGTACAATGCCGCACGAAATCGAACAATTGGACTTTATGCCATGGTTAGTACGGATGATGCCTTCCGCTATGATGAACTTTATGTGCAATTTAACAGTGATGGTGCCAAGTTCGCGGTTGCGCGCTTAGCCCTTCTTGAGATGGTCCTCAGTAAACGAGAAAGTCATCTACTTTCTGAACAATCCCGCTATACAAACCTTGCTATACCATATCAACGCGACGTCATTGACTTGATGTATCAAGATGAAAGTCAGGCTGCATTAAAGTTACTTACAGAAGAAGCTGTGCCCGCACAAAACCGTACCTTACAAGCGCTTCGTCAACTCCAAGAACATCAGCGCATTAGTTCCGCTGAAAATACGCAACAAACCCAAGCATCTCAACAAAAAACCATACGAGTATTATTTATCTTAGGTGGTTTAACTATTTTATTTAGTATTATTATCGCTTTTTATGTAGTGCGCCGAAATGCACAAATTGAACGTAATATTTATATTGAAAAAGAATTTGCTGAATTAACTTTACGCTCGATAGGTGATGCCATTATCACCACCGATCCACAGGGTCATGTGCTCATCATGAATCCCAATGCCGAAATGCTTACCGGTTGGTCCGCAGCAGAAGCTCAAGATAAAAGTCTTGATAGCATTTTCCACGTTGTTGATGAGCTGAACCACCATTTATTTATTAATCCTTTAGGAAATATCTTAGCTACAGGAGAGATGCTCAGCTCTACTGAATCTGAGATTCTAATTAATAGAAAAGGTAAAGAATTTGGTATCGAGCACAGTGTTGCCCCTATCATCGGGCTCAATAAAGAAATACTCGGTCTTATTATTATTTTCCGTGATGTAACTGAAACACGTGCGCTTGCCAAACAGCTAGTACACCAAGCAACTCACGATAACCTTACCGGCCTTGTAAATCGTCGTGAATTTGAAATTCGACTTGAACATGCATTTTTAAATGTCCGTGCCGACAATATTGAATATGCACTTTGTTTTATGGATTTAGATCAATTTAAACTCATTAACGATACTTGTGGTCATAATGCCGGCGATGAATTACTACGCCAAATATCAACCGTTCTTCAGCAATGTGTAAGACGAACAGATACCTTGGCACGCTTAGGCGGCGATGAGTTTGGTGTGTTATTAGAATCCTGTTCATTACAAAAAGCGGAACAAATTGCTCAGATCTTATTACGCACTATTAATGACTTTCGTTTTTCTTGGCAGGGTCAATCATTCGATATTGGCGTAAGTATTGGTGTGGCTCCTATTACAGCCCTTACCGCAAATATATCTGAGTTACTTAGTGCTGCAGATACCGCCTGCTACCTTGCCAAAGATAAGGGGCGTAATCGTATTCATGTTTATCATCCTGACGATAGCGAGCTTGAACAACATCGCGGTGAAGTTCAGTGGGTTCAACGTATTAATGAAGCGCTAGTAAAAGACCATTTCATTCTTTACTACCAACCTATTGTCAGTCTTAATGAAATTGATCCAGCACCAACCCATTATGAAATATTGGTTCGTATGACAAATGAGGCTGGTGACCTAATACCACCGATGGCTTTTATTCCTGCCGCGGAACGCTATAAGCTAATGCCCTTTATTGATCAATGGGTCGTTCATCACTCATTACTAGAAATTAATAATATATATAATGAATCTGGCGAAACCTATAAGAAATGTGTTTTCACTATTAATATTTCTGGACAATCACTTTCTGCCAATGACTTCGCGAACTATATATTAAGTGAAATTATAGAATATAAGATTGAGCCGTCAGCTATTTGTTTCGAAATCACTGAAACTGCTGCGATTGCCAATATGTCTAGCGCCGTCGATTTTATTACTAAATTAAAGAAAGCCGGTTGCCGCTTTGCGCTTGATGATTTTGGTAGTGGCCTGAGTTCCTTTAGCTATTTAAAAACATTACCCGTTGATTATCTGAAAATTGATGGCAGCTTCGTACGCGATATTTGCGATGACACGACTGACCACGCCTTTGTTGAATCGATCACCCAAATCGCACACGTGATGAATATTGAGACTATTGCTGAATTTGTTGAAGGACGTGAGATCTTAAATGAATTACGCAATATCGGCGTTGATTATGCGCAGGGTTACTATATATCAACACCCGCTCCGCTCTCTGCCTTTCAAAAGAATGAAGTAAAACGCGAAATATCTTAACAAATATTTACCCTTACTCAGCTATACTACAGGTATATCCATTCGTGCCGATAAACAACTTAATGCGTATACAACAACTCAGTCTTACTTTATTACTTATACTCAACAGTCTATTGGCGGTTGGAGAAACTCGACTGGCGCCTCAACATGAGATCGTTGCCGAAGGCGTAACCCAGCTTTCGCCTTTTTTCTCAATTAAGTTATCCGGTAATGGCTGGTTCAACCCGCGTATTCTAAGAGTCTATCACCATGACAAGGATAAAAAGACGCTACTCGGTTTAGCGCGATTCTCAGAACATGCCTCACGCCAAAATGGTTACGCTTTATCCAGTGATGGCAAAACCATTCTTTATTTTCATCAAAAACTACCCGATGCCGATGGGCTCACTAAATCAGGTGGGCTTTATGAGTTTCGTCATGGTGGTGTTGAAAAGAAACTGCATCATTTTATAAATAATAGTCAGTACCTGCCTATGCAGCTACCACCTCACATACTTGTTTTTACTAAACTTAAAAGACGAATAAACTCGACTCGCTTAGATAGTGAGATTTATCTTCGTGATACAGACGGTAATGAGAAACGCTGGTATCCGACTGCTAAATAATATTCATCCCTTAGTCATAAGACGTTCACGTCGTTGATTCATTCCAAGCCAGAGAATACTTAAAAGAATAACAATAAGTAACGGAATGACACCGAGATTAACAACCTGCCAACCAAATTTGTATTGCAAGGCGCCGGCAGTTAACGATGCAATTGCCACGGTTGTGAAAATCGTAAAATCATTCACCGCCTGTGTTTTACTGCGTTCTTCAGGACGGTAAGTTTCAGTTAACAACGTCGTCCCGCCAATAAATAAGAAATTCCAACCCACACCGAGTAGCGTCAAACCAATCCAATAATGTGTAATGCTGTTGCCTAATAAATTTGCAGCGACACAACCAAGACCAAGCAAGCCTCCAACAAACATTATTTTCAGAACACCATAACGATTTATTAAATGGCCAGTAAAAAATGAAGGCGCATACATACCAAGTACATGCCATGAAATAACAAAAGAGGTATCAGAGAAACTATGATCATGCGCATGCATCGCAAGTGGTGTCGCCGTCATAACAAATGACATCACCCCGTATCCCAACATGGCGCATAACAAGGCAACGATGAATTTAGGTTGTTTTACAATTTCTAATAATGGCCTGCCTTTATTGGCATTATCTTTTTTATCAAATTTTTTATGCTGCGGTAGTTTTAGAAAGCCCAATGTAACTAGAGCAATAAAATAGAGAACGATGATCGACATATAACTACCGGCAAACATCGCATCAGGAATAGACTCCCGCGTTAAGTTCGCAAGATTAGGTCCTACAATTGCTGCAACTACGCCACCAAGAAGCACGGCCGAAATCGCTTTGCTCTTTAAAGCAGGTTCAACAATATCTGCCGCAGCGAAACGAAAATAATTACCAAAGGCATTAAACATACCAATCAAAATTCCACTGCAAGTAAACAGCCAGAAATTTTGATTTAAAATAGCAACCGTCGCCATTGCTCCACCAGCCATGCCAAACAACGTGGAGAACATAAATGCAGGCTTGCGACCAATGCGCTCCATCAACATTGCTGCAGGAATACTACTCAACATAACTGAAATAAAGATCACCGCAATCGGTAACGTTGCCAAAGCCTTGTCTGGCGCCATTTCCAAACCAATTAATGCTGTAGTTGTGAGCAAAAGGCTCATGCTACTCATCATTAAAGCCTGACTGGTGGCCAAAAGAGGGATATTACGGCGAAACGTATTCATTTATATTTCTTTGTTATTCACGTTGAAGCTAGATGCCACCTGTCATTTGGAAAGCAGCCCAAGCGATAGGATGTTTATATTTTTTTATACCCTTAATCTGAGCTTGTTGCATGGAGCTACGTTTATCCATTTTTCTCAGGTTTTTGTAAAACGCTGTCATTAATACACGCGTTGATTCATCCGGCACACTCCAAAGACTGGCTACAATCGACTTCGCACCGGCATATAAGAAACCACGATTCAGTCCAACTACATCATCACCATTTTTCACATCACCTAAACCGGTTTGGCAAGCTGACAAGGTCACCATGTCCGCATTCAGACGTAGATCATATATCTCTGAAATAGTTAGATTGCCATCATTACTTGCATCGGCGCTCAATAACATACGTGAATTTTGTGGCGTGTCAGGATTAAATTCACCATGACTTGCCAAATGAATATAACGGAACTGGCCGCTAACTTTTTTGAATAATGTTTCCGAAGCTTGCTTGCGTAAAATAACTTTTGAATCCTTCCAACTACCAGCAATAGCTCTTGCTTCACTTTCTGCACCTGGCAGATCCATATCTGGATTATTTAAATCAGGATTCCCTAGTACTAACAAGCTACTTGTTGGATTATTTTTCTTTTTCAAGAATTGTAAAATAGAAGCGGATGGCAATAATCTGATCGTATGTGTTTCAATCAAGAAACGTCCTTTTCGCAATGCGTTAAACGGCAAGTAATGCAGCACACCATGCGGAACAATCGTTAAATGTTTCTTATTTTTAATCGCCGGATACAGTGGTGAAATCAAACGCTCATAAAGTGCTTGTGAACCCTTTGCCCAGCTATTTCCAGGATAGGTATTGATAGCAGCACGAAATTGCCGAACAGATTCTTTTAAATCTTTACCCGATAATGTAAAAACGTCTATCTTCTTAGTTGTTACAACGAAAGCAAATAAATCACCTTCACCTTGATAAAAGTATTCCAAGAGGGCTTCATCTTTTCTCAAATTCGACTGGATTTTCTTAAATGAAAGAGCTGAAACCGTGACTAATGAAGCCAACTCTGGATTAGCAGCTTTAATTGCATCACGTGTACCACTAACCGTTCGCGTTGATGCTCCCTTGGCTTTACTCGTAGTCGCTAAACTCACTCTTTCTAGCTCATCAAGCTCTCTAAGCAATTCACGAGTACGTGCAGGCTGTGTGCTTGTACTAAAGTCTTTTCGATACGCCAGTAAATCAACCAATGCACGCGCCTTACCGCGTTCGGCATACTCCAAAGCTTCTCCCGCACGACCAAGTTTAACCAGGGTCTCAACCATACTGCTATAAACAGCCTGCTTATCGCCAGCGAAACCAATCTTGAAACGTTCTAACGTGATCGAAGATCGCTGTGACTCAATCACTGAAATGGCTTTTTTAAATAATCTTACCGCCACCTCTGTATCACCTTCTTGCAAAGCAATGCGCCCCCGATCATATAGCACCAGATAATACATTCGACCAAAATTCGATAACCGTGGTTCAGCCAATGCTTCATTGTAGCCTTTCTTCGCATTGACTAGATCGCCTGTCTCCAGCTGACAACGGTACAACATAAATTGTGACTCAAATTTATATATGTATTGTAAATCTTGCATATTGGTTGTACCAAAATAGAATGGCGACAATATGTAATTAGCCGGATTAGCGTAATTAGCCACGGTAAGACCGTCTATGAACAAACCACCCAGACCTAGCTGCGACTCAGACTGCATCGCCTTTAAGGCTTCTGTATATTCCTTGTTCGCAAAATAAATTCGAGCTGCCGATGCGCGTCGTTCAACATCATATCCACGCGCAGTCAGTGTCCCCGTATCCACGGCCGTAATACGTTTTGCATATTGCACGGCCAAATCCGATTGTTTCAAACCGATATGTGCCAACCCTAAGTGCCCCATTGATAAGATACTTATCGCATCATTACGGTTCTTTTTAACATCCTTGTCTTGTCCTAATGTGACTACATCTAATACGGCCTTTCTAAATATATTACTTTCCACATCTTGCTCTGCACCAAATAAAAAAACCTGAGTGTCAGCCACCTTAAGTGCCTTTCCTGCATGCTCGATCACATCGTCATACTGCCCTAGTGCTAAATATGCTTCAGATAACATTGTTTCTAAAAAATAAGTTGACCAAGGCTGATTATATCTAGGGGCACTAAAACTAATTATGTTTGGCGAACTGAATTCAAGATAACCATTATTAGCGGCTACACGTTGGCTTAATGACTTGTGGCAAGTGAAGAACACCTTGAACTCACGTAACTTAACCAAGCTTTTACATACCTTATGGTGATCATCCATTGTTAACTTCTGGAAGTTCCCAGATGATTCTGCAATGGCGACAACTTGTTTATGCTCACCCTGAACTGCTTTATTGGAAATTGTTGTAGAACAGCCGGTAAGAGTAAGTGCCAACAAAAGCACAGGGGTTATGATTCGACATTTATTCATGGTGTCTCTCTTTCATTTGACACCAATCACGTTCCTGTTCAGGTATCTCAAGTGGTTATATAGATTCATTCAAAGTATGTGTCAAAAAATCAGAAAAGCAAATTCTTGCACGATATATTTAGCTATTATCCATTATTCGTTAATGGTAACTCTATCCGGAAAGTACTACCTTCGCCGGGTTTACTCTTAACTCCAATCGTTATTCAAGCCATTATATCTGGCCTCCATACCTATAATCTCTCGCTATTCACACACGTATGCTCGTTTACCCTTGATTTCTGATATACTCGCCACCAAATTAGGTATACATGACACACTTCAGTCTGTGTCTCCTTCGCGGAACCTCCTATGGTAAGCCTCGAATACAATTGAAATTGTTCCCTCCTGGACTGTCTCACGCCACTGGCCTGGGCAGGCGGCGAACCCAAACCCTCTAAGGGCAAACACAACATGTCATTTGAATCACTCGGTCTTTCGGCCGATTTACTGCGTGCTGTATCCGATAAAGGCTATAGCGAACCGACCCCTATTCAACAGCAAGCCATTCCTCTTATTCTTGAAGGTCGTGACCTCATGGGTGGCGCGCAAACCGGAACAGGCAAAACAGCTGGTTTCACCTTACCTTTATTACAGCGTTTAATTGAGAACCCTCACCAGGGCAAAGGCCGCCGTCCTGTTCGCGCGCTAATTTTAACCCCTACCCGCGAACTTGCGGCCCAGGTACATGAAAGCGTTCAAACCTATGGACGTCATCTGCATTTAAAGTCTGTCGTGATTTTTGGTGGCGTGAGTATTAACCCACAAAAACAGAAACTCATTAAAGGTGTCGACATTGTTGTTGCAACACCGGGTCGTTTACTTGATCACGTTGGTCAACGCTCTATCGATTTATCAAAAGTAGATATATTGGTGCTTGATGAAGCCGATCGTATGCTCGACATGGGCTTCATTCACGATATTCGTAAAGTGCTTAATATCGTACCAAAGCAAAAACAAGTATTACTTTTCTCAGCAACCTTCTCGAATGATATTAAACAGCTCGCTAATGGCTTAATGAAAGACCCTGCATTGATCGAAGTTGCTCGTAGTAATGTTGCAACCGACACCGTCAAGCAAGTTGTTCATCCAGTGGATAAAGGTCGTAAACGTGAATTATTATCTGCATTAATCGGCGGCAATGACTGGCAACAAGTATTGGTTTTCACACGTACCAAGCATGGCGCGAATCGTCTTTCTGAACAACTAGGTAAAGACGGCATTACCTCTGCTGCTATTCATGGTAATAAAAGCCAAGGTGCACGTACTCGGGCATTAGCTGATTTTAAATCTGGCCAAATTCGTGTATTGGTTGCTACCGACATTGCCGCTCGTGGCATCGATATTGATCAGCTGCCACACGTGGTTAACTTTGAGTTACCTAATGTTGCCGAAGATTATGTACACCGTATTGGTCGTACTGGCCGTGCCGGTAACGAAGGTGAAGCGATGTCACTGGTTTGTGTTGATGAGCTGAAATTGTTGAAAGACATTGAACGCCTCATCAAGAAAGATATCCCTAGCATCACCTTTGAAGGTTATGAGCCTGATCCATCTATTAAACCAGAGCCGATTCAAAATGGCCGAGGTGGTCAAAAACGTGGAACCCGCCGACCTTCAGGCACAGGTCGAGGCAAGGCTCGCTCTAATCCTAAGGGGCATCGTAATAGACAAAAAAGTTCAGGAAATCGCAGCGGTAATCGTTAGATATAAAAAAGGGCATGAAAATTTTCGTGCCCTTTTTATTTTAATTTCGACGCCCAAATGGCTAAACGATGTTTCATCGATTTTTGTGAAATCTGATCTTCAGGTAATGGCGTTATTATTTTGTCATGACAAAGTAAGCGATAAATATATTCAATCTTATCACTAGAAGAATCTGTCGCTTCAAATTCAACGACTCCGCGCTCCTCTCCATACTTAACGCCAGCAGCAATCGCCTTTTTTACTAATTCTTTTTCATTTTTTAGTTTTTTCATCGCCGCCTCCTGGCACAGAATAACACGCTAATATTCAACTTCGTGTAAGTGATTTCCCATTAAAAAATTTATTTTATTGCAGTTCTACCACCAAATGTAACAAAGGGGGCCCAAAACAATGGGTCCGCGTGTGTCTTTCTCAACTCTAACATTGCCGAACGCAATGCTTGTGGTACCGACTGGCCTTGCTGATGATAGTATTTAACAAAATCGTCCATCAATGTCGCCGTTGCCGTATCTTCAATACTCCATAAGCTCATAACTACTTTATTAGCACCCGCCAATGTAAAAGAACGTGCCAAGTTTACTGTGCCACCCGACATGGCTTTCCCCAAACCCGTTTGGCAAGCGCTCAGCACGACCACATCCACTGCATCTAAATCACTATTCATTATCTCACGCAACGTCCAGCGACCATCACCACCTTCTTCTGCTGCCACTGCAATAAAACTATTGTCTAGTGGTGACTCAGCATCAGCAATGCCATGTGTTGCGAAATAGAGTAAGGATGCATTTTCTATTTTTTGCCTAATACTTTTCTCATTCGCCAGTTCACCTGTTAATGCCGTCGTACCAAGTAATTTAGCAACTGTTGTTGCTTCTTCTTTTGCTCCAGGCAGATCCGGTAATTCCCAAACAGGATCATTTGCATACAAGGGATTACCAACGACTAGTGGCAATTTCTCGCTTTGCCGTGCTGAAGCATTACCTCTGCTTTTAGGCTTAACTGCATCGATCATGCTTGGCGCCACTTGCATCGACATTTCTTCAATTAATAGTTTATTACTACCCTGTCGCGACAACATAGAAAAGGGAATAGTCCCAATAGACTCGACTGGGACAATGACAAGATGCTTTGCATAACCCAGGGCTTCACTGATATCACTGGGCAATAATTCCTGCGACAAGGATTGTGTTAAATCTGCAACAGATACTGATTTAACATCATCAAGATTAGGTTCTGCCGCCCCGCGTCGTTTTGGCATGCGACCATTTTTTAGAACATCTAATAATATGCGTTTGCGCAACTTGTTTTGCACACTTGCCAGAACCTGTTTGTTTGCTTTGATTTTTTCCCATGCGAATATTTCTTCTGATACGGCCCAGACGGCCAACGACTTATCTGGAGCATATTTATAAAACAACAACATAGTGTCTTGCGGATAATCTTTTAATGCTTTGCGTACATAATCCAGATCGATATTCTGCTGCTGTGCTTTTCTGACGCCTCGATAAACTAATAGCTTGTTGTATTCTATTTTAAATGCACCTGTCGCATTATTAAATTCAGCAACTGCTTCTTCGTAGCTACTCTGCGCATACACCCACGCTGGCAATATACACAGACCAAATAACACACTTAATAAATATTTAAACCTCATACAACAATATTAACCTTAATATGTATTAGCAACTCTGTTTATCTGATGCCTTCGGCTCTCTCACACCTAATTGCAAGACACGATTAAATAGTTCGAACATCATGTCATTACAAATATCAGCTAAGGGTTGATTATATCGATAGCCTTCATCACGAATAAAGGCATGCTGGGCATTAAATTCATGCCAGGTAAAATTAACATCAGCCTTAATTAGTTCGCTATAAATAAGTTGCCTACCTTCTGGCGGGATATGTGGATCTTGTCGCCCCCATATCATCAACATTTCACCTTTAATCTCAGCAAAACGATCCAGGGTATTATCCTGCATGCCTTTGGCTAGAGTGCGGCTATGAACATCGGTTGCATAAAAGCTCACCGCAGCTTGTACTTCTGGATTCTCCGCACAACGCACACTCAAATGACCACCAAGACAGATACCGACACTGCCAATACGACCATTGCAGTCATCACGCGTTAGTAAATGGTCAATGCAGGCACGCGCGTCGTCATCGTAAGACTGTAAGGTCTTTTCTGTTTTATAGTTATTACCTTTTTCTGTGTCTTTTTCATTATATTCAAACGGTGTGCCTGGCTTTTCAAAATCATGGTAAATCTCTGGTACGGCAACCACATAACCATGGCAAGCCAACATTCTTGCGGTACGTGCGATAGGTCCTGTCATTTGATAAATCTCGGCAAATAAAACAATACCGGGAAATTTCCCTTCAGATACCGGCCTAAAAATGAACGTACGCATAACGCCAATCGGTGTATCGAGGTCTACATGGTCTTCTTGAATCAACATATTATTTCCTTGGTGTGTAACCGCACTCTATTTATACATAAATACTAAGGTGTTAATCAATCCCTAGATGATCTATATGTGTGTTCAGCTTTCATTCAGGCATCACCGCGTATTCTACATTCAAGGCTCAAGCAAGTTTGAGCGATTTAAAGAACAATGAGGTGCACCATGAATACTAAAGTAATTATTAGCATATTGGCTTTGGCCACTAGTTTAATAGGTATAAATACAGTTCAAGCCCATGAACGTGAGACTCGTCATACTAGTCATAATGAGCAACGCCATAGCCAAGACTCTCATCAACGTAATACGCGGAACCGTGATAATCATCACAAGAAAAATAAACGCTCACAGCAACGTAAGAAGCAGCGATACATATCCTCCAGCGCATTTTATCTCGAACACAAATATCAACATAAGCGGGGGATTTCACATCGTCACCCTCGCAGCTTCTCACACCCTCATAAAAGCTGGCGGAAACATCATGCCTACTGGCGTCATATAAAACGTAATAATCGTTATACCCGTCATGACATACGCCATGATAACTACAGGGATCGTCACCGTAACCGCGATAACTACAAAGAACGCCGTTATTATTCCCGTAGTCGCTATTACTAGGTTCGACTGCCGGTGGCATATAAGTCTGCCACCGGCAACCCTAATAACTTGACAGCTATTTCATTACGAGGATAGTGTAACCGCTATTATTATTGGAATAGCATTCATGAAGTTCATCAAATTTACCACTCTTAGTATTTTATACCTTTTTATTATACTAGGGCTGGAAGCACTGTTATTAATGCTTGCTAGCGGGGCACTATTCAATAGCATTACTCTACCTATTCTTAATAATATTGATTTTTTAATACTATTAATAAAAAGTAATATTGGCAGCGGCTTACGTGAACTCATTGCGCAGCCCGTGCTTATCCTTGGTAATAGCTCAGCGCCGAATGAATATATTGCCGCGTTGTACTATTACCCTGTCAACAGCCTATTACATATACTCTTTGCAGCATTCATCACCTCGCAAGTACTTAAGAAACCGATGAGGCTTATTCGCCTACCCTTTCTTATTGCAGGCACAATGTTCTTGGTTTCAATTAACTATGTTTGGCTTGCCGGATGCTGTGGCGCGGTACCGGGTTGGACTTTAGATACAATGTTGTTGAACTATGTATTTTCAACCAATGTTAATTCTGGCACGCGCATGGATTTCTATGAATTGCTTTACGATTGGATGACCTTACTACAAATAATCATGATATTTATTTCAGTGTTATTACTACGATATGCGACTCGTTATAAAAAATAACTCAGATACATTTTACTTGTCATCCTTCGTCCAACATTTTTATAATAGATTTTATTTAAAAATAGAACTTGCCAAGCAGTGAAGATAAATAAAGCAATACTTTAGAATCATCGCCACATAAATACCTGTTAAAACATTACTCTGCCGACAATAACCGAATGTCTCCATAATAGGCCGTTGCTTGCTCACCGGTATTATCAGTATCTGTCATGATGGCAATCCCCACAACATCGGGCGGCACCTCACCAAATGCACGCAGGTAATCTTCGTAGATATTACGTTCCTGTATTACCCATTCTCCAAGCTGAGCATCACCACTACGCACTGCGAACATCTGCACACGTGAGGAATAAGTATTAGGTATTAACGAACCGACGGGCAGTTTATTTGCCCACAGATAATTCAGTGCAGCGAGTGGTGGATATGTACCAGTAAGGAGGTGGTAGGTTTCGTATTCCAACTTTTCAAACCATGACAAGCGTGATGCATCATAGTCAAAAATAATATACAGGCGCGCTGGATAGTCATCGCCATCCTTGCGTGTTGCATCGCCCTTTTCGAGTAAATTACCGATCTTCCAGCGCCACTGCACGATCGGTGTTTGTTCAAGATCAATCTTCAAGGGATAAAACAATGCAGATGCGGCATTGTCGCTGTCCGCACGCATCACCAGCACACCATCATCTTCAACCAGTGTGTATTCAGAATGGCGTTCAGCTCCACCAAGATTTAATGGCTCCCAACCTGTTGGCAATACGGCGTCACTCGTTGCCTTCGAGAATGAACCTACTTCAACCACATCCTGTGCCAGTACTACAACAGGCAATAGCATAAGCAGCACAAGGAATAACTTGCTGGTTCCAGGCACGGCGTGATTTCCAAATGCAACATGCATTAAAAAATAGTATTTGGTTCTAATGCTCAGCGCAACTTGTAATAAAGCGATTTGGTGTGAAAAATATTTTCAGAATGGCGTACTAAATGGGTCGGCTTGTTGCCGACCCATTTTCGCAACCTGTTAGCGTTTAGCCACTACGATTGGTTCAGCTGTTGTGGTCAATGCAACGAGATCAACCGTAATATCTAGAAGCTGGGAAGACACCAGTTTATGTTCGCGTATCGCATTGGTATGAGCATTCTTTTTGTAAGCCGCGTATAACATCCCCCCGGGTAGCAGGAAGGACAACCACGTTTCATTGCCTGTAATACGTTTTTGCTCTACCTGACGAGATAGGCGTTTTTCGTCCTGCTTAAGCGCAATCTTCAGCGTCACGACATCGTCAACCAATGCATCAATATTGATACTCGGTTCCATGACCATAAACCCTGCTACATCTTGCTCTGGCGTCCAAAGGATCTCTGCGGCATTTGCCCATCCTGACATCATGCCAAGACTGACAGTCATCATTAATACTCGGGTGTTACGAATAATCAAACGTAGCTTAAACATAAAATATCCTCATTCAATTCAACATTCCTTCAATGAGAACACATTTAATTTATTCGTTCCGTGAGCGGGTCGGTAGAAAATAAAATCACTTAGTGATTTAAATATGACTACAATTTGGCCTGTTTTTTATCATTTAATGATTGCCTGTCAAGGTATTAAACCATTCGAGTCTGATATAATCGCCGCACTATGTTTTCCGAACTCAGCACCTACCAGTTACTGGCCATCGCCATCCTGCCGACCTTGTTTGCCATCGTCGTGCATGAGGTTGCGCATGGCTGGGTGGCCTACCGTCTTGGCGATAGTACGGCTTATATGATGGGTCGTCTTACTCTTAATCCAATCAAGCACATTGACCCTATTGGCACTATCCTAGTCCCTGCCATACTTATTTATACGGTTGGTTTTGCCTTTGGTTGGGCCAAGCCAGTTCCTATTAATTGGCGTAATCTTAAAAAACCAAAACGCGATATTGCGCTAGTTGCTATCGCTGGCCCTGGTTCTAATTTACTCATGGCGATTGCCTGGGGATTGGTAATGAAGTTCGCCAACCTACTGCCGAATAGCATGGAGTTAATCAGCGAGCCGCTCGGTTACATGGGATTATTCGGAATCTTAATTAACACTGTATTAATGGTGTTCAACCTCATACCGATTCCCCCCACCGATGGCGGCCGAATCCTCACGAGTCTATTACCACCTAAAATGGCCTATGCAGTCAGTCGGATCGAACCCTATGGCATGTTCATTTTAATTGCTTTAATATTCAGCGGCATTCTTTGGAAGGTTATCGGGCCAATCATTAATACCGTTATGAGACTTATCCTGACCTTAACTGGTCTCAGTTAACTGCAAGCTACTCGCCACTATGTGCATTCAACATAGTAAAAAGCGATTGTGCTTGTTCGGCTGCTTCACTACCTAAGGTCGTTAAATAGCCGCCATCAACCTGAGAAATAAACCCTTTTTTAAATAAACGCTTTGCTGCTGCTATCTTCTCTGCGTCAGCTGTTTTATGAATTTTAATACCTTTTTGTGTATTTGATAAATCGTAAAGCATCAATAAATCTAATTCTGTAATATTTTCTTGGGTATAAGCCATCTGAACACCTTAAATTTTTGTTAGTTAATAACCTCAATATGTTGATATTTACATATTTTGACTGGTATAAGTAGCTTATGTTTTATTCACTTGCCGCTGATGCACTTCTAATTGTGCATTTATTGTTTATCCTTTTTGTTGTGCTTGGCGCGCTGCTTGTTATGAAGTGGCGCTGGCTGATTTACTTGCATCTTCCAACCGTATTTTGGGGAATACTCATCGAATTTAACCACTGGATATGCCCACTAACGCCATGGGAAAACAGCCTTCGCCAAACAGCAGGTGAAGCAAGCTATAATTCCGGTTTCATAGAACACTACCTACTACCCCTAATCTACCCTGCTAAACTCAACTACGACATACAAATTCTACTCGGCAGCCTTGTCATCATTGTAAATCTGAGTCTCTATCTACTTTTGGCACTGAAAATTAAAAGGGGTAGTTAGCCCCGCAAACAAGCCTAACTGCGCTATAATTGCTCGAGTAATTTACTCGGGTAATACACCTTACTTTGTAAGACATTTCGATTATGCACAAAGCCACCAACCTATTTTCTCATCGTCAGTACTGGGCCAAGCGCTTCGGTATCGCACCGGTATTGCCCATGTCACGTGCAGAGATGGATGAGCTTGGCTGGGATAGTTGCGACATCATCCTCGTAACTGGCGATGCCTATGTCGATCATCCTAGCTTTGGTATGGCGATGATTGGTCGTTTACTAGAATCACAAGGTTTTCGAGTCGGTATTATTTCTCAACCAAATTGGCAGGATAAAAATGCCTTTATGGAATTAGGTAAGCCTAATCTGTTTTTTGGTGTTACCGCTGGCAACATGGATTCAATGGTAAATCGTTATACCGCCGATCGACGTTTGCGCCATAACGATTCTTATACTCCCAATGGTGAAGCGGGTAAACGTCCTGATCGTTCAGTGATGGTTTATAGCCAACGCGTACGCGAGGCTTATAAAGGTGTACCAGTCATTATTGGTGGTATTGAAGCAAGCTTGCGGCGTATTGCACACTATGACCATTGGTCTGGCAAAGTGCGTAAATCTATTCTGCCCGATTCAAAAGCCGATCTGCTTATTTATGGTAATGCCGAACGTGCTATTACCGAAGTTGCTCACCGTCTTGCTAACGGCGAAGCAATTAGTGAAATTACTGATGTTCGCGGCACAGCCTACATGAGTAAAACAGTACCCAGTGATTGGGCTATTGTGAACTCCACGGATGTAGATAAGCCAGGCAAGATTGAACAGCACCCTGACCCTTATGCTGAAAAACCAGATTGCGAACAAGCTAGCGCCGAAAGCAAAACCGAAAGCACCGATAAAGTTGTTGTGGAACTTGATACACGTCGTGTAAAACTTAACCGTGACAAAACTGTTTTACGCTTACCGTCTTTTGAACAAGTTGCCTGCGACAAGGTACTCTACGCACATGCCTCACGGGTGTTTCATATGGAAACCAACCCAGGCAATGCTCGCGCACTCATACAAGTGCATGGCCAACGTACGGTTTGGTTAAACCCACCACCTATTCCACTGTCTACCGAGGAAATGGATCAGCTATTTGAATTTCCATACACCCGCATGCCTCACCCTGCTTATGGCAAAGCGAAATTGCCAGCATGGGAGATGATCCGTTTCTCTATTAATATTATGCGCGGGTGTTTTGGTGGTTGTACCTTCTGTTCTATTACTGAACATGAAGGTCGTATTATTCAAAGCCGTTCCGAAGATTCTATTATTCATGAGATAGAAACGATTCGCGATACCACACCCGGTTTTACCGGCAACATATCTGATTTAGGTGGGCCAACCGCGAACATGTATCGCTTAGCTTGTAAAAGTGAAAAAATCGAATCAGCCTGCCGTCGCTTGTCTTGTGTATACCCCGGAATATGTAAAAACCTTGATACCAATCACAAACCGTTAATTCATCTCTATCGTCGTGCTCGTAAACTCAAAGGCATTAAGAAGATCTTTATTGCTTCGGGCTTACGTTACGATCTTGCTGTGCAAGATCCGGAGTATGTAAAAGAGTTAGTGCAACATCATGTTGGCGGTTACCTAAAAATAGCACCTGAACATACTGAACAAGGCCCATTAAGCAAGATGATGAAACCGGGCATTGGTAGCTATAACAAGTTCAAGGAAATGTTTGAGAAGTTTTCAAAACAAGCGGGTAAAGAACAGTATTTAATTCCTTACTTTATCTCGGCCCACCCCGGCACGACTGATGAAGACATGTTGAATTTAGCGCTATGGTTAAAGGAAAATGATTTCCGACCGGATCAAGTGCAAGCCTTTCTACCTACGCCACTGGCAATTGCCTCTGCGATGTATCACACCGCAAAGAATCCTTTAAAGAAGGTTGATAGAAACTCAGAACGTGTCAGCGTTGTACGCGGTGATAAACGTCGCCGTCTACACAAGGCCTTCTTGCGCTACCATGATGCAGAAAATTGGCCGATGTTACGTGCCGCCTTAAAACGAATGGGACGTACTGATTTAATTGGTAATGGTAAGAAACAACTTGTGCCTAGTTGGCAACCAGCCGGTACTGGCGGTCGTCCTGAAGGTGCTCGCGGCTATGCCGCTGAAAAGAAACAAACGGCTCAAGACAAGCATGGCAGCAAGAAAAAAACGAAGAGAAAAGAAACTAATAAAATTAATACGAAGCGAGTAGCAAAAAAAGCAGTCTCGAAAGGTCGAGGCAAGCCATCAGAAAAATTGCGCGCGACAACACGTAAAAAGTCGACACGAAAGAAACCGACCCGTAAGTAATTGTTCTCTTCACCGCTAGAAAATTATTCTTTCACCTTTAAACTATTATTAATATCTCGACTCTGTAAAATTAACTCGTTACCTTCAAACTCTTGTGACGATTTAGCTAAACGATCATAAAGTACCACGTTAACGGTAGCAGCCAGATTCATACTATTGATGGTTGGCACATATACAACCGCATCTGCGCTATCGATAATTTCTTGGCTCATCGTGCCGTCTTCTGGACCAAAGATGTATAAAACATTATCAGGATGTTCAAACTCAGGTAGCGCTATGGCATTTTCAGCGAACTCTATGCACACCAACTTCATATCGTTTGATGCTGCATCGATTATGGAAGTCACTTCTGTGAGCGAGATAGCCTGACCTACCTTGCGATGCATATCAGGCAAGCCCGGATTACGCATTAAGGCACGCGGGTAACGTTTACCTGTATAAAAAACGCTATCAACTACAAAGTTCCCTGCTGTTCGCATTACCGAACTCACATTATAAGGGCTCTTAGGATTGATTAAGCCAATGCTGACGTTTGATTCTTTCATTGTTTAATAATTGCCAAATAATAGAGTAAGCGATAATAACATTAATAATTATGTGATAATTTACCCTGCATTTATAGATCGTCTATGTTTACAAATATTAACATTTAACTTTACATCATAAGTTATTGAATTAATTTACCAAATACAAAATATATCAAAAGACTTCAAATCCGGAGTTTGTAATTCACGAAATACCCTCTATAGTCATTTTAACGTACTGTTATTGTTAACAACGCGATGAACTGAAAAAGGCAAACCCATCGAAAGGTGGAGACGCAAAGTCACCGGTCTACGGGGATTCAATTCCTACGACAGCGGGATTACCAGATGCACTTCACACGTGAATTCTATTTCGCGTGTGCCCAGCTGATAATCCTCTTGACCTTGCACAGCCCCAGACATCGCGCTATTGGATGGGGAACAACTATGTCAGCTTTCAAGAAAACACTTTTTACCGCCAGTATATTGGCATCCTTACTATCTGCTTCCACTATATTATCGGCAGAAACGATTGTCTCAGGTCATGACCGCACACTGACGCAGCGTGCCGATATTGCAACAGATCAAATTATTATTCGCTTTAACAAAGATAATGATGCACTTGAAAATAATTCTCGCCGCGAAGAGAAATTACAAGACTTAACAGTACGCGCCGGCATTGAAATTTCTTATGCACGCAGCATGTCTGGCCGCTCTCATGTCTTGAAATTAGCTGACCGTCTTCCCCAACAAGCCATGCGCGGGTTACTTGAACGACTTCGCCATGACCCTGATGTAGAAAGCGTTGAAGCCGATGCTGTTATGCAGAGTCTAAAAATCCCTAATGATACTTTTTACAATAGCTATCACTGGCAATATCACGACAGCGTTTCTGAACCCGGCGGTATCAATCTACCTGCTGCATGGGATGTAACAACAGGCAGTAACAATGTTGTTATTAGCGTTATCGACACAGGTATCTTACCGCATGCCGATCTTGCTGGCCGCACAGTAGCCGGTTACGATTTTATTAGTACTGCCTTTGTTGGCAATGATGGCAATGGCCGTGATAACGATCCAACTGATGCCGGTGACTGGTCTAACTACGGTGAATGTTATGCCGACTCTCCTGCTTCTTATAGCTCATGGCATGGTACGCACGTTGCCGGCACTATCGGCGCGGCAAGTAACAATGGCTATGGTGTTACTGGCGTAAACTGGGTTTCAAAGATCCAACCTGTTCGCGTATTAGGTAAGTGTGGCGGCTATACCTCTGACATTGCCGATGCAATTCGCTGGTCAGCAGGTATAAGTGTTGCCGGTGTTCCTAACAATGCTACTCCTGCACAAGTTATTAATATGAGCTTAGGCGGTGGTTATGTTTGTAGCGCAACAGGTGCAACGCAATTAGCTATCAACGATGCTGTTGCTCAAGGTACTAGTATTGTTGTTGCCGCAGGTAACTCAAACATGGATGCGAGCGGTTTTACTCCAGCCGGTTGTAATAATGTTATTTCTGTTGCTGCCAATAATCGCGCAGCAAGTAAAACTTATTACAGTAACTACGGCAGCACGGTTGAAATTTCAGCCCCTGGTGGTGAATCACCTTTGAACCCAGATGGCATTCTTTCCACCTTAGATTCAGGTTCAACTTACGCAACAGGTGATAATGTATTTGCCTTTTATCAAGGAACAAGTATGGCCGCACCACATATTGCCGGTGTAGTTTCATTAATGATTTCTGCTAACCATGCAAAAACAGGTCAGTTCTTATCACCTTCAACGTTGAGTAATAAACTACTTTCATCCGCACGCTCTTTCCCTGCTGGTTCAAGTTGCACCACCGCACTTTGTGGTGATGGTATTGCTGATGCAAGTCGCGGTGTCAATGCCGTTTCAACATCACCTGTCGTCAGTGTTGATGCCGACATTACTGTTGGCCCCAGCGAAACAGTCATACTTGTAGCTCAAGCAAGTGATGATGGTTCTTTAACAGCACAACAGTGGACACAAGTTGCCGGTACCGCTGTTGCACTAAATGGCGCTGACTCTACGACGGCTAGTTTCATATCAGGTACTGAGAATGCAAGCTTGAGCTTTCGCTTTACTGCCACTGATGACGTTAAGCTAAGCAGCAATGCAACAATCACTGTGACGGTTGTTGTACCGGAAGAAGTTATTCCTGAAGAACCTGTTGCACCTGAAGAGCCTATTGCCACTGACCCAGTAGTAAACACAGCTCCTGTTGCATCAGCACTCAGTTTAGTTACTGAAAAGAACACACCTGTAAGCAGCAGCTTCAGCGCCAGCGATGCAGATGGTGATGCACTAAACTACAATGTGACAAGCGCACCAAGTACCGGTTCGGTTAGCTACGATGCCAATACAGGTGGCTTCACCTATACACCTAAGAAACGCTTCACTGGTACTGATACGTTCAGTTACGTTGCCAATGATGGCGCTGAAAATTCTACTGCAGTAACCGTAACAATTACCATCAATGGCAGCACCAAAGGTGGTGGCGGTGGTAAAACGACTGATGGAGGAAGCACTAAGAAAGGAGGGCCTAAGAAGTAATATGAGAATCTTTTCTATAACAAAAGGCCCATCTTCGTGATGGGCCTTTTTATTGCTCACACATAAATAATAATCAAGAATCACAATCATTCTCATCCGTCTATATAAGTGTTCGCTTAATTAATACCTGTGTTACATTCTATTGATTGAAGCATCATTACCTATGACGTGGTTCCGCTATGATAAAACACCTACAAAAACCCTATATACTATTTATCGCTATTGGTCTTGGGATACTGATTGCGATAATGCTTATCAGTAGTCGTACCCCCTTACAACATGCTGGTACGGAAATGCCCAGCAAAAGTGTCGACACCATTACAGCACGGCGCATTCCTTTTAGTGCAAAGGTCACTGCCTATGGCAATGTCGAGCCGACAGTCACTCTACAAACACTGGCCGAGGTTCGTGGCAAGATCAGTTATATTCATCCCGATCTAAAACAAGGCAACAGTATAAGTGCCAATACGATAGTGATACGTATTGATTCTCAAGATTATGAAGTCAGCCTGAAACAAACCCAGGCTGATCTGGCTGCGAGTAAATCCTCACTCAAACAATTGGACGTCGAAAAACAAACAACACTCCGCTCTCTTGCGCTGGCAAAGAAAAATCTACAAGTAGGCGAAAAAGAACTAGAGCGGATTCGCAGTATCTGGGATCGTAAATTGATTGCACGCTCAACATTAGACGCCGAAGAACAAAAGGTGATTCAACTCCGCCAACAAGTATCAGAGTTACAAGGGCAACTGAATACCTATGCCAGCCGCAAAGATACTGTACAAGCTCAAATTACTCGTGCAGAAGAACAGGTCAAGGGACAAAAAACCAATCTAGGTCGAACAGAAATCACCCTGCCTTTCAGCGCACGCATCGGTAAGGTATCTGTTGATAAAGGACAATTCGTTAATGTAGGGTCAAGCTTGTTTGAGGCACTCGACATTAACGGTGTAGAGA
This sequence comes from Sulfuriflexus sp., assembly GCA_023134145.1. Classification (GTDB taxonomy): domain Bacteria; phylum Pseudomonadota; class Gammaproteobacteria; order AKS1; family AKS1; genus Sulfuriflexus. The sequence continues at coordinate 48,662 of JAGLUW010000004.1, read as the reverse complement.
TCAACGCACAACTACCTATTCTTCATATGCGTTCTCTGGTTGGTCACTTAGACAATAAAAACTTTGATCGACCTGCCGTTGGTATTACTCGGGATGTACTCGCTAATCTAAATTTATCCGCACGAGTAAAACTCGTCGGAGATATGCCTGATGCAATATGGAATGCTCGGGTTTTACGCTTCAGTGAATCTATTGATCCTGTTCGCCGTACCATTGGTATTGTTGTTGGCATAGATCGGCCCTATGAAAAAATAATTCCTGGCCGCAGGCCGCCACTGTTAAAAGGTATGTTTATGGCAGTGGAACTCTATGCACCAAAATACAAGGCCATTGTTATTCCTCGCAAGGCGATACACTACGGCCGTGTTTATGTTGTCAGTAAAGATAATCGCTTAGTCATCAAAACCGTTAATATTCAGCAACAACAAGATGATCTGGTTATCGTGCGCAGCGGTATTGAAGAAGGCGACCAAATCATCATTAATGATTTAATTCCTGTGATCGAAGACATGCCGCTAACGCCTATACAGGCCATTGATTATGAAAAAGCATTAGCCAAGCGCGCTAGTGGAATAAAATAATCATGATCCGCTACTTCGCCAGCCACCAAACTGCCGCCAATATTTTGATGTTTATCATTCTGATGGCTGGGATGCTTGTATTACCCACTCTTAATAAAGAGAGTTTTCCAGAAATAGATACCAACAAAGTAAAGGTAACTGTGCCCTACCCTGGCGCCAGCCCTAGTGAAGTAGAAGAAGGGATTTGCAATCGTCTGGAAGACATCACTGATGGCATCAGTTTTATGGAAGAACAACGCTGCGAAGCGCGTGACAACATCGGCATACTGACCTTGGATATGCAGGAAGAAGGAAATATCCAGCAGTTTTTAAATGACGTAAATGCTGCCGTAGATAGTGTTACTGATTTTCCAGATAATGCCGAAGAACCAATAGTAGAAGAACTGGGCCGTACCAAACCGGTAGTCAGTGTCGCCATTAATGCACAATTAACACAACCAGAATTAAAGGCCTTAGCAGAATATTACCGTGATCGTTTACTCGCGCTACCAGAAGTACCTATTGTTACTATCTCCGGTTTTTCGACTCACCAACTCAGCGTATTGATTAAACCCGAAAGCCTGCGCCAATATCAACTCAGTATTGAAGACATCGCTAATCGCATTAAAAGCCAGTCTATGGATATGCCTGCGGGGACAATGGATACCGATGAGCTATCTTATCAAATCCGTTTTCTCAATGAACGACGCACAGTCAGTGAACTCGCCGATCTAATTATCCTAAATAATATCAATGGTGCGCAACTACGCCTTGGTGAAATTGCACGTATTGTTGATAATTTCACTAACGAAGAAGTTCGTACCGAACTGAATGGTAAACCTGCTGCAATATTAAAGATCACTAAAAACATTACCGATGACTCTTTAACCATATTCGATGCTGTAGAAAAATTTGTTAATGCAGAAAATCTTCGTTTACCCGAAACCACTCGACTTCTCATTACTCAAGATACGGCATCCATTGTCAAAGATCGCATGAAGCTATTGCTGTCAAACGGTTGGCAGGGACTGCTTCTTGCCAGCTTGGCTTTACTCATATTCTTTGTCTGGCGTTATACCTTCTGGGTCGCACTTGGTTTACCTATTTCATTTATTGGTGGCCTGGTACTAATGAGTGCCTTTGGTATCAGCATCAACATGATATCCATGGTCGCATTGCTTATGGCCATTGGTATCTTAATGGATGATGCCATCGTTATTTCCGAGAGTATTGAATCCGAGTATCGTAACGGCAAAACTCCATTACAGGCCTCTATAGATGGTATCCACAAAGTCGCACGCGGTGTGTTTTCATCTTTTGCAACATCGGCAATCCTCTTCGGCAGCCTGTTATTTTTAAAAGGTGACATGGGTCAGATCATGGGTGTATTACCCGTGGTGCTACTTAGCGTACTCACTATCAGTCTCGTCGAAGCCTTTTTGATTTTACCTCACCACCTCAAACATTCACTTGAACACCAACATGATAAGAAGCGTGCCAACTGGCGTAATCGTTTTGAAGCAAGCTTCGAACGGCTGCGTGATCGTGTTGGTGTCATGGGTGATATGGCAATTCACTACCGATACGCCGTACTCGGCAGCGCCATTGCACTTTTTATTATATCTCTTAGTTTAATCTTTGGCGGTTACGTTAAATTCAAGGCCTTCCCTGATCTGGAAGGTGACATTCTTGATACGCGTATTATCATGCCACAAGGCACACCCTTTTCACGCACAGAAGATGTTGTTTCAATACTTCTGGATAGCTTACAGAAATCTTTGAAGCAATTGCCACCAGAAGAATCAGGAAAACTGGTTAAGAATATTCAAGTCTCATACAGTACAAATGCTGATGCAGGCGAGGAAGGTGGGCACCTTGCAACCATTAGCCTTGATTTACTCGATGCAGAAACTCGTAATAATTCCTTAAACCACTTACGCCGTTTATGGTCAAAAAACACCCCTATTATTGCCGACGCTATTTCCATTCAATATAAAGAACCGGCTTTTGGTCCAGCAGGTCAGGCCATCTCAATACGACTACAAGGCCAAGATCCACAACAACTGTCTCGCGCTTCATGGGAATTACAAAACTGGCTAAACGGTTATCCCGGTGTATCCAACATTATGGATGATCTGCGTCCGGGGAAACCTCAACTCAGCGTTAGCCTCTATCCTGGTGCATTAAATTCGGGACTTGATGCACAGCAATTATCACTACAACTGCGCGCAGCTTATCAAGGCAGCAAAATTGGTGATGTCTACCATGGCCGTGAAGCCTATGAAGTTAATATAAAATTAGACAGTGAACCACAAAGTGCACTAAGCGATTTTGAAGCGCTAACAATATTTTCGAAACAAGGCGAAGCGATCCCGCTAACCTCGGTAGCACGAATAAATGAAGTCCGAGAATTTTCACGTATTGTACGCATCAATCATCAACGCACCGTCACCATCTCTGGTGATATAGACAGTGAAATAGCGAATACCAAAGAAGTCATTAGTGACACCAAGAAACGCTTCCTGCCTCAATTACAAGAAAACTACCCCGGCCTGGTATTCAGTCTAGAAGGCGAAGTCAAAAATTCACAGGAGACCAATACATCTGTCTTGAGTGGATTTATTGCCGGTATTGCTGGTGTGTTTTTATTATTGAGTCTGACCTTCCGTAATTACCGTGAGCCGCTGGTCGTGCTGATCAATATTCCACTTGCTCTGATTGGTGTTATTTGGGGGCACTTACTCATGGGATTAGATCTAAGCCTACCCAGTATGGTCGGTTTTGTATCTCTCGCGGGTATTGTCGTGAACGATTCAATTTTGCTGGTCGAATATGTAAAAATTCATAGCCGTGAAGGCATGTCTTTACACGCTGCCGCAGGTCAGGCAGTAAGAGATCGTTTCCGCGCTATCTTCCTAACCTCAATTACAACTGTTGCGGGCATGTTCCCATTATTACTCGAGACCAGCCTGCAAGCACAGGTACTAATACCTCTGGTCACCAGCGTTATCTTCGGTATGATCGCCTCAACCTTCCTTACATTACTGGTGTTGCCTGCCAGCTATACCATTATGGAAGATTTTGGTTTTGTAGAAGTTATAGAAAATAACAACAACGAACTTCAAGAAGAGCCATCATAAAGTGATTAAGGTACTGGGGACCAGAGCATAAATCTCTGATCCCCGGTTTTATATGAACTTTCTATTTAAACACTAGCAGGAACTGGCACACTTACACCATCAATGCTGCCACCTTGCTGCTTGCCCTTTTCATCGATCTCATTTTGAACATCTTCAGTGCTTTTATGCACAAGGCTACTCGTAGCTGCTCCAACATTTCTTGCACCGATCTTAATGACATATATAAGAGCTAACAGTAGCACTACCCACCACAATGCCAGCACGGCCTTCTGTCCGGCAATACTATTTGGTGCAATATATTCATACCATTTGTAAGTTTCTATCATCACAGATGAAGACAGGAACTCCTTGTGTGCAGCGTAGTTCAAGGTGAATGGCAGGTAACCAATTGCAAACCCCATAAAACCTACCAATGTGTTGAGGTAGCCCATACCAATTCGCATGTAAGAACGAATCTCACAACCGATCAGCATCACTGCGCCCAACCCTAAGAATACACCACCGATCAGGTTGCCTGCCGTGGTCTGGAATTTTAGCGCTCCGGAAAAAGCAGGAGACACATCAAATGCTATCCAGGCGAATACAATGAAACCAAGCATCACGACCCAGTGCGCCATTAGACCGATCATCGGTAAGTAACTGCGCATCAGCGTGCGAGTAATGCGTGGCACGCCCATTTTCGCATAATGGCCATCGTGCTTCTTCATCATGCCACCCGCTTCCCATGAAACCAGCGCGCACTCTGTACCCATACCGCTCTTGGCCAGACCAACGCCACCAATAATACCGGCAGTTAAAGTGAAGATAACGTAATACCAACCCTTGCTATCAACTGACTTACCAAAAGCAACCAACTCACCTTTCTTTAAATGTTGCAGACTCTCCGGATTAAACAGACCACCATAAAATGCGATACCAATAAAGAATATCGCGAATAATAAGCCAACCCAGTAGAGCGGATTGCTTGTGCCTTTTTTACCTTGTGGGCAAGTTGCTGATTCACCAGGATCATTGCCGCAAACATAGGAGCGTGTTTCCTGATGTTTAAAATAAGATGCCATACCAACTCGGCTCAATATGTAAAACCCTAGTGCGCCGCCAATAGCCATAAAGAATACGGTCACAAACGAATGAATATTCATCAGTGGGATACCGCCCATCAGATGATTCAATGTACAACCACCTGCTAACCGTGTGCCGTAACTAAAGACCATCCCGCCGAGAAAAGAAATGAATAGAACCTTAGGTGGGTAGTAAACCCAAGCACGACTTTCTTTTTCCATTCGCGTTACTAACCAACCACCAATGATCATGCCAACAATAGGCCAACCAATGCCGGGGATAAATGCGCCACCCGTTGAGGCAACACCATCGATAGCTTTTCCGTAAAGTTGAAAATCAGGGAGATCAAATAAACGATAGAAGGAAACTTCCATGCTGCGAAACATCTTGCCAAGATCGGTGGTTACCGTGATTGGTTTTAAAGATGGCGTCTTACCTGCCTGTACCTTTTCCATCCACAGGCCAATCATATAAATAATTTGTGCAACACCGAATGTAATACCGGCCCAAAAAAATGACCATTGGGCTCCGCTGTAGCGCTTCAGAAAACCACTATTTTTATTCATAGTTAGAACTCCCGATAAGATGCTGTATTATTATTTATTTCTACAGAGTACTCCTAAAGAAAAAAAAGGGTAATACTTTCTCGCTATGAATAGATAAACTATAAACCTTAAAATAAAAGTGCTTTAACTCAATCGAGTCAGGGTATCTTGACGGTAATACTGCCTTAGCTGCTCATAAACATCGGCATAGTGTTCCAAAATAAGTTCAGGGCGTTCAAAAAACACCTCACTGAGTACTGCAAAATACTCAGCAGGAGAAGTTGCTCCGTAGCAATCTATTTTCATAGCCTTTGATTCACCATTGCTGCATTTACTAACAAAGTCTTTAAACCCGGCACCCAAAGCCTCGGCCCATAACCTTGATGACATTTCAGGGTGCAGTTGTGGAAAACCATTTGCGACACCATTCTGCATATCCAGTTTATGTGCAAATTCATGGATCACAAGATTGCTACCATCAATAATCCCACCACGTTCAGTTTCATCCCAGGACAAGACGACAGGCCCTCGTAACCATGACTCACCCGCTAAATTAGATTGCACATGATGCGTTACACCATATTCATCCGTAACCGTACGCTCTGGTGCAAAACCGGCAGGATAAACAATTACGGATGTCCAGCCGACATAGCCTCCTATACCTAACTCTAAAACAGGCAAACAAGCTTGTAGAGCAATAATGAGCACCATATGGTCGGTAACCACCAGCTCATGCGCGCCTTCAAAAGACTTGGTATCAATAAATAGAATTGCTAATTTACGTAACTTGGTTTTTTCATCCGCTGTTAATTTATTAAGCAGTGGTAAAGCACTAAATGCCTTTAACCACTGAATATCCGTCACCGTAGAACGCCTAATAGTACGACGATCAAGCCAATTACTAATAAATTGAAACATATTATTACCAATCTAATCGGGCATGTTATTACAAACTCTACATCACCACATCAAGTCATCAGGGATTGCATAATCTGCATAGGGGTCATCTTCATCTAATTCGACTTCGGTACTGTGTTCAGCCGCAATAATAGATTCCGGATCGCGTTGTTTGATCTTCTCTGCTATAGGCGCGGGGACTAGCTCATAGCCTTCAAGTAATTTTGCGATGACTAAACGACCCGCCATGAGTAATTTATAACCCTGCTCTGAAACGTATATATGTTTAACCACACTGGCATCGGTAAAGTTATAAATAATATCACCATCTTGATCTTGCACGCCGTGTGTTTCGATTAATTGTTTAATCTGTGCAGCAATAGCCTTACGATCAGCTTGTTCTTTTTTCTGTAAATTAATTTTACGATCACGTTCAGTACTTTCAGCGAGTGCCTTTTTCGCCAACAATTTCGACTCATCCACCTGCTTGGCAGCACTGCCTTTCTTCTTTTGCTTTTTATTCTTATATTTATCTTGCTTGATCTTATTCGCCTTGTTTTTATCGGCAAGACCGGCTTTCTTCAACTGATCAAAAAGTGTGTTCCCCATCTTAATACTCCATCTAACCGCTTACCTTACCTATTACCCAACGAACAGGGCTAATAAATAAGAAATTAATAATTTTGACAATCAACATTACCACGGCATAAATAAAATTTAACAGCCCAAAAACGGGTATGAATAATAAAATAAATAACAATCGGTGAATAAACCATATGAATAAAAATTCAACTACATAGCTATATTCCGTTCTTCTTCGTAGTGACCAAAGTCTCTTCCACAACGACCAACTCGTTGAAAAAACAAACAAGCCTAATATAGTAGATGCAATCAAATAGAAATGAATATCTGAATGCAGCCCCGGCACGATGCGTCGATCAAGCTCCTTACTACGCTCAACATCAGGACGATACACTGTAACTGCCTTGCTAAAAAGATGTAACGAGATATGAGTCGCATCAATCAAACTATCTTCTACTATTAGCGATCCTTTATTAACTACAGCCTGCTTTGCTAGTTTAAGCTGAATCACTGATTGAGCATTGCCCGCGTCACTTAAATTTAGCTCCAGTGGTGCCGAATTTTTTGGGTCTCTAAACTTGTTTAAAAAATCTCCAGTCGTGTCATAAAGATCATGAACACCTCTGCTGCCTACATTCGCATCTTTGGCAAAACCTTTAAGCAGCTTGGCAGGCTTATCGGAATCAATAATAACAAGATTAATATCATTATCGGCTGCTGCTTTTTGCAGCTGCTTGATCGAAATACCCTCTAGCAGCCCATTCTTTATTGGTGCAGAGATAACAACAGTTTGTCTTTTCAGTAATGCCATGGAATCAAGCAAGACATTACCAGCTACTTTCTCAACTACCGTCTTACTGCCATAGACTTTTGTCTGTAGCCGTTTATTAACGTCTTTATCTAACTGAAAGAGTCTAACTGGCCCTGCCAGCGCCGGCCTTTGTAAATGCCATATTCCATCCTTGAGCTGATTTTCATTCTTAACTGGCAATCGCACATTTTTATATTTTAATGCCACACCCTTGCCACGCTGCAACTCAAATACTTTGCCACTCTTACTTCTAATATAAATTGGCAGTAATTCTGGAATGCTTTTAAACATCGAAAAATCGCGGGGAATATCTACTGACTCAAGAACAAGCACGGGCCTATCATTACTACCACCACGTTTCACTAAATCATCAAAAGAAAGCGCAGCACCGTCATCTAGCTTTATATCCCATTGCCCTGATGAATTTGGTCTAATTCTGGCCGGAGTAAAATCATCCAGATGTTCAGGTAACTCAATCTTTGAAACAGGAATATCAAAGTCGGCCTTCTTAACCGCCTTACTTGCTTTCGTTATTAAGGAAATCAGGCCTGCATTAGCAGTATTTGCGATACCTAGAGAAATCAGGATGGCAAAGATAATTAGCTTATAATTTTTATAGTTCATTGGCTGTGGTCACATAATTACACAATTCTGATTATCTAGTCCCTGTTTTACAAAAACAAGATAAATAACTAACCCCTTTCAAGCTACCCCTACGTTTATAGCATCACAACATTATTTTAAATATCAGGAGTATCTAATGAAAATCAATACAACACTAAAACCCATCGCTATTGCCGTTGCCAGTGCGGTCTTTATGCTGGGTTGCATGGCGACAGATAAGGACTCTATTTCACACACAGAACAAGGGAATCATGACAGAATCGTTACAACCAAACCGGCCATGACTCAATCTGCGGCTTCAGCCAAAACTGTTGCAAAATCTATACGTCATCGAGAAGCCCTGCGTAAACGAAAAGCAAAACATAATGGCATTATGACTTTTGCCCATGCACCCCAAAGCGCTGACCTTTCACATATACGTCAAGCATCTGAATCACTTGATCGTGAAAACTATAAGCATCTAGATAAAAACCCAATTAAGATCGTTGCAGAACAATCCGTATCTACTTTTAGTATTGATGTCGATACCGGTGCGTACTCCAATGTGCGCCGTTTTCTAAATCAGGGCAACCTGCCACGTGAAGATGCCGTGCGTATTGAAGAATTGGTTAATTATTTCAGTTATGACTATCCACAACCTAAAGGAAATCATCCTTTTAGTGTTACTACTGAGATCTCGGCCACCCCGTGGAATAAAAATACACTGCTGCTACATGTCGGCGTTCAAGGTAAGCATATTGCTAAACAAAATTTACCGCCATCAAATTTAGTATTTCTTATTGATGTTTCTGGATCAATGCACTCAGCAAATAAACTTCAGTTATTAAAAACCTCAATGAAATTACTTAGTAAACAGCTTCGTCCGCAAGACAAAGTTTCCATTGTGGTTTATGCCGGTGCTAGCGGTGTAGTATTACCACCGACAGCAGGTGACCAAACTGCCGCTATTCATCAAGCATTAGATCAATTAAGCGCAGGCGGTAGTACCAATGGTGCGGCTGGGATCAAGCTGGCTTACCAGATGGCGGCTCAAGGTTTCGTTAAAAACGGAATTAACCGTGTAATTATTGCCACCGATGGTGACTTCAATGTGGGTACAACTAACTTTCGAGCCTTAATTGACCTTATTGAAGAAAAACGTAAAGGCGGTGTTTCCCTTACCACACTGGGTTTTGGTATGGGTAATTACAACGACCACCTCATGGAACAAATTGCCGACGCGGGTAATGGTAACTACGCCTATATCGACACTATCAACGAAGCACAAAAGGTATTAGTAGATGAAATAAGTTCAACACTTAACACCATTGCCAAGGATGTAAAAATTCAGATCGAGTTCAATCCATCACAAGTTGCCGAATACCGTCTGCTTGGTTATGAAAACCGACTGCTTAAACGCGAAGATTTCAATAACGACAAGATCGATGCCGGCGAAATTGGTGCGGGACATTCTGTCACCGCTTTATATGAAATATCTCTGGTTGGTAGCAAAGGCAATCTCAATGACCCACTTCGTTATGGCTTAAAAAATCGCCTAGAAAAGAGTATCAAGAATAATGAGCTTGCCTTTCTGCGCCTACGCTATAAACAACCCGATGGCGACAAAAGTACTTTGATTGAGCAGTCTATTAGTCGTCAGCATATACAAACCAAACTGTCTCAAACCAGCGATCGTTTCCGCTTTTCAGCCTCTGTCGCTGCTTTTGGTCAGCAATTACGTGGTGCAGACTATCTAAAGGACTACGGTTATACCGATATTCTCGAGCTAGCACGTCATTCACGCGGTAATGATCCGTTTGGCTATCGTGGCGAATTTGTGAAGTTAGTTAATTTAGCTAAAAGTCTAGATTCTAAGTAAGGAGTTGCCCTGAACCTTCATCGAAGGTTAGGGTACTCACAACAAACCCTTTAAGGGTTTTGTGAGCAGGAGTAAGGAGTGAAGTTGTGTTTTTCACCTAACACTTCACACCTTACCCCTCACGCTCCCTTCACATCTATATAAAGCAATGCCATTATATAGAGTATGGATCAAACCATGACAGACGAAACCTTGATGCTGGCGTATTGCAGTGGCGATGCCACAGCATTCGAGCATCTCTACAACCAGCATAAAGGTGGAGTCTATCGCTACTTCAAACGCCAATGTGGCAGCGAAGCAATTGCAGAAGAATTATTTCAAGATGTCTGGATGAATATCGTCAAGGCACGCCAACGTTATAAGGCCTCTGCAAAATTCACAACCTGGCTCTATCACATTGCACATAACCGACTGATAGACCATTACCGAAAGAACAGTCACTTACCTACTTCTTATGATGAAGAACTGCTAGACGAAATTGAAGATGATGGCCAACTTGATCCGGTTTCAGAAATAAACCGCAGTCGACAGGCAGAGAAGCTACTCGACTGCATTGGTCAGTTACCCGAGGCACAACGGGAAAGTTTTCTACTCAAAGAAGAAAGTGGCCTATCACTCATTGATATTGCCGAGGTCGCGGGAACAAGTCGCGAAACGATAAAAAGCCGCTTACGTTATGCTCTCAATGGATTACGTCGTTGTCTGCGAGGATTGTTATGAATACTGAAGACAATAAGCTTCCGGAAGACACGCAGCTATCATCACTATACAAGCAAGCTGAACAAGAAATGCCTGCTACACATATTGATGATGCCATTCTTGCTGCGGCGAAACATGAGACCGAGAAATACTCGCTGCCATACAATCCATTCTCAAATAATTGGCGCATATCGGCATCCCTTGCTGCTGTTCTTGTGTTAAGCGTTGGTATCGTAACGCTAATGGAAGATGAATTTATCTTAGATGGTGTCGCACCTTTAGCTATTGAAGAGGATGAATTATTTCAACCGCCAGCGAATCTTGCAAAAGAAAAAATAGCACTGAAAAAAACTCCCATCAAAGCCCGCGCTAAACCATCGCTACGACAACCCGCAGCTAAACGTCCACCTATCACAACAGCAGACACATCAGATGTAGAAACGGGCCAAGGTCTACTTAGCTTCCGGGGGCAAGATAGAAAGCGTAATGAACAATTGGCGCGCAAGAAAAAACAAGAATCACAAAGAACAGCAGCTAAAACTACAGATCGAATTTCACTAGCCGCAGCCATGCCTTTATCTGCGCCTCCAGCTATTACCACCGGCACTGATGAACAAGCCAGGCTTCCCTATTGGCAATATAAAGATGAAGGGTTGTCAATTCGTTTAATACAACGCTTACCCGATCAAACCCGAGGTTATTTTGTAGCACGTGGTTTTTCTACCGAGCATGCCGAACTCATTGCACAAAGCTGTGTATTCCAAACTGTGTTTAAGAATATTTCTGATAAAGGAAAACCTTCAGAAATTATTTACAACATGGAAAACTGGATCGTAACCCATCAAGGTAAAGCGGGCGAAATGAAAACGCGTGAAAAATGGGCTACGCAATGGCAACAATCAAACGCGACAATACTGGCAAAACTCGCCTTTATCTCGAGTCTGTTACCAACCATGCAGGATTACCAGCCAGGCGATAACAACAAGGGTATGTCGACTTTTGATCTGGCACCTGCCAGTTCATTCTCACTAAAATTGACATGGCAGCAATATGGCATACAACGTAGTGTCACTATTCCTGATATGCAATGTGCTGCGGACACTCACGCCGATCCGGAAACACCATAAACTATCCGCTGGACTTATCATTGTTAATAGGCAGAGATGGCAAGATCACACAGCCGCACGGTTGGCGTGCAGAGCGTAAAGTACGCGATACACCACTTAATGAGTTACGCTGTATGCAGAAAACAGCGACTAAGTAGAAATTTAACTTAGACTATCAATAACCGTATTCAAGGTCGTACTCGGACGCATAACTTGTGAAACCAATGCATTGTCCGCGCGATAATAACCACCCAGCTCAACAGGGCTGCCCTGCGCACTATTGAGTTCGTCAACAATCTTGGCTTCATTGTTAGTTAACTGTTCAGCGATCGGCGTGAAGGTTGTTTTTAATTCACTATCTTCATTCTGCTCGGCCAAAGCTTGTGACCAATATAGTGCGATATAGAAGTGACTACCCCGTGTATCCAACTCACCAACCTTACGCGAAGGTGATTTATCGTTTCTTAGGAACTGACTATTAGCTGAGTCTAAAGCTGCGGCTAAAACTTTAATTTTAGTGTTACCGGTTTTCTGAGCCATGTCTTCTAGCGATACAGCAAGCGCTAAAAATTCACCGAGTGAATCCCAACGCAGGTGATTTTCTTGTAGTACTTGTTCTACATGTTTGGGAGCTGAACCACCCGCACCCGTTTCAAACAAGCCACCACCTGCAAGTAAGGGCACGATAGATAGCATTTTAGCACTAGTACCTAATTCCAGAATCGGAAATAGGTCGGTTAAATAATCACGCAATACATTACCTGATACAGAGATGGTGTCCACACCATCTCTGACACGCTCCAATGTATAAAGCGTCGCTTCAAACGGTGCCATAATCTGAATATCTAAATCTTTAGTATCATGGTCTTTTAAATACGTTTCGACTTTCGCAATCAACTTCTGATCATGAGCACGATTTTCGTCTAACCAAAAGATCGCTGGCTGACCTGTTAAACGTGCGCGTGATACAGCAAGCCTGACCCAATCTTGAATCGGAATATCTTTAGTCTGGCACATGCGCCAAATATCACCTGGCGCAACGCTATGTTCCAGAAGCGTAGTACCGGCTGCATCTGTTACGCAAACCGACCCCTTGGTTTCAATCTCAAAGGTCTTGTCATGTGATCCATACTCTTCGGCCTTTTGTGCCATCAAACCCACATTGCTCACATTACCCATGGTGGTCGGATCAAACGCGCCATGCTCAATACAGAAATCAATCGTCGCTTGATAAATACCTGCGTAGTTACGATCAGGGATCATCGCCTTGGTATCATGTAACTCACCATCCTTGCCCCACATTTTTCCTGAAGTGCGGATCGCTGCCGGCATGGATGCATCAATAATCACATCACTCGGTACATGCAGGTTGGTAATACCTTTATCAGAGTTCACCATTGCCAGCGCAGGTCGGCTTGCATATACCGCGGCAATATCGGCTTCAATTTCCTTGCGTTGCGCATCAGGCAAAGAGGCAATCTTGGTGACTACATCACCAAAACCATTACGTGGCTCAATACCCAATTCTTTAAAAGTTGCCGCATGTTTTTCAAATACGTCTTTGTAATACACACTCACAGCATGACCAAAGATAATCGGATCCGATACCTTCATCATGGTCGCTTTCATATGCAGCGATAACATCACATCTTCTTGCTTGGCATCTTGCATCTCGGCTTCAAAGAAATCACGCAAGGCCTTAGCACTCATCACGGATGCATCAATAATTTCGCCAGCCAAAACAGATGTTTTTTCTTTTAATGTAATTACTTGGCCATCATCAGCATGCAATTCAATTTTCACATCACCGGCTGTTTCAATCACTGCCGATTTCTCACTTGAATAAAAATCACCATCCGGCATAGAAGCCACATGCGATTTTGAATCCTTTGACCAGGCACCCATCGAATGTGGATGTTTCTGTGCATATTCTTTAACGGGGCCTGCAACACGGCGATCTGAATTGCCTTCACGTAGCACTGGATTCACCGCACTACCTAATACTTTGGCATAACGATCTTTCGCGTCAGCATAATCTGGAATGTCATAACCTAGAGACTGTAGCTCTTTAATCACGGCGGCTAACTGTGGAATAGAGGCACTAATATTTGGCAATTTAATAATGTTCGCATCGGGCATTTTCGCCAATTCACCTAACTCTGCTAGGGCATCAGCCTGCTTTTGCTCATCGCTTAGATTATCTGGGAAATTGGCAAGTACCCGAGCGGCCAAAGAGATATCCCGTGTTTCAATCGTAATACCCGCAGTATTTGTAAATGCCTGAACAATCGGCAAAAAAGACTGTGTTGCCAAAGCCGGAGCTTCATCGGTTACGGTATAAAAAATCGTCGGATTGGACATAGTGAATATCTCTATAATCAATTAGTTACTGATAGCAAGTACGGATACAGGCAGTCACAAAAGACGCGTATTATAGAGAAAATTGCCGCCAGATTCACGCCTTCAATAACAAGGAAGTTAATTATTGCTTAAATAACTTAGCCGCGTTCTGATAACGCAATTTATCCCCAAGCTCTCTGGGTAGGGTATTTAGCCAACGTCTATGAAACGCATAGACTTCATCCACTGTTTGCCAGCCAGTGTCATCAGTATGCCATGAATCAATTTCAGTAATCGGCCAAATAGGATCACTACCGATCATAAACTTATCGGGGTAACGCTGCATTAACGCTAACCAACCTTTCGCCAGATTTCCCTCATTATCTGCAACAGGTATTCCACCAACACTTTTCAGATGATCGCGAGCAGAAAACTCTACCCAAACATTATCGCACTGTGACAATAACTCACCGACGCCATCTGCCTGCAGCCCACCTGCATGCGCCCAGATAAATCTAGTTTTATTATGTTTGCTACATATACGCTGCATGTATCTTGGGCTAGAAGAGTTTGTATGTAGGTTAACCGGCGCATCAAACTCAGCGGCTATTTGTAAAATACGATTAAAATTCACATTGTCCATACGTGGACCAATGCCATCCGAGATATGAATCTCTCCAACACCTTTGTATATACCGCTCGCCAGTGCCTTGCGCACAGCCTCTGGAGCACGCTTATTTAAAAACCAATGTGGTTTAAGGTACGGATGTATATAAGGTTGGAAGAAATAAATAATTTTTAAACTGTCTGTTGGCTTTACATCCAACACAAGCTCAGGTGGTGTACCAAAAATCACGGCCAATACCACACTATTACGCTGCATCGCATCCACAGCTTGTTGCGGTGTAGTAACTTCGGTTTGGCTCCACTTATAGTGGACATGCACATCAGCAATTGGCTGTAATGAATCAGCTAAAGTGATATTGATGTTTAAGAGAAATAATAAATAAATAAGATAACGCAATGTCTGCTTTCCTCTGCAACAAAAATTATAACCGCCGAGAATAGCGCAGCATCGCATTAAACTTATCCATCGGTAGCTCCGCGACGACACGCGTATAGATATGTTCATTTAAATAAACCATTTCTTCTTCAAGCTCATCTTCAAGTATATCTTTGTACCATGCCTTACGTTTACCATTGTCACCTGGACTCCAACGATAATTTCTCTTTTTCAAATCATCTTTTTTATCAAACGGTGCGCCTTCTGCCCACAAACGAATATTGGTTTGACGTGCCGTGTCGAGTAATCGTTTTAAACTCAATTCACCAGACTTAGCTAATGGCTGAGATAGAATTTCAATTCCTGCCTGACAATCAATCGTGGCGCGATGGCCTTCAAAAAAGAAACCATATTTATAGGCAAGAAACTCAAGTTTAACGCCTTCAATACCTTCTTCATTCCAATTGATATCGGCTATTGAACATGCCCAAGAGATATCTTTAAATTCATTAAGTAAGTCTTCACAGAAAGGTCGATCAAAACGTGCATTATGTGCGATGACAATAGCCGCCTCTGATAACATTTTCTTAACTGCATCAAAATCAATTGACTGACCTTTTACCATTTCATCGGTAATACCTGTGATCTGTTTAGCAATCTCTGGAATTGGCATATGTGGATCATTAAGACCGTTATATTCAGGCAATAAACGATATATCTTTCCCGATGCATCAAACTCAAATGGCACCATCGCAAGCTCAATGACTTCATCTGCATCAGGATCTAAGCCTGTCGTTTCCGTATCAAGGAAAATGCCGATTCTTTTAGCGGCATCATTCGGCTCATGGTACATATCAACTGGGATAAACCGCTTAATAATGCGATAGTCTCCAGAGGCTTCGAGTTGTTTAATGCAATCATCCATTATTTTTCCTACCACGGTGTATTTTGGCCTTGCCAAAACGTTGGTTAATCTTATCGCTTAGTACGTCCAGTGTATCCTGTTTCGTGTCTTGCTCAAATAGTTCACTTTGTAGTGATTCACTCTTTGAAAAGCCAGAAACACTAACACCGACCAACCGTATCGACATCTTTCCTTCTTGCCATGTATCAAGAAATAATTGTTTCACTACCTGCCATATCAGCATGGTTTGTGAACTATTCTCGAATAAAGTTTTGGAGCGTGTAATGGTTTTAAAATCATGGAAACGAATTTTTATACTGATGGTCTTTCCCTTTACATCTTTAACACGTAATCGTGATGCGACTTGTTCTGACAACTGCGAGAGTATTGCCAACAAGACTTCTTTATCTCGAATATCTGTAGCAAAGGTGGTTTCCGAAGAAATAGATTTTGCCTTGGCATCGGAAACCACTTCGCGTTTATCTTGTCCGTTCGCCAATCGAAAAATATGATCGCCTAATTTACCAAAGCGTTGAATCAACCAATCTGATGTTTTATTACGTAATTCATATACGGTATTAATTCCGTATTCGTGTAGTTGTTGCTCAGTCTTCTTACCAACACCCCAAATGCGTTTAATCGGTAGAGGGTCTAGAAAATCCTGCACTTCATTTTGTTCGACAATAACAAAACCATTGGGTTTATCGATATCAGAAGCTATCTTGGCAACAAACTTATTCGGCGCAATACCCGCAGAGGCAATCAGCTGGCATTCATTTTTAATATCAGTCTTTATCTTTTTTGCAACTTCAGCCGCAGATCCAAATAATTTTTCACTTGCGGTTACATCCAGAAAAGCCTCGTCTAATGATAAAGGTTCAATCTCGGGGGTATAGCGATAGAATATCTCATGAATTTGTTGTGAAACCTCGATATACAGTGGCATATTAACTGGTAAGCAAATTAACTTGGGACACTGCTTCAATGCCTTGGCCATTGGCATAGCGCTGAATACACCAAATTTCCTCGCTTCATAACTTGCTGCTGCGACTACACCTCGACCCGCAGCCGAACCACCAACCACAACAGGCAGATCGGCTAATTCTGGTCGTTCACGCATTTCCACCGAAGCAAAAAACGCATCCATATCGAGATGAATAATCATACTGGAGAGTATAATTTATAAACGTCTATTTAGGGAAAGCTAATCTCTCTGTTTTGAAGCAATTTAAACTTCTACTGTTATTCCGCAGTAAATCCAAAGGCCTTATCGTGTACGTAAACCAGCTTACATTCTTCTACATACTTTGCATCATGAATTCGACCCGCTTTGATATAACCTGTATCGCCCTTATTTAAAATAAGCACCTCGCCATCTTTAACCAAACCAGAATCTGTTTTGGTGAAAAATTGAATTTCCATTCTTCCTTCAATGACGACCGTCATATCATCACCCGGATGTGAATGTATTGGCTCAGCCGAACCCGCTTCCCAGCACTCGAGCATAACTTCTGCACCATTCTCATTTGTTGGGTAGGTTGTACGCAGTGTGAATCCTTCTGGTGTATCTGGTATCGAAATATGATTCTGCCATATTGCACTGGTTTCACTATTTACTGTATTCGGTGCATCTTTACTCATAGATAATTCATCAATCATGTTCAGTCATAATAATACATAAGGAGTATTCATTAACCCCTCATGATTTAAGTTTATTTTGTAGCTTATTTGTTTTTTAAAGCAATCCACTGCGACATATATTTAGTACTCGCCATCGAATGATGCTTAAGCATGCTGCCAGTAAAGTTATTTGAACGGTGTTCAGATAAATTGTCTTCTATATTCTTTATTCTTGTAATTAATTTTTCGCTTAACTGCTTAGCATCATAGTATGATTTTAATAGAGAAGTCCCATGCTGTTGTGCTTTAGTCCAAGCTTGTTGATCGTTATATAGGTTAACTGCTGCATCTGCGAATTCTTGCCAATCATCCTTAATTATCCCCGCCCAAGGTTCATCTTGACGCATACCTTCACTACCAACAGAAGTGGTCACGCTAGGTGTTTGCATAATTATTGCTTCTAATAATTTCCCTTTAATACCTGCACCAAAGCGTAATGGTGCCAAGCAGATTCGAGATTGTTCCATTACGGCTAAGGCATCTTTAGCCCAGCCTTTAATTAGAAAACCCGTTTTGGAATTATTTAAGGCAGTCGCCTTAGGTGGCGGATAGGCACCATAAATATGTAATTCAGCTTCTGGTAATTTTTTTCGAATCAATGGCCAGATCTTTTGCAACTGCAATACCGCATCCCAATTGGGTGCATGACGAAAATTACCAATACTTATAAAGTCTTGTCGTTCAGAATATGATTTTGTTTGGTCTGGGCAAGTTTCAAGTTCAACCATAAAAGGTAGATGATGTAATAAATTGGCATCAACCTTAAATGTCTTAGTTAACAATTCCATTTCATAACTAGAGATAATCAAAGAAAGATCGCAGCGAAGAATGGCTGCTATTTCACGTTTAGCAATATCACTAAAAAGATCGACTTGTGTCATATCCCGATCGGCTTTAACGGCTTCATGACGTGCTTGTCGTAAGCACTGCAGATCTTCGGTATCTAATATCTTAAGGGCATCAGGACATTGTTTCTCAACCCG
Source organism: Sulfuriflexus sp. (assembly GCA_023134145.1). GTDB lineage: Bacteria > Pseudomonadota > Gammaproteobacteria > AKS1 > AKS1 > Sulfuriflexus. The sequence continues at coordinate 29,868 of JAGLUW010000004.1, read as the reverse complement.
CCATGAAAATTGCTCTTCCATCATGAAACGATCAAACATTACGATATCAGGTTGATATTCCGCAACATACGTATCAAAGCTATCACAATTAAGTTTTATCTCCTGACTTGTAATACCTTCACTAGCCAGATCAATCATGTGATCGGTGGGTTGCGCGGGTGTTGCAAATTCAACCTGCCAATCTTGTTGCCTAAACAAACGCAAGATCGACATCATATACCGACCTGCCGCTGATGAATTCGGCTCAGGCCACACATAACCAATGACCAAGATCTTTTTCATTTATTAAGCAATCTCACTAGCTTCTGAATTTCAGTAGCTAGTGATTGATCCATAGTAAAGAGCACACCTCTGTGATTCATATACGTTGAATCGGCTCTATTCAAATCTAGCGAATCACCATAAAAGTCTGTTGCGATGAACCCCAGTTCATGAAAAAGTGCCGCACTTGCCGCAAAATCCCACAAACTACCGCCACCTTGTTCCGGTTTCGGGAATTTAAAATAAATAGCAGCTGGATTCTCTAATACAAAGCAGGCATTCAATACCGCGCCATTCTTTTCCTGTGTCTGTAGGCCTGAATAACCATAATTAATTGCAATCGGTTCAAGTGCCTTGCATACATCTGCATAGTAAGGCTTTTCAACAAAACCCCGATCACAAACCAGAGTTAACGACTTGTCCTGTATCGATGTAGAAGTAAGAGTCCATGGTTTACCATTACGCGAGACACCTTGCCCCTTCACTGCTGAATATAAAGTATGCGTTACTGGGTCATAGACAACGCCAATTATCGGCTCTCCTGATTTCGATACCAGAGCAATAGAAACAGAATACCCGGAGGTTGATTCAGTAAAAGCGAGCGTGCCGTCCATAGGGTCAACACACCAGAAATAATCTTTTTCAAGCCGCTCTCTGTCGTCTTCGCTCTCTTCGGTTAATAAGGCAAGGTCATATTTCTCGCAAGTTGGTAAAAGTACTTTAGTAATAATTTTTTCACTAAGCAGATCAACTTCAGTAACAACCTGTGATGCAATACTGTCACCACCTTCTTTATGTTCAACCGCTACCGATTTATTCGCATAACTTGAAATCAATGCACCTGCTTGTTTCGCTGCGTTAATAGCACATTCAGAAAGGGAGGTAAGATTTTCAGGTGTCAGTTGCATAGCTATAATTCTGCCAAGACCTGATTAGCCAGTTTTTCGCTGTAACTATTAATTTTCCAATGCCCTGGACTCCAACCTTTTAAGAAACGATGAAAATCAGTCCATGCAACAGGGTAAAGATCACGCCATTCTTGCTCAATGTCATCTAGATCAATCTCACTATTACGTTTTTCCAGTGCGTCTCTCAACTGAGAAAAATAGTAATCAAGCAATTCTGTTTCATAACGTTCACAGTCAGCGTCATGCAAACAACTACCAATAAAATAAACGACATCCTTCATGCCACAACCGCCACCGACGTATTGAAAATCAACTGCGGCCACCTTATCTCCATCCTCTGAGAAGCAAAAATTCGCCAGTTTGGCATCGCCATGTACGAGGGTCTGATAACGCGCATTATTCAAACGTGTATCAATCTGCGCAGCTGCATTCTTTAACTTGGTATCTTCCAGTACTGCCAATTCATCAGGGCGAGTATCCAAATGCCAGTAAGTGCCTATCGGCCATAATCCCACAGGTGTTTGGCCTATAAAAGTCGCATGAAAGTTTGCTAGCCAAGACAAGCAAACCTGCATCTGAGCCATCGATAGCGAATTCTTACGCACGGGATAACCACTGGCATCCAGATCTTCAAAGACCATCAAGAATTCATCATCATCCGACTCCAACGCCAGACAATGGGGAATGCGACAAGAATCATCACAGGCACTACCAAAATCACGATACCAGACACTTTCTACCTGATAAGATTTCATTTTGCGTTGGTGAGAAAGATCGGTATTCCAGCCACGTGGATGATGTGCCTGATCTGGCAATTTAACGTGTTTAACAACAACCCGTTCGCAAGAACCACCACGAAGACCATAGCGCATGATCTTGCCGTAACCACTCCATAGAGACTGAATGTCTTCTATATGGAATAACTCATCCGCATGGGTAGCTTCACGTATCGTTTCTTGAAAATCGTGATTCATATTGAAGGTAATCTTAACAGAATGAACTTGTATCAGTGACGGCTTGTTTCTATTCCTTTTGCACTATGTAGCGTCATAGTAATAAGTGCTCCAAAAATAGCGTATAGCATATCCTTTTGCGCATCCCATTCATCTCCTTGAGTGATAAGAGCTACACAGTCAGTCGCATCACAGAAGGCAGCCATTGCAAACCATTCCAAAATCTCATACCAGGAGCTAATGCTTGATATAAAAAGAAAAGCAATCAGATAACTTAATTTTCGTGATAAGCCCTGACGCAAAGATATTTCATAAAACGACATAAATACCAATAAACCAAACAGGAAATGCACAATCTGGTCATAATAATTTCTTTGCAGGCCAAATAAATCCGATAGCCAGGTAAAATAAGCCATCTTCTCGTAGGTCAGGTGTGCACCAAATAGATGTAATACAACGAAAACCGTCAAACAGAGGAAAGTGAAATTTGTAAAATTATATTTTTTATCTAACCAAAGAACCGCTGGGAAAATAGTGACAACAACCAGATTCTCTAGCATCCAGATACCGCGATCAATAGGATTAATCGCCAATGCAATCCAGATCAGAATAAAAACCACTACCAGATACTTTTTAAACACTATCCATCCCAAATTCGTTGCTATTGCTAGCTATTTTTTATTGAAATATTTCCTTTCATGCTACTAACTCTAACATCTCATGCTACTAACTCTAACATCATTAAAGCCAGATAAAAAAATACCCGCATATGCGGGTATTTTGAATATGTAGCGCGGAACTAAAACCCGCTGATATCCAATAAGGACTCCTTCATACCATCTGGATCATCATCACTATTCCAGTCATTACTACCACTCGCCATTAATGCTGCCTTTACATCTAACGGGCTTGCAGTAGGGTTAGCTGCTTTATATAAGGCCGCTGCACCCGCAACATGCGGTGATGCCATTGATGTACCACTAATCGTATTATAAGCACCATCATTCCAGGTTGAACGAATACAAACACCAGGGGCAATAATATCTACATCGGCCCCAAAGTTACTAAAGTTGGCAAAGGTATCATCCTCGTCTGCTCGACAAGTTGGGCTACCGAGTCCACCACGTTCACCATCAAAGTCAGCTAAGGCAGAAACGGTAATAACTTCATCAAAAGCAGCAGGGCGATGGTTCGACGCATCGTCAGCTTCATTCCCCGCAGCAACAACATAAGTCACACCCGCAGCAACCGAGTTACAAATTGCCTGATGATAGGCATCACCACTACAACCGGTATCGGAACCTCCGCCACCCAAACTCATGTTGGCAACCTCGATCACATCCGCGTTGGCCGTCACATAATCAATGCCGCAAATTACATCCGAGGTAAAACCACTGCCAGCATTATTGAGCACACGCACTGCCCACAAACGCGCACCCGGTGCCACGCCCACAACACCAAGATCATTATCCCTTGCTGCCACCGTGCCCGAAACATGTGTGCCATGGCCGTTACCATCAGCAAACTTGCTAGCTCTGCCCTTTGAGCAATTAATACCACCGGCAATGTTTAGATCTGCATGGTTTGAAATACCGGAATCAATCACCGCAACATCTACATCAACACTGCCACTGCCATTACCGGCTAAGGTACTACTAAGATCACCATTAATACGTAATACACCGGTTGGCGTAACTTGCGGATTAACTGTTGGAGGTGGCTCTTCACCACCGCCGCCACCCTTACATGGTGGTGTCGCACATTTCTTGTTAATACTGACATATGCATCCGGACTTACTGAGGTAACACGTGAATCACGCTGTAACACGGCTAACCGCCCAGCGGGGATACGCGCAGCAAAACCATTCAATGCATATCGGTAAACATGACGTACCGACAAACCATGTTTCACCGCCATCTCATTAGCCACACTGGCCGGATTAGAGTCAGCCGACAAGATAACAATATAATGATCTGGCACTAGATCATTTGCAGGTGCAGCAGCAAACAATGATGTGCTTGCTAAAAACACCGAGAATAAAAGACTCAACTGCTGGATATGTTTCATTAGGAGATACCTCGCTAAACTAGCTATAGGCAAAAACTTCTCTGCCCTCGATTTATAATAAAAAGAATAACGCTACAACATCTTCTTTACAATCCAGGAACAGAAAAAACAGCTTCATCAGGACATTCTAATATGGAATAAATCTAAGGTATGCCACTAACTCTTTATCTTTTTATTTAAACCAGCCATTAACATCATCGTCATCTTCTAGTGCAGAGATGTCATCCTCATCCAAACTAACAATACCGGTTGCCACCTCACTTTCATCCTTGCTTATTGGTTGCAGTTTTTGCTCTGCCTCTCCCGGTATCTTTGCCGCCTCATTAAAGGCATCCCTGAAAGACTGAAAACTATCTTTGGTAAGGCAAATAATAATCTTACTGGGTGACTCATCCAGCCTTGCATCCCAAAAAGAAGAAATGGCATGGAAAAAACCTTTCGCAACCACATCGACCGGCACACCAAAAATGCCCATGCTAATAGCGGGAAAGGCAACGGAATCCCAGTCATGCATATTGCACAACTTTAAACTACGTGACACCGATAGCCTGACCTTTTCCTGCTCATCACCTTCACCCATCCGAGGGCCCACCGCATGCAACACAGCCTGATAAGGCAACGAACCTGCCGAGGTCAGTGCCACCATACCGGTTTCCAATTCACCATGTTCTTTTATAAATTGATCACTCTCTTGCTGAATGATCTCACCACCGCGTTCAATAAATTGCCCAGCCACACCACCACCGTGCGACAAGCCACCATTAGCAGCATTCACAATGACATCAACCGGAGCCAAAAAGAGATCTCCTATCTCAATTAATAGTTCTCGATCGCCATATAGAAATTGCAGTCTATTTTCATCCATACACTTATTATATGGCTCTATATCATTAAAGATAGGCAGTTATTTCTTTATTAAAAATACTATGCGTCCAGATATATGCAGTGTAGTCTTATCAAAAACCATAATCACATGACAGGACTAACAGTAATGAGCAACCGCTACGTGATACTCCCTGCACACAAATATTCATCTATTCGTTTAGTCAGAATCCCAAAAGATTTTGAACAACATGAAGCGTACCGCCATATCACCGGCCTAATTGCGCAGGTTGAAGAAGAAAATCCTGATTATGGCTGGGATGACATTGCCGCCATGCTAGAAGACCATGACATTGAGATTATCGATTTTGCTCTTGGCCCAGCACTCGACTAGAGCAGCTAAACTATAACTTCATTATTTATTATCAATCGAGCAAGTACTCGGTAGCAATGAAGTAAAATAATCATACGCATAGTAAAAGCTCACCAGACCCGCACCCATCCCAAGTGATGCATAATCAAATTTGCTACCGATATAGCCACCAGTACTAATAAATAAAAACAAACACGAGAAAAATGTTAGCACGGCAAGTGGCCACCTTAGTCTAGATAACCATTGCAGTTTATCATTATGTAATTGATAGAATATAATCCAAGGACCAGCAACGGCAGCAACAAATAAAAATGGGACAATCGTGATGGTTCCAACCATTCCGCCTAAGTAATTAAAATAATCTTCCATATCTCTTCCCTATCTTTTTTATTATTTTATAAGGGATGCTTATTATCGGTTTCCAGCAACTAGCAAGCTAGGCAAACATACCAATAAATGTACTATTATTTCAACTAGACAAAGGATATTAATATAAGGAACTGAACCAATTTATCTTAAACAGGCAAGCTCGTTGGTAAGTGCGCACGAATATCTTCTAGCGAATGTTTGACTAGGTTTTTATCTATTTCCAGTGTCACAACCTTCTTGACCTGTGCATCAAGCACATTACGCAACGCACCCAAAAAAGAAGGCTCCGCAACCACCACCAGATGAGAGAATTCATTGCTCATTAATTTCTCCCGTAAATGACCGGCAACCTCTCGGGCAAAATGAATCACTTCCTCTGCGTGCGGATCACTCGTTGTATCTGTAGCGTGGTGACCGGAAGCATTGGCATCATGCTGTTTGCCTGGCAAGTCGCTAGTAAGATCACGGGCATGCTGGCGTGATTCCGGGTGGACGAAATCTTCTCTCTCCTGCAATGCTGCAGAAGCCGTATCAGCTGTGAAAAAACGGGCATGACTACTATCGGCTACAAGTATCCAGAATTTTGACATCATCTTCCCCTTTATTAAAATAAGATTTCCACACTTTCCAAATTTAGTATGTACCCAATTTTATTGTTTTTCCAATGCTATCTCATCGCCATTATTGAATTTTCTCTTGGCTCGGCGCTCGATTAGACAAAGCAACATATTATAGTCACTAAACTAAACCTCATGCATTAATAATGAGGACCGAATTTATTTATATCCAGTAAACATTGATCTTATCAAATTGACCTTATGTCGATAGCTGCCCAGCAATACACCAGCGATATGTAATATCACTAGGAACACGGTAAAATTAGCAAAGAACTCGTGAATTTCTTCCCAGAATTCATCACCATCATGTTCGTCTCTATCATCACCGTCATGTTCATCATCATCGGCACGAGCCGTAGAAATAAAGAATCCCTGCTCATATGCCGGTGTAGAAACAGTCGTTGCCAGCAACCCACGCCCCTCAGTTGCTTCCATTTTCAAGCCACTATAAACAGTAAAAAGAAGGCTCACGATTAATCCGATTATCATCCAGCCACCAGCGGGGTTATGACCACGGTAAGCCTTAACTTTCTGCCCCGTGATCAAATTCCACAGATACTGTATCGCTTTTCTCGGTGACGTCATAAAATCCATAAAACGCGCATGACGCGTACCAATAAGGCCCCAAATAACCCTGATACCAATAAGCGCAAGGATTACGTAACCCGCATTAGTATGAATAACAGATTCTTCATCACCCGAGATATAAGCCACCACAAATGCCACAACCAATGACCAGTGGAAAAGTCGAACCACGGGATCCCATACATATATTTTATTCATAACCATCTCTACTCGTTTTAATAAAAAGATGATCGTAGTATTGGCCTCAATACATTAAATATCATCGGGCCAATGTCTAATCTGCTATCGTAGGACATATGTCCCATAGCTTAAGCTATTGTTTAAACAGGATAACCATTGTGAATGTCTCTAAAGAAAGTGTACTCATCCTATTACTAGTCCTCGTTGTCTTCGCCAGCGGCCTTGATTTATATACCGACATTTCACACGGCGCACCCTTTCAGCACACCGTCAAAGAAAGTATGGTCATGCTATTTTCTATCGCGGGTATCGTTTGGCTGTTATATAGCCTGAATGAACAACAAAAAGAGATAAATGAATTACATAAAAGCTTGAAACAACATACGCAAACGCAAAAACAACCCGATGAGTACCTGTTGAATGCACGCAAAAACTTCAGCGAAGTCGTAGCACAACAATTTGAAGCCTGGTCGCTAACCACCAGTGAAAAAGAAGTCGCCTGGCTATTATTAAAAGGCCTCAGCCTCAAAGAGATCTCGATCATTCGGCAAACATTAGAAAAAACTGTTCGCCAACAAGCCTCTGCTATTTATCGTAAATCAGATCTCCCGGGCAGACATGGTTTTTCTGCCTGGTTCATGGAAGACCTTTTCCAATAAATTAATAACTAAAACTTGTGAGTAATGCCGAAGGCTTCTGGAAATTAAAAAATTACAATTCGAGTGAATGTAATTAAAGAAAAATCAGGGTCAGATCACAGTAATCGTATATATAAAGAAAGCCGGGATCTGACCCCGTTTTACTAAGAATTTATTCTCAACGCTTGGAATAAAGGTGTTTCTTACCAGCTGCATCCTTACAGACAACAGCAGCACCTTTCATTGTACATTTCACTGATTGTGCCGCTTCCCAGCCTTCCTGTATCTCAACCGGTTTTGCATCTGGATTATCCATATCAGTTGGAATCACAACAAGGAAATTACGACGATGTGAGATAGTAAAACCCTTTCCCTTGAAGTTGCCAATCTCAGATTCCATCTCATAAACCAGATCTGCCACCATTGTTTCTTTTTCAATTCTTGATGATTTACAGCGCAATGAATTACTCTTCATATGTAACTTACAGTTATTCAGCTCAGATGGCAGAATCTCCGCATTATCACTACCATTCAGCGCCCATTGATTCGACATAATCGAGTTCATAGCAGAACCATGCGCTGCAAATGAAAACAACATACCAATACCCGCCATTGATGAAACAAGCAGTGTACGTAGTGAAAAACGAATACCCATATTCTTAATCTCCCGATAAATGCTGTATACATGCGGAAACAGATTTATTCAGATTGTTTTACCGCAATTTTGTTATTCCGGAAGCCAAAAACTCCCCTTCCTACAATTCTAGAACGGACGTTCCAGCAAAATCTTTAGGGTATATTTGAGGTTTTTTATCAAAAATTATATATAAAAAGCATATAAATCAGTCCTGATAAATTCATTAAAGATTTTATGGAAGATGACGATAAAGACTCTGTGAAACAAATCTGGGGGGATACTGTTCATCCAATCAATATTGAATAAAACAGTGTTGCCGAATAAATATATACGTTCAAAACAAGAATAAGGTGATAAAAATGAAGGCTCTTTTTTTCCCTGCTATCAAGCTAATGGATAGACTGAATTACACGCTTAAATTCAGTCTGGTAATAACTATTTTCGTACTGGCCTTGCTCCCCATGGCATGGAATATCGTGTCATCTATTAATGATGACATTGCCTTTCTTGAAAAAGAACGAGTCGGTCTGGAATATCTGGTTGCCGTCCGCAATGTCATGGCGGAAATCCCCAAGCACCGAGGCCTAACCAACACCTATTTAAAGGGTGATAAATCTGTCAAATCCGCCATTATGAAGCAACGAGCCGTGATTAATACCCAGCTGGCACAATTGGAAAAAACCGACAGCAAGCACAGCGATACCTTAAATATCACAACCGGCTTTGCCACAATAAAATCACAATGGCTAGCGATCGAAACATCTTCAACAAAGATGGAAGCTGAAGAAAGCTTCACAAAGCATACCGAATTAGTACAAAAGATCATCGACCATATGTCACTGATTGCTGACAAGTCAGGCCTGACGCTGGATCCGGAACTAGACAGCTTCTACATGATGAATATGCTTTCAAAGACCTTGCCATCAATAATTGAATCAATGGCTGTTGCACGCGGTTTTTCATCCGGTATTGTTGCATCAGGTGGACTGACTCCTCAGAGTTGGGCAAAACTATCAAACCTTATTGATCGCCTGACAGTTTCATCTTCAATTTTAACAAAAGAATCTGCAACGATTCTCAGTGCGAACACAGAACTTACAGGCAAGATTTCGGCTGAAAAAAATGACGCTATTAATTCTATTTCCAAATTTAATAAAATGTTGAAAAATGATTTACTTGATGCAGATGAAGTGACATTGACCGCAAATCACTTTTTCAGCAATGGTAGCCAGGCGATCAATGCTGTTTACACTTTTTACGATGCCATCTCACCAGAATTGGATAGTATCTTTACACAACGAATTGAACACGATAAGAGTCAGCGTCTGACTACAATCCTGACAATTATTGCTGCCATATTTATCACCATATATCTGTTTGCCGGTTTTTATACTTCTGTGCAAAATGCCATCAGACAATTATCTGATGCTGCAGGAAAACTTGCTGACGGTGATCTGACAGCACGTGCAGACCTCAACAGTAAAGATGAAATGAGTCATATAGCTGATGTCTTTAATGATATGGCTGAAAAATTTGGCACCGTAATCGAAAAGGTTCAAGGTTCAACATCACAGGTTGCAACTGCTTCAGAGCAAATGTCGGCAATCACCGTGCAAACTGCTCAAGGTGTTAGCCAGCAACAAAATGACACCACACAGGTTGCCACTGCGATTAATGAAATGAGCACCACCGTACAAGAGGTTGCATCAAATGCGAGCTCTGCCGCTAATGAAGCCAATAATGCTAATAAGCAGGCTAATAATGGTAAAAACGTCGTCAATGAAACGGTTGCATCCATAACGTCATTAGCCAATGAGATTGAAAGCACGGCCACCGTAATTCAGCACCTGAAAAAGGAAAGTGAAGACATTGGTTCTGTATTGGATGTCATCAAAGGTATTGCTGAACAAACCAACTTGCTTGCCCTGAATGCCGCCATTGAGGCAGCACGTGCTGGTGAACAAGGTCGTGGCTTTGCGGTTGTTGCCGATGAAGTTCGGACACTGGCTCAACGCACACAAGAGTCGACTCAGGAAATTGAAAGTATGATTTCCAAACTCCAGTCCTCTGCTAACGAAGCAGTCAATAGTATGGAACGTGGCAGACGAGGTGCAAACGATACTGTAACCAAAGCAAACGAAGCCGGAGAGGCACTTGATTCTATCGTGAGTGCCATCACCATTATTAATGACATGAACACGCAGATTGCCAGCGCTTCAGAACAGCAAAGTGCCGTTGCAGAGGAAATAAACCGCAACATCAATAACATCAGTCAGATCTCGGATCAGACAGCTGGTGCGACACAACAAACCAGTACTTCAAGTACTGAACTTGCGGGTTTGGCTGACGAACTACAGGGGTTGGTTAGTACCTTCCGGGTTTAAAACTGTCTTGATAAACAAAAAACCGTCCCTTGTGGACGGTTTTTTTATTTGTGGCGAATACCCGTACTGCCCCTTTTTATTATTTATTAGAACACCATTTATTGTATATTAGAGGTATCCATTGCTTATACCCGCTAACAGTCACATGAGAGCCCTATGTCACCTTCACAGTCCATAAAATCAATCTCTTTTTTGCAAAACTTATTGCTATCGTTGTTATTACTAACTATTCATTATCCGCTCCATGCCGAAAAAGAGCATTCAACCGCTTCACCACATAAGAAATCGCATCATATGAAGATGAAGCATGGCGGAGGTCATCATGCAGGTGGGCATCATGGTGCTATCACCAAGGGCATAGAAAAATTTCCAACTATTAGCTACACCGACAATAAAAGCATGCGAGATATACAGCGCCCTGCGCTGCCTTCCATGCAAGGTGATCCAATTAAGGGCAAACAACTGGCTAACAGCAAAGGCCGCTGCCTAAGCTGTCATATTATGGGAGCAGAATTTGACCAAGCCGGTAATGTAGGCCCTAACTTAAGCAACTATGCAAATCTTGGACGTTCACGTGACTACAGCTTCCAGCAAATATGGGATGCGCGCGCACATAAGCCCAACACCCTGATGCCACCACTTGGTACTAATGGTTTATTATCAGCACATGAAGTGATGCACCTCATCGCCTATCTTGAAACGCTCAACACACCTGTTGCAGCACCGGCACGACCTCAAATAGATTCACCCAACTACTATGTCGCAGGTGAAGATCTGACGCTGGCCGATATCTATATTGAAGAAGGCCAGGCACTATTCAATAAACTGGGGAAGAATGGTCAGTCCTGTGCCAGCTGTCATACTTCAAACAACGCCAAAGGCCCTGATCTTAAAAACATTGCCACCAGCTACCCAAAATATGATCACGAGCTGGATAAGATCATGCTCATCGAGACACGCAATAATCACTGTCGCCAAAAATATACGAATAGTCATCCTTATAAATTAGGTAGCCGTTCCTCCAATACATTAAGTGCCTATGTGAAGTATTTATCGAGAAACACACCCATAAAGATCGTCGCTAATACACATACAAAAGAGGCTCTACGACGAGGTGAACAATCCTTTTATAAAAAAACCGGTCAACTGAGTTTCTCTTGTGCAAATTGTCATGTCGATGCGGCTAATAAATGGCTACGAGGACAAGCACTCAGTAGTATCCAAGCTGAAGGGAAACACCGCCATACCGCAGCAACGTGGCCAAAACACTTTGTCGCACTGCATGACTTAGGATTAATTGGTTTACAACAACGTATCCGTCATTGCCAAATCGTCACCCAAACTTACCCGCAAAATTTAGGCTCAGATGAATATATTGATATGGAACTTTATATAACAAGTCTGGCGAATGGCTTACCTATGCAAGCGCCAACAAAAAGTAAACCGAGAGGTGCTGAGTAAAATTAAAGTAAGGAACTTTGCGTGTCGAGTTTCTTAATCGAAACAGGTATTGATGTTTTTAACTCCTGCGCGAATAGTGAGACACGCATTTCTTCCATCATCCAGCGATAGGTTTGCCATTCTGAACTAAGCATTTGTTCTGGTTCATCACCAATGTGCTGATAAATTCGGTTCCAGTGCTTCTGTCCTTCAGCCTGTCGTTTCTTGTCGGCATCGAGTGCACGTTCCAGCTTATCCAAACGTAGATTAACCGCCTTTATATAACGAGGCATGTGTTTCAACCATTGGCGTGGTGTGGCACTAATAAACCCTTCGTAAACTAAGCATCCTAGTTGTTGCTTAATATCTTTAACCGCAGCAAACCAAGTCAGAGGCATATTCCCTTGCATGCGCTTAGCCGCTTTATGGTATTGCTCAAGTGTGTCATGAATCTTCTCACAGGTTTCATCTGCAACGGCCATTAAGTTCTTACGTGCAGTACTGGCAAGCTGAATAAAATCAGCTTCGCAGCGGATGTCATCCATGCCGGCAAATAAAGCGTAATCAATAATGGCATCTTCCAGATCCTGAAGCAGACTTTGCTTGTTACCGATAGAGACATAATGCAATTGTATTTTATCTAAATGGCGCAGGTTCTTACGCATATATTTCATTTCCTGACGCGCAACTAACCTAAACAAACGTCGTAAACCTGGACGCATGTGCTCACTGGCTTGCGCTTCGTCATTAAATAAACGAACAGCGACACTCTCACCGCCTTCACTTTCATCAACAATGGCGGGATAAGCACGAATCACTAAACCATGTTGTTCCAATTCAACAACTTCTGGTAAATCACCAAAGTCCCACTCGGTAATATCATTTTTCTCAATGTCAGAAGTCGGCAATTCAGACAATACGGCTTCACTCATGCCCGATAATTCTTGCTGTAAACTAAATAGATCCCTACCTACAGCCAACACTTGATTATCTTGGTCAATCACTCGGAAGTTCATGTGATAAAACTCAGGCAAATTTTCCAGTTGCCAAGCATCATTAGCAATCGATGTATTGCTGCGTCTTTGCATGTGCTCGGTAAGATTTTCAATTAAAGTTAAAGAGCGATCATTGTTTTCTGTAAGAAACGTATCAGCATAATTTGGCACTGGTACAAATAATTTTCGTAACGTTTTCGGTAGACATTTAATTAAGGCAATAATCTTATCGCGCAACAATCCCGGTACAAGGTAATCAAATGACTGTTCACGTAACTGGCCTAAGATTGCCAGCGGTATGATAACGGTCACACCATCTTCTGCATGCCCTGGCTCAAAATGATAATCTAGCTTCAGCGCGATGCCGTTAAGCTCCATCGAATCAGGAAACTGTCCCTCGTTAATATGTTCTGCCTCATGCCGCATCAACTCCTGTTTTTGTAAATATAAGACCTCCGGATTATTTTGCTGCACAGATTTGAGCCATTTCTCAAATGCCTTGCCATTATAAATATCAGCCGGAATAAGCTCATCGTAAAATTGAAATAGCGCCTGTTCATCTACCAAAATATCACGGCGTCTGCCTCTGGCTTCTAGGTCTTCAATCTCTGATATTACCGATTGATTGTATTTAAAGAACGATGCACGAGTGCGAAATTCACCTTGCACCAATGCCTCGCGAATAAATAACTCGCGCGCCAAAACAGGATCGATTGGGCCATAGTTAATACGCCGTTTCGCACACAGGGTAATGCCATACAAGGTCGTGCGCTCATAGGCCGAAACCTGTGCCGGGCCCTTCTGCCAATGCGGTTCCGAATAACTGCGTTTAATTAAATGCCCAGCGAGAGACTCAATCCACTGCGGAGAAATATTCGCCACCATACGACCATATAAGCGCGTGGTTTCAACCAGCTCGGCACACATTACCCACTTCGGTGGTTTCTTTGCTTGCCATGAACCGGGATGAATATAGAAACGAATATTACGTGCCCCGAGAAATTCATTGTTCTCTAACGACTTATTACCAATGTTGCCCAATAAACCAGACAACAATGCTTGATGTATTGCATCATAACTTGCCTCAGTGGTATTAAGTTTAACGCCCTGTTCTTTAAACAAGGTAAAGATCTGCTGATAAATATCACGCCACTCTTGCATGCGGTTATAAGATAAAAAATGTTCCTTGCAGAACTTACGCAACTTATTTTGACTAAGGTGCTTACGCTTGCCTTCATATAAACGCCATAGCTTGAGGTAAAACAAAAAGTCAGATTTAAGTTTTTCTTTGTTTTTATTATCAATGTCACTATCAACCGCTACACCATTCTGGTCATAGGTCGTTTCATTAATAAGCCGATGTCTCTCATCTGCCTTTTGTTGCTTATCCACTGGGCGTTCACGTGGGTCTTGTACGCTCAGTGCACTACCAATGATTAATAGCTCTTGCAGGCAATTTGATTGTTGCGCCGACACCAACATGCGGCCAACTTTAGGGTCAACCGGTAATCGTGCAATATCTTTACCCAATGGCGTGACATTATTGCGCTCATCTACCGCTCGTAATTCATGCAACAACTTATAACCATCTTTGATATAACGTGAATCAGGTGGCTCAATAAAGGGGAAGTCGTCAATATGTCCGAGGCGCAGGGATTCCATATGTAAAATAACCGACGCCAAGTTAGTACGTTTTATTTCTGGCTCGGTAAACTCTGGGCGACTATTAAAATCATCTTCCGAATACAGACGAATACACACACCGTCGGCAATGCGGCCACAACGCCCCTTACGTTGATTGGCGCTGGATTGGGAAATGGGTTCAATTGGCAGGCGTTGGATCTTGCTACGGTAACTGTAACGGCTAATCCTAACCACACCCGTATCAATCACATAATGAATGCCCGGTACCGTCAACGATGTTTCGGCTACATTTGTTGCAAGAATAATACGCCGGTGTTTTGCATGACTAAAAACACGATTTTGTTCCGCCGCACTCAAGCGTGCGTATAAGGGTAATATCTCAGTCTGTGGCGGATGATGTTTTCGCAGTGATTCTGCTGCTTCACGGATCTCGCGCTCACCACTAAAAAATATAAGAATGTGCTCTGGACTTTTACCTTGTGAAATATCTATTGCCGAAAGCTCATCCACTGCATCAAGAATCGCTTGTTGCGGATCTTTAGGTAGTGCGTCCACATTATTCGCATCATCTAATAGCGGACGATAACGCACCTCCACCGGATAAGTACGACCTGATACTTCGATTACTGGTGCATTATTAAAATGACGAGAAAAGCGTTCGGTATCAATCGTTGCAGAAGTAATAATCAACTTCAGATCCGGCCGCTTGGGCAACAGATGCTTGAGATAACCCAATAGAAAATCAATATTCAGACTACGTTCGTGAGCCTCATCAATAATCAGCGTGTCGTAATCATTAAGAAAACGATCACCCTGAACCTCAGCCAACAAAATACCATCTGTCATCAGCTTAAGATAAGTATTTGCACCAACCTTATCCTTGAAACGAACCTTGTACCCCACCGTCGCACCGACTTCGGTCTTCAGCTCTTCTGCAATACGGTTTGCAATGCTCCTTGCCGCTAAACGTCGGGGCTGCGTATGACCAATTAAGCCAGCAACACCACGCCCTAGCTCCATACAAATCTTCGGTAACTGTGTTGTTTTACCTGAGCCCGTTTCACCAGCAATAATAACAACCTGATTATTCTTAATTGCCTCGCTTATTTCATCACGACGGTCAGAAACAGGTAAATTTTCAGGGAAAGTAGGTGCAGGTAAACCCGCTAGGCGATCTGAACAAAGCGCAACCGAAGCATGGATATCCTTCTCCAACTTTGCCAACTGCTGAACATGCTTATCTTGATTGTTTTGTCGTTGTATTTGTTTAAAACGTCGGCGAAACCGAAATTGATCGCGCAACATACCGTTGGCAATCAAATCATACAAAGAATTGGAGAGTGTTTTCATTTAACGTTTCAAGGTTTATACATAAATCATTATCGATTCACGTATTTTACGTTAAATAATCGGAGGTTGCTGCCTTATACGGTTACATTAATAATGCTGCCAGAAACACTACTACCGGAGGCTTGAGGAGCTGTCTGTGTAGCGGCTTGAATCAGCTGCAGTGCGGCATCACCTTCGAGCTTTTGGTTCTCATTGAGCTTTTTTACAATGCTGACTTCATGCACTGCATTCTGAACACGTCCAGTAAAAGTAGCTACATTTTGCGCTGAAAATATGCCAACTGCCATTATTCCAAACCTCGATACACTCTATATAGTGACTATAACGGCCTATTAGATGTTTTTTGTAGGTCAAAACAACTTTTAGCCTAAATGCCATATATTTAGCCCTTTTCATAAGCCTATACGCCAATAATGACTGTTTAGAATTTAGAAAAACCGCACAACTGAGAAAGCAATAAATGAAACCAACACACCTACAGCTAATAGCCCATAACTAAATCTTAGGGACGCCATTTATTTTTTACGAAACATACTATCGACTATCTTAAAATAAGACAGAAAAGTATGGGGTGCTAATGAATGAGGGTACTGACCTCCTTTACTTATAAACTGGACTATTAGTAAAAGGGCTTTTATTCTTCCTATACGCTTACTCGTTTAGTGAGGAATACACATGAACCCTGATTCTTTGTTAGCAGCTCCAAGTATGATCCTCAATTCGGGGCTAATTCTCGCTGCACTGTTCGCACTGTATTTTCTACGTAGACCAAAGTTACAGAACAGCGAGTCCTGGCAGGCAACCCTGACACCATTATCATCAATCATTGGTAGTGGATTTCTCATCATGTCCCCGCTATTAGCCAGTGTTGTTGGTGGGCTTTCACCACTTGCGGTGATCGCTATTGTTGTACTGGCATATGCTATCGGCAGCGTTATACGGTTCAATATTTTACATGTCGAGCCACGAATAAGAGAGGGCACCTTGTCGAAAAAAACCAGGGAAGTTGAATACCTTGGTGATATCGCTCTGGTCCTGGCCTATATGGTCGCAATAGCGTTCTACCTATCATTACTATCCTCCTTTTTATTGAGTTATCTCGGTATACAAAGCCTCGATGCAGAGCGATGGCTAACAACGCTAATCATCATCTTTATTTCCGTCGTCGGTTATAAGCGAGGCCTGGGTGGACTGGAAAAACTCGAAGCCATATCAATGACCGTTCAGCTTGCCATTGTCTTTGCTTTATTACTGGGTCTGGCTGCCTTTTCCTATCTTTTTTACACATCGGGTGAGAGTTTGAATTTCGACTACCCCCAGCGTGATTTCAGCACCCAGATACGAATACTTGCTGGCGCTTTACTAGTCGTGCAAGGCTTTGAGACCTCGCGGTTTCTTGGTGAAAAATACAGTCCTGAAATGCGTGTTGCAACAATGAAAAAGGCGCAAATTATTTCGGGCATCCTCTATGTCGTTTCTGTTGCTTTATTTTTACCGGTTGTTCAGCACCTTGATCTTCAACATATCCAATTGGCAAAAATAGTTGATGTTACTGGCATGGCCGCAGTGGTATTGCCCTTCTTACTAATAGGTGCAGCATTAATGAGTCAGTTTAGTGCTGCCGTCGCAGATACCGGAGGCGGCGGTGGATTATTAAGTGAGAATAGTGGTAAACGGATATCAACTCACATCAGTTATATGGGTATTTCAATCTGTGCAATCTTGCTGGTCTGGGCAGTAGATCTAATTGAGATCATTACGCTCGCTTCCCGTGCCTTTGCTTTTTATTATTTTCTGCAGGCCTTGCTAGCCCTTAATTTTTGCTATCGGGATTGTACACCTGAATCGAGAATGACTTTATGGATGCGCATATTGTTCATGACTGTTGCTCTCGTGCTTATGTTGATTGTCTTTTTTGCCATCCCTGCAGAATAAAAGCTATCACACATACAAGCTTAACTATTTCTGTCTCCCTTCTAACTAACTGTTTATCTTAATAAAATAAAAAGTCTGTTAGCTCCTTTTATCCCCTTTATTTCTAAGTGTGTTAACATATTCTAATATGCTAACATTTGCTGAGTTTAAGCCGTTTTCTGATTGATTATTGACCAACTATGAATTCCAGTGACGGATCCCAATAGGAGTAAATAATGACCAAAGTAAAACATGCAGGTGCCAAATCTCTGGATGCCTATAAAAACCTGATTCAACTTGAAACTGATTCTGTCGCTGTTAAACAAGCAAACGATATCAACAGCAAACTCAATACGCTGGAAAGCAGTCTAGGTAAATTACAAACAGAACTCGAGACCGTTAATAAGAGTGTTGAAGTTGGAATGGAGTGTCTGACCGATAGTGACCTCGACCTCACTGCCAAGGTATCAGAAACATACAAACGACTAGGTGACATCGACACTACCTACCAATCTCTTTCTGCGATTTCAGACGATATTGATAGTGAAGTCAAAAAGCTCACCGTAGAGATTGCCGACGTAGCCGAACAGTCCACAATGGACCTGGCAAATCTCGAAGTGTTATCTTCAGGGAAATACAGCCAACTTAGTGAACAACACGACCAGCTGATCGAGCGTATTAATAATCTGGTTAAAAATTCACAGGATACACACGCACAGTTAAATAAAAGTATCGAGAAAAATACTACCTCCCTGCTCAATCTTAAAAAGCAGCTCATCGGCGAAATCGATGTACTGACAAATGCCACACAAGAACGTGATGATGAACTCAACGCCAAACTGAGCAAGGCTGAAAAGAACATCGCCACCAATAAGGCCAACATTATCAAAATGCAGGCAGTCGATTCAGCGCTGAATAAACGCGCTAGCGAACTGGAAAAAACCACCACCGCATTAATCAAGAAAAGCGTCGCACATCAGGACGCGTTGCAACAACTCGATAACCGCACTGAAGAATTAGACACCGCAGTAAGACAGTTGCGAGTAAAAACCAGCAAACACGAAGAACAAATTATCGATATTCAGGTCAGCGCCGCAATAATGGGCAGAAACATTGTTGCACTAGCCAACACGGTAAAGAAACACTTCTGGATTAGTTCAGGTATGTTCGCCACGATTGCATTGATAATAGCCGGAATAAGCTATTACCAAAACACGATCAATAGCAGCGATGTGCAACAATTTGCCGGAGTACAAGGCGAACTGGAAACGATCAATCAGAAGTTACACACTGTCGATGATCAGCTTAACAGTGTTGATGG
This sequence comes from Sulfuriflexus sp., assembly GCA_023134145.1. Classification (GTDB taxonomy): domain Bacteria; phylum Pseudomonadota; class Gammaproteobacteria; order AKS1; family AKS1; genus Sulfuriflexus. The sequence continues at coordinate 10,409 of JAGLUW010000004.1, read as the reverse complement.
ACGTCTCAGTTATATCTCACCCTTTAGCCAATTCGGTAAGGACAATACCATTCACGGACCACAGTGGCTGGCAACACAATCTGCCGATCGTTATGCCATACAGGTAGCATCAACGGCCAGCAAGGAAGAACTTTATACCATCGCCCAACGTTACAGCTACTACTTCAAAGAAAACTTGTCGTACTACACTTTCAATACCACGCAAGGTCAACGCTATGTATTGGTTTATGGCAATTTCGCCAGCAATAATGAAGCAGCTTCAGTGATGTGGAATATGCCACAGCAAATAAACTTCCAACGCCCGATTATCAGCCGAATTGGTGATATCCAGAAATTTATCTAAATTTTAAAAGGAGTATTTGTTATGTTGAAAAAACGACTTCTTATCCTGGTTATGCTGTTTCTATTGCCAATCAATGCGATTGCCGATGTGCTTATTCTTATACCCGGCTATCTCAGCGGTGGTCATGCATGGCGTACGCACGGGATCACACAAAACTTGATTGCCAATGGCTGGTCCGATGGGGGTAACTTCATTTTAGGTCCCAATGGGGTTCGCCTAGATTTACCACCTGCAACCAGTAGTCATCGATTTTATACCGTCGAACTACCCAATGAAGCCCCTCTTCCGCTACAGGCCGGTTATATTAATAGCTACATCGATGCCGTGCGGATCATGCATCCTGAAGATAAACTGATTCTAGTCGGACATTCTGCTGGCGGTGTACTTGGCCGTTATATTATGGTGTCACGTCCAAGCGTTAAAATAGACACACTGATAACCATTGCGAGCCCACACTCAGGTAGTGATGCCGCAGAACTGGGTGAAGCCATTTCGAATAGTCCTGCTTCATGGGTAGCTCCTCTGTTTGGTTTAAATACCCTTAATCGCTCCAGAGGTTTATATCGTGATCTTGGCAGACCCGATGCTGGAAATTTACTCGGTTGGTTGAATACACGCCAACATCCGAAGGCGCGGTATGTTTCTATCATCCATTTGAATGACGAGTTAGTAGATGCCGGCAGTCAAGATATGAACAACGTGCCGCCGCTTGCAAGCCAGAGTATTGTACTAACATCGGATAGCGGTCATGAACTCAACCCCGTTGATGGTGTATTACTGGTAAACATACTGGCAAAACAGAATTAATACTAATTGGGGTCAGAGCACAGTTTCCTCAAAATATTAGAACAATTGTACTCTTACCCCAATTACTTGGTCTGCCCCCCCCCCCACTATTTATTAGTATTTGCTAATCAAGCAAGTGCTTATACTCCTAAATGTTTCGCATCAACGGCCGATAGCGATTATTAACATTAACGCCAAAAAAATAACCGGTATTAGCCGCGAATAAGAATCAGGAGATAGCAATGAAGTCGCAAACAATTGCCACCAATAATCGAACACTCGGATTTTTACCACTTGCAGTCTTGCTACTGCTGATAGGTGCGATGCTTCTTCCCAAGATCTCATTCGCCCTCAGCTATGATCAGAAAAAGGTCATGATGCAAGCAACAAAAGCGACTCGCAACATTGACATCAGGCTCAGATCTCAACAATCAGCAAATGACCTAGCCACCTTATTACAAAAAATTGACAAAATGGACAGTGCCGTTGCAACTTATAATATTCCTGCCAATGATCCGGCTTATGTAAAACTGAAACAACTATTCACAAACACCCGTGAGAAAATAACTGCCATGGGTGGCTCAGCCGCACCTGTCGCTGCACCAAAAGTCGCCGCCACACCGGCTCCTGCAGCAGCACCTGTCTCCAAACCAGCTGCTGCATCACCTCCCAAAAATGTTCCGCTTACTTACAAGCAGAAAAAGACAATGGCAAATGTTAAGCGTGACCTGAACAATGCTATGCGTCGCATACAGAACGTGAGTAATCTGAATGAATTACTCAGTGATGAAAAATTTGTCAGTGGTACAAAACGCGCCTTAGGTACTTACAACATACCCGAGAATGATAAGACGCATCAGCAACTACAACAAAAATTTGCCCAAGCAGAACAACTCATTGCTGAAAAGAAAGGCCTGTTCGGCTCAGCGACAGGCGCAGCGACTGAAGCAGATGCAAAAGCATACGCTAGAGATATGGAATTGGTAAAAGACCTGACCCATCGTTATCAACCTGCTGGGGGCGTTTCTGCCTCAGAACAATCTGCCATCTTGTGGGAAAGACTCGACTATAGTTTGAAATGGGCTGATGAATTAAAAACCAAACATGCCAATATGATCAATTCAGATCTGTCCGAAAAAAGAAATTTTGAAACTAAACTCAGACATTACACAAACAATATAAAAGGCTGGCGTGTAAAAATTGAACAATGTACCAAGGACTCAATGTCTGAGGTCAAAGAAATACTCAAGAATGTTCAGCAGGATGCTGAACGGGCTAAAAAGACAAAAAACCCGTTAATATTTTCATCGGGTATCCCTCACTCACTCAGAAGAGCACAGGTGCATTTTGAATTCCTCGACAAGGCGCAAAAATTCAAATCAGAAGTTGTAGCCCTATCCAGACAGCTTGATGAAACACGGAAAACCACAAACGACGCTGCTGCTACGCTTGAAAAAGAAATTCTGGAATCTAACCGTACACCAAAGGAAATTTACACAGGTTCTGATAAGTCAAAACTTGAGAAGATTATTCTTGCTGCCTGGAAAAAAGAATATCCTAACGAGGAAGTGCTATCCGTTATTTTCCACAGAGACAGCTGGAAACGTAATAATATTCTGCGTTGGAATCAGGTATTACTCTCATGGGAGCACTCTGATTGGTCATACCTTGAAACAGTCGTAGTCACCAAGACAAATAGTGACATTGCAACTATCTACCCTGCCTATATAAATAAAAACAACCTTAATAGCTCCATCAATGCTGGCGTACAAACCCGCGATGGAAAACATGTTGTCACCAAGATGTTGATGAAGAACCTGTAACCATAATCATGGGGACGCAAAGATTAAATTTTGACCGAGGTCAATGGGGGAGACTCCATTGACCTTTTTTTGGAACCCATTAGATCAAAAAAATCGCACCATCGAAAAGGCAACAAACGAAACAAATACACCGAAGGCGAGTATTCCATAACTGAATCGTAGATTAGTGTATTTTTTATTTAGTACTTGCCCAATCTGATAAATATCCTGCATGAGCATTTCATGCGCAGCCTGATTACTTTGCAACTTACTACTTAGCTCCGTAATAAATTCATCCTGACTTAATTTGGCAAAACCACCAAAGAATAAAAGGTTCCCATACTTTACCCCTGACTCGCTTTTCTTATCGCGAAAACGTGGCGTAATGACCAACAGCGAGAAAATAGCGGCAAGCGTATAAGCAATCGTCAGCATCCAGATTGGTATATTTAATAATTCATTCTTATCAAGTATCCCTTGTGTCACCGTGATAAAAATAAGGTACGAACCTAAAATAATGTTCGCTTTCTGATCCGCAATCATTCCCAACATAACGTGATGTTGTTGCGAGGTACGCAAAACATAAATAATGTCATGCTTGTCTTCAGGTGTTGTGCTTACATTTTCCATATGTTTTTCTTCTTATTTTAGCGGAAACAGTGAGCTGCCCCGGTTAAATTATTCGATAGAAAACTCAATACGTTCCTGAAGTTTATCTAATGCCTTCTTTGCACAGGCTTCATCCTTTTCACCACCCGGCGCACCACTCACGCCAATTGCACCAAGATTAAAACCACCGGCTATAATTTTGACGCCGCCCGTCATAACGATAAGACCATTGATATGATTTAATTCTTGCCGAATATCGCTACGAGCACTTTTAAACCGACCGCTATCTGTCCATGCCATTACCGTCATATTCGCTTTGCGCTCAGCTATCTCCAGCGTAAAGCGTGAAGCCAAATCATCCCTTAATGCTGCCCGCATGATAGCGTGACGATCCACGACTACTGCAGCGATATGATATCCATCCTTACGACAGGCCATAACTGCCTCATTAGCAATATCACGTGCTAGTTCCATACCGATACTTTTATCACTGATCACATCTGCTGCGAACAGCGAGTTACAGAAAAAAACAGTAGCAAGAATAATTGGAAGATTTAATAAATTTTTCATTAGATACTCTCTTTTAATTTGTCATAATAAAAGTGGACAAGAATAATATGGAGCCTGACCTCATTGACCTATTTTAAACAGGCAGGCTCGTTGGTAAATGCGCACGAATATCTTCCAGCGAGTGTTTAACCAGATTTTTATTTACTTCCAATGTCACCACCTTCTTTACCTGTGCATCAAATTCATTACGTAACACACCCAAAAAAGAAGGCTCAGCAACAACCACTAGGTGAGAGAATTCATTGCCCATTAATTTTTCTCGTAAATGATCAGCAACCTCCCGGGCAAAATGAATCACTTCCTCTGCGTGCGGGTCACTCGTTGTATCCGCAGCATGGTGACCAGACGCATTGGCATCATGCTGTTTACCGGGTAAGTCGCTAGTAAGGTCACGGGCATGCTCGCGTGATTCCGGGTGGACTAGGTCTTCTCTTTCCTGCAATGCTGCAGAATCCGTATCAGTGGTAAAAAAACGGGCATGACTACTGTTTGCTACAAGTATCCAGAATTTTGACATTGTCTTCCTCCTTCTTAGAATAAGACTTCCGCGCTTTCCAGATTCAGTATGTACCTAATTTATTTTTTTTCAATGATTTAAAGCGGATGGAGAAATTAAATTTTAGCCACACTATAATTGCCTAACGGCGGTACTGGTATGGCCTTCCGCGGTAAGCCACCGGTGGTTGACCTGCAAAATAAGGCCTAGCCTGTTGCCGTGCCTCAATAGCAAATTGCGTCCGGTAATAGGCCAACGCACTTTGTCCATTCGACGAAACATCATAGATCTTCCAACCGCTTCTGAAACTCAAATGCCGAGATTGCGGGCTTCCCTGCCGATAGGCTATCACGCGAAGCGTTAACTCACCTGTTTGCGGGTTACCCATAGGGCGTAAAAAAACCACACGACCGTGACGATACTGAGCCAGCTTCTCCACCATCCCGCCATGAAAAGCCGACGCAGTTTTTGCTCAATATGTACGCGCTGTGGTTGTTTGGTTCACGGATTGAGAACGCCTGGGGCTCCAAGGCTTTTGTAATTTATTATTTTGTTTGTGTAATAGGTGCAGGTCTGGTGCAGTTATTCGTTGCCAGGCAGTAAGTGATGGCTCTATCTATCCCACTGTCGGTGCCTCGGGCGGTGTGTTTGGCCTGCTGCTGGCGTTTGGCATGGCCTTTCCAAATGAACGATTGATGTTACTCTTTCCGCCCATCATCTTGAAGGCAAAGTGGTTTGTATTGATCTATGCCTGTGTCGAGTTATACGCAGGGGTGACTGGCACTCTGGCAGGTATCGCCCACTTCGCTCATCTCGGTGGAATGTTGTTTGGCTTTTTATTATTATGGTACTGGGGTAAACACCCCCTTAAACGCTGATAGTGATTTTTAAAAACCAAATAAATGGGGCAGAGCACAGTTGTTCGAATAGTATCTATTTCTGTAATGTCTTTATTTGATCTGCGTTTGATATAGGTCAATGCAATTTCCCTAAATTAATTTATACTATCTAGTTTAATTAAACCGCCGCGTAGTTGGTTGTTTAGCCAGCGGCCTCTGCAACGGAGGTATGTCATGACACAAGCTCACAAGAAAACGAACCCCACTGTGACTGATATCGAGGAAACCACGCCTAATCCTGCACGCAGGATAATGTCACCATTTGATGAATTTGATAACTTATTTTCTAACCTAAGAAATCGGGACTGGATGCATCCATTCCATTGGCCGAGTGCTGCTCAGTCACATATTCCAATGTTTGCCGAAGGTAAACTACCGAAGGTCGATATCATTGATAGTGATAAAGACTTACTAATTAGAGCTGAATTGCCCGGTGTAGACAAAAAGGATCTGGATATATCCATGACCGATAATAGTGTCACACTAAAAGCCAGTACCAGCTATGAAGACAAGGAAGAGAAAGCCGACTATTTCCGATCCGAAATAGCACATGGAGAATATTCACGCACTATCGGACTACCCGCCGATGTGAATATTGATAAGGCTAAAAGCAGTTTTAAAAATGGTGTACTGGAATTAACTGTTCCAAAAGTAGCGCGTGCACAACGCCGTAATATTAAAGTGGAATGAGTTAGAAAAGTCGGGAGTTTAATAATCAAGGGGGGCTGCCCCCCTTGATTCTTCGAATGCTGCCTGAACTGTAAAAAAGGCACTGCCTCCTTTATTTCACCCTATATTAGAAAGTATTGTGTTCTGACCCCATTAAGAAAATGGGATCTTTCATTTCCCTCTTCTCTTCCTTCTTTTCCCCGGCTCAGGTGCACAAAGACACTCAATTAGCCGCTCGACCTGCTGAGTACAACAGCCAGTGCCCATCGTGGCGTAGGTTTGTTTCTTCACCTCTTCCACCGTTGTCGCTCCATTAACAATAGCATTGATAATATCCATCTTGGGTACCTCATTACAGGTACAAAGGTTCTTATCTAAATTTTTCTTTAAGAGCGATGGAAGTTTATCGAGAGGATTAATGTCGGTCTCAGTATTCAATCTATCCATACACTTTTATAGTTTAATTAATTGGTACAATAACAAATGCATAATTGAAGCCAGAACACAGACACCACTTATTTGTAATTATTAAGAAGTTCGGTTTCAACCAAGTCCTGTAATTGCTGGTAACCAAAACGCGTCAGTGGTTTCCCGTTCACAAAGAAACCCGGCGTTTTAGTGACGTTTAGTTTTTTAGCATCTGCAATATCTTGCTGTATGCGTTTTGAAATGACGGTACTTTTTACATCTTGTTTCGCTTTCTCGATATCCAGTTTTGTGTAACTCACCATCCGCCAAAATTCATCCGGTTGAGCCACGTGGTGCTTAGTCCATGATGATTGGGTCACATACGCCGCGCTCAACGTTCCCCAGAATTTATTCTGCTGGTTTGCAGCTTCAAGAATCTTAACCACTTCATCGGAACCTTGGTGCAATGGCAGGTAACGCATTACCAATCTTATCTTGCCAGGATAGGCTTCCATTAATTCTTTCAGAAATGGCGAAAAGGCCTTGCAGGTACCGCAAGCCGGATCAAAAAATTCCACAATGGTCACTTTCGCATCTTTGTTACCTATGGATGGAGAATAGGCTCGTTCAAGTACCGAATTATTTTTTTGTGCATTTGCGTTAGCCTCATCTGCTTTTTGGCTATTATAAAAATAAGTACCGGCAGCAAAAACAGAAAATAGCAGCACTATCGCAATGGCGACAAAGGAAAATTTCTTCATGATTGAGTTCTTCTCCGAAACATAAAAAGCAATACAATGATTGCCGTATAAGAAAGTATGGACATCATCGGGATGGTAATAAGACCAAACAATTCCAAATTAATTTCTGCACATGAGGCATCTTCACTGCATGGCTGTAGATTCTCAGGAATATAGCCTGAGTAAACAAGATAATGATAAACGGCAAAACACCAACCTATCATCGCGACGGGTAATGCGTAACGAAAAACAGCCCGATCAAGCGGAAATAAGCCAACGAAAAAAATGATCACTAATGGATACATGAAAATACGTTGATACCAGCACAATACGCACGGTTTCAGTCCCATCACCTCACTGAAGAACAAGCTTCCCAATGTGCCCGCTGCGGCTAATAACCAGCAAATAAAAATGAGCATCCAACCGGTATCGGACGGCGTTGGTAATTGTATGTGTTGTGTTTCAGTCATTTATGAATTCTATTTGAAATACATGAATATAGGAAATATATAACTAAAATGGAGTCTATTACTATATTAGAGAAAATGAGGATCTAAACCCTATTACTATTTATAATGCTAATATCGAAGTTCAAGTTAAATAATATGTGGGTATTATGAAAAAAACGTTTTTAGTAGCACACAAAAAAATTAAACCACCAAGGATGTTTGAAGCCTTTAAGCACGAAGTAAATAAATATGTAAAGCGAGAACGTGGCAAGGCTTTACCTGAAGGGGCTGATTATTGGGGGTTTGACTGCCGCTTTGGCGCAGATGAAGCCAGTAGTAAAGTTATTCACCTGTCTGAGATTAATAAGTCGATTAGCTGGGCTGAGTCTGAGGGGCTTGAGTCCTTTTATCTAGAGATACTTGTAAAACCATGCCAGCGGGAAAAGAAACCTCCAGTAGAGTAAGCGTCTTAATACTATAAGAATATAAAGGGTCACTGACCCTTTTATTTTTTATCGATCATCGACTTAAGATCGGCAAAGGGATTAAACGTTGCGGCATCCGTTTTAGCCGACGCGCCTGAGCCCTGACCCGCCACCTGCTGCCGCTGATGTTCGTTGTCGTGGCAATACAAACACAGCAATTCCCAGTTACTACCATCGGCTGGATTGTTATCGTGATTATGATCACGATGATGCACCGTCAACTCACGCAATTCCTTGCCAGCAAACTCCCTCGCACACCGACCACAGATATGAGGGTACATCTTAAGCGCCCGTTCACGATAACCCAGGTCACGCTTATCCTTGGCCTTGTGGGCATCAGCTACTATCTTGTCTAGTTTTTCGTTGTCCATCTATCGATTCTCTATACCATTCAAAGGGGCGAATCCCTTTTATTTTGATAACTCATGATTTCTCATCGCATCATTCTCGATAAGCACCCGCTCCAGCACTAGTCGCCACACATCATCGCCCTCTTTCTCCAGTGACTTCTCTACGATCTGTTCATTGAGGGTGCCATCTGCCCCTATCACTGTTTCAAAAACTGTAAATACAATCTGAGTTTCAGTTGCACTTATAAAATTAAAACCCTTGTAAGCAATGCTTTTTATCATGGAATTTTCAAACTGATGTCTGCACTGCTTGTACCATACATCGTAATCAATGCTATCAAACCCGGGAACACCCTGAACGCTAATGCGTTTTGATATCATTCCCATATGTGACTGAAGGTCTTTTTGCCCGGCACTTTCTGCCGCATGCGTTAACCACTGCTCTGCAATCTGTTGGGCATTTTCTTCTAACATACGATACTCCGGCATTTTATTAAGAATAATTAAAGGGTACTGTCGCCTTTAATTTAAAAAACTTTCGTCATCAACTGACCTGTTTGTATCGGCTCATCAATAACCCAATCGTCCTTTTCTTCTCTATAAGGATAAACAAACAATACAGATGACTGTTCCGTTTCAATTTGCAAACCAATACCCGAACCATCATCTGATTCGAGATTCATAACAAAAGCCGTCGCAAATATATTTTCATTCACAACAAATTCTTTTAACTCACTCACAACATTATCAATCTGTTCAGAATAATCCATATCAGGAATTTTATCCCCAGGGCAATTCATCTTCATGTCTTCAGAATCATTAAAACTACGAATGCCAAAAGGAATAATCACCTTATATTCTTTTAACATTTCCTTAGCCGTATCAATACACAATAATACCAACTGCTCTATTTGCTTCTGATTATCCAACTAAACAATCCTCATTCAAAAAATAAAACTAAATTAGAAACAATTACTCTCTGGTACCAATTGTTTTCTCTGACCACTTAATTGCGTTTATCTGGTGAGTAGTTTATCCAGTTTACCATTACTATCCAACTCTCTTAGATCCGTTAGACCACCAATGTGCTGAGCATTTATGAATATTTGCGGTATGGACTTCTGACCACAGCGCTCAATCATCGTATCTTTTTCGAGTGGCATCAGATCTAACAGGTACTCCTCATATTCAATACCCTTCGCTTGCAGAAACTCTCTGGCATCCATGCAGTGTCTGCAAGAACTGGTGGCGTACATTTCAACTTTGGCTGTCATGAATTGTGTTACTCATCCTGTTAAAAGTGATGAAAATTTGGATTCCACTTCTAGTGTGTAAGTGCGATGGATGCCATTTTCATAGTGCTTTCAAATGATTCTGCACCCGCAATAAATAAACCATTATGGCAAAACATAGCGTCATCAATACCGGTCACTTCTTTAAGCTCTTTATCGGATAAGCCTGCCCATGGTTTAGGCAACGATTTTCTATCTTCGAATGAACCTAATTCAACCGGTACTGTTTGAATTCTCCATTCGCCAGTCTGAGATGGGTAAACCACATAGAGAGCCTCTTCAGATAAGGTGTGAACTGTTCTTTTCCACGGAGTATATTTTTCTAATACAATCACTCTTGGATCTTCTGCATCTTCAATCGCTTTAGCGACAATTTCCTTAGCATTAATCCCGCCGTTAGCCGATGCAATGAACCGTGCCAAAACGCGCGATGCAAAATCAACCGCGTCATCAAAACAGCTATCAAAGTGACTATCTTCTTGCCAAGTTGGGTTAAACATTCCAATAGTTT
>JAGLUW010000039.1 GCA_023134145.1 Sulfuriflexus sp. | reverse complement strand
TTCGGCTTCGGAGGCCGATACTCTATCCAGCTGAGCTACGGGCGCAAAATAGACATTTATATCCATATATAGAACATGGGTATTAAGAAAATGTTTTGCATGTCTGACGATAAAAGCGCCAGAGCGGTGCAAGGATACCGCGTGTGGTCACGCGGCGTCTATATTTGATGGGACTATTACTTATTTTTCCGCTATTTAGGTTTTCCCACCGCAGTAATGTGTCTATAATCTGCCCCAGAATTTTACTGGATGGCGCGTAGCCATCTAAATAGCCATTTTTGAGCAAGGGGAAGTACAGTGGGCGATCATGATAAAGAAGTTTGGGGCACCTTAACAAAGTTTATGTTGGGTTTAGCCGTGTTAGCAGTAGTCATTTTTGTTGTTGCAGGTTCATTGGCAACAGGTAACAAAGAAGCTGCGATGGCAGACGGCGCGGCTGATATGGAAAAAGCAATCGCTGAGCGTATCGCACCGGTTGCAATGGTTAAGGTTGCTGGTGATAAGGCAGCAGCACCTGCAGCTAAGAAAAGCGGCAAAGATATGTATGCGAGTGCATGTTTTGCTTGTCACGGTACTGGCGCAGCTGGCGCACCTATCTTAGGTGACAAGGCAGCATGGTCTGCACGTATTGGCCAAGGTACAGCATTGCTTTACAGCAATGCGATTAACGGTAAAGGTGGCATGCCTGCTAAAGGTGGCCGTGCTGATTTAAGCGATGATGCAATTAAATCTATCGTTGATTACATGGTAGCTGAAAGCAAATAGGCTTTAGTCTATTCGTTTTTAAAAGGTCAGCTTCGGCTGGCCTTTTTTGTGGCTGTTATATATTACGGTATATAACGTTTCGCCCAACCAGCAATAAGATCCGCTACATAGCCTGCATCATCTTTATTTGAAAGTAGGTGGTCTGCATTATCAAGAGTGACTAAGGAAGAAGGTTTTCCTGCATGAATATGCAGTTGTTCAGCATGTGAGTGATCGAGCATATCATCATCAAGTGAATGACAAATGAGTAATGGTTTTTGAAAACTATTTAAATAAGAACCGTCATCAGGGTACTTTAAATCTTCAAAGAATTTTTCTTTAATCGTAAAGTGATTACCACCAATGGTTACCATTGCCGAACCCGATTTATTAACCTCGGGTCGCAGGCCAATATAATGCCGCGCAACATAACCGGGATCAGCCGGTGCAGCAATGGTCACGGCTGATTGGCAAGAAGGGATACGTGCCGCCGCATGAAGCATGGCCGTGCCTCCCATTGAATGACCTATCAATAATTCAGGTGCGGTGTAGTTGGCGGCCATGTATTCACTGACCGCAACAATGTCATCAACATCGCTTGCAAAATTAGTTTGTGAAAAATCACCATCGCTGTCACCAATACCCGTGAAATCAAAACGCAGTACAGCAATACCATTTTGTGCAAGATGCTCACAAATAATATGGAATGCTTTTAAGTTACGAGAGCATGTAAAGCAGTGTGCAAACAAAGCCCAAGCATGGGGCTTGCCGTGTGCAGGAAGATCGAGCTCAGCACCGAGTGCTGCACCAAAACTACCGGGAATTCGTAAACGGATCTTTTTCATTAAAATTAATCAAAGTAAATAATTAGTTGCGATGCTAACGGAACAAATAGGCAAAAGCCAGCGTGTTATTAAGTAGTAGAACGATCGAGACGTCGGTAGCCAATCGCCTCTTGTAAGTGCTGTGTCTTAATATCATCACAGCTATCAAGATCAGCAATAGTGCGTGCTAATTTCAGAATACGATGCCATGCGCGAGCAGATAAACCAAGTCGCTCAATAGCATTCTCTAATAACTCATTATCCTTGTTTTGTAGTCTACAATGCACATCGATGTCTTTATTGCTTAATGCTTGGTTGGCACATCGGCTACGATTAAGTTGGCGTTTTCTCGCCTTTATAACGCGCTGCCGCACCACTTCGCTGGTTTCACCTGTTGGTTGCGTATGTAGTTTTGAATATTGCAAACGAGGCACTTCAATGTGCATGTCAATGCGATCAAGTAAGGGGCCAGATATTTTCCGGCGATAACGATTAACTTGTTCAGTACTACAGTGACATTTCCCATTCGGGTCACCGAGATATCCGCAAGGGCAGGGATTCATGGCGGCAATGAGTTGGAAGCGTGCTGGAAAAATAGCTTGTCTTGCCGCACGCGAAATATGGATCTGACCACTCTCAATGGGTTCTCGTAATACTTCTAAAACACGGCGTTCAAATTCAGCGAGTTCATCAAGAAATAATACACCATTATGCGCAAGCGAAATTTCACCAGGGCGAGGTTGGCTACCACCACCCACTAGTGCAACAGCAGAAGCCGTATGGTGTGGTGAACGAAAAGGCCGCTGTCGCCAATTATGTTCAGTCGGAACCTGACCATAAATTGATTGTACTGCGGCAGATTCAAGTGCTTCATCTTCCGTCATCTCAGGGAGAATACTGGGTAGTCGTTTAGCTAACATAGTTTTACCTGTGCCAGGTGGTCCGATCATAATTAGACTGTGGTTTCCTGCTGCGGCAATTTCTAAGGCTCGACGTGCATGCTGTTGAGAACGTATATCGGCCATGTCTTCAGTTATTGAAATTTGTGGTGTGATTTCTCCTTGCATAATAAGTTCGAGTTTTTTACTACCATTTAAATGTGCACAAACATCAAGTAAGTGTGGCGCAGCATATTGCTGGGCATCACGAATTAATGTTGCCTCGGCCTGATTTTCTATAGGCAAGATAAGTTTGTGTTTTGATTTTCGTGTTTCAAGAGCGGTGGGTAGTGCGGCAGTTACTTTACGAATATCACCAGTTAGGGCAAGTTCGCCAATAAATTCATATTTGCTTATTTCTGGGGCTTCAACCTGACGTGAGGCGATAAGAATACCAATTGCGATAGCAAGATCGAAACGCGCACCTTGTTTGGGTAGATCAGCTGGCGCAAGGTTAATGGTGATACGTCGAGCAGGAAACTCAAACTGTGAATTAATAATTGCGCTGCGTACACGATCCTTGCTTTCTTTTACTTCGGTATCGGCAAGCCCAACGATCGACAGCGAAGGCAGTCCGTTTGATAAATGAACCTCTACGCTAATAAGCGGGGCATGGATGCCGTGACTGGCGCGGGAGAGAACAATAGCGAGAGACATAAACAGTTCCTTTGTTTTGTGATCATGACCATCCTGGTCAATTAATAAAGAGTATTAATTTTAACTTACTAAGTTAATTTAGTTGTTCCAATTGAGTTAGTCGTTCAGCGAGGGCTTCTAATTTTTCACGACTTCTTAATAACACGGCTGTCTGTACATCAAATTCTTCACGGGTTACGAGATCTAGGCGAGATAAAGCACCCGCCATACTCGCTTTCACAATGGCTTCGATGTCTTCACGTAGCAGGCCAAGACCGGAAGGTAGGCCACTTTCTAGCTGCTGAGTTAGCTCATCGATAAATGCTTTACGTGTATTCATGATTTTCCTACTGGTTTTAGCGACATCCTACGCTGATTTTAGCGAAAACAATAACCGATCATTATTGAGGCGTCCATTTGCACCATTATTGTGCGCACATAAAGTGAGGGTTCCACTTTGGTGCGGTTTATATGAAAGCTTAACATTAATAAATACATGTTACTTAATGATTTTATTATGTTTTTTATGTATGGCACGCCCTGTGCACTATAAAAGACACTGGCGCACCAAGTCGCCAAAAACAACCACCAAGATAGAACATATTTTTGGAAGCTTAAGAAACACAATTTTGCACAATTTTGCACAATTTTGAATGAGGAGTTCAATAATGAATACTAAAATGACTACATTGGCAGCTGCAGTATTAATGACTGCGTCACCACTTGCCATTTCAACAGCCGCAGCAGAAGTTACTTTCAGTGGCAACGTCGCTCTAACAACGGATTATGTATACCGCGGTATTTCACAAACAGATGAAGGCGCAGCAATCCAAGGCGGTTTTGATCTAGAACATGACAGCGGTTTCTACGCTGGTGTTTGGGCATCAAACTTAGATTTCGGTGATGACGCTGATATCGAAATTGATTACTACGCAGGTATTGGTGGCGAGTTTAGTAATAAGATTGGTTGGGATGTAGGCGCGATCTACTACTCTTACCCAGATTCAGACGCTGCAGATGATGGCGACTACGACTTCACTGAAGTTTACGGTTCACTATCTTACGACTTTGGTCCAGCAGCTGTAACAGGTGGCTTGGCTTACTCTAGTGATTTCTTTGGTAGCACAGGTGATTCTCTCTACACATCTATTGACGTTGATGTTCCATTACCAAACGATTTCTCTTTAGGTTTGCATTACGGCAACCAAGATATTGATGATGTGGATGACTACAACGATTGGAAAATCGGTGTAAGTAAATCTTACGGCGGTTTCGATTTCGCTCTTGATTACACTGATACTGATATTGATGGAGATGATGCGGGTGCAGCGGCAACAGATAAACTATCTGATGATCGTTTTATCTTCACTATCTCTAAAAGTCTCTAAGAAAATTATATAAACGGCGATGCCTACCCTTAACATTTAGGGTAGGCCTAACCATCGGGAGGAGATCTAATGAAACTCGTAAGTGCAATTATTAAGCCCTTCAAGCTTGATGACGTGCGTGAAGCATTGTCAGATATTGGTGTACAAGGGATCACAGTGACTGAAGTTAAAGGCTTCGGTCGTCAAAAAGGACATACCGAGTTATATCGTGGTGCAGAATATGTTGTTGATTTTCTGCCTAAGGTAAAACTTGATATTGCAATCAATGATGATTTGGTTGAGCAAGTCCTTGAGGCTATCGCGAAGGCAGCTAACACCGGCAAAATTGGTGACGGCAAGATTTTTGTCTTTGATCTTGAACAAGCAGTTCGTATTCGTACCGGTGAATCCGGTGCTGAAGCACTTTAATATAAGGGGTTAATACAATGGAAGATATTCTCAATCTTCGTTATGCGCTTGATACATTCTATTTCCTCGTATCGGGTGCGCTGGTTATGTGGATGGCAGCAGGTTTTGCCATGCTCGAAGCCGGCTTAGTTCGTTCTAAAAATACAGCAGAAATTTTAACCAAGAATGTCGCCTTGTTTGCGATTGCATCTATTATGTACATGTTGATGGGTTACAACATTATGTACCCAGCAGATGGCAATGGTGTTATTCCTGCTTTTGATTTCATATTTATGTTTGGTGGCGATAATGTTGCTGCTGATGTGTTAGCAACAGATCCAGCTGCATGGTATGACGGTTCTTACTACTCAGGCATGTCAGATTTCTTCTTCCAAGTTGTGTTTGTTGCAACAGCGATGTCGATTGTCTCTGGTGCGGTAGCTGAGCGTATGAAGTTATGGGCGTTTTTGATTTTCGCAGTCTTCATGACAGGCTTCATCTACCCAATGCAAGGTTATTGGAAATGGGGCGGCGGTTTCCTTGACGCAGCTAACTTCCAAGATTTTGCGGGTTCAGGTGTTGTTCATCTATGTGGCGCAACTGCTGCATTGGTTGGCGTACTGTTACTTGGCGCACGTAAAGGTAA
>JAGLUW010000038.1 GCA_023134145.1 Sulfuriflexus sp. | reverse complement strand
GTTGATATGTTGAATAAATCACGTGGTGATCTGGCTTATACCGTGGTTGATGTAGACAGCGACATAACAGAAGCTACACTGTCTTCAATTGCTGCTATTGAAGGTGTTTTATCTGTTCGCAGCATGTAGAGCATCGCGAATAATAGTGAATAGAGTTAAATGACAAAAAAAATATCATTACCGGAAATTCGTACTCGTATTGATGGCTTGGATACGCAAATCCAAGACCTAATACGACAACGGGCAGAGTGCGCGCTTGAAGTCGCGCAGTCTAAGCGTGCCGAAGCCGAACAAAATGGTGGTGAAGCAACCGATTTCTACCGTCCTGAACGCGAAGCCGAAGTGTTGCGTATGGTGCAGGATCGCAATGACGGTCCTTTAGATGATGAAACAGTGGCACATTTGTTCCGTGAACTGATGTCGGCCTGTCTTGCCTTGCAAGAACCCATGAAGATCGCCTATCTCGGGCCAGAAGGTACCTTCACTCAGGCGGCAGCGCTTAAACATTTCGGTCAAAGTATTAATACCGTTTCGCATGGTGCGATTGATGAAGTGTTCCGTGATGTTGAAGCGGGCAATGCACACTATGGTGTGGTGCCTGTCGAAAATTCGACCGAAGGTGTTATTAGCCATACATTAGATATGTTCATGCAGTCATCGCTAAAAATTAGTGGCGAGGTCGAGTTACGTATTCATCATAATTTATTATCAAGTGAAGAATTGCTTGATGGAATTACTAAAATCTATTCGCACCAACAATCCTTAGCGCAGTGTCGTGAATGGCTTGATGCTAATTTACCAAATGCAGAACGTGTCGCTGTTAGTAGCAATGCAGATGCAGCAAAACGTGCAGCCGGTGAAAAGGGTTGCGCAGCGATTGCCAGTGATACTGCAGCAGGTATTTATAAATTAAATATTGTTGCTGCAAATATTGAAGATGAACCAGACAATACAACACGCTTCTTAATTATTGGTCGTAATGAAGTAGGGCGTAGCGGTGTTGATAAAACGACATTGTTAGTCTCTATTGTTAATAAGCATGCCGCATTGCATGAATTGTTGACGCCATTCGCTAGTAATAATGTCAGCCTAACGCGTATCGAATCACGTCCATCTCGTCAGGGAATGTGGGACTATGTCTTCTTCATTGATATTGATGGTCACCGCGAAGATCCAACTATCGCTAAAGCCTTGCAAGAATTAACCGACAAGGCGGCGATGTTAAAAGTACTTGGTTCTTACCCCAAGGCTGTTCTGTAGGTTTCCTCCATGAATACGACGTCACAGAAAACTGCGATTGAAGAGCTCGCGCTACCGGGCGTCTGTGGCTTGCGTCCGTACGAACCAGGCAAACCGGTTGATGAATTAGAGCGTGAACTTGGCCTAACCAATATTATTAAATTGGCATCAAATGAAAACCCCCTTGGTGTTAGTCAAAAAGTAATTGCTGCTATAACGGCAGCGTTATCAGAACTTTCTCGTTATCCTGATGGCAATGGTTTTGCACTGAAACAAGTGTTAGCAGATAAACATGGTGTAACAACACAACAAGTAACGCTTGGTAATGGTTCGAATGATATTCTTGAATTACTCACGCGTGCTTTTGTTTCGCCTGATAATGAAGTTGTTTTTTCAGAACATGCCTTTGCTGTTTATCCTATTGTTACGCAAGCTGTTGGTGCCAAAGCAGTCGTTGTTCCTGCGACAGAATGGGGCAACGATCTTGAAGCAATATTAGCGGCGATTACAGATAAGACGCGGGTTGTTTTTGTTGCGAACCCGAATAATCCAACAGGAACTTGTGTTGCTGGCGATAGCTTAAAGAGTTTTATTAAACGTGTTCCAGAACATGTCCTTGTTGTTATTGATGAAGCCTATTTTGAATATGCCCAAGATCTTTTTCCTGATTATGAATCGGCTGAAGAATATTTAGCCGAATCACCAAACCTGATTGTGACGCGTACCTTTTCAAAGGCCTATGGTCTTGCCGCATTGCGTATGGGTTACAGCTTGTCTTCAGTTGAAATTGCTGATTTTCTTAACCGAGTTAGACAACCATTTAATGTTAACAGTTTGGCGATGACGGCTGCTATTACAGCCTTATCTGATACGCAACATTTAGCTGATACGCTTGAAATGAACAAAGCAGGCATTGAACAATATCATCAAGCTTGTATTGAGCTTGGTTTAGAGTGGATTCCAACAGCTGCTAATTTTATTAGTATCAATGTAAAACAAAATGGCCGAGAGGTTTTTGAAAAGTTATTACAGCGCGGCATTATTGTTCGTCCCGTTGATAATTACGGCATGCCTGATTTTATTCGCATTACGGTTGGCAGTAAGGAAGAAAACCAACGTTGTATCGAAGCACTAATGGAGGTCTTGCAGACATGATTAATAAGTTATGTATCATTGGTGTTGGTCTTATTGGTGGTTCACTTGCACGCGCATTAAAAGCGGCCGACTCTGTTGGTCATGTTGTTGCGGTAGGCCGAGATGTAGAGCATTTAAAACGTGCAGTTGAATTAGGTGTTGCTGATAGTTACGAAACCTCTATTAGTGATGCGGTCGCTGATGCGGACATGATAGTTGTTGCTGTGCCGGTTGGTTCAATGAAAACGATTTTCGCTGAATTAGCTGGAAAAATAAAATCAGATGCAGTGATTACAGATGTCGGTAGTGTTAAAGGCAATGTTGTGCGTGATGCCATTGATACATTGGGTGATGATTTATCTCGTTTCGTGCCAGGCCATCCAATCGCAGGCACGGAACAAAGTGGTGTTGAAGCCTCGTTTTCTGAATTATATAAAGGCCAGCGGGTTATTTTGACGCCATTAGAAGAAACCGATGCCTTGGCAACACAAGCAGTAACAAAAATGTGGCATGCCGCTGGTGCTGATGTTGAGTCATTATCTGTTGAACATCACGATGAGGTGTTGGCTGCAACAAGTCACTTGCCGCATGCTCTAGCTTATACCTTAGTGGATACCTTGGCGCAGATGCATGAGCATCGAGAAATATTTCAATTTGCTGCCGGTGGTTTTAAAGATTTTACACGTATTGCATCAAGCGATCCGCAAATGTGGCATGACATTTGTCTTAATAATCGCGATGCATTATTAGATATATTGAGTCGTTTTAGTGGTGATCTTAATAAACTAACTAAGGCGATTGAAAACGAAGACAGTGAATCTATTTTAAAATTATTTACGCGTGCAAAAACCGCACGTGATCAAAATTGTTGAGTTAAAAATGAGTTCTTCAAATAATACAATCTTTATTACCCAAGCAGGTGGTTGCCTTAACGGCAAGCTTCGCGTGCCGGGCGATAAATCTATTTCACACCGCAGTATTATGTTCGGTTCACTTGCTGAAGGTGTTACTGATGTAAATGGTTTTCTTGAAGGTGAAGATTGCCTTTCAACAATGAAAGCATTTCGTGCCATGGGTGTTGAGATAGAACATTCAGGTGAAGGTCGTGTGCGTATTCACGGTGTTGGTCTACATGGTTTAAAGCAGCCAGATGGTGATTTAGATTTAGGTAACTCCGGTACTTCAATGCGTTTGATGGCGGGTTTGTGTGCAGGACAAAGTTTTCCTGTGACCTTAACCGGTGATGCTTCTTTGAGTACGCGGCCAATGCGTCGTGTTACCGATCCATTAAAAGAAATGGGTGCAGTGATCGGCACAACAGAAAAGGGCACACCACCGCTTAAGATAAGTGGTGATACTAAACTCAATGCCATAACTTACACATTGCCGATGGCCAGTGCCCAAGTGAAATCTTGTTTGTTGTTAGCGGGAATGTATGCAGAAGGAAAAACCTGCATTACTGAGCCAGCCCCAACGCGTGATCACACTGAACGTATGTTGCAAGGTTTTGGTTACCAAGTTGATCGTAATGGTCCAACGGCGTGTCTTGAAGGTGGTGGCAAACTCACTGCAGCCAATATTGATGTACCAGCAGATATTTCATCCGCGACCTTCTTTATGGTTGGCGCCTCGATAGCCGAGGGCTCGGATATCTTGCTTGAGAATGTCGGCATTAACCCCACTCGTGATGGCGTGATCAGCATCCTTAAATTGATGGGAGCCGATATTACGCTCTCAAATGAGAAAGAAATTTGTGGTGAGCCGGTTGCTGATATTCGAGTTAAATCTGCGAATTTGCAGGGCATCGATATCCCAGAAGATCTCGTCCCCCTCGCGATTGATGAATTTCCAGCTATTTTTATTGCCGCTGCTTGTGCGGAGGGCGTAACCCGTTTAACGGGAGCCGAAGAGCTTCGGGTTAAAGAAAGTGATCGTATTCAGGTAATGGCCGATGGCCTCATTGCTCTTGGTATTAAAGTGGAACCGACCCCCGATGGGATTGTCATACAGCCGGGAACATTCAGTGGTGGGGAAGTACATAGCCATGGTGATCACCGCATTGCGATGTCATTTGCGATGGCGGCACTACGGGCAACGGGAGATATCACAATCAATGACTGTGACAATGTAGCGACTTCTTTCCCCAACTTTATCGAATTGGCCAATCATTCTGGCCTTAAAATATCTAATTAAACAACATTAAGTTATTAAGTTATTAAGTTAACTTTTTGTTAAATAAGGAAATTAATATGGATTCTAAAGTGGAATCTACATCGCCTGTCGTGACGATTGACGGCCCTAGCGGCTCAGGCAAAGGCACTATCAGCCATCTGGTTGCTGAGCAGTTGGGTTGGAAATATTTAGACAGTGG
>JAGLUW010000037.1 GCA_023134145.1 Sulfuriflexus sp. | reverse complement strand
TAGTGCTTTACTGGGTGGTCAACAATACGCTTTCAATTGCCCAGCAATGGGTCATTACAAAACGGGTTGCCGCGGGCGAGAAATAACCCGCAGCGATAACTCATGAATAACGAGGCTATTGAATAGCGTGAATAACGACACTATTGCCGCCCTTGCTACACCGCCGGGGCGCGGTGGTGTCGGCGTAGTTCGCGTTTCAGGGTCAGCAGTTAAATTAATAGCAGAAGCCGTACTCGGTTCTTGCCCCGCACCCCGCCAAGCTGTTCTAAAGCGCTTCTTAGACGCGGATGCTAATAGTATCGACAGCGGTCTAGCATTATTTTTCCCTGGTCCAAATTCCTTTACTGGTGAAGACGTTCTTGAACTACAAGGCCATGGCGGTCGTGTAGTAATGGACATGTTGTTGGCGCGTTTGTATGAATTAGGTGCACGCCCTGCTCGTCCTGGTGAATTTTCTGAACGTGCTTTTTTGAATGACAAAATTGATTTGGCTCAAGCTGAGGCGATTGCTGATTTAATCGATAGCGGCAGTAATGAAGCAGCACGTGCCGCAATGCGATCTCTGCAAGGTGAATTCTCGCAACGTGTAAATACTTTAGCCGAACAAATGCTTTACTTGCGGATGTATGTGGAAGCGGCGATTGATTTTCCCGAAGAAGAAATTGATTTTCTTGCGGATAATAAGCTACAGCAACGTATCGTTGAATGTCAGCAAGCTATGCAGAGCTTATTGGCCGATACTGAACAAGGCTGTGTGTTACGCGAAGGCCTAGTATTGGTTATTGCTGGTTTACCGAATGCCGGTAAATCGAGTTTATTAAATGCCTTGGCCGGTCGTGATACGGCGATTGTTACCGATATCCCTGGTACCACGCGTGATGTGTTGCGCGAACATATTCAACTTAATGGCCTACCATTAGAAATTATTGATACCGCCGGTTTGCGTGATAGTGATGACAGTATTGAAAAGGAAGGTGTTAAACGTGCCTGGGCTGAAATAGAACAAGCTGATCGATTACTGTTTGTCGTCGATGAAAATATTGGTATTGATGCGGATACGCAAACCTTGTTGGAACGCCTACCGACAAAAATGCCGCGTACCATTGTGCATAACAAGATTGATCTAGTCGATCTAGCTGATCATGCCGTTGGTATTAAAACGGATGATGAAGAAACCCATGTCTATGTTTCAGCGAAAACAGGCCTTGGTTTAAAAGAACTAAGTCATCATCTTCAAGATTGTGCCGGTTATCGTGAAGCAGGTAGTGATTCGTTTAGTGCACGTCGCCGACATTTAGAAGCATTGCGCCGCGCGGCAGAGTGGATGGATAAAGGCGTTGATGCCTTACAGCATCAGCAAGCTGGTGAATTGGTTGCTGAAGACCTGCGGCTCGCGCATCAAGAAATGGGCAGTATCACCGGCGAAGTCAGTAGTGACGATTTACTCGGTGAGATATTCAGTAGTTTTTGTATAGGCAAGTAACAATTTATATTTGTTAGAATAATATTATGCACGCACAACATACATACGATGTCATTGTGATCGGTGGCGGCCATGCCGGTACCGAGGCTGCGCTTGCCTCGGCGCGTAGTGGTGCGAAGACCTTATTACTCACACATAATATCGATACGTTGGGTCAAATGAGTTGTAACCCAGCGATTGGTGGGATTGGTAAAGGTCACCTTGTTAAAGAGGTTGATGCGCTTGGCGGTATTATGGCCAAAGCGACTGATAAAGCCGGTATTCAATTTCGTATTTTAAATGCTCGTAAAGGCCCCGCTGTTCGAGCCACGCGTGCGCAGGCGGATCGGGTCTTATATAAACAAGCGATTCGCGGTGTTTTAGAGAATCAAGAAAACCTGAGCATTTTCCAGCAATCAGCTGACGATCTTATTATGGATGGCGATCGCGTTGCAGGCGTTGTGACGCAAATGGGTTTGAAGTTTACCGCCCGCACCGTTGTATTAACTGTCGGCACTTTTCTTGGTGGTCGCATTCATATTGGTGAAGCAAATTATCAAGGTGGTCGTGCAGGTGATCCGCCATCGAATACGCTTTCAAAACGTTTGCGTGAAATGCCATTTCGAGTTGAACGACTGAAAACCGGTACGCCCCCGCGCATAGATGGCCGCACAATTAATTACGATGGGCTGACTGAACAACCGGGCGATACGCCATTGCCAGTATTTTCGTACATGGGTTCAGTTGACGATCATCCTCAGCAAGTGTCTTGTCATATTACTTACACCAGTGAAAAAACCCACGAGTTGATCCGCAATGGTCTGGATCGTTCGCCAATGTATACCGGTGTGATTGAAGGTGTTGGCCCACGTTATTGTCCATCGATTGAAGATAAAGTGGTTCGCTTTGCGGATAAAGATTCGCATCAGATCTTTATTGAGCCTGAAGGCCTGAATACTCACGAAGTATATCCAAACGGTATTTCAACCAGCCTGCCTTACGATGTGCAAGAAGCCTTTGTTCGTTCGATCAAGGGTTTTGAGAACGCGCATATTACGCGGCCGGGTTATGCGATTGAGTATGACTTCTTTGATCCACGTGATTTGAAGGCCTCGCTGGAAACCAAACATGTGCCTGGCCTGTATTTTGCGGGTCAAATTAACGGTACTACTGGTTATGAAGAAGCGGCAGCACAAGGCCTAATCGCCGGTTTAAATGCAGCGCGTCAAACGCGAGGCGAAGAACCGTGGACTCCGCGTCGCGATGAAGCCTATATCGGTGTGTTGATTGATGATCTGATTACACGTGGCACTAATGAGCCATATCGTATGTTCACTAGCCGCGCGGAATATAGATTATTGCTCAGAGAAGATAATGCGGATTTGCGTTTAACCGAGCAAGGACATGATCTTAACTTAGTAGATGAAACACGTTGGCAGGCATTTAATGAATATCGCGAAGCCGTTACGATTGAACAACAACGCTTGCAGG
This sequence comes from Sulfuriflexus sp., assembly GCA_023134145.1. Classification (GTDB taxonomy): domain Bacteria; phylum Pseudomonadota; class Gammaproteobacteria; order AKS1; family AKS1; genus Sulfuriflexus. The sequence goes on along the minus strand of JAGLUW010000037.1, from coordinate 2,504 downwards.
CATTGGTGGTACAACCGAACGCGATCAGTGATGAAGATGCTGAACGTGTTTTTGGGCAAACCTTGTCACGTGAAACGCGCGCCTTTGAATTATTGCGTCGCCCAGATGTGGATTACGATCAATTAGTTGATTTGCCCGCTGTTGGACGCGTTACTGATGAGCCTCGTGTGACTGCTCAAGTGACTGTGCAGGCGAAGTACTCGGGATACATTGATCGACAACACGATGAAATTGCGCGTTTAAAGAATAATGAAGCCCGGGCATTACCTATTGATATGGATTACGCTACGGTAAAGGGTTTATCAACTGAAGCACGACAAAAATTTGCCGATACCCGCCCTGAAACCATTGCTCAAGCTGCGCGTATTCCAGGCGTAACCCCAGCAGCTATCTCTTTATTGTTGGTGCATTTGAAAAAACGCGCCTGATAATATAATCGCCCAGCGACGAACATCGGTGTTATCTTGTGGTCAGACGTTTGAGACTCACCATTATAAAAGTTAAAGAAACAGCAAAAATAAAGGTCAGTATGACAAGGAGCTATGCCATGACACGTTCACTTATTATTTCAGCACTATTTGCGTTTACTTCTCTAACAGCACCGATGATAGCGATAGCCGATGACGGCATGATCACTAAATCGAGTAAGTTCAGCGTAACCGAAACATTGGATCGTCTTGAAAATGTATTAAAGAAAAAAGGCATTACTATTGTTACGCGTTGGAGCCACTCTGCTGGTGCCAACAAAAACAATATTCCACTGCGCCCAACTGAATTGCTTTTATTCGGTAATCCTAAGCTTGGTTCGCACATGTTCACTAGCAACCAAACAGCCGGCATCGATTTACCAATGAAGGCATTGGCTTGGGAAGATGAAAAAGGCCGTGTTTGGTTAACTTACAATGATCCTGCGTATATCGCTGCTCGTCATAAAATCACTAACCGTCCGAAGATTGTGAAAAAAATGACGGGGGCACTTAATAAATTAACAGGTATTGCTACCGGTGCTGTAACACCTAAGTAAGTACTTACTTTAGAGTTTGGTATTTAAATAAGTTTTATATTTTTTTAAAGAAATAGCGAAATATGTCATCAGAAATACAGCCAGAAAAATTAGCATCACAATTGGCTGAAGGCTTGCAGTCACTCGACTGCAAGTTGGCTGATGATATTCAAGCCAAGTTAATCCAATATTTAATTTTATTAAATAAGTGGAATAAGACTTACAACCTCACCGCCGTGCGCGATATCTATAAAATGGTTCCGCAGCATTTATTAGATTCACTCAGTGTAAATACTTACTTACAAGGAAAGCGTGTGCTTGATGTAGGTACGGGTGCTGGTTTGCCCGGTATCCCCTTGGCGTTGGCAAACCCAGATATAGAGTTTGTGTTGTTGGACAGCGCCTTAAAGCGTACCCGTTTTGTAGTGCAGGCTGTGGGCGAACTAGGCTTAAAAAATGTGACGGTGCAACAAACCCGCATTGAAGATTATGCGCCGGATGATTTATTCGACACGATTATTTCGCGTGCCTTTACCGCCATGGAAGATTTTGTCTCGGCAACGGAGCGTTTATGCGCACCCGCTGGACAGCTTTTAGCCATGAAAGGCCGCTTCCCCTCTCAGGAAATCAATAGCTTGCCGGATCAATGGCTGGCAACATCGGAATTACTCGAAGTTCCCAGCGTAAATGCAGAACGTCATATTGTGATTTTGACCCGTAAATAAGCGCAAGATCATCTTGCAAGTTTGGCCGAGACGGTAGAAACTAGCTGGCCGTTTGTTGATCAAAAAATAAACAAGACAGCATGCGGTGGCTAATAATTTTAATAATCAAATCTAGAGTGTTACGAAAAACACCATGGCTCGTATATTCGCAATCACAAATCAGAAAGGCGGCGTAGGTAAAACAACCACCTGCGTTAACTTGGCTGCATCCCTTGCCGCGACAAAACGTCGTGTGTTGTTGATCGATCTTGATCCACAGGGCAATGCCACCATGGGTTGCGGTGTGAACAAACATGATGTTGCACGTTCTTCATACGATGTATTGCTGGGTGAAGCTACTATTGCTGAAACCCTGATAAAAACCGAAACAAAAGATTTAGCAATCATTCCAAGTAACAGCGATCTTACCGCAGCAGAAGTGGCTTTAATGAGCACCGAAAGACGAGAATATCGTCTGCGTGATGCCTTAGCCAAGGTAGCGGATGATTATGATTATGTGTTGATTGACTGCCCTCCTTCTTTGAATATGCTGACCTTAAATGCCTTAACCGCAGCACAAGGTGTGATTATTCCTATGCAGTGTGAATATTATGCATTGGAAGGACTTTCAGCCTTAGTAGAAACAATTGAACAATTACGCGCCACGGTGAACCCGACACTTGAAATTGAAGGTTTGCTTCGAACCATGTTTGATCCGCGTAATCGTTTGGCCAATGACGTGTCATCACAACTAGACATGCACTTTGGCGAGAAGGTTTACCGCACATTAATACCAA
>JAGLUW010000036.1 GCA_023134145.1 Sulfuriflexus sp. | reverse complement strand
GACTTGTACACAGAATATCGTGGTACTAATAATAACAATAAGTATATATATACTTAGGAACTAATAATATGAACTTCAAGATCCAGCGCGAAGCTTTACTTAAACCTTTGCAGACAATATGCGGTGTTGTTGAACGTAGACAAACATTACCGATACTTTCACATGTGCTATTAGTTTCTGATGGTGAGAAGTTAATAATCACTGCAACTGATCTTGAAGTCGAAATGATTAGTACTACTAATATTGAAAATGGTACTGCTGGTGAGATAACCGTTCCGGCAAGAAAGTTTTTAGATATTTGTAAAACATTGCCTGATGATTGCATGATTGATTTTAAAGTAGATGGTGAACGGGCTATTTTAAAAGCGGGTAAAAGCCGTTTTACTTTATCAACATTACCAGCAACTGATTTTCCAAATATTGATGTTACTGAAGATGGTAATGAATTTCAGATTAAAGAAGCTGCTTTTAAATCAATAATTGATCACACTCAATTTGCAATGGCGCAACAAGATGTTCGTTATTACCTAAACGGATTAATGTTAGAAATTTCCGATAATAAATTGCGCGGTGTTGCTACAGATGGACATCGCTTAGCAATGTGTGAAATTGAAGCTAATGCAGGTTCAATGGAAGCCAAGCAAATTATTTTGCCACGTAAGGGTGTTTCTGAATTAGCACGTTTACTTGAAGACGGAAATAATGATGTAACAATTGAAATTGGTAATAATCATATCCGTATGAAGTTTGCTCAATTGATTTTTACATCTAAATTGATTGATGGAAAATTCCCTGATTATCAACGAGTTCTGCCACAAAATAGTGATAAAAATCTAATCTTAAATCGTGAAATGTTTCGTCAGGCATTAACTCGAGCATCGATTCTTTCCAATGAAAAATATCGTGGAATTCGTTTATTGATGGATAGTAATACCATGCGAATTGTTGCGAATAACCCAGAACAAGAAGAAGCTGAAGAACAAGTTGAAATTGATTACAGTTACGATCCTCTTGAAATTGGTTTTAATGTGACTTATTTGTTGGATGCTTTAAATGCAATTAATACTGAACAAGTTAATCTCGCATTAAGTGATTCAAATAGTAGTTGTCTTATTACAGCGGTAGGCGAAATGGCTGCAGAATGTCGCTATGTTGTTATGCCGATGCGTCTGTAGTTCTTGTTTCAAATATAAAATCAAGTATATGAATTAAGCACATGAGTGTTGAAATTCTAAAGATATCGCATTGCCGCAATATTGAATCAGCACAATTAACCCTAAAATCAGGTTTAAATATTATTACTGGCGCTAATGCCAGTGGTAAAACCACCCTTCTAGAAGCCTTTAATTTACTCGGAACGGGGCGATCTTTTCGAACCAGTCGTTTAAATCATGTTATTCAGGCAGAACAATCCACCTTAACTATTTTTGCGCAATTACGTCTAGCATCTGGTTTAAACCAGAAATTAGGTTTTCAGTACAAAGAAGGTAAGCGTCAACTTCGTTTAGATGGCAATCCTATTCACAGTGGTGCTGAATTGGCGCAATTATTACCAATACAACTTATAAACCAGCAAAGTTTTGATTTAATCGATCAAGGACCTAGTCAGCGGCGTAAATTCCTCGATTGGGGTGTGTTTCACGTGGAACAATCATTTTATCCAGTCTGGCAGCGGTATATGCGGGCAATGAAGCAACGAAATGCGGCTTTGAGGCAATCTATTAAACAAACTCAGCATTGGGAGAAGGAAATGGCTGCGTCAGCAGCGACATTGCATGGATATAGACACGCCTATGTAGAAAGCCTACAGCCTTTATTTACGGCCTCTGTTAGTGAAATGCTGGGTTGTGATGATATTACAATGCAGTATCGGGCTGGTTGGGATGCTGAAATCCCTTTAAATGAGCTTTTGGCCACAAATCGAGATAAAGATCGTGAACTAGGCTATTCGCGTTATGGTCCGCAACGAGCAGATCTTGTGTTTAAACGAGATGGGGCTCCAGCACGAGAACGCTTATCTCGCGGACAGCAAAAATTATTAGTGAGTGCCTTGGTTTTAGGTCAGGCGCAATTATTAACAAATAGCACTGGTAAACCAGGTACTGTCTTAATTGATGACATTAGTGCTGAACTAGATTCAAACCACTGCGCAAAATTAATGAAGGTTTTGTTAGCTACCGGTTCCCAATTGGTTGTTACTGCTATTAGCCCTGAACGGTTGCCGGATGTCAGTAACGAGAATCCAGCAATGTTTCACGTGGAACACGGCGAAGTAAAAGAAGTGGTATAATGATCGTCCAGTTTTGGAGATAAATAATGTCAGATGAGAACAGCTACGATTCCTCTAGTATCAAGGTTTTAAAAGGCCTAGACGCTGTCCGTAAGCGCCCCGGTATGTACATTGGTGATACTGATGACGGCACGGGTTTGCACCATATGGTATTTGAGGTCGTTGATAACTCAATTGATGAAGCCTTAGCGGGTCATTGCTCTGAAATACGCGTTGTTATCCACGAAGGTGAATCCATTACTGTCAGTGATAATGGTCGTGGTATCCCTGTTGATATCCATGAGGAAGAAGGTGTTGCCGCTGCAGAAGTGATAATGACGGTGTTACATGCGGGTGGGAAGTTTGATGATAGCTCCTACAAAGTCTCTGGTGGCCTGCATGGCGTTGGTATTTCGGTGGTTAACGCCCTATCTAATGAATTACGCCTGACTATTCGTCGTCATGGCAAAGTGCATCAGCAAGATTATGTGAAAGGTGAACCTCAAGCGCCTTTAGCTGTGATTGGTGATACTGATACAACAGGCACAGAAGTTCACTTTAAACCAAGCCCAGATACGTTCTCAAATATTGAATTTCACTATGATATTCTCTCTAAGCGATTGAGAGAATTGAGTTTTTTGAATTCTGGTGTGCGCATTGTCTTAGTTGATGAGCGTAATGACAAGAAAGATGAATTTGAATACAAAGGTGGTATCCAAGCCTTTGTTGAGCATTTAAATCGCAATAAACAACCGCTGCATGACAATGTGTTTTATTTCCAGACTGAGCATGAGGGCGTGATTGTAGAATTAGCGATGCAGTGGAATGATTCTTATCAGGAGAATATCTTCTGTTTTACGAATAATATTCCACAACGTGATGGTGGCTCACATCTCTCGGGTTTCCGTTCATCGTTAACCCGCACATTGAACCAATACATTGATTCTACAGGGAAAAATAAGGTTTCGACCACCGGTGATGATGCCCGTGAAGGTCTTACTGCGGTGCTTTCTGTGAAGGTTCCGGATCCAAAATTTTCTTCTCAAACCAAAGATAAATTGGTTTCGTCTGAAGTGAAGGGCATTGTTGAAACAACAATGAACGAAAAATTAGCTGAATTCCTGCAAGAACGACCTGGCGATGCGAAAGCGATTGTTAGCAAGATGGTGGATGCAGCACGTGCACGTGAAGCGGCACGAAAAGCCCGTGAAATGACACGTCGTAAAGGTGCGCTCGATATTGCGGGTCTACCAGGTAAATTGGCTGATTGTCAGGAAAAAGATCCTTCTCTTTCTGAAATCTTCTTAGTGGAAGGGGACTCAGCTGGCGGTTCAGCCAAGCAAGGTCGTGATCGTAAGTACCAAGCCATCTTGCCACTGAAAGGTAAGATCTTAAATGTTGAAAAAGCGCGCTTTGATAAAATGCTTTCTTCGGCAGAAGTCGGCACGCTAATTACTGCGCTTGGTTGTGGTATTGGTAAAGAAGAATTTAATCCCGACAAATTACGTTACCACCGAATTATTATTATGACGGATGCGGATGTCGATGGTTCACACATTCGAACTTTGTTGCTGACTTTCTTTTATCGTCAAATGTATGAATTGGTTGAACGCGGTCATTTATATATTGCGCAACCTCCGTTGTACAAAATTAAAAAAGGTAAACAAGAACGCTATATTAAAGATGATGTGGAAATGAATCAGTTCTTGATTCAAGAAGCACTCGATAAAGCGTCGTTAACGGTTAACCCGGAAACTCCGCCTATCAAGGGTCAAGGTTTAGAAACACTAATTCAGAGTTACACTAATGTAATGGCAACCATTGCGCGTATCGGTAAACGCTTTAATACAGCTGCGTTAATGAAAATGATTTACTTGCCGGTTGTTAGTGATGACATGACTAAAGATGTTGCGGCTATGGCAACATGGGCAGATGAGTTAGTTAGTCGTTTAAACAGTGATGAAGATAGTTATAGTTATGCAAGTAAGATTATAGAAGATACCGAACATGCAACCCATGTTGTTCAGTTGGATGTTACTAAACATGGTTTAACTCAAAGTGTTGTGTTTGGACATGATTTCTTTGCTTCCGGTGAATACCGTGCAATAAGTGAAATGGCTACCCAACTAGATGGTTTGATTGGCGAAGGCGCGACTGTTAAACGCGGTGAACGTGAAACAGAAATTAGTAGTTTCCGTGAAGCGATTGATTGGTTAATGAAAGAAGGTAAACGTGGTCAAAGCTTCCAGCGTTACAAAGGTCTCGGTGAAATGAATCCGGAACAGCTTTGGGAAACCACCATGGATTATGGCCAGCGTCGGCTTTTACAAGTACAAATTGAAGATGCGATTGCTGCTGATGATTTGTTCACCACATTGATGGGTGATCAAGTAGAGCCACGTCGTGACTTCATTGAAAAAAATGCACTGTCTGTTGGTAATCTCGACGTATAACGGAATTTAAAATGATTGTTTGGACTGTTTATTTATCGGGTGAAATTCATACCGATTGGCGCGAGAAAATCGAGCAAGGTGCGAAAGCAGCAAACCTGCCCGTTGAATTCTCTTCAGCAGTAACCGACCACGAAGCCAGTGATGCAGCGGGTGATGTACTTGGTGCGGAAACGGATAGTTTTTGGCGAGATCATAAATCGGCCAAGGTTAATGCAATAAGAACAAAAACACTCATCGAAATGAGTGACATAGCTGTTATCCGATTTGGTGACAAATACAAACAATGGAATGCAGCATTTGATGCCGGCATTTGTGCCGCATTAGGCAAATCTTATATCACCTTGCATGATGAAGATATTATTCACCCGTTAAAGGAAGTTGATGGCTCGGCAATGGCCTGGGCGAAAACGCCTGAACAAGTGGTTGAGTTGTTAGCTTATGTAACGAATAAAAAATAATAGTTTTAGAGTGCAATGCTCAGCGAAAATACTCAAAAGTGACACAATTCATCTTAATTATTATGAGATTCATGACTGTTTTTTTGTTTGTGATTACAGCGATGGGTTGTGGGACAGATAAAACCCGGACTCTAAAAGTTTCCTGCCAGAATTATAGTTGGAGTGATGTGGAAGTACTGGTGCAGCCTCATTTAGATGATGTGCTTTTTACTGCGTTAGTTATGCAAGGACAGAGCGCGAATTACAAAACTTCTGCAGCAGCCGAGCAAGCAATGGATGAAGCTCTGCCAGAAGATGTGAAGGGTATTTTACGAGCGTTAATTAATGCTAACTGTTAGGAATTTAATAAATAATTAGGATAAGTGCTTTTAGAATAATAAAAATGAATTATTTTCTAACACCTCCATGTAAATATACCCGATGGTTTGAAGGCATATTTGTTTGTATCGCCGGGCTGGCCTGTTTTCTTTCTTATTATCTAATCCGTTTTGACCTTTGCACTAGTGCAGATTGTAATACCTTACAAATAACCCGATTCTGGGCATCATTTTCCGAGCTTTACCTTGTTTACGGCGTGGCGGTATTGATTGTTGGTATAGTGCTTATTATTGATACGCAAATGAATAGGTTATATCGATTGGGTCTAGAGACATCAGTATTAATAGGTGTGGTTCTTTCTGGTATGGTCGTATTTGCGATATCAAATGAAATTGGTAATGCTTTATAGCTCATTATGAAAAAAGTCTATGAAACTTCAACAGCGTTAGAAGCCCATATGGTGAAAAACCTTCTGGAGAATGAAGGTGTCGATTCGCGAATAGATGGCGAATATTTGCAGGGCGGTGTTGGTGAATTACAAGCCATTGGCGCAATACGCGTGGTGGTTGAAGAAGACGATTATTCAAAGGCTCGAGAAATTATTGATGAATGGGAATCGTTACAACCAGATGATGATGTTGCAGATATAAAATCAACGAAAACATCCAGTGCGACGAATGGTTTTGTTTTAGGTGTGGTTCTTACTATCGGTGTCACATATTTCATATCCGGTTTATCAATTACAACCGATGGCATAGATTATAATGCCGATGGCGTCCTGGATGAAAAATGGACGTATCAAAATGGTCGACTCAAAGAAACAACGATAGATAGAAATCGTGATGGCAATATTGATGTTATATATTCTTATGACTACAGCGGCATTATAAAAACCGCTAAATTTGATAATAACTTTGATGGTGCCTTTGAAGTGAATACTTTTTATAAGAATGGTAATGCGATAAGTGAAGAGTCGGATACTAACAATAATAGCATCATAGATTACCGAGTTAATTATAAAAATGGCGTTTGGGATAATGTTGAATTTATTGATGAACAATCCGGAAAGGTACGGAAACGCCAGTTTTATAAGCTAAATAAATTAGTTTCCGATGATTACGATACTAATGGTGATGGTGTATTAGATAGTCATTATGAGTACGATCAATATGAAGAAAGAAAATAATAAAAGGATTTGGTTATGATTAATGAAGCAGAAAGAGCGCAGCAGTTAAAAGAAATAACGGCCAAATTTATAAAGGTTCAACTAATTGGTTCAATAGGCACTATTTTGGTTGGCTTAGCCTTATACGCAATATTTGGGGCTCAAGGGAATGCTTTTCATCCTCTGCTTAATGATACTGATGTTGCTCATGGCATGCTAATTGTTGGCGGCGTTATCATGGTGTGGCAATACGCGACTATCATTCCATTAATGAAGAAACGAGTTAAATTAACGAAAACTTGAAGTGGACAGAGGCTACGTGTCAAGAACCGGCATATGCGTGATATACCGATTCTTGCCAATAGTTTGTGGTCGTTAAGGCATATTCCAAAACGACATCATTATTTAAGATGAAAGTTTAAATTTGTTATTACTATAAACAAGTCGGTATAACGCAGGTAACACCACTAAAGTAAGTAATGTCGACGAAATAATACCGCCGATAACAACCGTAGCAAGTGGTCGCTGAACTTCTGAACCAATCCCCGTATTCAAAGCCATTGGAATAAAGCCAAGTGCTGCGACTAATGCTGTCATCAGTACAGGTCGTAAGCGTGTTAATGCACCATCAATAATGGCTTGTTCAATATCTTTACCGTGAATTCGTAAATCGCGAATGAACGCGACCATCACTAAACCATTTAATACCGCAATACCTGATAGGGCGATAAAGCCAACCGCGGCCGAAATGGAGAAAGGAATATCTCGAAGTAACAAAGCAATAATCCCACCCGTTAGCGCCAATGGCACACCAGAAAAAATGACAGCAGCATCTTTAATTGAACCCAGAGCCATGATTAATAATCCCATGACCAATAATAAGGTCAGTGGAACAACAATGGATAAGCGTTTTGATGCGGATTGCAGTTTTTGATATGTGCCACCGTATTCAACCCAATAACCAGCCGGAATTTCAACATTTTGGTTAACAGCATCTTGTACATCACTGACGAAAGAACCAAGATCTCGGCCACGCACATTGGCGGCAACAACAACTCGACGTTTACCATTTTCGCGGTAAACCTGGTTATAACCGGTCGATAAATTGAGTTCTGCAACTTCACCCAGTGGCACATAGCCGCCTTCGGGCAACATAACCGGTAGTTTTGACAAGGAATCAATATCGGTTCTTAGTTCTTCTGCTAAACGCACAACAATATCTGCACGTCGATCACCTTCGTACATTTGTCCCGCGACGGTTCCGCCAAGTGCGGTAGACAACATGTTTTGCACACTTTGTATTGATAAGCCTAAGCGAGCCATAACCTCACGTTTAGGTTCGATGGTCATAATCGGCAGGCCGGTTGTTTGTTCAACTGCAACATCAGCTGCACCGGGTACGGTATTGATGGCTTTTTCTATTTGAGCACCAAGTTGAATAAGTTGATCAAAATCATCGCCAAACACCTTAACGGCTAGTTCGGTTCTTACACCGGCAATTAATTCATTAAAACGCATTTGAATTGGTTGCAAGAATTCATAACGATTGCCGGGTATGGGTGTGACTAATGCCTCTAATTCTCGGACTATTTGATCTTTAGATTTACTAGGATCGGGCCATTCATCTCTTTCTTTTAAAATAATAAAGTTATCAGCAACACTGGGTGGCACGGCATCGGTAGCCACTTCGGCGGTACCTATTTTGGTAAAGACCCTTTCTACTTCGGGCATTTTTTTAATTTCGTCTTCTAATATTTTCTGAAGATCGATAGCCTGCTGTAATGAAGTGCCGGGGATCCGCAATGCGTGCATGGCAATATCACCTTCATCAAGATTCGGAATAAATTCTGAACCTAGTCTAGGAATCAACAAAGCAGAAATAACAACGAATGCCAGTGCGGCAGTAACCACTGCCCAACGTAACTTGAGGCTGAGTAATAATATAGGTTTATAGAAGTTACGAGCCGACTTCATAATACGGTTTGGCTTTTCTTCTACAGGTTTTTTAAATAAAAGTGCAATACCGGCAGGAATAAAGGTAATCGACAGTACCATGGCGCTAACTAAGGCAATAATGACGGTGATCGCCATTGGGTGAAACATTTTTCCTTCAACACCAGACAGAGCGAAAATTGGTATATAAACAGCCGTGATAATAAACACGCCGAATAAAGCTGGGCGTATTACTTCACGTGTCGCATCAAAGACAAGTACTAAACGTTCTTTCAATGACATCATGCCATTACGACTTGATTCACTAAGTCGTCTTAAACAGTTTTCGACAATAATCACAGCGCCATCAATAATCAGACCAAAATCTAACGCTCCTAGACTCATTAGGTTGGCACTGACACCAGCATTAAGCATGCCGGTGATGGTCATTAACATAGCCACGGGGATAACCGCAGCAGTAAGAAGAGCTGCGCGCACGTTACCTAATAATAAGAAAAGAATAACAACAACCAGTATTGCGCCTTCTAGCAAATTTTTCTGGACGGTTACCAAGGTTTTGTCGACCAAGGTGGTGCGATTATAAACAGCGGTTGCGGTGATGCCAGTAGGTAATGTTGATTTAATTTCTTCCAATTTCATTGCAACATCATTAGCAACGGTGCGGCTATTTTCACCAATCAACATAAACACGGTGCTCATAACGACTTCGCGTCCATTTTGGGTTGCCGCGCCGGAACGTAATTCTTTACCAATACCAACCGAGGCAACATCCTTAATGCGGATAGGCACATCTTGTTGTGATTTAATAACAATGTTTTCAATATCGGCCATTCCCGTTACTTGACCAGGTACTCTCATTAACCATTGAGAACCATTGCGTTCAATGAACCCAACACCACGGTTCTCATTATTAGATTGCAGAGCGTTATAAACGTCAGGGTAACTAAGACCATATGCGAGTAACTTGTCAGGATTAGGCGCTATTAATATCTCTTTTTTAAAACCGCCGACAGGGTTAATTTCTGCGACACCTTTTACTCGAGAGAGCTGTGGACGGATGATCCAATCGTGAACGGAACGTAAGTCCGTAGGTGTTACTAAACTTCCATCGGGATTGGTTGCACCGGGTTGCGCATCAACCGTGAACATGAAAATTTCACCGAGACCTGTAGCAATAGGCCCTAATTTTGGATCAAGACCTGCAGGCAGGTCACTTTTTGCGTCACTCAGTCGCTCACTGACCAATTGGCGTGCAAAATAAATATCGGTGCCATCGTCAAAAATAACGGTTACTTGAGATAGTCCATAGCGTGATACCGAGCGGGTATAAGAAAGTTTAGGTATACCTACCATGGCGGTTTCTACGGGGAAACTGACCCTTTGTTCAGTCTCCAACGGTGTGTAACCCGGCGCAGCCGTAGTGATAGTGACTTGTACGTTAGTGATATCGGGTACAGCGTCAATAGGTAGTTTGGTAAAATTCCAGATACCTAAGCCCATGACGAGTAATACAGCTGCCATCACTAAACCGCGACGAGCCAGCGAGAAATTAATTATAGCTTCAAGCATGATGATTCCTTAGTGGTCGTGTGATGCGCCGGATTTTTCAATATCGGCTTTGATGACGTAGCTGTTTACACTGACATAGCGAGTATTCGGGTCAAGACCGCCCAATACTTCTACCCATGTATTATCTTGGCGGCCAAGGTCGAGCATTCGTACCTCATATTCATCGCCAATTTTTGCGTATACCACGGTAAAATCTCTGAAAGCCTGCAAACCATCACGTTTAACCACAAGATCGACAGCGTGGTTTGCTATCTCAATATCAGCTGAAACAAAGGTGCCGGGGAGTAATGTGCCATCTTTGTTGTCAAGCACAACACGTGCGCCGATAGATTGATTTGCCTCTGTCATTACATTGATGCGATCAATGACACCAGAAAATGATTGACCATCAATGGTAGTTGTTACTTCGACAGGAGTACCTACACGTATGCGTTTTCTATCTGCAGGGAACAGTGAAAGGTTGGCCCACACTGTAGATGTATCCATGATCGTAAAGAGATTACGGCTATTCGTTTGTTCTCCGGTATTGGCGTTACGTTGTGTTATGACGCCGCTAATGGGGGCTTTAATACTGTAAATCTTGAGACTTTCATTGCTCTCAACACGGGCAAGAGTTTGTCCCTTTTTAACCGTATCACCTATTGATGGGGTGACGGATTTAATAACACCGTTAAACCGTGCGCTCACTTGACGTACGCGCTCCGTGTTACTCGAAATCTTACCGTAAACGTTAACGATTTCTTTAATTGTTCCCGCTTTAGCGATTGATGTTTGAATATCTAATGCTTCCGCTACTTTGGGTTCAATTTTAGTGCGACCTTCAAAATTGTCATATTCCCAATGATGCGTTTTATCTTTGTAAGTAGCATTAATATTAACAACGAAGGAATGCGGCTCATAGATAACAGTATCTCCACGCATAGCATTGCCTTGTGGTTTAAAATTAATATCATCTACTGTGCCACCTAAGCGTATTAATTTAATATTCAGATCGACTTCATTGGGTGAAAGTAATTGACCACCATCTGTAGCCCAAGCTCGAAACTCGGGTGGCACACCGGTTTCAAAAATTGAGAGTTCAAGTGAAAAATCACCTGAATGTAATAAGCGACCATTATGTGGTCCTTTTTCAACTTCTACTTCGGTACTGTGATCATCATGCGTGGCATGTTGAGTATCGTGATCTGCGACGCCACAAGCACCAAGCGATATGGCGAAGCCAATAATCAAAATTACACGTGAAAATTTACTATTACTTAACGTCATTATTTTTCTCCAAGCGAGCCATATTACGACCGGTTAGTCGCTCGATTTCAATTTTATTTAGGTGATAATTACTTGCGCTCATTGCTGATTCTAATCGCGCATTCAATAAAGTTCTTTGTGCGGTATTTAATTCAAGTAAAGAGTAACGACCGGCCTCATAACCACGTTGGTAGTCTTGAAGTACCAATTTGGCTTCGGGAATGATTATTTCTCGTAATACTTTTACGGCATCAATGGCGTGATGAATCTCTTGGTGCAATTCATAGAGTGTTGTATATAAGGTGATGCGTTGTTGTTCATGGTTATAGGGTGCCAGTTGAGATAATAACTTTGCTTCATCTATAAAAGGTTTGGCACGTGATGTGGTGCCAAACGGCATGCTGGCGGATAGTACGAGAGCGGTATCAGAGCTTGCATTGAAATGTTTGATACCACCAGATAGTTCTACATCAAATTGACGACGAGATTTAGCCAAGTTTAATTTTGATGTTGAAAGACGTTCACGCGTTGCATATTGAACAAGATCAGGGTTTCTCGTTAACAGTGTTTCAAGTTCTTGAAAGGAAATAGGCTCTTGTAATGAAAATAATTTTGCCTGTGTCGATGTAAAGTTAGGTGAGGTACTTCCCCACATTACCGAGAGTTTAAGGCGTGATGTTTTTATTTCATGTTCAGAGTGCTCTAATTCTATTTTTGCACGTTCTAATTCAATTCTTACTCGTCGTTGTTCTGCTTGGGGGCTTTTGCCGAGTCTTACGCGTTTTGCAACAATGTCTTGAGTTGTTTTTATAAGAGCTAATTTGTTTTTAGCTATTTCTAGTTGGTGTTGATCAAGTACAACGTGAATAAAACGTCTTGTTGCTTCGGCTAGAAGATCTAGTTTTTTGGCATCTTGCTCATTTTTAAGAAGGTTAGCTGAATTTTTTGCTACATCGGTACGCAAGGCGGATTTTCGACCAAGCTCTAATACATTGGTAAAACTAAGCGTTGTTTCGAGTTGATCATTGCCGCTGTATACGCCTGAACCGGCAATATTTTCAACTTCTAGGTTAAGTGTTAATGGGGCTAATGATTGTCGTGCTTGTGCAATTCTTGCTACGGCTGCACGTGCCTCAAGGTCACTCGCTAATATTTGAGGGTTATTTTCAAGTACCTTTACAACAACCTGTTCTAGGTTAATTGAATTATTTGCCAATTTACTTTCAGCATAAGCGAAAGGCATCGACATAAGCATGGTTACCATGGGTATCCAATATCGCATCGTATATATACTCCCGGACAGAGTTTAGTCGTCCGAATAAAAATTTATTAATTGCGCATAGAGAACTCGCGCATTAGGTAGCCTATAGGCCAAATGTATTCAGTGGGGTTGGAAATTAATAAACGGGTGGTGCGCGAAGCGGGGGGCTAATATCGAAATATATCTTGCGAAGGGATTTAAAAATAAAGGTATGAAATTTGTGAGGTAAAAAGTTAATGCGAAGAAAAACAAAAAAACCGATTAATATTGCGAGAAAAATAGGATTTAAATTAACTTTTTTTATCAAACTATCTGATGTGGCTGGAACAATGGTTTCGTTGTCATGACCAGTATGACCAGTATGGCTGGTAGTATCTGCGACAACATGAACAATAGTTCCGTGTTCGTGAGATTGGCTTGTCATTTCGGTATGAGATGATGAAAAAGCATCATTATCATGTTGTAAATGGATATGAGCAGGGAAAAGCGACAGCATAGCAATAGCGATTAATGCTAGCCAACTAATTGATTTTTTTGAAAAAACTAATTTCCGCCACGTGTTCATGCGAGAGATCTTAACATTTATCTAGTAATTTAGCTCGAGTGCTATTCATCCACTCTTCCGCTTCTTTATTAATTTCAGATGCTTTGCGGCCTTTGGTTTGAATAGCTGGGCCAACGATTATCTTAATAGTCCCCGGGTGCTTGATAAAACCCCGTTTTGGCCAGAATTCACCGGCATTATGGGTGACGGGAATAACCGGTATACCGCTTTTAGAGGCTAACATTGCCCCGCCAATGCCAAACGGCTTGGTTTCAGTGGGTTGTAGGCGCGTTCCTTCGGGAAAGGTGATTACCCAGCGGCCTTTGCTAAGTCTATCTTTTCCTTGAGAAATTACCTGATTGAGTGCTTTTCGCCCTGCTTTGCGATTAATCGCAATGGGTTCCAGCACCCATATCGCCCAGCCAAAAAAGGGCACCCAGAGTAATTCGCGTTTGATTAACCAGGTTTGTGGCGGGAAGAATTTGGTTAGTGCCAGAGTTTCCCAGGTTGATTCATGGCGACAGAAGACAATCGCCGCAGTATTAAGCTCAGCGATATTTTCCATGCCTTCAATTTCATAATGTACGTTACAAGTGACTTCCAGCCACCATATTACGAACCGATGCCACAAATTCAGGTAGCGATAACGCCAGCGATAAGGAATCAGGATAGTCAGGAAGCAGGGTGTGGCTAGAATGATGGTAGCCAAGATCATGCCGATGGAAAATATCAGTGAACGCAGAAATAGCATAATTAAATATTATTCAGAAGTGTGCCGGCAAGCAGGGCGTTGACGGCCTGCTTGAGATCGCAGTAAACAGGTACATCTTCGATACCTTGAGCTGAATAAAGTGTTTTGGTGCCTTTGCCGGTACGAACCAGTACGGGCTGTGCGCCAACCGATTTGGCGGCTTCGATATCCCTCAAGGAATCACCAATCGAAGGTACATTTTTTAAGGGGGTATTGAGTCGTTTGGCAATTTGTTCATATAAACCAGATAGCGGTTTGCGACAATCACATTCATCTTTAGGGCCATGTGGGCAGAAGAAGATGGCATCAATTTCGCCACCGTATTCACGTACCATGCGATGCATTTTGCTATGAATGGCGTGTAGGGTATCAAGGTCGAAAAGTTTACGAGCAATGCCAGATTGATTGGTAGCAATAACAATTTGCCAACCTGCATTTTTTAATGCAGCAATCGCTTCAAGGCTGCCAGGTAATGGTAGCCATTCGTCGGGTGATTTAATGAAGTTATCAGAGTCTTCATTAATAACGCCATCACGATCGAGAATGATGAGCGGCATGATTAGCTCATATCTCGAAATTCGGAAACACGAATTTTGCCGTTAATCATTTTTGATTCGCGTTTCATGAGTTTGTCCATTTTTTTCCAAAGTGCTGTTTTAAGATCAAAATCAGCGGCAATGGCTGTGCCCATAACAAGAATCATAAGATCGGCACATTCTTCGGCTAGTGATTCGGTGGATTTACCCTTTGTAATAGCTGAAGATATTTCACCGAGTTCTTCGGCCATCAGCGCAACACGATAAGGTAAGTCTTCTCCACCGGTACCTTTGAAATCATGTTTGTCATGGAAGGCTTGAATGGCAGCTAGCATTTCATCGTAAGAATCCTCATTACAATGGCTTTGCTTATTGTCCATATAGCCTCCTTTACAGCTTAATCTTGTAAGCGAGATAAATCGGCAATGCGTAGGAATAGTTTACGCAAAATATTAAGCAATGCGAGTCGATTGTTACGAATCTTTTCGTCATCGGCCATCACCATAACGCCATCAAAGAAAGCATCTACTGGTTCACGCAAGCTGGCGAGTTTTGTTAATGCCGCGGTGTAGTCTCCAGCCTTTAATAACGGCTCAACATCAGATAGGGATGTTTGAAGAGCCGTATATAAATTCTTTTCTGCATCGTTTTCAAATAATCGGGTATCAACATTATCAGCAATCTTTTGCTTACTCTTTTTAAGAATATTAGTAATGCGTGTATTGGCAGCACTAAGACTGGCGGCCTCCGGTAGTTTACGGAATGCAGCAACGGCACGTAGACGTTGATCAAGTTCGCTGAAACGACCAGGACGTAAACTGACAACAGCATCGATTTCATCACCAGCAAAGGCTTGGTTGCTGTAATAAACGGCTAAACGACCAAGAATAAAATCAAACACGTCATTAACAACATTATCAGCGACATCCAATTTTGGTGCCATTGATTGATAGTTGTTAACAGCAGCGGTAATGAGTTCATGAACATTAACGTCGAGTTTGCATTCCATACAAATACGCAAGATTCCTAAAGCTGCGCGACGCAGTGCATAGGGATCTTTTTGACCTGTAGGTGGTTGGCCAATGGCGTAGAGACCCACCAAGGTATCTAATTTGTCGGCAATAGAAACGGTCTGACCAATAACATCGGCAGGTAATTCATCACCAGCAAAACGTGGGCGATAGTGATCTTCAATTGCTTGGGCAACATTGTCAGCTTCGCCATCGGCACTAGCATAGTAGTGCCCCATGATGCCTTGTAGATCAGGAAACTCATAAACCATTTCACATAATAGATCGCACTTACAAAGTTGAGCGGCACGTATGGCGGCATCGCTATCGGCATTGAGTGATGTTGCGATGGTGTTAGCGAGTGCGGCAATACGTTCAGACTTGTCATGTACGCTGCCAAGTTTCTTTTGGAAGACGACTTTTTTAAGTGCATCGCGGCGACTATCAAGACGTTGTTTTTTATCTTGTTGCCAAAAGAACTCTGCATCGGCAAGGCGTGGACGAATAACGCGTTCATTACCTTTGCGGACAGTGTCTGGATTATTACTATCAATATTACTAACGGTAATAAAATTAGGCATTAATTTTCCATTGCTATCGAGCATGTGGAAATATTTTTGATGACCTTTCATGGAACTGATTAAACATTCCATTGGCACGTCTAAGAAAGAGTCATCAAAGTTGCCGAGTACGGCAACGGGCCATTCAACCATGGCCGTCACTTCATCAAGTAAGGCCTCGTCAATAACCGCTGTGCCGTTAGATTTCTTAGCAATATCAGTAACGGCTTTGCGTACTACGTCACGTCGTTGTGCAAAATCAGCAATGACCTGACCTTGAGATTCTAATAGATCGGCATAACCGGCAGGATCAAAAATAGTCATGGCGGTTGGGTTGTGGAAACGATGCCCCCACGTTTCTTTGCCGCTTTTGATGCCGAGAATTTCAGTATCAATAACGGTATTGCCTAAGAGCAAAACAATCCAATGCACAGGGCGAACAAATTGCGCATCCCCTGCACCCCAACGCATACGTTTAGGAATAGGTAATTTATCAAGACCGTTACGAACAATGTCTGGGATTAATTCAGCGGCGGCTTGACCCTTTTCTTCTAGGGTATAAGCAAGCCAGCTGCCTTTATCGGTTTCGAGTTTTGATAACTTTTCAACAGATTCAACGCCACAAGAACGTGCAAAACCTTGTGCGGCTTTAGTTGGCTTACCTTCATCATCAAATGCGGCTGCGACGGCAGGGCCGCGACGTTCAATTTCTCGATCAGGTTGTTTGTCAGCGAGATCGGTAATGAGTAAGGCAAGACGACGCGGTGCGGCAAAAGGTTTTATTTCATTGTAATCAAGACCGGCTTCTTTTAAATCAGCAGCAACACTGTTTTCAAAGGCCTGTGATAATTTCAGTAGTGCCTTAGGCGGCAATTCTTCGGTGCCGATTTCGATCAGCAAATCATTGGTGTTACTCATGACTTGGCTCCTTCAACCATCGGAAAGCCAAGCGCTTCTCGTTTATTGTAATAGGCCTGGGCAACGGCACGAGACAGGGAGCGAATGCGAAGTATGTAAGCTTGGCGTTCAGTTACTGAAATTGCATGGCGTGCATCGAGTAAGTTAAAGGTGTGTGAGGCTTTTAATACTTGTTCGTAAGCCGGTAGAGGTAGATCGGCTTCTATTAATTTCTGACTTTCTTTTTCACAACTATCGAACCAGGTAAATAGGGTCTCGACATCGGCATGTTCAAAGTTATAGGTTGATTGCTCAACTTCATTTTGATGGAACACATCACCATAGGTAATTGTACCGGCATCGCTTTTTGACCAAATCAGATCAAAGACACTGTCGACACCTTGCATGTACATAGCGAGACGTTCGAGTCCGTAAGTAATTTCACCGGTAACGGGACGGCACTCGATACCACCGACTTGTTGGAAGTAAGTGAATTGGGTGACTTCCATGCCATTGAGCCAGACTTCCCAGCCAAGGCCCCAAGCACCGAGAGTGGGTGACTCCCAGTTATCTTCGACAAAACGAATATCATGTTCGAGCGGGTCGAAACCCAAGAGGCGCAATGAATCGAGATAAAGTTCTTGAATATTATCGGGTGAAGGCTTGAGCATGACTTGGAATTGGTAGTAATGCTGTAAACGGTTTGGATTTTCGCCATAACGGCCATCGGTTGGGCGGCGTGAAGGCTGCACATAGGCTGCACGCCAAGGTTCCGGTCCAATTGAGCGTAAAAAAGTGGCGGGATGGAAGGTACCGGCACCGACCTCCATATCGTAGGGTTGCAGTACAGCACAGCCTTGATCGCTCCAAAAGGCCTGTAAAGTGGCAATTAAGCCCTGAAAAGTCGAAATATTGGTAGCGCTATTCATGGTTATGTCTGTTTTTAATCCAAATTCACGTAATTTGCGCGCAAGTATACCTTATATAGAGTAGATAGTTCCCAGTGGAGCAGCTCTGTTATAATGACGCCCCCTTTTCTGATCGGCAGTTTTTAAGATGGCAACAACACAACGTAAAGCAGTCGCCCTGATTTCTGGTGGCCTCGATTCACTTCTCGCTGCCAAGGCTGTGATGGAGCAAGGCGTGCATGTCGAAGGGATTAATTTTTACACCGGTTTTTGTGTGGAAGGCCACACGCATGCCATTCGTAAAAAAGATAAGGCCAAACCAAAACGCAATAATGCCTTATGGGTTGCTGAGCAGCTTGGTATTAAATTGCACATTGTCGATATTATTGAAGAATATAAAGACGTGGTGATTAACCCATCACATGGTTATGGCCAACACATGAACCCATGTTTGGATTGCAAAGGCTTCATGGTGAAGAAAGCCCATGAATGGATTCAAGAAAATAATTTTGATTTCATTATTACGGGCGAAGTGATTGGCCAACGACCTATGTCGCAACGTAAAGATACGATGCCGGTGATTGCACGTGAATCAGGTGCGGGTGATTTATTAGTACGCCCTTTATGTGCGCAACATTTACCTGCGACCTTGCCTGAACAAGAAGGCTGGTTAGATCGTGAACAGATGTTTGATTTCAGTGGCCGCACACGTAAGCCGCAAATGGCCTTGGCTGAAAGCTATGGATTTGAAGACTACGCGCAACCTGCGGGTGGTTGTTGTTTCTTAACCGATGAAAAATATTCGAAGAAGATTTCTGATCTGTGGGAATCGCGAGGCGTGCGCGATTATGAACTTGATGACATTATGTTATTAAAAGTGGGTCGTCATATTCGACCAAAGAAACATTTTAAGATTATTATTGGTCGCGAAGAAGGTGAGAATAATTTTCTTTCCGGTTATCGTAAAATGTTTGCGAGTTTAAAAACGACCAGTCACGCAGGTCCTTTGGCATTATTGGATAGTGTTAATGGTGAGTTGTCGGACGAAGATATTCAGTTAGCGGCGCAGATAACCGCGCGTTATAGCCAGGGACGCACGGCCGATAAAGTGGAAGTAGAATTTACAAATAAACAAGGTGTTAGTAAGTTGATTGAAGTTACACCAATGGCACCCAGCAAATTAGACGAAGCTTGGCACGTTTAATTCTAATAGTTTAGACTGTATATAAAGCCTAAAGTAGATATTATTATGTCACATTACACTCTTGATGCTAAACGCTTGATGTGCCCAATGCCAGTCATTCGCACACAAGACAAAGTAGCGGAATTAAAAACCGGTGACACCTTAGAAGTAACTTGTACTGATCCAGGAGCATTGAATGATATACCTGCTTGGTGTCGCATTAACGGCCATGTAGTGATTAGCAGTAGTGAAGAAAAAGGCGAAGTAATTATTACCGTGAAGGTTGGCGAAGCATAAAATGGCACACGATCATTTACATGCCCCGCTTGATAAACATGATGCGCGTTATCGTGAGGTGCGCAAGGTCACGCTAATTGGTTCGGTTGTGGATTTATTGCTTGCTGTGGCCAAGTTAGTGGTTGGCTATGTTGGGCAATCGCAGGCCTTAATTGCCGATGGTATTCATTCTTTATCAGATCTTGTTACCGACTTTATGGTGTTGTTTGCATTTAAGCATTCGCATCGTGATGCTGACGAAGATCATCCCTATGGTCATGGTCGTATTGAAACCGTAATGACGGTGATATTAGGTATCGCATTAATTTTGGTGGGTGTTGGTATTGCATGGGATTCGATGCGACGTTTATTTGAACCAGAATTATTATTACATCCTAGTGGCTTGGTTTTAATTATTGCCGCTATATCAATTGTCTCTAAAGAAGCGATTTATCATTACACCTTAGCGGCTGCACGCAAGTATAGATCGGCTTTATTAAGAGCTAACGCATGGCACAGTCGCAGCGATGCGATTTCATCAATCATTGTATTTGTTGGCGTACTGGGTGCGATGGCCGGCTTGGATTATCTCGATGCGATTGCCGCGATTGGTGTGGCGTTGATGATTATTAAGATTGGTTGGGATCTCGGTTGGCATAGCGTTCGAGAGTTAATTGATACGGCACTGGATAGCGAAGAGGTCGAAAAAATTCGCGGCATGATTGCCAGTGTTGAAGGAGTTCGTTCCCTGCATATGTTGCGTACCCGAAAAATGGGCCCCGATGCCTTAGTTGATGTGCATATTCAGGTTGATTCTTTCTTAAGCGTATCGGAAGGACACCAAATCAGTGAGACGGTCAGGCAGCAATTAGTACAAAATATCGCTGATGTATCGGATGTTACGGTACATATTGACCCAGAAGACGATGAATTTGCCGCTACCTGTTGCCAATTACCTGCTAGAAAGCAGATAATGGAGCGCTTGAATGTAGTTTGGCAAGACATTGGGGCGGCTAGTCAGATACAATCGGTGACCTTGCATTATCTTGATGGTCATATTGTTGTGGATGTGAAATTACCACTACTGCTTGCTGGCCAAGATGATACTAATAAATTGATAAGTGACTTGAGGCAAGCGGCTTTAAGTCTCGAAGAGATAAAAGAATTGCAAATAGGCTTTTATGATAAATAACGCACCATATTAGTGCGTTTTGCCATTATTAAGCACCAGAATAGTGCAATTAAATAGTTTTGAAGAGATAATATAATAATAAAACAAGTATAAACAATAACTTATCTAATGGCATAATTACTGCACTAGATAGGAACAAATTTAAAAACCAAATGATATACACGAAGTTGTATAGAACAATAGCCGAGGAGACATCACAATGTCCGTAGCAAAAGTTAATAAATTAATGAAAGACAACGACGTTCAGTTCGTTGACATGCGTTTCACCGATACCATCGGTAAAGAACAGCATGTAACAATTCCTGCAAAAGTTGTGGACGCTGATTTCTTCACAGAAGGCAAAATGTTCGATGGTTCTTCAATCGCTGGTTGGAAAACAATTAACGAATCAGACATGATTTTGATGCCTGATCCAACAACCGCCATGATGGATCCATTCATGGATGAACCAACAATGATCATTCGTTGTGACATCGTTGAGCCTGACACTATGCAAGGTTACGAACGTGACCCGCGTTCTATCGCACGTCGTGCTGAAGAATACTTAAAGAAAACCAAGATTGGTGATGTTGCTTATTTTGGTCCTGAAAACGAATTCTTCGTCTTTGATGATGTTCGTTGGGGTTCAGACATGACGGGTTCTTTCTGCAAGATTGATTCAGAAGAAGGTGAATGGAACTCAGAAAAAGTTTACGCCGATGGCAACATGGGTCACCGTCCTGGTACTAAGGGTGGTTATTTCCCAGTTCCTCCAGTCGATTCACTTCAAGACATGCGTTCTGCTATGTGTCTTGCAATGGAAGACATGGGCTTAGTCATTGAAGTTCATCACCATGAAGTAGCCACTGCTGGCCAGTGTGAAATTGGTGTTGGTTTTAATTCACTGGTTGCTAAGGCTGATGAAGTACAAGTACTTAAATACTGTGTACAAAATGTTGCACATGCTTACGGTAAAACAGCGACATTCATGCCTAAACCAATCGTTGGTGATAACGGCAGTGGTATGCACGTTCACATGTCTATCGGTAAAGATGGCAAGAACATGTTCTCTGGTGATAAGTATGGTGGCCTGTCTGATACAGCGCTTTACTACATCGGCGGTATTATTAAACACGCTCAAGCACTGAACGCATTAGCAAACGCATCAACTAACTCTTATAAACGTTTGGTACCTGGTTTTGAAGCACCTGTTATGTTGGCTTATTCAGCTCGTAACCGTTCAGCTTCGATTCGTATTCCATTCGTTACAAATCCTAAAGCACGTCGTGTTGAATTGCGTTTTGGTGACTCAACGGCTAACCCATACCTTTGCTTCGCGGCAATGATGATGGCGGGTCTTGACGGTATTCAAAACAAGATCCACCCTGGCGATGCGATGGACAAAGATTTATACGACTTACCAGCAGAAGAAGAAGCTAAGATCCCACAAGTTTGTTACTCACTTGATCAAGCACTTGATGCTCTTGATAAGGATCGTGACTTCCTTAAAGCCGGCGGCGTATTCACCGATGACGTTATTGATGCTTACATTGCATTGAAGATGGAAGAAGTGACTCGCATGCGCATGACAACTCACCCAGTTGAGTTTGATATGTACTACAGCCTGTAAGCTTTATAGTTATAGTTTCGGCAGTAGTTGCAGTTCAAAAACGCCTTTCCCGAGTGAAATTGGGGGAGGCGTTTTTTATTGCCTAAAGAATTAAGTTGAACCGGAATTGTGACGGTGTTGTCAGAATAAACATTGAGCAAAAACACTTACTTAGCTATGCTCATAGTATAAGGAATTAACGCTGGAGAAAGCATGATGCAGAAAATAATGATATTACTGGCCGTTTTGAGTTTGATCTTGCCCAGTGTTGCTTCTGCGAAGCTTTATAAGTGTCTAAATGATGATGGCGAGGTGGTTTATACTGATAAACCATGTGCTGGCCAAGGTGAAGAATTAAAATTGCCGCCGTTGCCTACATATACTCCACGACCTATTTCTGCTCCAGCTAGAGGTTCACAAGCTGCAGTACAACGTAGTGCTGATTATAAGTCACTTGAGGTTGTACAGCCTGTAAATGACAAATTGATTGTATCGACTTCAGGTACAGTAACGATTGCCTTCAGAATTAAAGGGCCATTACTTAGTTTAAAAGGTCATCGATTTGCAATAGTGGTTGATGGAACAAAGCTAAAAGCACGTGGTACAACTAATCAAATCAGATTAACGGATCTCAATCCAGGCACACATACCGTTCAAATATCGGTTGTTGATAAAGAAGACAAAAAACTAATCAGTTCAGATGTGATTAGTTTTCATATGAAACGGCAATCAAATGTTACTTCCCCTACTCCTGGTCAGCCAGTTGGAACAACATCAGCCGTACCAGGCACGACCCCTGGCACGGGTAATACGGTTCCCGGTAGCTCAGGCACTGTTCCCGGTGGCAGGCGCTAAATTAGTTACGTAAATAACTCCCCTTCCTTCTTCTTGTGCACTATAATGGTGCATTAAAGTTACTCTTTTGAATCAATAAAGATTTAAATAGTGCATGAATAATTATTTATTTACTTGTATACAAGTAGGAAATATATTTTTATTGTTATATTTCAAGTAGTTGTGTTCAGAAAACAAGTAACCCTAAGTATTTATCAGTAGATCGTGAATGTGGTTCAAGATTTGCACTACAAATCAGCATGAATGCCATAATTACAGAAAAGGAGCCTAAGCTGTCT
>JAGLUW010000035.1 GCA_023134145.1 Sulfuriflexus sp. | reverse complement strand
GGTGATGCCTGGTTTCCAGAATATGAACAGCTGAATTGGAAAGAAATTAGTCGGGAAGAACATGCCATAGATGAGAAAAATGCCTACGCCTGCACCTTCTTAACCCTTGAAAAATAAGAGTTTTAAGTTGGAAAAAGATTTAACGATTGTTAACACCGCGTAGCTATACTTACTTTAATTGAGTGATTATATTTAACGATAATATAATTAATTGTAAGTGAATGAATATGGCTCATAGTGTTAAATGGGAATCAAACGGTGTTTGCTGGAAATATTCTGGTGATATTTCTGGAAAGGAAATTGTCAATGCTTGTGTATCAATCTATGGTGATCCACGTTTTGATGAACTGAAATATAAGCTCGTCGATTTCTCTGATGCGCAAGCAATTAACATAACGGATGCTGATCTTGCACAGATTGCTTTTCAAGATAAAGCTGCAGGATTAACCAACCCTTATATCAAGAGTGCCATTATTACGACCGCCGCGGTTGATTTGGCAGAAAAATTCGCTTCTTTTTTCACAGATTCAAGTTGGGATGTTCAGGTCTTTCAAGATATTGATTTGGCAAATAAATGGCTTGGAAGAGAAGTGGTTTAGCTTAATTTCAGGTGCTGAATTTCTTAGAACTTCTTTATTTGCGGGCAATCAATACTAAAGATTTGGCAATCATCTAACCGCAAGGCAGTCAGTGAATCTCCCCACAAGCAACCGGTATCAATGGGGTAGATAGTACTACTATCTACCGGACCAAGCGTTGACCAGTGGCCGAAGACAATTCGCATATCATTGCTTTTTCTATTCGGTACTTCAAACCAGGGCATTAAATCATTGGCTTGGCTACCGGGTTTACCTTTCTCTTCTAATGCAAGTTTCCCCTTGGCATCACAGTAACGTAGCCGTGAAAAACAATTGGTAATAAAACGTAATCGATCCCAATTTTCGAGTTCTTCATCCCAGATATCAGGTTCGTTACCATACATATGATCGAGAAATTCAACATGGCTATCTGATTGCAATACCGCTTCCACTTCTTTTGCACAAGCTTGAGCCGTAGTTAAATCCCACTGTGGTGGTAGGCCCGCATGAATCATGGTGAAGTTGAGAGCAGCATCATGATGCAACAAAGGAAGGTGGCGTAACCAATGAGTGAGTTCCTCGCGGTCATCGGCATGTAGCACATCATCAATATTATCGTTGCGGTGATATTTTAAATGGCCATTAGCCACGGCGAGTGTATGTAGATCATGATTACCTAGAACGGTAATAGCACGATCGCCAAGCCCTTTTATAAAACGTAATACCGCAAGTGAATCGGGGCCACGATTAACCAGATCACCAACTAACCAAAGTCGATCATTAGCGGGGTCGAAATGAATGTGTTCGAGTAGACGTTGTAATTCATCGTGACAACCTTGAATGTCACCGATGGCATAGCTTGCCATTAGTGCAAGGTATTAGGCATAGACAAAACAAAGGTAGGAATTTCAGCATCGAATTCAACACCGTCATCAGCAATCATTTGGTAGCTGCCATTCATATCGCCAACCGGTGTTTCGAGAATAGTGCCACTGGTGTAACGAAAACCTTCACCGGGATTTAGATAAGGTTGTTCGCCGATAACACCGTCACCTTGAACTTCTTCGCTCTTGCCATTGGCATGGTTAATAAACCAGTGACGCGTGAGCAGACGTGCAGGAATGTTACCTTCGTTGCGAATAGTAATGGTGTAGCTGAACACATAACGATTTTGATCCGGCACAGATTGTTCCGGGATAAAGTCGGTTTCAACATCAACAGCAATTTTGTATTCAGGTTCAGTGCTCATTACTTTTACTTCATTCCTATCTTCATTAAGTCATAAATTTATAAGCGGCTAGCAGCCAATGC
>JAGLUW010000034.1 GCA_023134145.1 Sulfuriflexus sp. | reverse complement strand
AGCATTGCATCAATCGAACCCGCTTCTTCACCAATGGCAACCATTTGTACGACCATGTTAGGGAATAAATCTGCTTGCCGCATAGATACATTTAGTTGTTGGCCTGTCGATACTTCATCTCGCATCTTTAATGTCGCATTGGTATAAACGATGTTCCCTGTGGCGCCTGCAACGGAGGTCATTGCTTCTACAAGTGGTACGCCAGCTGCAAACATAGTAGATAGGGTGCGTGCAAAGCGTGCAATAGCCGCTTTTTCAAGTATAGGGCCAAAGATAGGTGCTTTTAATGACGCGCGTTGAACGGCATGATTAAATACAGTAGAACGGCGGTTGAGTTCAATAAAGCCAAAAACACCACCAATAGCAATACCAAAAATCAGATACCAATAATTGATAAATATATTAGAGGCATCAACAACAAATTGTGTCATCGCGGGAAGGTCAGCCCCAAAGCTGCTGAACATTTCTGCAAACTGAGGAATGACGAAGATAAGTAGGATAGCAGTAATAACAAAGGCAACGACGATAATCGCAGCAGGATAGAATAATGCCTTTTTTATCTTACCCTTAATAGATTCTACTTTTTCTTTGTAGGTAGCAATTTTATCGAGAAGGTTTTCAAGAATACCCGCATGCTCACCAGCTTGAACTAGGTTACAAAATAGTTCATCAAATTGTAGTGGGAATTTCGCCAATGCTTCAGCCATGGTTGAGCCACTTTCAATGTCTGCTTTAATGCTGAGCAGCAGATTTTGCATACGCGGATTGTCATTACCCTTAGCTGCAATATCAAATGATTGCACTAATGGTACGCCTGCTGACATCATTGTTGATAATTGCCGCGCGAATACGGCAATATCTTTGGCGCTAATAGGTTTCCCCGCAGCACCACCAAAGAGAGGTTTGGGTTTCTTGCGTACTTTACTAGGTTTGATACCCTGACGACGTAGGTCGGCTTTTACCAAGGCAACACTATTGCCATTGGACTCGCCTTTAACCTTGGCTCCTTTTCTATCCTTGCCTTCCCAGACAAAAATATCATTTGCTGTATTTGATGCCATCGTTTAGTCCTTCGTCACGCGGTTAATTTCTTCGATGCTAGTAACACCATTTTTCACTTTTCGTAAACCTGACTTGCGTAGGTCGGCGATACCTTCTTTTTCTGCTTGATCGGCAAGTTGTAGAGCATTGCCGCCTTCCATGATAATCCTTCCCATATCTTCTGATATTTCCATTACTTGGTAGATACCAACTCGTCCCTTGTAGCCGTTGCTGCATTGGTCACAACCGACAGGGCCATATATTTTAAGGCCAGCAGAAATTTCTTCATCAGTAAAACCTTCTTCAGCTAATGCTTCATTAGGAATATCTTGAATTTTTTTACATTGCGAACAAAGTCGCCGCGCAAGTCGTTGTGCGATAATCAATGAAACAGAAGATGCAATATTATAAGCTGGAACACCCATGTTGGCTAAACGGGTTAGTGTTTGTGGCGCATCATTGGTATGTAAAGTTGATAATACCAAGTGACCCGTTTGAGCTGCCTTAATGGCAATTTCAGCTGTTTCCAGATCACGTATTTCACCTACCATGATGATATCGGGATCTTGGCGAAGGAATGCACGTAGAGCCATCGCAAAATTGAAGCCAACTTTGTTATTTACATTGACCTGGTTAATGCCGGTAAGATTAATTTCAACTGGATCTTCTGCCGTTGAGATATTGCGATCTTCCGTATTGAGAATATTCAGACCAGTGTAGAGTGAAACTGTTTTACCACTACCCGTTGGTCCTGTTACCAAGATCATGCCGTAAGGTTTAACAAGGTTTTCTTCGTAAAGAGCACGTTGTTCGTCTTCGTAACCGAGAGCTTCAATACCTAGTTTTGCGCTACTTGAATCAAGAATACGCATAACGATTTTTTCGCCGAACAATGTCGGGCAAGTATTAACACGAAAATCGATAGAGCGATTTTTTGACAAGGTCATTTTCATACGACCATCTTGCGGCACACGCCGTTCCGAGATATCAAGACGTGACATTACCTTAAGACGTGCAGCGAGACGGTTACCAAGATTAACCGGTGGTGAAGCCACTTCGGTTAATACACCATCCATGCGCAATCTTACGCGATAAGACTTTTCGTAAGGTTCAAAATGAATATCAGAAGCACCTTTATTTATCGCATCGAGTAGTACCTTGTTAACAAAGCGAACGACAGGGGTGTCATCTACGTCAGAGTCATCATCATCTCTACTCGGTGCTTCATCACCACCAGTGATTTCCAAGTCATCAAGATCGCTGTCATTTAAATCGACTAAGGTAGTGTCTTGTGCATCCATTGCCTTATCAATTGCATCGGCTAATTTATCTTCTTCAACAAGAATAGCTTCAGTGTTCGCACCGACATGGAACTTGATTTCATCAAGTCCTTGAAGATTGGTTGGGTCAGAAACAGCAACATAAAGTCGGCCACCACGTTTGAATAGTGGTAAGGCATGGTGTTGACGGACTAGTTTTTCATCAACTAATTTGGTATCAGCAACTTCCATGTCCATGGTGCTGATATCAAATAAAGGTACACCAAATTCTTGTGATGCCGCATTGGCAATAGTTAAAGAATCTAATATTTTGTTTTTTACGAGATGGGTAACGAATGGGATCTTGTTTTTTAGAGCTTGTTCATGAGCACCAGAAGCATCGGTCTCGGAGAGACTGCCATCAGTAACTAGTCGACGTGCAAGGCCGCTAAGATTGATTTGTGGGTTCGCTGTTGCCATCAGTTATACAGTATAGAGGAGTTGTTAGTTTGTTATATGTGAACTATGCCACTAAGTTATGTATTTAAGTATAGCGTATGGTATGTGTAATACAATCAATGACTTGAATATAAAATATAATAATTTTATCTTGAAATTCTAGTAATGCATTGAAAAACAACGTAAATATATAAATATGTATATTTTAGTGGTTGAGAGAAGCAGAGGATCGATGTCTTCTTTAGAATATTGTTGTTTAAATCTAGATTAACAGGCATAAAAAAACGGCCACTTGTTAAAAGTGGCCGTTTCAGGTGACGTTTAAGTTACGTCGTTATAGTATTTACTACTATTAGCAATCACCTTGACCTACTTTTAGACCACGTGTGGCATCACAAATTGTGCCTGTGTTTGCCCATACCATATTGGCTGCACCGGCAGCTGCAGTTGGTGTATCAATGATAGTTAGCTTAACACCCGCATTTGTAGTTGCACCTGAAACTAAGGTAATAACACCATTGGTTACAGATGTAACTGTAGTGATATTTTTGGTTGGAGCAATTGTTGGTATGCCATTCGCACCAGCATTACAACCAACTAAAGTGCCTGTTTCAGCATAACAAACGCCAACGCCAGTTTTAGTTGAGCTAACTTCAGCCATGGCACCAGCAGCACGAGATCTTGATACATAATCCGCATATTGTGGGATGGCAATTGCAGCTAGAATACCGATAATCGCAACAACGATCATCAGCTCGATAAGTGTAAAACCCTTTTGAATCTTTTGGATTGGTTTCATATTTGTTCTCCAAATTAGTTAAGTTGTGTTGTTTAAGTGCTATACAGCGGTCTGAAAATTCACAGTCCGCTGTGGACGTGAGTTCATTCCTTGTTGGTAACAGGAGCAATTGCTGTGCCAGTTAGTCAGGTATAGCAATGATCAAGCTTGAGCGTTGATGTAAATAATTGAAATTAAAGTGTTTTAATATTTATTTCGGTTAGGTATTAGTATTTGTTTAGTCTGAGTCTAAGGCTTTCCGTAGCTTATTGATGGGGCATGATCTGACGCAGAGGGTCACATCGGTGCCCGTGTAGGCGTAGGAAATGTGATATTCATTAGTATAGAACGAGTAAGGAGTAAGGAGTAAGAGGAAGGTCAATAGTGATAGTTTTACTCTAACCCCAGTTTTTTGAGTTTATAGCGCAGGGCACGAAAGGTGATGCCAAGCAATTTAGCTGCAGCCGTTTTGTTATAGCGGGTTTTTTCCAGAGCTTGTTGGATGGCATCTTTTTCAATGCTGCCTAAGTAGTCTTCTAATGGCAACTCAGAGTTAGGTTCAATTGAATTTGCTTGAGTTGCTTGAGTTGCTGGTTTTGAGGTTTGTTCGAGCTCAGTACCTTCGGTTGCGAGGGGGAGAGTGCTTGTTTCTCGCAGCTGTAGGTCATCAGCGATAATAGTGTCCGTCTCGCAAAGTGTCATGGCGCGCTCAAGGATGTTTTCTAATTCACGGACATTACCGGGAAACGAATAAGCCTGTAATGCTTGTAGAGCATCGTCGCTTAGGCTCAGAGTTGCGCCTAATTTTTGTAGGATATGTTTAGCTAGGATAGGAATATCATCAATGCGTTGCCTCAAGCTAGGAACGCTAAGTTGAATAACATTGATGCGGTAGAATAAATCTTGGCGAAATTCACCGGCGCTGACCAATTCGTCTAAGTCTTTATGCGTGGCGCTAAGAATGCGTACATCAATAGAGAGTTCTTGTTGTTCACCAATGGGTCGAACAGATTTCTCTTGGATAGCGCGAAGTAATTTTACTTGCATGTGCAATGGCAGCTCAGCGACTTCATCAAGAAATAATGTGCCACCATCTGCTGCTTGGAATAATCCTGCTTTATCTGCTACCGCTCCAGTAAAACTGCCTTTTTTATGGCCGAAGAATTCACTTTCCATTAGGTCTTGTGGAATTGCGCCACAGTTAACGGGTATAAAAGCTTGTTCGGCTCTTGGCCCTTTGCTATGAATTAAACGTGCTACTAACTCTTTACCACTACCAGATTCACCACTGATATAAACGGGTGCTTGGCTACGCGCAAGCTTATTAATCGTTGCGCGAGTTTTGTCCATAATGGCAGATTCGCCGAGTAAGTCTTGTTCGCTATTATTATCAATAGATTCAGTAATAGGTGTAGCGATTGGTGCGCTTTTCTTTACATCAGTACCTGCAGCGGTTTTGTGTGAAAGTTTTAAAGCAGTATTAATAAGGTTACGTAGTACGCCGAGGTCAACCGGTTTTGATACAAAATCAAATGCACCTGCCTTGAGTGCATTAATCGCGAGCTCCATGTTGCCATGCGCCGTGATCATTGCAACGGGAACACTGCTGTAGCGTTGTTGCATATGCCGAACTAAATCAATGCCATCGCCATCAGGTAGGCGCATGTCGGTAAGACAAAGATCAAAATCATGTTGTTTAAGTAGTGCGTTAGCACTCGCGAGATCGCCAGCACTATGGCAGTCAATGTCCATGCGTGACAGTGTCATCTCGAGTAGCTCAAGAATATCGGGTTCATCATCAACGATGAGTGCGAGGTAACGTTCCATGCTTAGGTAATCTGTTGTTGTTTGCGTCTTGGATCAGCAAAGGTAATTCTAAAACAGCTACCGCCTCCTTTTTCTTCGGGTATCTTTAAATAGTCGAGTCTAGCCTGATTACCCTCACAGAGTTCGCGGGCGATGTAAAGGCCTAAACCGACTCCAGAGCTTTCTGTGGTGTAGAAAGGTTCAAAGATATGTAGCGATTGTTCGGGGCTAATTCCTTGGCCGTGATCAATAATATCCAAATAAGGTTTCTTGTCATCGTTAGGCAAACCAGTTTTTAAAATAACTTTGGGATGACCATCATAATTACTGCTATGCCTTAGGCCATTGCGAACGAGGTTCCAAACCACTTGATGTAATTGGCTGGGATCCATGCGGATTTCGATTTGTTCACTATCTTCATCAATGGCAAGGTCGGTGGGTTCAATTTGTTCACTACGTAAGAAATCATCCGTAAAACTATTTAGCCATTCACGTAGTTCAAACAGTACCGGCTCAGCGCGGTCACGACGGCTCAAGC
>JAGLUW010000033.1 GCA_023134145.1 Sulfuriflexus sp. | reverse complement strand
TGGCAAACTAGCCTCCGAAGCCGGGCGCGCCATTTTCTAAACTAACGATTATTCTGACTAAGACGGTGAATCACGACCACCAAGATAAGTCCCACTAAGACAAAACCCACCACGGCATAAAGTGAAGCATGATCAGCATTTGGCATATACGGCATCGTGCTGAGTAATTTTTGTTTACCCGCAATGGTTTCGTAGACCCTTTCTTGAAATGGCCACAAGATCCAAAGTGACGCAATTAAGATCCCTTTAATGACCAATAGGGTGCGTTGGTAAAAACGTGACAATAACCATGTTAAGAATCGCGAGAAACTGACCAAGCCAACAATGCAGCCTAATAAAAATGGCACAATAATCGATAAGTTAAATTCACCAATCGCTGCAATAATCACGCTGTATTTTTTTAGGAGTAATAAAAGAAATGATCCTGATACACCAGGAAGAATCATCGCGCAAATAGCAATCGCACCCGAAAGAAATATAAACCAAGCCGTATTCGGCGTTTCAACAGGAACAAGATTAACGATAATTAATCCTACTACTGTTCCAGCAATTAAGGTTAATGCGTCCATGCCACAGAAACCTTTTAGCTCCTGCATCAACACATAAATAGAGGCCATGATTAAACCAAAGAACAATCCGTAGACGTGTTCAGGATATTCATTGATTAAGATTGGTAATGAAATAACGTGGGTAAAAAACCATACTGCTGAAAATAGCCCGAGCAATAGAGGAATTATAAAATGAAAATGGGGTCGTTTTATTACTGTGGTGATATCAAACTTAAAACACGCTTTTATCCACCTAGCATCAAATGAAGAAATTGCTGCCAATAACTGTTCATAGATGCCTAAGATAAAGGCCATCGTTCCACCGCTAACGCCGGGAACTAAATCAGCCATGCCCATGCAAAAACCCTTGGCTACCAACCAAGGCATTTCATGCCAACGCAAAATTATTCTCCCGTTATTCTTATTTAAATAATTTTATTTTAATCTAATTCGCTTAAGCAACGATTCTTACCACTGCCTTTTGCTTTGTATAAAAATTGATCTGCTCTCTCAAAAGCCGACTCAATTGTGTCACCTTTCTTAAATTGTGTCATGCCGCCTGAAACCGTAATCGACACACGCTGATCACCATGATGAAATTCGCATTCCTCAACACCTTTGCGCAATTTCTCAACCACTGCCTGCGCATTCTTCAATTCTGTTTCTGGTAATAACATTACAAATTCTTCACCACCAAAACGGGCTATAAAATCGGTTTCTCGCACTTGGTCTTTAAGCAAGGTAGCAATCGTAACCAGCACCTTGTCACCGGCTTTATGCCCATAGGTATCATTGACCTTTTTAAAATCATCTATATCCCATACAACGATAAGAAGTGGTGCTTGATAACGCTTCCAGCGACTAAATTCATGATCCATACGTTGATCCCATGCCAAGCGATTTGGCACTTTAGTCAAGGCATCTAACATTGAATTCTTTTGTTCTTCTACAATTCGTTCGCGCAACACTTCTGATTCTGATTCAAGACTATGCACCTTACCGGCAAGCTCCCCCACCCGAATTTCCATTTTTAATTTTCGTCTTTCTTCTGTGGTGCGAAATGTATCTACATGTTTTGTGATCTTGCTTAATTTAATCGCAATACTGGTCTTCAAGTCAGTCAAGTCAACCGCTTCTTGCACATCAGTCTGAATGCTTTCAACTTCTCCACCGACATCGTCACTAAATTTCTGATTCTCAGAGAATATCTCATTTTGAATATTTTCATTATCTTGGATGTGTTGATCCAGCATTTGTAACTTTTCTGTTACTTGCTGCAAGAATTCTTGAAAATCATTCTTTTCATTTTCGCTGCGCGCACGCATTTTAATAACGAGGTCAGCGATAGATTCTAATGCTTTCGCAACATGATCTTCATCTATGCCTTTAGCCCATTCTGATTTTAACTGCTCGGCATACTCAATTAGATCATCCGGGAGTACCAGCCGTTCTAATAATTGAATTAAAATCTCATTTATTTCTAGTGCTTCACCAGGCAAAGGTACATCATGACTTTCATCTTCTTGAGCATCGCCATCAGTATTTTTTTGCTTCTCTAATGGCTTCATTGAAGCTAAGGCAGCAATGCCTTTAAGCAAGCCCTGTAAATCTTTCTTTGTTTCAATGCGTCTGGTTTTTTGGCGCAACACATCAAGCTCATCTGCATTAGCAACAGGCACATCAACCGCCATAAGCAAATCAGACAATACTTGCTTCACAATATGCATCACATCTTCAACAGTTTGTGAAACAGGTTCTGTTACTTCTGCGCTTGTTGAATTTTGTTTTTCATCACTAGATTCAGTTTTATTTTTATTACTAGAAAAAAGACCTTTTAATAAACCTTTCGATTCTTTCTTTGCTTCATCTCCAGCAACCACTTCCACATTAAGTGCTGATTCTATTAGGGCTAAAATAGAATTAAATATATCAACCAGACTAGAATCATCTTTCATGTAGTCGAGTCGTTTCTTAATATCTTTTTTAGTTTTATTAAGACTTGCCGGATATGGCAGGGTATTTAAAAGTGCATTTAGAAGATCTTTTTTACTTACCGTTTCACTCTTATTTTGTTTTTCAGTAGACACCTCAACAATCGCATCAATCATATTTCGAATGCGTTCAAGATTTTTTTCACGACGAACGATATTGCGCAATCTTTCCAGATGCTCGTCAAGTTTCTTATTCTTAGAATCTAACGCCAATGTCATCCGCGAAATGCAGCGACGCAATAATTGATCGGCCTCGCCCCACTCTTTTTCTTTATCTTCGAGTGATTCCAGGCTGGCGTAATATTTGTCTTTCCAATCATCCATATTAATACTTCACACTATTATTTTAATTCTATATCCATCGCAACTGGCAAATGGTCAGACACACCATGAGGCAATACATTAACTTTCGTTACCTTAACATCGCGACTTACCAATATATGATCGATATTCCGCTTTGGCTGCCAACTAGGGAAGGTATGTTGGCTTTGTTCCGATTCATTCAAATGCGTTTTTTTAAATAAATATTTCATTTCCTTGCTATCTGATTCGCAATTAAGATCGCCCATCAAAACAACATGCTCTTCTTGTTTTATTAACTCACTAATAAATTCTAATTGTCCCATTCGCGCTTGCCGACCAAGAGCAAGGTGCGCAACAATCACCGCTAGCTCCTGGTTCAAAATATTAAATTTTGCCATCAGTACGCCACGACCAGGAATCAGGCCCGGTAATTTATGTTCAATCACACTGTGTGGATTGTGTCTGCATAACAAACTATTACTGTGCTGAGCCAGTTTTCCTATATTTCGATTTACTTGATCAAACCAAAACGGAAAATGTGCTTTTTTCGCCAAATATTCTGTTTGATTCATAAAACCTGTACGCAAACTGCCTGCATCAGTTTCTTGCAGGGCAACAATATCGTACTGACTTATCAGGTTCGCAACCTTATCGAGATTTTCTTGCTTACGCGGGTGCGGCAATAGATGTTGCCAACTTCTCATAAAGTAATGATGGTAGGCTCGTGTTTCTATGCCGCCCTGAATGTTATAACTCAACAATCGTAAGTGGTTACTCTGCTCTGCTTTTGATTTAGCCGTGTCCTTCATTCGCTGTTACGCCTGAATTGGCGAAACCATCTCACCGAGTTTCTCGGTCAATTTCAGGTTCTCACTGTAATCAACCGGACAATCAATAATACTAACTGTGTTATCGGCCAAAGCTGTGGTTAATATACCCGACAAATCTTCCGCTTTTTCGACTCGATAGCCCTTGGCACCAAATGATTCGGCGTATTTCACAAAATCAGGATTATTGAAGTTCACGTTTGATTTTCGACCAAATTGGGTCATTTGCTTCCATTCAATCAGGCCGTAACCACCGTCATTCCAAATCACGATAACAATTGGCGTATTTAGCCGCATTGCTGTCTCAATTTCTTGCGAATTCATCAAGAAACCGGCATCACCGGTAACCGCGACCACGGCATGCTCTGGGTTACTTAATTTGGCCGCAATCGCTCCCGGCACGGCAATACCCATGCTGGCGAAGCCATTCGATATTAAACAGGTATTCGGCTGCTCACAACGGAACATTCTCGCCATCCACATTTTATGTGCGCCGACATCACAAACAACAATATCATCCGTTGCCATCGCTGTACGTAGCTCCCAAATTAGCTTCTGTGGCTTAATTGGAAAGCTATTGTCGTTGGCATGTTGATTCATTTCGGCGATTAAGGCTTTGCGTAGCGGCCGCATTAAATCACCCACATGCGCTGTTGCCTGCGCTTGAACACGTTCGAGACTGAGTTTGATGTCACCTATGACACAGCATTCAAGTGGGTAGAACTCGTCTACCTCAGCAGAACGGCTATCAATATGGATAATTTTCCGATCACCCGTTGGGTGCCAGAGGAAGGGATGATATTCAACGAGGTCATAACCAACACAAATAATTAAATCCGCATGGTCGAAACCACAGTTCACATAATCATGTGCCTGTAAGCCCGCGCTACCCAATGCCATGGGGTGACCGAATGGAATGACCCCTTTTGCCATAAAGGTGTTGGCTACCGGCACATTCAGGCTCTCGGCAAATGTGGCTAATTGCTGCCATGCCTTGGCACGTACAACGCCATGTCCTGCGAGAATAATTGGATGCTTTGCCTTCGATATCAGCTTAGCGGCATGGCTAATTTGATCCGCGCGTGGCTCGGGCTGACTGGTTTTTCCTGCAGGCAACATCTTACTGCCTGTATCCATTTTGGCTATATTTTCGGGAAATTCGATAAAACAGGCGCCTGATTTCTCAGTCTGTGCCAGCTTAAAGGCCTTTCTAATGACTTCAGGAATAATATCCGGTGTCGGCATTCTTGAAGCAAACTTGGTAATTGGACTAAACAAGTTAATCAGATCAAGAACTTGGTGAGATTCTTTATGCAAACGATTAGTCGCTGCCTGCCCAGCAATGGCGACGAGCGGCGCATGGTCCATATTCGCATCAGCCACACCAGTGACTAAATTGGTTGCCCCAGGCCCCAGTGTCGCTAAACACACGCCAGCCCGACCAGTAAGGCGACCGTAGACATCGGCCATGAAGGCAGCACCCTGCTCATGGCGAGTGGTAATAAATTGGATATCTGAATCGAGCAGAGCATCCATCATGTCGAGGTTTTCCTCGCCTGGGATACCGAAGATGTATTCAACACCTTCATTCTCGAGACACTTTACGAAAAGTTGCGCAGCTTTCATGATCACCCTGATCTGACTTCACTACGCATTATTCTAGATCAGACAGGCAATGATTGCCTGTCTGTTAACGATATTTTGAGAAATTTATTTCTTCGCCGTTGCCTTAGCTGGACTAGATTCTTTCTTCACCAAGGCATCAACGACGCGAAGCATGTCGTCATGACCTGCTCCACCAGGGTTATTGATACTCGCCTCTTTAGCACTGGTGCGATATTTGCCATTCACGATCATGGCGGGGACACCCGTAATACCCGAGCGACGCGTTAGGGTAATGGCACGTTTAACACGCGATTGAACAACAAATGAATTCCAAGCTTGGGTAAATGCTTCTTGAGAGACGCCATTACTGACAAAGAATGCCGCAATGTCTTTTTCCGTGGCTAAGCGAATACGATCTTTATGCAGCGCTCTGAAAAATAAGCTATGGGTTTTATCTAGGATACCGAGTGCTTCAGCGGTGTAATAAGCGCGTGCTTGTGGAACCCAATTCTCACGGAAAATAGCTGGAACGCGAACAAAATTAACATTCGCTGGTTTTTTCTTTAACCACTTATTCAAGTCTGGCTCAAAACTATAACAATGAGGGCAGCCATACCAAAAGAATTCAATCACTTCGACCTTGGTTTTATCTGCCGTACCCATTGCTGGAGTAACAAGGTTGTATTCAAAACCTTCATCTATTGCGAAAGCAGTCGTCGCCTGCATCATCAAAGCAGCCATGAATGCCAATAATATTTTTTTCATTATGCCGTATCCCATTTTTCTTCTAGCTTATTATTAGAGACAATCAAAATTGGCCTAAAGTTCACCGTATGAATGTAAGCCCGACAAGAACATATTCACACCCAAGAAGGCAAATAAGGTGACAAACAAGCCGATAACCGACCACCAAGCCATTGCCGAACCACGCCAGCCCTTAGTTAAACGCATATGCAACCATGCCGCATAATTCAACCAAACAATCAGCGCCCAAGTTTCTTTTGGATCCCAAGACCAGTAACCACCCCATGCTTCAGCAGCCCATAGTGCACCGAGCACCGTGGCAATCGTAAACCATGCAAAACCAAGTGCGATTGATTTGTACATCACATCATCAAGCATATCGAGTGGTGGTAAAACACGTGCGGCCAAACCACCTTCCGGTGCATTGTTACGCAATAAATAAACTACGCCGACCATTGCGGCTAAAGCAAAACAACCGTAACCAATAAAGTTAGCCGGTACATGTATTTTCATCCAATAACTTTTTAGCGCGGGAACAAGCGGTGCAATCTCATCGGCATTCTTATCAAATTTATACCAAAGTAAAAATGCAACGGCGGCGCTGATAACTAATAATACGAAACCACCTAACGCACGCGTCTTGTAACGCATTTCATAAAATAAATAAATCAGTGCCGTAATAATTGAAAACAAGACAAATACTTCGTATAGATTGCTCACCGGTATATGGCCAATATCAAAATTAATTAAGTAAGACTCACGCCAACGAACCATCAAACCAATTAAACCCATCGCAGAAGCAATCCATGTCATCTTGGTTGCAACTCGGCCAGGAAATTCTGATTTCACAAACATGTTAAAGAAATAAATAACTGTTGCTAAGCCAAACAGGAAACACATCCAACCAATTGCTGTTGCGCTTGAGAGGAAATATTTAAATATGAATTGTCCTTGCTCTTTATTCTGCCAATCTGACAGTGCCGCAATTGCTTGCCGGCCATCCATACCCTCTGCTTTCAATGCCATGACGGCTGGCTCGTATTGGATCACGGCATAAATACTGATTATCGCAACCGACAACATTAAGGTGCGGCTTTGTTTCCAATACCAGCCCAAGCCAATCATGCCAAGACCCATGCCGAATAAAATGCCAACTTCATAGACATCCATTAATGAGGCATAACCATCCCACAAATAAAAAGCACCGCCGGTAACTAATGCCGCGAAGATCCAGTCATATGCAGATAGTGTTTTAAAAAAGGGTTTATTCAATTCGTAATTTAATGGATCGAGTGTTGCGGACATAAACTACCTCAGTGATTTTCATCATCCACACTTAAACCCAAGCGATGGGCTAAGCGTTGTTTTATTTTTTTAAAGTCTTGCGCAAAATCACGCTCATTGCGGTTACAACTACCGGCAAAAATTACCTCGTAACCAGACTCTTGTTTATTTGCTACCCATACCCAACAACGGCGTTGTTGAATATAAAACATAATAAAGATACCGATGATCAGCATAACACAGCCAAACACAATGATTTCCTTACCCGGCGCACGGGCAATTTGTAAACCCGATGCCTGAATATGCTCAAAGTCTTTCATTTCTAGATAGAACGGTGCGCCGTAGACATTAATATTCCCAATAACTGTAAGGGCATCATCAAAAAAATCACTGTCTGATTTACTCACACCTTGCGTAATATCCAAGCCTTCTTGTTGAAGAATATTGATATATAAATTACCCAAGGTCTTACGCAAAATATCAAAGTAAGTGGCTGTCGCCTTTTGTCGTTGTGCTACTGGTATGTTTTTCTGAATGTGCTCATTCAAGGCCGTTAAGCCATCTTTAGCAAAGAGAGAAACTAAACGCCGTGTAGTTATATTCATGCCTTTAGAAATTTCTAAACGTTTTTCTGAAACCAAGCCAGCCAACATATCGGTAATAGTCTGAGAAACAACCTTGCTAACAACTTTCTTATCTTGCATGGCCGCATAAAATTGCATGAAACGTTTTACAGAGCCATTCGCATCAGCTGGTATATATAGATAACGGAAAGTATCTGCTACTGAACTACGCACACCACTTAACATGAACAGACGGCCTTCCTGTTCTATCGGGAACATGTAGTTTACATACTCACGTGCTTGCCCCTGTTCATCGCGTACTTTAAAAGTAAAGTTAGGGCCAAAGTTTTTAAATTTCTTAGAATTATTTTCACTCTCAATAGGATTAATATTGAATTTTCGAAAATCACTCAGCTCAATGGTGTAAGGCGTATCATCAACCTTCATCGCGACATCACCAAACACAGCGCCTTCTATATCCAGCGTTTTTAATGCCGGATCATTTAACGGCCATGCACGTAGAGATAATTTTGAACCACCATCGTTGAAGCTGGCCTGATAGATTGCATTGCCCCTGTATATCAATGGATGATTGACCGAGATGGTTGCTTCTAATGGCGCATCTAATTCATCATCATGAATAACCAGATCACTCTCAAATGATTTTGGTTGCCCCGAATCATAATGCTCAATACGAAAATCTTTTAATTCAATCTGAAAAGGAAGTTCTTGTATAAGGAAACCATCTTCGATATTTAGGAATATGATATTGGCACTTTGACCTTCTGAAATACTCACCGCACCGCGATAAGAAGGGTTGTCTGATTTCAGAACACTTTTTGCAGGCACTTTTGATGCGGGTAAAGTATTGTCTGTTTCAATTTTCACATCGCCAGAAAAGATCGCATATTTTAATGGCATGTTGTACATGATCACCGAACCAACACAAACAACAACAATCGCTAAATGAGTAAAAATATAACCAAGTCTATTCACGCCGCCACGCATGGCTGCAATCATCGTATGATCTTCATGTTCCTTGCTACGGATGTTGTAACCTTCCGCTTGCATGTGCGAGGTAATATTTTGAATCAAGCTCTCGCGATCAGATTCAATTTTCCACTGGGCATTGTTATGAAAAGCACGTAATGAATTACGACTGGCATTGATACGAAAATTACGCATATCAATAATCATTTGCGGGCCATTACGCACCACACAAACACTGGTTGTTAGGAGTAAGAAGAAAAGCAGTGAGACAAACCACCAGGCGCCGTAAATATCATACAGACCCATGGAAACAAACATGTCGTGCCAGAATGGCCCGAACTTAATAATATAATTTTGGTATGGCTCGTTTTGTCTAAGTATTGTGCCAATGATGGAAGCGATCGCAATACCACTCAGTACCGTAATCGCTAGGTTCATTGAACCAAGAAATTCAACCAAGATATTGCCAAAACCATACCGCCTAGTTTTCCGTACCTCCGTGTTCACAGCCCCTCCATTTAATACTTTTATTATTATAAATAACGCATAAA
Organism: Sulfuriflexus sp.; assembly: GCA_023134145.1. GTDB lineage: Bacteria > Pseudomonadota > Gammaproteobacteria > AKS1 > AKS1 > Sulfuriflexus. The sequence continues at coordinate 27,927 of JAGLUW010000033.1, read as the reverse complement.
AAAGGGCGGCATAACACCGCCCTTTTTTACTGTCAGCAAAATACAGTTATTAATGTAAACCAGAAATATATTCTGCAACTGCCTTCATTTCGCTGTCTTTCATTTTATCAGCAACAACTCGCATCATGCTGCTTGGATCGTTACTACGTGTTCCAAGACTAAAGTCTTTCAATGCTTTCATTGTGTACTTAGCATGTTGACCGGCTAATGCTGGGAACTTAGCAGCTGGGTTACCCGCGCCACTTGGACCATGACAACTTGCACAAGCTGCAATACCGCGACTCGCAATACCCGCACGATAAATATCTTGGCCAAGTTTTAACGAATCCTTGCTTGCAGTGCCGCCCTTGACTTTATTGCTTGCGAAGAAGGCTGCTACATTAGCAATGTCTACGTCATTTAAACCGCCGACCATTGCATTCATGGTGCCGTCTTTACGTGCGCCTGTTTTAAAGTCAGTAATTTGTTTTGCTAGGTAGCCTTCACCTTGACCTGCCAATGAAGGCCAATCTGGGTTTGCGCTATTGCCATCAACACCGTGACAACCAATACAGAGAGCTGCCTTCTTTTTTCCGGCAACAGGATCGCCACCAGCTACAACATTACTAGCCAGAGCCAGCATCGCTACAGTAATAAGGAATCGCTTCATCATTTGCTTTAGTCCTTGAATAATTTTAAAGAGTGCTTACTTGCTTCCATCAACCATGTAAGCAACTGCATCAGCAACGGCTGCATCACTTAGGTTAGCGCGGCCACCCTTAGCAGGCATGAAACCTTTCTTGCCTTGGAAACCTTTGTTAGCGTTATTAACCATCACTTTCATACCTTGTGCGATGCGCGCTTTCCAAGCAGCCTTGTCACCAACCTTCGGTGCGCCAGCAGCGCCTGTACCGTGACAAGCAAAACAAGCTGTGTCGTAAGTTTTCTTACCAGCAGTTAGATCAGCTGCTTGAGCACTTGCTGCCATACTTAACGCCATAATAGCTGTTGCGATAATAGTCTTTTTCATTTCGTATTCTCCTACCTATATAAAGGTATGATTAATTAAATTTGGTTGGTTCGTTGGTCTCATTTAAGCCTATTTAGCGCGACATAACTGTCTCGCAACAAAATATCCAAAAACGGCCTGTTTATATACCAGAGAATGCTTATCTTGGTCAACCTTAGATGCATCTCATAAAACTCACAATTACTGTATTATTTCCTGAAAATACAGTACATTAGCTTCTTTATACAGCATAGATCCTGAACCCAACATGAACGACTTTACGACCGCCTATTACCTCACCAGCGCCAAACGCTTTGATCAATGCCCAGACGACACGGGTAGCGAAGTGGCTTTTGCTGGGCGTTCTAACGCTGGCAAATCTAGCGCCTTAAATGTCATCACCGACACAACTGGACTGGCAAGAACCAGTAAAACACCTGGGCGTACCCAGATGATTAACTTCTTTGCCCTGGATGATGAGCATCGCTTAGTTGATTTACCAGGCTATGGTTACGCCAAAGTACCAAAGAAAATAAAGATCGAATGGCAAAAAGAACTGAGTAAATACCTTGAGAAACGTGCGTCTCTACGTGGCTTAATCTTGCTCATGGATATTCGCCACCCTCTTAAAGAATTTGACCGCGAGATGTTAGATTGGGCGCACAGCGTTGAATTACCTGTGCATGTTTTGCTCACTAAATCAGACAAACTCTCGAATGGCCCAGCAGGTGCAAGCCTGCAAAAGGTACTGGAAACGATTAATGAATCTTACCCACTCTGTTCGGCACAATTATTTTCCTCTCTTAAGAAACAAGGGCTTAAGGAAGCACGAAAGGTGCTGACTATGTGGCTTTATGACTAAAAAAGGTTAAAAAAAAACCCCGACCATAGGGGATGGTCGAGGTCTTGGCGATTCGACTATTAGGGGGTAGCCGAATCTACACTTGCTACTTCGGGAGAAAAGTACCAAGACACCCAGAATCTGGGATATGTAAGTTCGACTGAGGCCTAGTCTAAAAGTTCAATAAATATGTAGTAATAATCCTACATATAAAAGTATGGGTATTAATGAGCCTGATCCCAATTAATTCCCATATCAACTGACACCTCTAAAGGCACTTTCAACTCGGCGGCCGTTTCCATCGCTTTGGTAATTCCGGCAATCGCTTCATCAAGCACCTCGTCGGCTATTTCGAACACCAGTTCATCGTGTACCTGCATGATCATTTTTATTTGCTGATTATCATCACCAATAAATTCTGCACAAGCCAACATCGCACGTTTAATAATATCTGCCGCGGTACCTTGCATCGGTGCATTGATAGCGGTTCTTTCGGCGTACTGACGACGCTGCATATTCGACGCCTTAATATCCGGCACATACAAACGACGTCCATACACCGTTTCCACATAACCGACATCGCGAGCACGTTCACGCATGGTTTCCATAAAATCTTTAACACCAGGGTAGCGTTCAAAATAGAGGTCAATATACTGCGCCGCTTCTGTGCGGCTGACATCTATTTGCTTCGCCAAACCGAATGCCGACATGCCATAGATCAAACCAAAATTAATTGCCTTGGCACGACGACGTTGCTCGGTCGTGACGGCATCACGATCCATACCAAATACTTCCGCCGCTGTTGCTTGGTGAATATCTACACCATCAGAAAAAGCGGTTAACAAACCTTTGTCTTCAGATAGGTGCGCCATGATGCGCAATTCAATTTGCGAATAATCTGCCGCAACAATCGTATAGCCCTTTGATGCAATAAAGGCTTGGCGAATACGCCGCCCTTCTTCACTGCGAATCGGAATATTTTGTAAATTAGGATCACTTGATGACAAACGCCCCGTTGCCGCAACCGCTTGATGATACGAGGTATGCACGCGACCCGAATTCTCATCAATCATGAGTGGCAACTTATCAGTGTAAGTCGATTTCAATTTACTTAAACTACGATACTCAAGAATCATCTTCGGTAACTTATGATCGCCATCAGCCAGTTCTTGTAACACGGCTTCAGCAGTTGATGGTTGACCTTTAGGCGTTTTCTTAATGACCGGCAATTCCATTTTCTCAAATAGAATTGCTTGAATCTGTTTCGGCGAGCTCATATTAAATTCTTCACCCGCTTCCTTCCAAGCTTCGGTTTGAATTTCTTTAATTCGCGCGGCCAATTGTTCACTTTGCACAGACAACATATCAGCATCAATCAAAACACCTTGGCGCTCCATATCTGACAAGATAGGCAACAGTGGCATTTCCATTTCCGTATATACTTTTTCGAGTGCCGCCTCGGCTTTTAATTTTGGCCAAAGTACTTCATGCAAACGTAATGTAATATCCGCATCTTCTGCCGCATAAGGGCCGGCTTGTTCTAAATCAACCTGATTAAAGGTTAATTGTGCCTTACCCTTACCGGCGACTTCTTCAAATTTAATGGTTTTATATGACAAATACTTTAGCGATAACGAGTCCATATCATGTCGGCTTGCGGTGCTATCTAATACATAGGATTGCAACATAGTGTCATGCTTAATGCCTTGTAAATGAATGTCATAATTTCTTAAAACATTTCTATCGTATTTTAGGTTTTGCCCAACCTTGGCTGCCGTAGAATCTTCAAGTAAGGGCTTTAATTGTTGTAAAACCCACTCGCGAGATAATTGCTCTGGTGCATCATCATAATCATGTGCCACCGGCACATAAGCGGCCTTACCTGCTTCAACGGAGAATGACACGCCGACTATTTTTGCCTGCATATAATTAAGGCTGGTGGTTTCTGTATCAAAAGCAAAAAGATCACTGGCCTTTAATAATTTTAACCATTTATTAAAATCATCTTTACTAAAAACAACTTCATAATCTGTTTCAATTGACGCGGGTGCATCCTCTGCTGTTGAGTCGCCACCATTTTCAATTTGTTCAGCTAACCACGTTTTGAATTCATACTGCGCAAACAATTCACGTAACCGTTCTGTATCCGGTTCTTTACGTTGTAACGTTTCTGGTGTTTCGTTTAATTCAACATCACATTTTATTGTTACCAATTGTTTTGATAACGGCAATTGTTCCAAACTGTCACGCAGGTATTCACCAACCTTTCCCTTAACGTTATCCGCATTGGTCATCACTGTTTCAAGATTGCCATGTTCATCCAACCACTTCACTGCGGTCTTCGGGCCACACTTAGGCACGCCGGGAACGTTATCAACCTTATCGCCAACCAAGGTTAAGTAATCAATAATTTGGTCAGGGCGCACACCAAACTTTTCTACCACACCGGCTGGATCAGATATCAGATTTGTCATGGTATTGATCAAGGTGACTGAATCGTCAACCAACTGCGCCATGTCTTTGTCGCCAGTTGATACCAAACTTTTCATTCCTGCCGCCGTTGCTTGCACACACAGGGTGCCAATAACATCGTCTGCCTCAACGCCATCAATGATCATCAAGGGCAATCCCATTGCGCTAACAATTTCATGAATAGGTTCTACTTGGCTGCGCAACTCATCTGGCATTGGCGAACGATTGGCTTTGTACTCACTGTACATATCGTCACGGAAGGTCTTACCCTTGGCGTCAAATATCACCGCGATATGCTCAGGTTCATATTCACGTAATAAGCTACGCAACATATTCACCACACCATAAATCGCACCGGTTGGTTCGCCACGTGAATTAGACAGTGATGGCATGGCATGGAATGCACGGTAAAGATAAGAAGACCCGTCGACGAGGACAAACGGCTTTGTCGTTTTTTTACTCATAAGATTTGTAAGTATCAGTAATGGAAATGATTGGCTATTATTATATAGAGAGGACATGGTGTCCTGACTGCTGACATTATGTCGGAAACAGTATCTGATTACATCAGTCTATCAAATAGTTTTAAGATATCGATGGTAGGAAAATAGATTATGAATACGAAAAAATCACCATTACTACCCGGCATGCTCCCTATTAACGATGGCCAGTTAACCCGTGAATCTTGGAAGATTTTCCAGATTATGGCCGAATTTGTAGAAGGGTTCGAACGTCTCGCACAGATTAAACCTTCGGTGAGTATCTTTGGTTCAGCACGCACCGAGGCTGAACACCCTTCTTACAAATTAGCAGAAGATATCGCTAGATTACTCTCTGATTCCGGTTTTTCTGTTGTCAGTGGTGGCGGCCCAGGCATTATGGAAGCAGCCAATAAGGGTGCCTTCGCGGGTAAGTCACCGAGTATTGGTTTAAACATCGACCTACCACAAGAGCAAAGCGGTAACCCCTATCAAGATATCCGGCTGAATTTCAGACACTTCTTTTCTCGTAAAGTGATGTTTGTTAAATATGCATCAGCCTATGTGGTGCTGCCGGGTGGCTTTGGCACGCTTGATGAACTCGCTGAAATCCTCACCTTGATCCAAACAGGTAAAAGCCGCCGTATTCCCGTCATTCTTGTCGACAGTGAATTTTGGTCTGGCCTCATCGATTGGTTTGGTAATACGCTAGTGAAAGCGGGTACAATAGCCCCTGAGGATCTAGACCTATTTAAGATAATAGATGAGCCACAAGATGTTGTGGACGCTATCTTCAAGCATTATGATGCACGTGGATTCGAGCCCTCTGCCGAGGAACAGGAAATCCTGCTCAAGCTATAAGATACTGAAATATATAAAAAATAAGGACTTATCATGGAACACCGTCGTCTTATCTTTGCTGCTGTTTTACTTTCGCTGGGCTTAGTCGCACATGCTGCTGACACCGCAAAAGAAGATCTGCTTGTTCCACCTCCACCGGCCAAATTACAAAGTGGTGAGCCAATTGAACCAGAAGTCACCATTATTCAGAAAAAAGATGCTACCGAAGAACGCTACAGTATTAACGGACAAGTCTATGCCGTTAAAATTACTCCTGTTGGCGGCCCTGCTTACTACCTGATTGATTCCGATGGCGATGGTTCACTTGAAACCACACAAGATGATATTGAACGCGGTCTCAACGTACCACAATGGATCCTGTTCAGCTGGTAAGGTACGGTCTCGCCCCATGTCTGTTTACACCACTATCGAGCAAGATGAGCTTGAAGCATTTTTGCTCAACTACAATGTTGGCGATCTCATCGACTATACCGGCATCAGTGACGGTATCGAAAACACCAACTATTTTGTTAATACCAGCCAAGGCCAGTATGTACTGACCATCTTTGAAGAATTATCTGCGCAAGAGTTACCATACTTTCTCGACTTAATGGCTTTTCTTGCCGAACATGAAGTACCGAGTGCGCACCCGATTGAAGACAACAAGGGTAAATTTCTTCGCACACTGAAAGACAAACCTGCGGCACTGGTTATTCGATTAACCGGCAAAGGCATTAATGAACCCAATGCAGAACAATGTCGAGCGCTAGGTGACAGCCTTGGAAAATTACATGCCGTTAGTCATCAGTTTAGCGAGCATCGTGATAATCCACGTGGCCCAAAATGGTGGCACGAGATGTCAGTTAAACTTGATGACAAACTTTCAGCTGCAGAGCGCAAACTATTAAATTCTGAAATGTCATTTCAGAATGCACATCGCCGTGATGAATTACCTGCAGGCGTTATTCATGCCGATCTATTTCGTGATAATGCATTATTCGATGGCAACAAACTCACTGGCATTATTGATTTTTACTATGCCTGTAATGACGTACAACTCTACGACCTTGCGATTACGCTAAATGACTGGTGTTCAAATACTGATGGCTCTTTAGATGCAACGCGAATTATCGCCATGCTAGAAAGCTATGTAGAAAAACGTCCTTTATTAGAAGCAGAAAAACAAGCTTGGCCAATGATGTTACGTGCAGCTGCATTGCGTTTTTGGCTTTCACGACTGCATGACAAGCATTTTCCTAAAGAGGGTGAGATGACACACATCAAGGATCCTGATGTATTTAAAAAAATATTAATTGATCGTATTGAAAATTCAGATAGCTACTTGGCACAATTACCAAAATAAAAATTCTATTTACAGGCATTATCTTTAAACCCATCACTATTTTTTTTCTTTGGATCAGGCAAATTATCAATAACAAAAATAGCTGGCGCAGCTGGTAATAAAATCGGTTTAAATTGTGTACCAGCAATGTAGCCAAACTGTCCCACTTTATATAATTGTGAACCAGCTGAATTTTTTAATACAATGCCGCCCTTATTTACACCAACATATAAACCATTATCTGGCGCAGGAGCACCATAAGCCTCCAAATCGATACAATCCTCGTTACAAAACCGAATGGTAAAATCGGTTCCTCTTACAGTCAATGTTGCAGCTGGTGTTATTAACTTATAATTATCACGGTCTCGTTTTGCAATAACACCGGTTACTGTACGTAAACCACCCTTAACAAGTTTTATAACAGAGTGACCACCCAATTTTTTAGTATATTTATATTTTTTAATAATTAATTTGGTAGCTGGGCGCAACAACATCACTCCACCATCTGAATATTTTAATGTGATAGACGCTTTTTTATCTGTCGTAATCGTCTCACCTGCATAGAAGGGTTCACCACGTTCTAATTCGCGAAGTTGTCCGTCAAGCGAAAGGGCCATAGCCTTACCTGTAATAAGAATAATATTCCCCGCAAAAGGAGTCTTGGCAAAGACCTGCCAATTACTAGTAGCCGTTACCATCAATGTCACTATAAATAATGAACGCTTTATAGATAATTTTATTTCACTCATAGCGCTATTCTCTTGTAAACTAGCTATTTATTGCTTTTTAATTACTTTTAGCTGCATATTCAACACATAATAACAGTACTTTACCGTAACATCTGCTGCCAATCTCAAGGCCAACAAGATCATGTTTAATAAACATTCGTAACAGCAAAGACAACATTGAACTGTGTCAGCTATACTGGGTCATATTATTTAAACCTTAATGCTCCAAGGAAAATGACCATGAAAACACGCCAACAATTAACTAATTTATTACTCGCTACAATATTCACTCTATCTCTTGCTGGTTGCCAATCTTCGCCAACCCAAGAAGATACTGGCCAAGTGGTTGGCGCAGTTATCGGTGGTGTATTAGGTTCTAATGTCGGTGGAGGCCGTGGCAAAACAGCAGCTATTATTGCCGGTACGATTATTGGCGGTTACTTCGGCGGCAAGATTGGTAAAACCATGGATGATAATGATCGTTACCGTGCTAACCAAGCTTTTGAAACTACACCGACCAATCAAGCAAGCACTTGGCGCAACCCAGATAGTGGCAATGAATATTCAGTAACACCAACACGCACCTATGCAAATGACAGTGGCCCATGTCGCGACTACACCACCGAAGTCATTATTGATGGCAAGCGTGAAACTGCAACTGGAACAGCCTGTCGAGAAAATGGTAAATGGCGTGTTGTTAATTAATCGTTAATTTAAAATCACATAAAAGCCGACTACTTATTTAGTGTCGGCTTTTTTTATACTCTAAAATGCTAACAAATATAATGAATAAACCTTTCTCTGAATCTTGTGAACAAAATACACATGTCATTCTTGATGTGTTGAAACAAGAATTCTCTAAGGTAAATAACGTTTTAGAAATTGGCAGCGGTACAGGACAACACGCCGTTTTCTTTGCACAACACTTAAAACATTTAAACTGGCAATGCAGTGATCGAGATTCAGAGCTCGCAGGTATCAATGCTTGGCTCAATGAAGCCAAATTAGAAAATTGTCTCAAACCAATTGAGCTCGATGTCTTATCGAGCCCGTGGCCGAATGAAAAATACGATTCCGTCTTTAGTGCCAATGCGGTTCACATTATGTCATGGCAAGCCGTTGAGGCTATGTTTAAAGGCTTAAAAAACTGCCTGGAAGATACTGCTGTTATTTGCCTATATGGGCCTTTTAATTACAATGGGAAATTTACGAGCGAAAGTAATGCTCGTTTCGATCAATGGCTTAAACAACGCGACCCGTTAAGTGGCATTCGTGACATTGAAGAACTAAATAAATTAGCCGAGCAGTGCAGCCTAACACTCAGCAATGATTATGAAATGCCCGCCAATAACCGAATACTTTGTTGGCGAAAATAAAATAAGCCCGCACAAAATCGAATAGTATTAATTAATTTCCAATACCTTACGCAACCAAACACCAATCGCATCAATCTCATCAGGTACCACTGCATGCGGCATGGCATAACTACTCCATTCAACTTTATAGCCTTGCGCTAATAATAAATCACGTGACTGCTCAGCGAAGCTAATCGGAATAATGTCATCCTCTTCACCGTGTGCGTAAAAAATGGGGACACTCTGATTGGCTGAATGTTTTTCTGCTGCCAATGTTTCAGATAGCGGTACATAACTTGATAACACCATAATGCCGCCCAACCGCTGTGGGTAACGCAAGCCCACTTGTAATATAACCGCACCGCCCTGCGAGAACCCTGCCAATATTATTTTCTCAGCAGGAATGCCTTGCGCGATTTCTTTTTCTATCAAGTTAATTAATTGTTGCTGTGAACGCTTTATACCTTCTGCATCTTGTTGCTCACCCAGATCCGTTGCCGCGATGTCATACCAAGCGCGCATCACATAACCGCCATTAACCGTTACAGGAATTTCAGGTGCATGCGGAAAAATAAACTTAATAGCTGCATCATCTGGTAAACCCAATTCCGGCACGATAGGTTCAAAATCATAACCATCTGCACCTAAACCATGTAACCAAATAACAACTGCCTGCGGATTTCCTGCGGGTTCAATAATGACTGCTTCTAATGTTTCGGACATAGCGACTACTTTATGGGTGAAAAGAAAAATAATTAGTACAGGCAATAGTATGACTGAAAAATGTTTTCTATTCACAACCTGACCTATTAACAACTTAAACCTGCAAAATATTTATTCACTCTCATATTTTCCCTGCCTGGCCAGACTATTCAATTTGGCGCGATTCAACAGCGCTTGTTGCGTCACGGCATCATTTTCTGCTTTACCCAGCCAGGCATGCAAGGCTGGTTGTTGTAATGCACGCCCATAGGAAATGCTCAGTTGCCACGGGGCGTTCCCTGCTGACCGGTTAATGGCGTTGAGATTACGAGTCGCTTCTTCCGGACCCTGCCCCCCCGAGAGAAAGTTAATACTGGGGACGGCTGCAGGTACGGTTCGTCGAAGCACCTTGAGTGTTTCACTGGCGACTTCTTCCGGGTCGGCGGTGCGCAGGTCTATACCGGGCACTATCATATTCGGCTTGAGTACCATGTGCTCCAGACTGACATGGTGCTTATGCAAAGCATGGAAAACTGAATGCAATACATGCTCAGTAACTTCTGCACATCGATCTATATCGTGATTACCATCCATTAATACTTCAGGTTCAACAATAGGAACTATGCCTGCTGCCTGACAGACTGCGGCATAACGCGCGAGCATTTCTGCATTGGCATGGAGCCCCAAACAGCTAGGATTTGTATCGGTAATAGCATATACCTCTCGCCACTTTGCAAAGCGCGCTCCTTGCGCCTTGTATCCTTCAAGTCTTTCTGCCAGACCATCCAGACCATAGGTAATTGAATCGCCAGGCGCACTGGGCAATGGCCCTTTGCCTTTATCGACCTTGATGCCTGGAACGATAGCTTGTTGCCAGGCTAATTCCGCTAGAGACATTCCCTCATTATTTTTTTGACCCAGTGTTTCTTCAAACAGGATCACACCCGATATGTATTTACCAAGATCAGGTGTACTCAATAATACGCTTCTGTAATGACGACGATTTTCCTCAGTGGATTCTACATCGATCGCTGCAAAGCGTTTTGCGATGGTTGGCGAGCTTTCATCGATTGCCAAAACACCTCGCGTATCATCAACCATGTCATTAATGGTCTGTTGTAATTCTGTTGTCGTACTCATAGCTAAATACCTCATTCAATCAGGTTATCTTCTACTATCTATTGCGTTCTATATTTCGTACAACATAATCAAACCGACGAAGCATGCCCGGCATACATTCCCTCGATCTCGTTTACAAACCTTTCCTCAATGCGGGTTCGTTTCAACTTCATGGTCGGCGTGATCAATCCATTTTCGATCGTCCAGGGCTCCAGCGTCAGACAGACCGCATGCACCTGGGCATGATGCGGAAAACCATGCAGCCACCGCTCGGCAAGCCGGGTCAACACTGCCTCGTGGAGCGCATTGTTCTGAAGCGAATCCGGATCATCGGCACGCAGTGCTAATTGCGCTGCGAACTGTTGCCATGCGTCCGGATTCAGTACCAGCAAAGCGCCCAGATAGGGCCGGCCCTCGCCCGCCACCATGGCCTGATCAAACAGCGGATCGAGACTAATAGCGAGTTCCAGATCTGCCGGCGCGGTCTTCTCGCCGGTCGACATGACAATAATTTCCTTGATGCGTCCCCGAATACAAATGTGGCCATTAACAAGCTCCGCCACGTCCCCGGTATGCAACCAACCGTTCTCATCAATGGCTTCCCGTGTCGCTTCCGGCCGTTGCCAATAACCCAACATCACACCCGGCGAACGGAGCAGAAGTTCATTTTTATCCCCCCACGAGATTTCCACACCCACCAGGAGTGGACCGACGCAGGACGGCAGGTTGTCGTCGAGGCAATTACCACTCACCACCGGTGCGGCCTCGGTCAGACCGTAGCCTTGCAGTAGCGGCAGGCCGAGGCCGATAAAAAACCGGGCAATCGTTTCCGTCAACGGCGCGCCACCACTGACTGCGATCCGAATCCGCCCACCCAGACCCGCCATAATTTTTTCTGCCACAAGGTGGCGCAGCAAAGGCCACAACAGTCGCTGACCGAGTGTCGGCGCCGCCCCGCGGCCCTGCTCTGCTTCAAAGCGTCGCCAACCGATTGCGATCGCCTGCCGAAATAGTGCCTGCGCCAGGCCTCCCTTGTCCGCCAGCTTCTTCTGGATCTTTGCATACACACGCTCGTAGATCCGTGGTACCGAGACGAGCACCGTGGGACGAATGGTCACCAGATCCTCTGCCAGCGTCTGGATCGAGCGGGCATAGGCCACGCAACTGCCGGCCATCATCGGCAAGTAATAACCGACGGTGCGCTCGAAGGTGTGGGAGAGAGGCAAAAACGACAGGAACACATCTTCCCGATAAGCCGGTGTCGCTTCCAGCACGGCATGGGTGTTCCACAAAATATTACGATGAGACAACATCACCCCCTTCGGTGGCCCCGTGGTACCCGAGGTATAGACGATGGTGGCCAACTCATCAGGGCCGGCGGCGCGGCTGACCGTTTCCCCGACAGGCTCCTCCGTTAACGCAGGCAATGCAGGTACGCTGCGCAGGATGGTATCGGATGGATCGGCCGCACTCAGACACAAGACGCGCTGCAGTTCGGGAAAGGTGGTTCGGCTTGTCGCCAGCGACTGCCACTGCGTCGGCGTACCCACCAGTAACAAGCGGGCACCGGCGTCCGCAAGAATGTAAGCGATATTGTCAGGGGTATCGGTGGTATAAAGCGGCACCACCACTAGGCCCAGTGCAAGTGCGGCCTGGTCGAAACATACCCACTCCACACTGTTGCGGAGCAGAATCGCGACCCGATCGCCAACAGCCAATTCCTCGTTGGCCAGCGTCTGTTGCCAGTGCGCCACCAAACCGGCCATCTGTTTCCAGGTATAGGTTTTCCACTCTCCGTCGTCCGCATCGTACTGGCGGTAAGCGATGGCATCCGGGGTTCGCGCCACCCGCTGTCGGAACAAGCCGGGCAAGCTTCCCGCCTCATCCAGATCAATAACGTCCAACTGCAGGTCACTCGCACCGTGCTCTGATAGTCCGCTCATCATCTAGCCTCCGTCGTGCCGACGTTCACACACTCTACTTATTAAGTTATTCCAATACCATCGCGTTACCGCGCTGTTCATCGAAGTAAAATCATCTCATACGTGCGGTGTCTCCCGCGCCAGATCCGGTTCACCCAGATGCTGCAATATGGCAGCACGGGACGAGTCGCGCAGCGTTAGCGCAGCGGCCCAGTCGATACCGGTCGGCAGGATCGGCGCCCCGATGCTGACGCGCACCACGCTGCGGTGCGGAAACCGTGAATCGCCCCGCAGCAGCGAGCGCGTACCGCGGATCGTTACCGGCACCACGGGCACACCCGCATCAGCGGCGACAACAAAGGCGCCCATGTGAAACGGCAACAAACCCGGCATACGCGTAAAGGTGCCCTCGGGGAAAAACACCAATGATCGGCCGGCCTGGATCGTCTGCACGGTATTCCTGGCATCAGCCACCCCGCGCTGCTTGTCAAACCGCTCCACAAACACGGCACCGATGCGCCGTAAAAATCGACGCGGAATAAATTGTTCAGCCAATTCCGCTTTGGCCACAAAAATAAATTCGCTGGGTAACGTCGCCACCAGCAGCACCCCATCCAAATAACTGGCGTGATTGACGACAATCACACAGGCCTGATCCGATCGCCACTGCTCTAGGCCTTCTACCCGCAATGGCACGCGGGTCAGGCGAAACAGCAGCCGCGCACTCTGGCGCATCACTGCCCAGCGCAAACGGGCGCTGGGCAACAGTGCGATCAGCACCCATGTTGGGGGCGCCAGCAACCAGAAAATAATATGTGCGTAAACCGCATAAGCCGTATCGACGAATCGCCGCCAGCCACTGCGCAGACGTGGTCGCAATGAGGCCAGGGCAAGGCGCACAACCTGCCACCATACGGAGCGTGGCCGTTGGCCGATACGGCCTTCTTCATACAGTTCGCGCACAGCGGCGCGGCGGATCTTGCCACTGGAAGTTTTCAACACCGTGTGCGGCGGCGCCAGCATCGTCTCATCAGGCGACATACCTAACAGGTCAGTCGCGACCTCCCGCACCTGGGCCTGCAATGCTTCCAGTGTGGCTGTCTGCGCCTCGCGGGTTTCGGCAACGACGATCACCCGCTCGGTACCGGAGTCGAAACCCGGGCTACCGAATACCGCCACGCATCCTTTACGGATACCGGGGATATCCCCCACCGCCTCCTCCACCTCATAGGGATATATGTTTCGCCCGCCGCGGATAATGACGTCCTTAATCCGGCTGGTTAGATAAACCTCACCCTCGGCGACATAGGCCAGATCACCAGAATCCAGCCACGCCCCATCGATCAGGTTCCGGGTTGCCTCCGCGTTGCGAAGATAACCACTGGTGGTGGATGGCCCCCTGAATTCCAGTCGCCCCTCCTGGCGTTCCGGCAGCTCATGCCCAGCCGTGTCGACGATGCGGATCTGGTAGCCCGGTAGTGGCTGGCCGCAGGCGACAAACTCAAGGATGTGTGGCTCTGTTGCCTCGACCGGAACCGCCCTCCCCAGGGATGCAAACGGCTCGCGCTGGATGCGATCGATGTTCGGTCCACGACCGGGGGATGGAAAGGCCAGACCCACCGCAGCTTCTGCCAGTCCATAGACCGGCGCCATCGTCTGGGGGCGAAAACCATAGGGGGCGAAACGCTCTGTAAAATGCCGCACCGTGTTAGGACTAACCGGCTCGGCGCCGTTGAAGGCTCGCCGCAGACTGCTCAAATCGAGTCCTTTAAGATCACGCTCGTCCACCTTACTCAGGCACAACTCATAAGCGAAATTGGGCGCCGCCGTCAGGGTGCCGCGGTGCTTATGGATCATCCACAGCCAGCGCTGCGGATGAGCCAGAAACGCCAACGGCGACATCAGCACCAGTGGCATACCGTAATACAGGCTACCCAACCAGGCACCAATCAATCCCATGTCATGATACAAGGGCAACCAACTAACAAAGACATCAGTGGAGTCGGCCTGCACCGCTTCGCCCATAGCGCGGATATTGGCCAGCAGGTGGGCATGAGTCAGAATCACACCCTTGGGTTGGCCGGTGCTACCCGAGGTGTATTGCAGGAAGGCGACATCCTGTGGCTGAAGCGGCGGCCCGCTAAATGCGCCAACGGAGGATACCAACTCCTGGGGAGTAACCACCGCGCGCAACGTGTCGACCTGCGCCTTGAGTAAACGTGCTACCCGTTGAGCCTCCGTCACCGTGATCAGTAAAACCGCCTGAGCATTAACGAGAATACCCGCATGACGACGCAGGTGATCCTCGATTTGGGAGGGGCGCAACGGCGGGTAGATAGGGACGGGGATACCACCGGCCAGCAGAATACCGAAAAAACTGAACAGGTAGTCACGACTGGTAGGCAACATAATGGCCACGGTCTGGCCGGGCAGCAGGCCCCGCGCCTGCAAGCCAGCTGCACTGGCGCGCGCACCATCCGCCAGCATCGCGTAGCTGATTACCTCTGGCTCGTCCCCCCCGCTGTACAAATAAACGTGCGGGCGCTGCGGATGGTTGAGTACATGCCAGTCGAGCATTTCCGGTAGCGTGCCTGCGGCGTGTGGCACACCCTCCAGATCGTCCAGCGCTTCCATCGGCATAATCTGGGTCGATGGCTCACGGCGTCCCGCAGCACCGGTCGAGATTAGCGCCCGCAACAGATCGCGCGGAGTCTCAGCACTCGCCAGCAACTGTTCCGGCAGGCTGATCTCAAAAGCGCGTTCGAGACGCAGCAACAACTCCACCCGGGACAAGCTATCAAAACCCAGCTCGCGATCCAGCGTGCTATCCAACGTCACGCGCAGGGAACGTTTACGCCGTGGGTGCAATTCCAGCGCCAACTGGTGCACCAACTCCAACACCGCTTCAGCGCTAACCTCGGCAGTCCGTTCCTCGCGTTGTTCGGTCTCACCCGTCACTCTTCGCTCCTTGGGCATGGCCCCTTGCGAATAACTATTTTGGGTAGGATTCCAGTCTATCCGTATTAAGCGGTCCAGCAAATAGCTGCTTTTAATGTTTCGGACATGGCGACTGCTTTATGGGTAAAAAGAATAATTGGTACCAGTAACAATATGGCTGAAAAATATTTTCTATTTATGCTGACTCTGTTTTCAGAGGTGTATTACTAACATTCTTTAATGTTCTAAAAACTATTCTATAGCCATCCGGATCATCAACGAAAAAGTTCTCACCATAAGGTGAACTGTCATTATCAATTTCCCTGGCATCCGTTTTGATACCTTCACTAACAATTGCCTCATGAACGATATGTAGCGAAGAACTATCCTGAACGTTGATAAACAAGATCGGGTCAATGTATTCACGACCATTATCATCGTGCATTTTGGGAACAGTAATATGGTTTTGATTGTGCCACAGCTCAAGATTGATGTTGCCTAAACTCAGGTAATGCGCAAAATCGAGCACAAGATATCGATGTACAAATCCTATCTTGTTATAAAAATCCAGTGACTTATCCATATCGTCAACAAAGATCCGTTTTGATGAATGATATATATAAGGTGCTATGTTCGATATTGTCATAATACTAATAACGATTAAGCCCAGTTAACTCCAAAAACAGAGCGACGATAGGAGCACCGCTTTTGGTGGTCAACTGGAGTACCTTGTTAGGGTGCATTAGTTTGCCTCCAGTTTATTTTTACGTTCTTCGGTAAACTCCCACCATTTTTTAGGTGGACCACCTTCCATATATCTTACCGCTGAAATAAATACATCAATAACGCATGGGTCATATTTTTTTTTGGTTATGTTGCAAAAGTCGCTATACATTTTATAAGGATCTCTTCCTACCAACTGAATAGGTTCATTTATTCCTAAAATATTAAAACTTTTTTCAGTAGCTTTACCTACATTAGGTATATCTTGGAGATGCTTAACATCAATTCTCAACATTTTATTATTTTGACACCCTAACTATAATTATGCGGCATAGTACATTTGCTATTAAGGTACTATATGCAGGAACAAGGTACTAAATATAGTACCGGGTACTAGACGAATAATAACTTTTTGGATCTTTCTCAATGTCCACTTTGGGTCGATAGCCGTAAAGACTAATCCAGACGGAAACCGATCTTCACCGTGACCTGGTAATGGCCGACCTTGCCGTCGATGATGTGGCCACGAGTATCGAGTATCTCGAACCAGTCCATGTTGTGCAGGCTTTCACTGGCCTTGGCAATGGCCTGCTCAATGGCATCATCGGTGCCCTTGCTGGATGAGCCAACGACTTCGATCATTTTATATACGTGATCATTCATAACGACTTACTCCTCGGTCAGGTTTATTCATTGTTTGTTCCCGCCTGATAACAGGAGACAAGGATTAGTCATGATACGCTTTAGCGAATAATGCGCTCCAGCAGTTTCTCGAGTTGCTGGGCGAGGGTATCCCATATAGCCATCGGCCCGGCTTTCTGGATGCTTTCCTGCTGCCAGTCTTGCAGTGACTTCATCTTGAGTTCATCGAAGTGGCTGGCGAGTCGGTCGCGCTCCCCTCTGAGGAGTGTCAAATCATCGTCTGTTTCGGATGCCTTGGCCGTTTCGGTCTTCTCCTTGTGGGCCTGTGCCAGCACCTCATCGAGATGCTTCAGGCGCGCTTCGTTTTCCCTGATGTGTTGCTCGACTAACCTTTCAATTCCAGTCATAAATGCCTCCCGGCAAGGGTACGTGTGAGTGGTTTATGTGTGTCGTCAAACGCATATAAAACAGGCTCAGCTAAAGGTATCCGAGGTAATGCTGTCATACCAGCCGGACGCGTAACGGGCCTCCTGCTGGCGGAAGGCTGCGTCGGCATCCTTCGGGCTGACGCCACCGGAACCTTTGACCTTGTAGATCCCCTTTTCCTTGCTGTAGCGATACACCGCGGCTACCGATATTCCATAGTCGGGTGAGACGAGGCTGTAGCAGGTATTGACGTAAGAGGGTTCCGGCATGCTGACACCGTGTAACGCGGAGACGATCGCTGCCGCGCAGACCTTGCCCTGGCTATTCGCGGCAAAGCCGGATTTTGGCATCTTGCCGGCAATCGAGGCATCACCAATGACATGGATGTCGGCCTGGATGCTTGATTCAAAAGTACGCTGGTCGACCGGGCACCAGCCGTCGTTATTGGTCAGCCCAGCCTTGTGTGCGATCAGGCCAGCTTTTTGCGGCGGGATGAAGTTAATGACATCGCCCTTATGTTTGTCACCTAACTCGCTTATCAACGTACGCGTCGCGACGTCGACCTCGTCGATACGACCACCCTCGCTGCCACTGACCCACTCGATCATGCCGGGGTAAAGTTGTTGCCAGCCCTGCATAAACAGGGGCTGCTTGGAGAACTTGTCCTTGGCATCGAGGATGAGGATCTTCGACCTCGGTTTTTGCTGCTTCAGGTAGTGCGCGATCAGGCTAACTCGCTCATAGGGTCCGGGTGGGCAACGGAAGGGGTTGCCGGGCGGCGCGATGATGACCGTCCCCCCATCAGGCATGGCGGTAAGTTGGTCGCGCAATAGCGTGGTCTGCGACCCGCCTTGCCAGGCATGTGGTATGGATTGCGCATCAGCAGCGGTCATGCCTTCGACGTCTTCCCACCTGAAATCGATCCCGGGTGACAGCACCAGGCGGTCGTATGCAAGGGTCTGCCCGTTGCTGAGGGTGACCTTGTGTGCCGGGGCATCTACTTCCTGCACCATGGCATGAACAACCTTGATACCGCGTTTTTCATGTGCAGTGTAATCATGGCTGATGGCATCCATATCACGCATCCCACCGAGCACGGCGTTACTGAACGGGCAGGTAACAAAGCGCCTGGCCGGTTCAACCAGCGTGATGTCAAGGTTGGGGTCAAAGCGGTGCAGGTACTTGGCACAGGTGGCACCACCAAAACCACCACCGACAACGATGACCCTCCCCGTGGTAGTAGCACGTTTGCTGCAGGCGGCCAGTGGACCCAGTGCGGCAAGAATGACACTGCTACCACCCAGAAGTTGGATAAACTTTCTACGGTTCATGGTGTTCATGGCAGTCTCCTATTTCAGCGTGGCGAAGTATTCGGCGATGAGGCGGATCTCTTCATCTGAATAGCCCTTGGTATGACGACCCATTACGGTTGAGGGTCGTTTGCCGGAGCGGAATTCCGTGAGTGTGCGGCTGATAAACTGGGACGATTTGCCGTGAATGCTGGGAATAGCGCCGGGACTCTTGCCATCGGTACCATGGCAGGCGGCACAGGAATTACTCAACATTGCACCCTGGCTTATGCCAGCGGCCTGCGAAGTGGTGGCGGCCGCTAACAACAAGGCCGTAATAGGGAATAAGCAGGTAAGAAACCGGGATCGCATACATCACCTCCTGTTTGCCGTCTGGCATGGGGTTCAACAAAACGAAATGCTACACGCACTCTTATAGCAGAACGTGAAGTAATAATCTTTGATCATGGTCAATTTCATAAACACAGACCGGCGTAGTTATCAGGTCGGCCTGCTATCGGGAAAGACATCGGCACGGCATTGTAATAAGGTCATGGGATAGGGAAATAGCCCGGTTATCTCACGATAAGAAAAGGAGTCTGACTGCGTTGATCGATCGCCTTTTGCGCCATGTTTCTGTTGTGCTCATGCTGCTCGCCACCCTGAGCGGCTGTGCATTGCCGCCGCTCGGTAATACGGAAGCGGCCTTCGCCCTCGAGGATATCGCCGCTGCTAACAAGCCGAGCCGACTGAAGACGCAGACACCATCGCCGTCACGTCGTACTTACGACTACGTGATCGACGGTCGTAGTTACACGGGTGATGTGTACCGTTCACCGCAAAGTGTGCGCGCGGGTATTGTGCTAGTGCCCGGCGTATTTCCTGCCGGCAAGGACGATGTCCGGTTGGTCGCGATGGCGATGACGTTAGCACGCTTGCAATTTGCCGTGCTGGTGCCTGATCTGAAGGGTCTGCGCCGCAACCAGCTCCGTGCGAATGACGTGCGTGAAGTGGCAGATGCCTTTCGTTATTTGCTCTCCCGTCCGGAATGGGTGCCGGAAGGGCGAGCGGGTATTACCGGTTTCAGCTACGGCGGCGGACTGGTGGTGCTGGCTGCCCTCGAGCCGGATGTGCGTGAGCAGGTGCGTTTCATCACCAGCTTTGGCGGTTACTACGATATGCGCGGCGTCGTGACCTATTTCACTACGGGACATTACCGGGAGACCCCCGGCGCCGACTGGCAGTACCGCAGTCCGCATTTTTACTTGAAGTGGGTGTTCACACTTTCCAATGCCGACCTGCTGGAACATGCCGAGGATCGCGCGACACTGCGACTCCTTGCGCACAGGATTGGTGATGATGACAACGATATTGATGCGGAACTCGCTGCTGATGCACGGGCGTTGTATGCATTGCTTGGCAACGAGGAACCGGATCGGGTTCCTGCCCTCATCGCGCAGTTGCCGCCGCGCATCCGCAATGAACTGGAGGGCATCAATCCCGCGGCACACGACCTGTCGGCAATGCAGGCGCAGGTGATCCTGATGCACGGTCGTGGCGATACCTTTATTCCCTACACGGAAAGTATCGCCCTGGCACGGGCGCTGCCGCCCGGGCAGGTGCAGTTATTTATCATCGAGGGCTACGCGCATACGAGTGTGCGACCAAAACGCGAGGACATCCCGCAGTTTCTCGATATGATGGAGGCGCTGTTGGAACAGCGCATGGCCGTAAAATAAGTCACGATACACTTCAAGGAGGGGCAGGCAAACTGCATGAAAGATAAAATGATTAACGCCATTGTCAGTGTATTGCTCATCCTGTTGCTGGTGAATATCTTGATGTACTTCCAGCAGCCGGCGATGACTTTTTATCCCTATCGCAAACTTTATCAAACGCCGAGCGACTGGGGGCTTGCCTATGAGGATGTCTCTCTAACCACGCCGGACGGGACCCGCCTGCACGGCTGGTACCTGCCGCGCGAGGGATCGCAGCGGACGTTGCTATTTATGCATGGCAACGGCGGCAACATCTCCCACCGCGGAGAATCGTTGGCGATATTCCATCGCCTCGGCTTCAATGTATTTATTTTCGATTACCGTGGCTATGGCCGCAGCGAGGGGGTACCCGGCGAGCGTGGAGTGTATGAGGATGCGGCGACGGCCTGGCAATACCTTGTCGAGCAGCGCGGCTTCGCCAAAGACGATATTGTCCTATTCGGTCGATCCCTCGGTGCCACTGTTGCCGCTAAACTGGCCGCGGAGGTCGAACCCGCCGGTTTGATCCTGGAGTCCAGTTTCAGTTCGGCGCGCGACATGGCGCAGTCCGTGCTGCCACTGTTATCGCGCGTCATTGTTATGCGGTTTCGTTTTGATACGGCGGCATACGTCGGGCAGGTGACATGCCCAGTGCTGGTGGCGCATAGCCCAGACGACGACATTATCCCGTTTCACCTCGGCCAGGCGGTGTATGCGGCGGCGAACCAACCAAAAACCTTTTTAACTATGCAAGGTGACCACAACAACGGCTTTCTGCAAAGCCAACCCGATTATGAGCAAGGCCTGCGCGAGTTTATGTCGAACCGGGTATTCGGGGTGCAGGAAAGCGTGCGCACGAAACCATAATTTGTCCGCCTTCGGCGTCTTCAGTTCATAGCGCACCCTGCCCTGCAGTGACAATTTACCCTTGCCATAAACCTGACCCTACGGTGTAATAAAGAAAACAACTCTATAGAAGCTTGACCATGCGTAAAGCCGTATCCATATTCGCCCGCTTATTGTTACTTGCTTTATTGTTGCCCGGCACGCTCGGTGTGGTAGCAGCGGACGCGGTGACGCCCCCCCTGAAAATGGTACGTTCGGCATCCGATACTGTGCTCGGCCGGGTGATTGCTGATAAGGCCCTGATTGAAAAAGATCGCGCTCATGTCCTGGGGCTTATAAATGAAATCCTGATCCCGCACATCGACGACAGGACCATGGCCCGACGCGTGCTCGGTAAGACATGGGAAACGGCTTCGGAGGCGCAACGTGCGAGTTTCACCCGGGAGTTCCGTCGCTACATGGTGCGTTTTTATGGCCAGGTGCTCCTCTTGTATTCCGGAGAGAAAGTCGAATATTCATCTGTGGAGCAGGCTTCACAACCCGACGTGCGCAAAATAAGCAGTTTGATTTCGCGTAGCGGCGAGGTGCCCATTGAGGCCGCTTACCGGACCGAGTTGCGCTCGGACGAGTGGATGGTCACCGATATCCTCGTTGATGGCATCAGTATGGTGCATGCCAATCAAACTCAATTCAAATACTTGATTACGCGCGATGGTCTGGAAAAAGTTACCTCGATGCTTGAGACCCGCAACGACCGGCCATTCCGATGAGCCAATCGTCGATACGCGCCTGAAAGGAATTCCCGGTGATTGTCTCGCACATAAAACAATCTTTATTACGTTTTTACAATAGTCTGGTATTGCGCCATGCCGGGGTTTCCCTCGCCCTACTAGGCGTGCTGCTCGGCATCACCATCGCCGGCATCCAGAACTTCCAACTGGATGCATCCTCCGATTCACTGGTTCTCGAGAACGACGCCGATTTACGATACTACCGCGTGGTCAAGTCCCGCTATGGCTCCGATGATTACATGGTCATCAGTTATACGCCCAAACAGGACATGTTTTCCGATGCCACGCTGCAAACGATCCGTAGCTTACGCGATGAGTTGAAGGCACTGCCGCGTGTCGAATCGGTGGTCACCCTGCTCGATGTGCCCTTGTTCCTGAGTCCGCCGGTATCCTTGTTCGCCATGGGCCGTGATTCCCAAACCCTGGAAATGGAGTCGGTGGATCTTGAGCTGGCACGCAAGGAGTTGACCACAAGCCCCTTGTATAGTGAGCGCCTGATGAGTGTGGACGGCAAGACCACGGCGATCCAGGTGAACTTCAAGGCCGATATTGTGCAAAGCAAGTTACAGAAGGAACGCGATCACCTGTTGGAGAAAAAATACAGCAGCGGCCTGGATAAGGTAGAAAAAGGGGAACTGGCGACGCTTAATGAGAGCATTCATCAGGAAAACAGCCGTATCCTGCAACAGGAGAGGGAAAACGTTGCCGCCCTGCGTGACATCGTCGCCCGCCATGGCGGTCAGGCCGAGCGCTTCGTTGGCGGCATCCCGATGATCGTGGTCGATATGATCAATTTCATTCAGGGCGATCTGCTGGTGTTCGGCATCGGCGTGGTGTTGATGATGGCGTTGACCATGGCGATTATTTTTCACCGCTGGCGTTGGGTACTGCTGCCGACCGCTTTGAGCCTGTTGATTGGTATCGTTATGACCGGCGTGCTCGGCTCGATCGACTGGCGCGTCACGGTGATTTCCTCAAATTATTTTTCGCTATTGTTGATTATGACACTGGCCATCGTCATCCATCTGGTGGTGCGTTACCGCGAGCTGCACAACGCGGATCTCGACATGGACAAGCAGGAATTAATTGCGCGCACCATGCACTCCAAAGCACTGCCCTGCCTGTTTACCACGCTGACCACGGTGGTGGCCTTCGGATCGCTCATCGTCAGCGATATTCGCCCGGTGATCGATTTTGGCTGGATGATGGCCATCGGCATGATTCTGAGCCTGGTGCTGACCTTTTTGGCTTTTCCCATGATCATGAGCCTGTTGCCGCGCATGAACAAACAGCCTCTCAGCTCGCGCCCGTCGGTGACCAACTATTTCGCACAGCTCACCGAAGCCCATGGCGATAAAATTCTGCTGGCCGCCGCGGCTCTCATGATTTTCGCCTTGCTGGGCTTGCCGCGTTTGAGTGTGGAAAACCGCTTTATCGATTATTTCAACGAGGATACGGAAATCCATCAGGGCATGAAGAACATCGATGCCAGGCTCGGCGGAACCACGCCAGTAGAAGTCATAGTCGACGGTATGGGCAAAGCCTATTGGAACAATCCCGGTGTGCGCGATCAGGCCACGGAGATTCACAAGTTTCTCGATGCCCTGCCTGAAACAGGCAAGGTCTTGTCGGTGGATACCATCATGCGCGTGTTCGAGGAAGTCAATGTCGGTATTCCGTTAGATAACTTCTATCTCAGTTTAATGCGCCGGCAGATGCCGGATGATGTGAAGCACCAGGTGATTACGCCATACCTTTCCGAGCAACACGACCAGTTGCGCTTTACCTTGAGGGTAAGAGAATCCGACCCGGACCTGAACCGCCAGGCCTTGATCGAAACCATACATGGCTACCTGGTCGATGATATGAGCCTGGCAGCGGAGCGTGTGCATGTCAGCGGTATGCTGGTTTTATATAACAACATGTTGCAAAGCCTGTTTCGCTCGCAAATCATGACCATCGGCGCGGTATTATTGGCGGTGATGTTAATGTTCGTGCTGGTATTCAGATCATTACGCCTGGCGATGATCGCCATTATCCCGAATACTATTCCCGCGGCTTTTGTTCTCGGTGCCATGGGCTGGTTCGGCATCCCGCTGGACATGATGACCATCACCATCGCCGCCATTGCCATCGGTATCAGCGTCGACGACACCATTCATTATGTACACCGCTTCCAGAAGGAGTTCCAGAAAGACCGTGATTACCTGGCCACCATGTACCGTAGCCACGCCAGCATCGGTCGGGCTATGCTGTATACCACGGTGATTATTACCGCCGGTTTTTCTGTGTTGTCACTTTCCAATTTTGTGCCAACGGTATATTTCGGTTTGTTTACCGGCTTTGCCATGATCACCGCATTGGTGGCCGACCTGACTGTATTGCCAAAACTGCTGGTGATGCTGCGACCACTGGACGAACACATGGCCGGCATACGTGAAATCAGTCAGGCCTTGTTCGGATGGCTTCGTATCGGCGGTTCTAAACGGGGCGAGGATGACTGATATTCTGAATCGTACGAGATAGCTCATTTATTTTGTTATGTCTGCTTCCGGTTGAAGTCGCAGCCAAAAGCGGTCATTTTCAATAACGTCTGAGCTAAGGGGCCGAGCGTCAGCGAGGTTCCAGCATGGGCGAATGCCCATGCGACTTAGGTGATTTGTTATGCCTTTTTGATTCTAAATTCACCATTGTAATTCTCAGGCCATATAACAGAATATTCATCGCCCTTCATATCTCTAAAAGCTACCGATATTATTTCTAAGTCTTTTTTAGATAATGTTTTTTTAGCTAGCTCAAAGGTTTCATTAGGATCATTTGTATGAATAAATATATTCATCTCTCCCGCTCCAATATCATGCCCATCAACTTGATGATGATCTCTTAAAACAAGTTCAAGCTCATTTTCAATCATGAGTAATCGATCAAAATCATCCGCCGACGAATCTGTAAGTGGAAACTGTATAACTAGCTGGTAATTCATTTTTTATTGGGCAATCCGCTGGTTGTTCTTGTTATGTGTTTATGAGCCAAGTTTGTTGATGACATTAGTTATGTAGTCTATCAGGAGCGCAAGAAATCTTTATAATTCTGCTCAGCAACTGGACGAGATCTTGCGCTCCTGATGTGCTTAGCTATATGCTCGATTAACCAATGATGTAGAAAATATAACAAATCATCTGGATATTCTTTGTGTGAAACAACTCTAGAAATATTCGCATTCAGTTCTATCATAAGATTTGTATGAATTTTCTGGTGCTCTTCATAATTAGGGTAGCCTGTTTCAAGCATCAAGTTTTCTTCACTTTTAAAGTGAAAATCAACAAACTTTCTAACTTCCGAGACAATTCGCGTAAGAACCTTCTCCGATCGTTTAGTCTTGATAGCAACATCTAGCTTTTTAAATAGCAGCACTAATAAACGATGCTCTGCATCCATCAATGGTTGACCAGTTTCGTATTTTTTATCCCAATGAATGTACATATCTATTTCCCCCGATCAGGAAGTGTTTTTTAACATAACGTTAGAATTAAACGGCGCCGCGTTTTTTTCGGCGTCCGAGCAGGGCGGGGTTTTGCCCTGCGTTTTTAAATGACTTGTTATGTATGAATTTCAACTGCCCAACAGAACCTTAGATATTTTAGTTGCTATTTGAGTAACACCCAGTGATGAATCTAGACCGACAGTATCAACTAGTGCAGCGCTATATTCATACACATCTTCTTTCCTTATACCATGCCAAATGGGAAGCATTATGTTTTTCTTCTCGAAAATTTGCTTCATTGAAGCAGCCTTAAATTCGTATTTACACCAACCTTCATTGGCCAAAAACTCAGGTGATAGAACAAATATGCATTTATCTGTGACTTTTAACCCAGCATCGATACTTTCTACTAAACTATCACCAATATTCAATGAGTATTCATCAAACCAGACAGGGCAGCCTAACCGCGATAATTCGTTTGCTAATTTTATAGAGAAATCACGGCTATCATTTTTTGAGTGAGATATAAATGCAAGTGGGCGTTCTTTTTTTGAACGTTCATCGGCGTAACTAGTATCTCTTACCTCTATCCGCAACCCTTGAGATTCCCCATGACTTTTCAAAAGATTCTTTCTGTCATCTGATAATTCACAATCTACATATAATATGGTCTTCTTAGAAAATACTAGGTCTTTTGCAGAAACAACATCACCACCATTAATGCTTATCTCCATATCAGCGCTTTCCTTTTGCCCCATCAAACCATTTATATCGCACGCCCTTATAATTTCATTTTCTAGGTGTTTTATTAATGCCTCAAATGCTACCTCTTTGCCAGAATAGATAGAGATATATTTTGAATGCGCTTCGACCATGGGGTGTACTTTGACTGAGATTGTGTGACCAATCTCGATCCCTTGGGGAGAATAGATCGACAATGCATTTTGAGCGCTTATGTCTCGATTATCTGATTCGTAATAATCTCTTACCGTACCCACGAAAATTTCCTATTCATACATAACGGTTGAGCTAAGGGGCGCGCAGCTCTTCGCGCGTCCCGTTCTTGAGTGATTTGTTAGGCATTTTTGATGTATGTTTTCCCATTCAATACATAACCTCTGAGAGCACCCTTTCCTAATCTTTCTTCAATATCGGAGATTTCTAAATTATTATTTTTCGCGTAAACATCTATCCTAACAGGATTATCTATATACTTTGAAGCTTTAGATACTTCTCTTTCATGTTCCTCAGAACCTGAAACCGCCCATTCTTCATCTCTATTTTGAGAATTAAAATACAAATATACAACTACATAGATCGAAACGATACTTGCTATAAGGATGATAGGATTATAAAGGATTGCTATAAATATCCAGCCAGGTATGTTTTGCTCTCCCGCACCATTTATTTCACCAATTAATACTCCTACAAATAACAAAGCCACTGCTGCAAAAAACCACTTAAGTGTAATTCCTAGAAGAATAATAAATGGTTTTTTATTTCCTCTATTTCTCATAATGAAATTGAATGCCTAACTATATATAGAGGGCATAATTGCCACCTAACACACCTGTTTTTTCTGTATTCAAGGAGTTCATAAGAAACAATTCCATTGTTTTCATTTGTTTATTCTTCAATCTTCCATAATTATTTAGGTGTGTTATATAGCGTTTCTGCCATAAACGGAATATTGTTATTTTTTTCAAAATGTTACTTCAATTGACTCTACTCCTGCTGAGTCAATAACGTCAACCAACGCTAAATCCCTAATGTCTGCTTTCACTTAGAATCCCTTCGGGCTTGCCCATAGAACCTTACGGTTCATTATGAATTCCTTACCCATTTCCAATGGGTCAAGGCAATTCAGCATTCTTTCGCTATCGCTCAGTCAAAGCAGTCATTCAATTTATTTAAAATATCATCCTTTATAAGCCCTACAATACTCACTTCATTTATTATTGTAAGTAGGATGAGACTTACAATGGTGGCTAATTCTTTTGACCGGGCAATAAAAAGGCCGCTTATTAAATAAGCGACCTTCTTTATTACTAATCAACAACAAGTGTTAACGAATCTTTGCTTCCTTAGATGCAGATTGACCTTTGTTATCAACCCAGCTGATCTTAATGCTGTCACCCTTAGCACCACCCTTAAACTTGAAAGACAAGTAAGGATTTTTTGATACTGCCGGTCCCCAAAGGGCCGTCATCATCACGCTGCCATTGTGTTCACATTTAACTTCTT
>JAGLUW010000032.1 GCA_023134145.1 Sulfuriflexus sp. | reverse complement strand
TTACTTGGCGCACGTAAAGGTAAGTACGGTGCAGATGGTTCAATCCATCCAATCCCAGGTGCCAACATGCCTCTCGCAACATTGGGTACATTCATCCTTTGGTTGGGTTGGTTCGGATTCAATGGTGGTTCAGAATTAATTCTGTCTAGTGTTGATGAAGCTAACGCGGTTGCTGCAGTATTTGTTAATACCAATATGGCTGCTGCCGGTGGTGTTGTTGCTGCAATGACGCTTTCTCGCATCATGTTCGGTAAAACAGATTTAACCATGGTACTTAACGGTGCATTGGCCGGTCTGGTTGCCATTACTGCTGAACCACTTGCGGGTTCTCCTCTTGCTTCAACCCTAGTTGGCGCAGTGGGCGGGATAATCGTTGTCTTCTCTATCCTCGGTCTTGATAAAATTAAGATTGATGATCCAGTTGGCGCAATCTCTGTTCACGGTACCGTGGGTATGTGGGGACTGATTGCTGTTGCATTCACTAACCCTGATGCAACAATCGGTGCACAACTTTATGGTCTTGCTGTTATCTTCGGTTGGACATTCGTTACAGCTGGTATCGTTTGGTACGTTATCAAGATGGTAATGGGTATTCGAGTTACAGAAGAAGAAGAATACGAAGGTCTTGATATCACTGACATTGGCCTAGAAGCCTACCCAGAATTTACTACTGGTACAAAATAAGTCAGAAACTACAACCTGGTGGTTGGGAATTGCGGGTGCCTTTAATTAGGTGCCCGTTTTTTTTTGCCGCGAACCATCAGAGATGGTTGCGGTACTTGCAATGAAGCCCGAAGGGATTCTGTAAGCGGTGAAATTCTAACCCACCGAAGCTAAGCAGACCGCACGAAAATTATAGCCTTCTCAAATAAATCGAAGATGGTTGCGGTACTTGCAATGAAGCCCGATAGGGATTCTATGAGTGGTGAAATTCCAACCCACAGAAGCTAAGTAGACAGCACGAAAACTTAAAGAACCACGGATATATGTTCAGCCATCAGCATTACTCTGTCTTTGTAGGTAATAACTAGTGGTGATTGTTGTCAGAGCAAGTTCTTATGACTCCCATCACAAAAAGGTCTGTCCTCAGTCCGCTTACACCCACATAACCAAACCCGTGTAGATTCAGCAACAGTAAACATCACCGGTTCAAAATCAGTGTATTTATGACTCCCATCGCAAAAAGGCTGATTTTTCGAGTTGCCGCAGCTACACCACCAATAATCCCCAGGTTCTAGATCAACAGCGTAGGAAAATTTCTGTGGGCAACCAGGTTCTGCCATAATGTTCACTCGTTATAAATATTCGTTACGCAGAGTGTACCTAAAATAGTATGACAAGTTTACGTGTAGAAGATGTGGGAAATAATTGGCTACCAACTAAGGTGAGTTTAGAGCTTGCTGCGGGTGAGTGTGTGGTGATCAGCGGGCCATCGGGAGTGGGTAAATCACTATTGCTACGTGCTATTGCTGATTTAGATATTCATCAAGGGGACGTTCATCTTGGCGATAACTTATGTGCTGATATTTCCGCAACAGATTGGCGTAAGCAAGTAGGTTTGTTAGCGGCTGATAGCGCATGGTGGGGTGAGCAAGTTGCTGAGCATATGCCTAAGATACCGATTGAGGATTTAGAAGCGCTGGGTTTTGGCAAAGAAGTGATGAAGTGGTCGGTTGATCGACTTTCAACGGGTGAGAAGCAGCGTTTGGCAATATTGCGCTTGCTTGCGAATAAACCCTCGATGCTTTTACTCGATGAACCCACAGCGAATCTTGATCCAGATAGTGTTAAAAAAGTAGAAACACTTTTACTTGATTATTGCCGTAATAAACCAGCAGGTCTTATTTGGGTAAGTCACGACACAGCACAAGCAGAACGGATTGCCGATCGACGTTATCATTTTGATAAGAATGGCTTGAGTGAGGTGAAGGCATGAATATGGTTTCGCTTAGTACTCTTGATCTTTCAATTGCCGCATTGCTGGTAGTGGCCTTGGCTATTCTTGGCTTAAAGTTACAACTGGGGGTAACCCGTCAACTAATTATCGCCGCAATCCGTACAACCGTGCAGTTATTATTGATTGGTTACATTCTTAAATTTCTATTTGATAACGTCCATCTTGGTTACATGGCAACTATCTCGATCATCATGTTGTTGTTTGCAGGTAGAGAAGTCATGGCTCGCCAAACTCACCCTTATAAAGGGTTATGGGGTTTTGGTATGGGCACGATATCGATGTTTCTCTCTACCTTTATGGTAACGCTGGTTGCGCTTACGGTAATTATTAATAATGATCCTTGGTACACGCCGCAATATGCAATTCCATTACTTGGAATGATGTTAGGTAATACCATGACAGGTATCGCATTGGGTTTAGAGCGGTTAACGCAAGCTGCTCGCGAACAGCGCAAGCAAATTGAAGCACGACTTATGCTGGGGCATTCAGGACAGCAAGCGATTATGAATATACGCAGACAATCAATGCGCTACGGTATGATCCCTATTATTAACTCTATGGCCGCGGCGGGTTTGGTTAGTTTGCCGGGTCTGATGACAGGTCAGATATTAGCCGGTAGTCCGCCAATTGAAGCGGTTAAGTATCAAATATTGATTATGTTTCTAATTGCAGCAGGAACGGGGTTTGGTACTGTAATTGCGGTGGTATTAGGTTCGCGACGATTATTTGATGAACGCGAAAGATTACGATTGGATCGACTTCGAAAATAGGAATAAGATTTAGTAATCTAAAAAGGAGATAGGACATGTCGAATGAAGGCTATCATGAACCAATAGACGAACTTTCCGATGAAACTCGAGATATGCATCGCGCGATTATTTCACTAAGGGAAGAGCTGGAAGCAGTGGATTTGTATAATCAGCGGGTTGATGCATGTAAGGATGAATCGCTAAAAGCAATTCTTGCACATAATCGTGATGAAGAAAAAGAGCATGCTGCGATGATTCTGGAATGGATACGTCGTAAAGACGCATCATTTGATAAAGAATTAAAAGATTATTTATTTACTGAAAAGCCAATTGCGCATAAATAAGTTTCGGACAGGGAGTTAAAAGTTACTATGCAAAAATCTTTTTTTATAATCTTATCCTTGATGATATCTATATTTTTTTCTTCAATAAGCAATGCGGAAATTTATCGCTGGACCGATAAAAATGGCAAGGTTCATTTTTCAGATAAACCCATCGGTGAAAAATCAGAAACACTTGATATAAAGGTTCAGAAATCGGCACCGGTGTCGGCAAAGTCACGAGATGAGAGAAAACAACAGGCGGAAGGTTTTTTACGCGCACGCCAAGAAGAGCGCGAAGAACAGAATAAAAAAATAGCCGAAAAGAAACAACTCAAAGTTAAGAAAAAAGCTAATTGTAAAAAATTCAAAAAAGAATATAAAAAAATCACTGAGGCAGGTGCGGTTTATTACAAAAACAAAGATGGCACGCGTGATTGGTTAGAGCCGAAAAGACGTAACAAGGAAGAAGCGCGTTTAAAGGCCGCAATTAAGAAGTGGTGCAAATAATTATTTAAGATTCTATGCGTCCTTTTACGCGAATCCGTCGTATAGTATTTTGTAGCCAGCTTTCCTTTTAAATTAGGTCACTTAAATTCTGAGGAACTTCAGGCTATTTACGAGGTCAAGGTAGAGGCAAACTCTGTTTAAAGGAATTGAGAGCAGGTTTGCATGGTTATACCTATTTTGAAGATTAATTCTCACTAAACGTGAATAAGTCACTGCATTTTTCTTCTAGATAAACAAGGATAGTAGTACTACTACAAGGAAAGAAGTTATGCGTTTTGTTGCAAGTCTTATCTTAAGTCTCACTCTTATTACTACAGCACAAGCCAGTTCATCAAATAGTAAGGATGGTGTGCAATGGCGTGATTTTAACGATGCGGCTTTTGCTGAGGCTAAACGTGATGGCAAATTATTGATCCTCGATCTTGAAGCGGTCTGGTGTCATTGGTGCCATGTCATGGAAGAAAAGACCTATTCAGATTCTGCCGTTAAGAAAATACTCAAAGATAACTATATTGCTTTAAAGGTTGATCAAAATAATCGTCCCGATCTAGCACGCAGATACCAAGATTGGGGTTGGCCCGCAACGATCTTCTTTAATGCCGATGGTATGGAATTAGTTAAACGTGCCGGTTATATCCCTCCTAAAAATATGGCGAAATTGTTACAAGCGATTGTTGATGATCCAACACCAGAACGTGGCGCACCAATTAAAGAGAATAAGAACTTTGCTAGCAGTGCCTTGCTAGCAGATTCAATAAAAGAAATTTTAGTGCGTCGTCATGATGATGCTTATGACCCTGAATATGGCAGCCTCAAACTAAACCAAAAGTTCCTCGATCGTGACAGCGTTGAATATGCCTTATTACTCGCACGTGATGGTGATGCAGCAAGTGAGAAAAGAGCACGGCATACATTAGATGCAGCAATGGCTTTAATTGATCCTGTATGGGGTGGTGTTTACCAATACTCGACTGGTGGCAAGTGGGACTATCCGCATTTCGAAAAGATCATGCCATCACAGTCTGGTTACCTGCGTATCTATGCGATGGCCTATCGACAATTAGGTGATGAAAAGTATTTAAAGGCAGCTAAAGCCATTGCCAGCTATCTTGAAAGCTTCTTAATGAGTGACGCGGGTGTGTTTTACACCAGCCAAGATGCTGATCTTGTGCAAGGTGTACATAGTCGTGAATATTTTGATTTAAATGATAAAGAGCGCCGTGCACAAGGCATCCCAAAAATAGATAAACACCAATATGCACAAGAAAATGGCTGGGCATCTGAAGCGATGGTTGCGTTATATCAAGCAAGTGGTGAAAAGAAATATTTACAACTTGCACAGCGTTCAATGCAATGGGTAGAAAAGAACCGTTCAATTAAAGGTGGTGGTTATCGTCATGATCAAAAAGACCAAGGTGGCCCGTACCTTGGAGATAACCTTGCCGTCGCGCAAGCGTATTTAGCTTTGTATCAAGCAACGGGTGAACGGAAAATGCTCAAGCGCGCTCGTAACACAGCAGAATATATTGATCGCACCTTTCGATTTACAATTAAACAGGCTGCGGGTGAGAAAGGGGCCGGTTATGCCGTTTCTTATGCACCGGCAACAGCAATAATTAAACCGCAACCACAGATAGATGAAAATATTGCACTGGCGCGTTTTGCTATTCGCGTGCATCACTTAACGGGCGATGAAAAATATAAAGCCATCGCAGAACGTACCATGCGTTATTTAGCGACAGAAGAAATAGCCACAGGTCGTTTAACAGAAGCCGGTGTGTTACTGGTTGCCTATGAACTGGCGACTGATCCTGTACATATTACGATTGTTGGTGCGAAGAAAGACAAGCAGTCAAAAACACTTTATCAGCAAGCCTTACGTTACTCCGGTAGCTACCGCCGTATCGAATGGTGGGATAAAGCCGAAGGCGCAATGCCAAACCCTGATGTGCAATATCCGGCCTTACCTAAGGCAGCAGCTTTTGCCTGTGCCAATCAGCGTTGTTCATTACCGGTATTTGATAAAGCTGATATTCATCCAATGGTGGATGCGCTATATGGCGTAAAATAATTACTGGCTTAATTGATTTTGTAGCCATTCAAGTGCTTCTTCACGTTGATAGAAGATGTTATTTGGTATTTGTCGGCGTTGTTTAATACCCATCAATGCTTGTGTGGCAACCTCGGCTGAATGGTCTTTAACGAGGATAGCAATCGCTTGTATGTTCTCAACTTGGCCTAATTTAAGTTGGGCTTCAAAGGTATAGGAGTAATGATTGGTTTTATCAACCAATACACCAAATGCACCACTATGATGTTGGGTAAGCCAGCTGTGATATTCATCCACCATGGTTTCATCGACGATAATATCTTCATCAATTTTTACTTCAGTGATATTGTTTGTAATATTAGTGATATAACAAAAACTAAGGCGATTACTGTTGTTCACGTGCATTTACCAAAATATTATTAATACGATTTATAATTATTGTACGGCGATTATACATTGAAGGCTAAAAATAAAAACACCATAAAAAAAGAGTCTAATCGTGGCTGATAAGTGTTAGGAGATATTATGAAAATTGGTTTTATTGGTCTAGGTGCAATGGGTAGGGGCATGGCTGCGAACTTACACTAGAAAAGGGTACTGACCCCTTTATTCGTAATAAATAAAGTAATCGCATAAGTGAGAAATTGTTTCATACGAATATCCTCTTATATAAATGTGTTAGAAGAGGTTATTCGCCGTATATGCAGATGAAACTGTGAACTAAGTTTGGCATTTCAGGAAATGCTGCTGACCCCTTTTATTCTTTTAGCTTACTTAAATTATTGATTTGGTTCATCGCCATGCTTTTGCTTATAATGTTTTTGATACCATTCGGGTAACTTAATTTTTGTATCATATATGTACTCAGCTATTTTCCTCACTTCTTCTTCTTTGTAGGATAATTTAGGCATTAGACCGAACCTATTAACTGCGCCAGGCATCAAAGCAATTGCTGCGTCTGGTTCTTCAACCCAATCAATAATTCGCTGCACAAAATCATTACGGTTAGTGTATGCCCGTTTAACATGAGATTTCATAGCAAAAATTGGTGGTGCTAAAGTAGGCTTTCCTTCGGTTACATGGCAACTGCTGCATAATTTCTTCATCAAATGTTTTCCGTTCTCTTCTGCGGTAACATTAGTAGAAAAAAACAATAAGCTTAAGTTTATATATAAATAATACTTTTTCATTTGTCTTCCTATTTTGTGATGGAACTTATTGCTATTTATCCAGTAATGTTTAATGTTGATTTAAGAGTGCGTATGTAGCGGTTCTGCATGTGATGCAATATCACGTATTTATTCAAGCAGTTAACATTATTTACCTTACTCTTTTAGTGTGAGTAGGGTCAAGAATGCTAATTAGTTTTAAAAAAATCCTTTTCCTGATACGAGTGCGATTAGTCCTATAAAGATTGGCTGATGCAGTATGTAGATATGCAGGCTATGTCGACCGCCGAAGGCGAGGGTTTTGGTAATAGGGTTGCTTGCCTTCCATGCTAACCATGTGGGTGTGTTGTTCTCTACAAATAATGCTTTACCGATGAAGATGCCGATTAACACGATGCCAAACCATGGTATGAGCGGTACGTAGTCTTCGGTGTAGGGAAGGTGAGTCATTAGCCCGAGCCAATTTATGGTTGGATCATTAAAGAAGGCGTTACTGTAAAAGGTGTCGAGTACAATTAATCCAACGCCGAGGGCTAGGTTGGTGAAGTAAAAGCGTCTGAATAGCAGGCCAAGCACACTGGCAACGGCGATGAAGTGCAGGATGCCGAAGTAGATATAACTTTCCGGAAACATGAAGTAGCTGCCGAGTGAAACCAATAGCGCATAACCAATAAGTAGGATGAGTCGGCGGGTAAATGTTCGTGTGTTGAGGGGTTTGCGGTTAGCTAGGGCGATGCTGATACCGACGAGTAACAAGAATGAACCAACAATGAAACGACGGAAGTTTGCCCAGAAAGGTTCTTCGAGAAAATTGATTTCTACGTAACCAAAAAAACTTAGATCATAACTAAAGTGAAACACGAACATCATTAAAATGGCGACACCACGCAGAATGTCGATGGTGGCGATACGTTGTGAAATTAACTTTTTAGTTTTAATAGCAGTGCTTCAATATTATTTCTGCGTAGGCGTGAACGAATGCGATTCATTTCACTAAAGCTGTCGTAAGGGCCGAGACGAACGCGGTGCCATGTGCTTGCACCTTTGTTGGGATTATTAATGGTCACTGATTGAATTTTTGCTTGAACCCCTAATAGAGCAAGGCTGGCTTTCATTTGGTCGGCTTGAGCTAATTTCTTAAATGAACCTGCCTGTAATATAAATTGGCTATCATGTTTGAAAGGGGCATTTTTATCTGTGTTGGAGCTACTTGCTTCGCTATCAGGAATCGCAATTTCCATTTCTGGCAAGATGGTATAGAAATCAAATTGTGTTTTTGGTGCAGCGGGTGTTTTTCGAACATCGCGTGTATCACGGCTTTGTTTTGTTGTCGTTTTTTCAGTAGCTGGTAATGATAGCGCAGGGTAGTTGTCTTTTAGATGTACCAGAAAGGCAACAAATAGCCCAATGAATAAACCGGTGGCCATCCATACCCAACCGGGTAACGGTGTTGATTTTGATTTATTCTTCTTTGCCATCTTACGTGCCATATTTACATAGTATCCGGTGCGCTAACGCCAAGCAATATTAGGCCGTTCTTTATGACTTGTTGCACGGCGGTGATGAGTGCAAAGCGCGCATCACGTACATTGGCATCATCAACAATAAATTGGTGTGCGTTGTAATAGGTATGGAAGGCCGTTGCTAAGTCACGCAAGTAGTAAGCTACTTGATGTGGTTCATGGTTACGCGCAGCAGATTCAATCAATTCTGGGAACTTAGCCAATAGTGTTAGTAGATCACTTTCATGTGACTCACTGAGCAGTGCTAAATTGGCAAGGCCGTTAGCTTTATTCCATTCAACTTTTTGTTCAGCGAGTTGACGTAAAACACTGCTAATACGTGCATGGGCGTATTGAATATAGTAAACAGGATTGTCGTTACTTTGTGATTTAGCTAAATCTAAATCAAAGTCCATGTGCTGTTCGCATTTACGCATCACATAAAAGAAACGTGCGGCGTCATTACCAACTTCGTTGCGTAACTCACGCAAGGTGACAAACTGTCCACTACGTGTCGACATTTGCATTCTTTCGCCACCGCGATAAAGAATCGCGAACTGGACTAATAGCACGTCGAGTTTTGATGGGTCAGAACCAATCGCGGCAAGCGCTGCTTTTACGCGTGGTACATAACCGTGGTGATCTGCTCCCCATACATCAATAACGCGATCAAAACCACGCTCGAGTTTTTCCATATGGTAGGCGATGTCGGCAGCGAAATAAGTTTTGATTCCATTGTCACGTACAACAACACGATCTTTTTCATCGCCATAATCAGTAGAACGGAACCACAAGGCACCTTTCTCTTCATAGACGTGACCGGATGCCTTGAGTCGTTCAATACAGTCGTCGATCTTGCCGCTATCGTGTAGCTGATGTTCTGAGTACCAATTGTCGTAATGAACGCCAAAGTCTTCGAGATCAACGCGAATGCCATCGGTGATGTCATGCAAGCCAGCATCGAAGATGATTTGGTAATTATCATTGCCAAGTAATTCACGCGCTCGTGCAATGATGCCATCGATATGAAGTTCTTTGTCACCACCTTCTTGGCCTTCATCGGCAGGGAGATCGGAGAATATAGTTTCAATATCGTGATCGAAACGTGTGCCGTGGGTATTGCGTAAGGCTGCGGCAATACATTGAACATAGTCACCTTGGTAACCGTTCTTAGGAAATAGATTACAAAAGTCAGGTGCGGCTAATTCAAGGTAACGCAACCAAACACTGGCAGCGAGGATGTTCATTTGGCGACCAGCATCGTTTACGTAATATTCGCTGTGCACATCGTAACCGGCAGCTTTTAATAAGTTACCCAGTGATGCGCCATAAGCTGCGCCACGACCATGCCCCACATGTAATGGGCCGGTTGGGTTAGCAGAAACAAATTCGATTTGGATTTTTTTCCCAGCGCCTAAGTCACCGCAACCGTATTTCTCGGCTTGTTCATGTACCTTGGCGACAACGGAAGATTGCGCGTCATCAGCGAGGGTGAAATTAATAAACCCAGGGCCTGCAATTTCAACCTTGGTAATATTGAGATCGGCTGGCAATGCTTTGACAATAGCCTCGGCGAGATCACGAGGTTTCATTCCCGCTTGCTTGGATAGCACGAGGGCAATATTAGTGGCGAAGTCGCCATGACTTTTGTCACGGGTACGGTCGATATTAATAGTATCGGGAAGTTCGCAATTCAGCGCACCGGCACTGGCCATGCCAGCAAGGGCAGTATGGATCAATTTTTGTAGTTCATCTTTCATGGGCGGCTATTATCCTTGACGCTGCGTGGCATGCAAGCCTGAAAGGCAGAAAGTACCGATTAAGTCCGTAGATTATTAGAAATTACGAAGATTATTAGAAGTTACATGGTATCGACGGGGTCGACATCAATTGACCAGCGAACCTTTCTGCTTTCGGGGAGTTTTTCCAGTACAGGTAGCAAGATTTTTAATAGGTGTTGCAGTGGTTTGCGTTCAGCCGCTTGAATGAGCAGTTGTGCTCGGTAGCGTCCGGCGCGGCGTTCCATTGGTGCGGGCAGTGGGCCAAATAATTCGATGCCTTTAATATTGCAGGCCATCGCCGTTGCATAGGCTTTGCTGAGAAAGCCCATCGGTAATTCACGTTGGCTCGCTTCTGCTCGAAGTAGTGCCATGGAGGCAAAGGGTGGCAAGACGATCTCGCGGCGTTCTTGCATGGCTTGTTGGGCAAAAGCGGGGTAGCCATGCTTTAAAAGATTTTGTAGTAGCGGATGTTCAGGGTGGTAGGTTTGTACCAAGACTTGGCCGGGTTTGTCTGCGCGGCCTGCACGACCGGCCACTTGCACGATGAGTTGCGCCATGGATTCGCTGGCACGGAAGTCGATACCGAATAGGCCTTGATCCGCATTGAGGATGCCAACCAAGGTGACATTCGGAAAGTCGTGACCTTTGGCGAGCATTTGGGTGCCGACGAGAATGGCTTTTTTACCATTATGAATTCTATCGAGCATGGCCTGCATTGCACCCTTGCGTCGCGTGGTATCACGATCAATACGCAGTATATCTACGGCAGGAAAATGTGCTTGCAAGGCATCTTCGATTCGTTCGGTACCTTGGCCAAGTGCCCGTAGTTCGGTGCTACTGCATTCGGGGCAGTGGGCGGGCATGGGTTGTTCGCTGCCACAATGATGACAACGTAGACGCTGACTCGCAGCATGCATGGTGAGCTTGGCATCGCAGCGTGGGCAATTGGAGATCCAACCGCAGTCATGGCAACAGAGTGTTGGCGCATAACCGCGACGGTTTAAAAATAATAAAATTTGTTCGTCGCGCTCTAAATGTTCAGTCACTATTTTTAATAGACTGTGCGAAAGACCACTTTCTATTGGCTGACCACGTAGGTCAATGGTGCGCACCGGCGGTGGCGTTGTGCGGCTGATACGATGATTCAGTATCAGTTGTTGATAACGACCTTGATCAACATTGGCAAGGCTTTCCAGTGAAGGTGTCGCTGAGCCTAGTATTATAGGTATTCCTAATCTTCTGGCACGTAACACGGCTAAGTCACGCGCATGATAACGAAAACCTTTTTGTTGTTTGAATGAGGAATCATGTTCTTCATCAATAATAATCACGCCGGGATTTGCCAGTGGCGTAAATAAAGCTGAACGTGTACCAATTACAATTCCGGCTTCACCACCACGAGCTGCAAGCCAGGCATCGAGTCTTTCACCTTGGCCTAGGCCAGAATGCATCATCGCAATCGGCACTCTGAATCGACGTTGAAAACGGCTTACAGTTTGTGGCGTTAAACTAATTTCGGGAACTAACACCAATGCTTGGCGACCCTGAGCGAGTACGTGCGCAATGATGCCGAGATAGACTTCGGTTTTACCACTGCCAGTAACGCCATCGAGTAAGAAGCATTGGTATTCATCATGTTGTGCACAAACGGTATCGATAGCGGCGGCTTGTTCATCATTTAGTTCAGGTGCTTGGTCCGGTACCGCGGTGTCACCTAATAATCCGCGCCGTTCAATTGCGTCGACCCAGCCGCGTTTTATGAGTGCTGCTAATGGTGTACGCCAGTTACTGTGTTGTTGGTTGAAGTCGTCCTTACTGAGTAGATCATCCTTATTGAGTTGCAGTTGCGTTAATAAGGCGGCTTGTTTGGGCGCGCGGCTTAAGTCAGCAATATCTGCGGCCTTGCCTGTTTCACTGAGTTGCCAAACGGTTTCGGTACGCGCACTGGCATCTTTACCTTGGCGTAGTAACACGGGGAGGGCATGTTGTAAGACGTCGCCTATCGGGTGGTGATAGTAATCACTTGCCCACTTTAATAGCGACATCATTTCATCACTGAGTAGAGGGGCATCATCAAGGATTTTCAGTGCTGGGCGTAATTTGGCTGCCGGTACGTCACTGTGGTCGCTGATACCGACCAAAATACCGATTTCGGTGCGCCTGCCAAAGGGCACTTGGACTCGAATTCCCACCTGCCAATCAGACTGTTTAGAGCCTTCTGGAGGAAGGTAATCGAAATGTCGTCGTAAGGGAGAGCCGATAGCGATTTGAAGATAACGGGCAGACTGCATGCGGGCACTTTAACATGATGAAGACGATCTGCCGCATGTTTAATAAGGGAGTTGAGCGGTAAATCTGAGCTAGTTATTTAGCAAAACAGCCTAAGTGTTTGAGCAGCTTAGAGGAATGAAAGTTGTCCACAATTTCTGTGGATAACTCTGTGGATTAAACCCTGAATAGAGTCTCTTTTGAGTAAAAAATAGTGATCTTTATTAGATTGTTCAGATTTTCGACATTTCAGAAAAAACTAATGATTTCAATATGTTTCACTATAACAATAGCGTTTGTTAACATTTTGTGACAAATTTATGTCGCTAATCTATTGATTGTAAACGTGCTGTGCATAAATGAAGGTCGTATCTGGCTAGAGAATGTTTCACGGACGTCATTAAGGGCGTCGAGTTACGTAAGTATTGAAACGTTTTTCGGGTAGTGGTGATTCTTCGATAGGGTCTTCAAATTGCTCCAAGGCAGGATCCAGTCTATCGAGCCTGTCGCTGGCAGGAGGATGGGTTTTGTAGAGCAGGGCAAGCTCATGTGCCGAGATAAGAGTTTTTTGCTGTTACTGATCATGGCTCTCCTGCCACAGTTCCTAGATTAATGCTTTAGCTGGGCGCGCCGATAACTAGCTGTATAAGGATACTCTATTATAACACGCGCGCAGGGTAGTTTGAATGGCAGCACAGAAACAACAGTTAGTGGATGAAGTAGATAATCGCGAAATACTCAAGCAAATTGAGCAACGCATGTCGGAATTGGGTGATTTACCAATTTTTAGTGCTTCTTTAAATAAAATTCGTCGCGTTAGTAAAGATGAAGACAGTGACGCTATGTCGCTTGCTGTTGAAGTGATGAAAGATGCCAACTTGGTTACTAAGTTATTGCAACTCGCTAATTCACCTTATTACAATCGCGGCTTTGGAAAAATAGCATCGGTTTCTCGCTCAGTTATATTATTGGGTTTTGAAACGATCAGTAGCCTTTGTCTTACCCTAAAGTTAATCGACAGTTTTAACTCTGAGCATCCCAGTGTTGATATGAATTTAATGTTGGTGAATGCATTTCTTACGGCAGGCATGGCAAGAGAAATTGCCGAGAAGGCAGGAATTAAAGACGTTGAGGAAAGTTACATTTGTGGTTTATTGCATGGTCTAGGTGAGATTATTGTTGCCTATGCATTACCTGAAAAATATGACGACATGTCACGGCAAAGTAGAGAAACCGATGTTAGCTGGGGGAAGATTCAGCAACAAGAATTAGGTGGGTCATTTTATTTGATTGGTCGGAAATTGGCAGAACAATGGGGCTTTGGTAATAGTGTTGTAAAAACCATGAATCCTTATGCAAAAAAATCAGATAAAACATTACGAGATGTGACGGATATTAATAATGCGCTTGCATCACTTGCACATGAAAGTTTGGATGTGATTTACGCAAGAAGTAATCGTTCGAAACAAGGCTTGGGTGATATATATCAAAATCTAGCCGATGCGGTTGGCATTGAACGAAACGAAATTGAAGAAAGTATGCAGCAAACTTTCCGAACCAGTTGTGATCTTGCCAGTGATTATGGTTTGGATGTGAAGTTATTAATGCCACCAGTACGCGCGAGTGAAGATGCTTTATTAAATAAAACAGCAAGACAGCTTGCGTTCTTTGCAGGAACACGGGCGAAAAATAATGGTTTGTTAAAAGATGGCGATTTAATTGATGAATTTCTGGACAGCGATGAAACTAGAAATGAATCTTCAGCAAGCGCTGTAAAACAAGAAGAAAAAATAAATGTTTCTAAAACAACGAGTAGTGATAAAGAATCAGCAACGCTAGAACATCAAGGTAATTTGCAAGTGCAGTTGTCTATTTTACAAGAAATTACAGGTTTAATTACTTCTGCTGCAGGCGTGCATCATGTATTTGGAAAGGTATTAGATGGTTTGCACCGGGGCATTGGTTTTAAGCGAGTTTCACTTTGTTTATTGAATGCAGATCATACTGAATTGCAGATGCGTTTAGGCGTTGGTGATTTATTAGATCCGTTGAAAGGATATTTTGATTTGCAGGTTCGTGATAAGAAAAACCTTTTTATAAAGGTACTTCGTGAAGGCAATGAATTATGTGTTAGTGATGTAAATGATGCAGCATGGAAAGATTCGATACCAGAGGCATTTATTAAAAAAGTGGGAGTGTCATCATTTATGATCAGTGCACTTCGTGCAGGGAATAAGCCAGTGGGTCTTTTTTATGTAGATAATGGCCCTCGTTCGGGACCTGTAAATGACATCATGCAACAAGGATTTATACAGTTTGTCAGTCAGGCAAAATTGGCTTTGCAGTATGCTGAGATGCAGCGTGGGAAATAAGTTTAATATTATTTAAGCTAAATACTTTTCAATACGCGTGATGGCCTCATCTATTTCTAATTTAAGGCTGCTATTACATAGTTTTAAAAGAGGCAAAATTCCTTTTAATAAAACAGCAAGATATGGTTGAAGTCGTTCGGCTTCATCACTAGAAGCCATTTGTGTTGCGGTATTCATATCCGGTAATGATTTTAATGCTGCTAGCTTTTCTTCTACAGGTTCTTTTTCTGGTTCAGATGTTATTATTTCTTCTTCGGTGTGATTGTCATCAATAATGATACTGTTGCTATCTTGTTGATGAGCTTGTTGTAAATGTTCTTCAGCAAGATTAATAATATCGCTGACGCTAATGTCATTATTGATATCAATGGCAGCAATACCAATACTGGTTGTAACGGGCGTTATCTCTATGTCACTAATTTGTTGGCTAATGCGCTGAGCAAGACGTTTGGCACCAATGCGGTTAGCTGCAGGCAGAATGAACGCGAGTTTAGATAGACCGATACGCGCAAGAGTGTCTTCATTACGAATATTTTCACGGCCAATGTCGGCGACTTTTTTCAGAACCTCATCAGCAACGGTTTTTCCCTGTTTGAGGAAAAGTGTTTGAAAATTATCGACTTCAAGAAATATTAATGTCAGTTCACAACGATGGCGCTTGGCATAAGAAAGATCTTTAACAATATGACTTTCGAAATATTTTTTATTACTCAGGCCAGTGAGTTTGTCTACGGTAGCCTGTGCTTCAAGTTCAGATTCAGTTTGGTTAAGTTTCTTATGTGTTTCTTCAAGACGAATATGGGTTTTGGCTCGGGTGCGAAGTTCGGCAGATTCAAAGGGTTTACTAATGAAGTCTGATGCGCCGTTATTGAGAGCCTTATGTTTAATGGCATCATCATCTTCCGCACCGGTAATGATAATGACGGGTAATTCATTTATTGATGGGTCTTCGCTATTACGAATTAGCTCAAGTAGGCCAAAACCATCGAGGTTGGGCATGGAGAGATCTGAAAATACGACTTGAATATCGTTACTGGACTGCAGTAGTTCCCAGGCGACCTTGCCATCTTCCGCTTCGGTGATGCGATATTCTTTGCCTAGAATCTTGCCAATAGCACGACGCATTAGCCGTGAATCATCTACGACTAGTAAATGTGGGAGATTTTCAGTATTTGTATCACTTTCAGTGGGCATGCAGCGTCATCCTGCGCAATTTATTGTATTATTTTACATAGATAATAGAACTTATCGCCAACTCTTCAAGTAAATTGCTAAAGTTGCGTGGTCACTGAGCGTCAGCTTACTGACGTTATAGGTCAATATATTGCCGCAAGGTCGATAAATTTAGAGAGTAAGTAACTGATTTATAGTCAATCTAATCTGGCACGTTGATTGCAGGAAGTATAAATACTAGTTATACACAAGCCAATTGGCTAATTGACGTAGTTTCTGCATTTTTTAGTTTCTCCTCCTTATATATGTATTTAGGGGTACCTTATAGGTACCCCTTTTTTTTGCGTGTTGCTTACTTGATTATGTTTAGGCAAAGGGGGTAGTTTGTTTTTCATGAATGAATTCAACTTAGATGCT
The DNA here is from genome assembly GCA_023134145.1 of Sulfuriflexus sp. Lineage (GTDB taxonomy): Bacteria > Pseudomonadota > Gammaproteobacteria > AKS1 > AKS1 > Sulfuriflexus. The sequence goes on along the minus strand of JAGLUW010000032.1, from coordinate 50,792 downwards.
ATCTGCGCTGATATCAGCGTGAGTACAGGCTCACCATTCCAAATGGAAAATCACAGTTCGGTAGCAGGCGGTGACATTAATGATGCCTATCGTCTCGAAGGGCAGTGTGGCCGAGAGTTTTTCCTTAAGCTGAATCGTGTTGGGCAATTGGATATGTTTACCGCAGAAGCGGAGGGTTTATTGGCGTTAGCTCAACCTAAAGTGATTCGTGTGCCAACCGTTATTTGTTATGGGGAAACAAATACACATGCCTATTTAGTGTTAGAGAATATTCAATTTTCACGTGGAGGGGCCTCAGGCGAGGCACTGCTGGGAGAGCAATTAGCGCACTTACATCAATTCAATTCCGCTGGTCGTGGCTATGGTTGGCATCGAGATAACACCATTGGTGCAACACCCCAGCTTAATGACTGGACAGCAGACTGGGTGGCCTTTTTAAGGGAACAGCGCTTTGCTTACCAATTAGAATTAGCGGCGCGCAATGGTTTAAATAAGTCAGCGAGGGACAAAGGTCAGCGCTTATTGGATGGTTTAGGCCTCTATTTTGAGTCGTATACCCCTGAAGCTTCTTTGTTGCACGGTGATTTATGGTCAGGAAATGCTGGTTTTGATAGTGATGGCCAGCCGGTGATCTACGATCCCGCCGTTTATTATGGTGACCGAGAAACGGATATGGCTATGACTGAGCTATTTGGTGGCTTTTCTGCGGATTTTTATACGGCTTATGAGCAGGTTTGGCCTTTAGATGTAGGCTATACGAGGCGCCGCGATCTTTACAAGCTTTACCACATATTGAACCATTTCAACCTATTTGGTGGTGGTTATGCCTCCCAGTCAGAAAATATTATCGACAAATTACTGATTTACTTGTCTTAAGTTCGCGATTCACCTTGAGGGGGAGCGAAATCTTGTCTATACCTATTCTATAGGGATTTATTAATTGAAAGACCTTGTTCTGCCTGTGAGGATAGTCAGGCTGCATTGTCAGGGGTTGTACCGTATGAAGAAAGTATTATGTGTGTTGTCTTTATTTTTTATCACATCAGTCGTTGTTGCAGATACAAGTGATTATATTTGGAACCAACAGTTTGAGAAGAAGAGTGCGAAAGCCGCTGAAGGTAATCTTAAGGCACAGTACGATGTGGGTAATATGTACCTGAAAGGTCAGGGTACGATGCAAGATGCAAAACAAGCATTTAACTGGTTTCAAAAGGCCGCGGCAAAAGGTTATTCACGCGCTCAATATAAATTAGGCTATTTGTATCATCGTGGTGAAGGTACAAAGAAGGATAGCGGTAAAGCTTTTAAGTGGGTGAGTAAGTCAGCCGGACAAGGTTATAAACCGGCTATGTACTACCTCGGAAAATTATATGCTGCTGGCGATGGTGTGAAGGTAAGTATTCAGAAAGCACTTAAGTGGCATAAAAAAGCGCATGCTGCGGGTTACAATCCAGCAAAACGTGAGGTGGAACGTCTCGAAGCAAAATTGGCTCTCCAGCAACAGCGGAAGGAAGAAGCACGATTTGATCCTCGCCCTGTACAAGTTGCCAAGGTTGCGCCTAAACGAAAACCTGCGCCACGTCCGAAGGCTAGAGTAGGGAAACAAAAGTCAGCCGGTAGTAAGTTGAGCAAGCAGGCATTGAAAAATTTAATTACAGGTAATGAATGGCAAATAAAAGGTAAGCCTGCGGTATTACTTCCCTCACCAATGACGAAGTGTAAGATTAAAGCTGGCAACCTTGTTTGTGAAAGTAAAGAAATGGAATATGACGAAGCCTATGGTGTTATTTCTTATACTATGAGGGCAACGTATAGTGACTTTAATAATAAGGGTGAATTTACGGGTGAATATCATAAATACATCACGTTAATTTTTCCAAATGATCCAGATGATCCTGATGTTGTAATACCATTAGAATATGGTGATCAGAAGAAAGAGCTTATGCGTTGCCGAGCAACAGGTCGCAGTTTAACGTGTTACCGTGGTGCAAAACGAGAAAAAGTTACCTATAGCAGAATTTAGAATGTTTTAAGTGCGCTATATATAGTCATCTCGTTTTTCCGTAAGACGAACGAGATAAGCAGGAGATAGCGTATGACAACAAGGAATGTGTTTTTCTTATTTATGATATTGCCGGTATTGGCTTTTGCTGATACCAGTGATTATGTTTGGAATGAACAGTTCATAAAGAAATCTGCTGAAGCTGCAGCCGGTAAGCCGCGCTCTCAATATGATGTTGGTAATATGTACCTTAAGGGACAGGGAACTGGCATTGATGAAAGTAAAGCTTTTGAGTGGATTAAGAAAGCAGCGGCTAGCGGTTATTTAAAGGCGCAGTTTAAAGTCGGCTTTATGTATTTAAAGGGACTCGGTACAAAGAAAAGTTATAGCGAAGCTGAGAAGTGGTTACGGAAGGCGGCAAATAAAAATTATGCCCCTGCACAATATTATCTTGCTGGTATGTATCGTGATGGCCAGCATGTCAGTAAGAATTATGATAAATCCTTGTCATGGTTAAAGAAGGCAAAAGCTAACGGTTTTTGGAAAGCCGCTCATGAGTATGGAAAGCTTATTGCCCTTACTCAGCGTGGTGTAGCTAAAAAAATAAAACCTAAGCAGGTAGCGGTTAAACGTGTTGAGCCTAAGTCCCGTGCAGTAGTGAACAAACCAACGGTCGTTGCAACAGCTGATAGTAACTTACGCGGATTGTTATTAAGAAGTAAGTGGCTGGAAAGAGGCAAGCCGGCTAAATATTTACCATCAGAAATCACTCAATGTAAAAATAAAAATGATGGTCTGTATTGTGTTTCGAAAAAAGATTTAAAGGGTAAGCGTGGTAACACAACCTTTACCTATCGAATTATTATCAACATTAAACATATTAGTGAAACGGGTGAATTTAGTGCCAGTTACCGAAATAATATTTTGTCATCAGTACAAGGTAAACCCGTAGTGATCCCTGGTGATGATGGTGAGGCTGATATTACTCGACCTAGTCCTATCATTAAAACGGGATTACAGCGCACCGTGCATAGTCTTGAATGTCAGCTAGATAATTTGAAACAAATTAGCTGCGTAAAAGATCTTGGCAGAAGTATTAAATTAACGCGCCGATAACTCCTATCCTTCTGATTTAAATAAACTTTCTTCCCTGTTTGCGGCGGTGTGAATAAGTCACACTATTGCTGCGGCATGTGTCATCGCGCTGAAATCTCAGTTTGGCAAAATGTTCCCAACATTCACATGAGGGGAAATATTGTGAGCAAGATATTGCTAGTTGAAGAATACAGTTTGGTTCGTGCTGGGATTAAGCGCCTATTGTTAGATCACGAAATGATTTCATCCGTTGATGAGGCGGTAGAAAGCGGCGAGGCTTTGATTAAGGCGCGAGAAACCAAACCAGATATAGTTGTTATGAATTTAGGTAGTGAGCACTTGTCAGTGTTTGATGTGACAAGAAGAATGCTTGCTAGTAATAAACAGTTAAAAATTATTGTACTGACGAATCAGGTTGATGAGCCTTTTCCTTCAAGGATATTGCAAGCAGGTGCAATGGCTTGTCTTGGTAAAAGAAGTTCAGTTAATGATTTATTTTCGGCTATTAAGGCCGCTCGTGCAGGTAAACGTTATGTGAGCACGGATATGGCGCAATGCATGGCGAAACAAACAACAGCAACAGCGCAGGCATCACCATTTATGAATTTATCGAATCGTGAATTGCAGATTATGTTTATGTTTGTAAAAGGACAAAAAGTACAATCGATTGCTGATAAGTTATGTTTGAGCCCGAAGACAGTTAGTACTTATCGCTACCGTATTTTCAGTAAGCTTGATGTGCGTGGCGATGTTGAAATGACACACATGGCAATGCGTTACGGAGTACTCGAAGAGGCAAAGATGCAAATGACTGAATACAGAAAAGCCAGTTAAGGCTTTTCATGTTCAGTCATGAAATGATTTGCTGTACTCGTGAACCTCATCAACAAGGATTTTTACATTATCAGGGTTAACGTGCTGATGAATACCATGACCTAGATTGAATACATGGCCACTACCTTTTCCATAGCTATCAATAATTAGTCGTGCTTCTTGTTTAATTCGCTCTGGTGATCCGTATAAGATTGAAGGATCCATATTACCTTGTAGAGCGATTTTATCGCCAACACATTTTCTGGCTTCACCAATATCCATAGTCCAGTCAAGACCCGCTGCATCAGGACCAGCGGCGGCGATATCTTCTAACCAGCAACCGCCTCCTTTGGTAAACATAACGACAGGAACCTTGCGGCCATCATGGTCACGAATAAGACCGCTAACAATGCGTTGCATGTAGGAAAGAGAGAATTCTTTATAGTCACGCGGGGTTAATACGCCACCCCAAGTATCAAAGATCATCACGGCTTGGGCGCCAGCCTTAATTTGTGCATTAAGGTAACTCGTTACACTGTCGGCGAGTTTTTCTAGTAGTTTATGCAGCAAGGCAGGTTGTTCAAACATCATGCCCTTACTCTTAGCGAAGTCTTTAGTACCGCTGCCTTCAACCATGTAAGTAGCCAATGTCCATGGGCTACCTGAAAAACCAATCAGTGGCACACGACCATTGAGCTCGCGACGGATAGTACGTACTGCGTTCATAACATATTGCAGTTCGCCTTCTGGATCAGGCACACCAATCTTATCGACATCAGCAGCAGTGCGAATAGGATTTTTGAAACGAGGACCTTCGCCGGCTGAGAAATATAAACCAAGACCCATTGCATCTGGAATGGTTAAGATGTCTGAAAATAAAATAGCGGCGTCTAGATCAAAGCGTTCGAGCGGCTGTAGTGTTACTTCACAGGCGAGGTCTGCATTTTTACACAGGCTCATGAAGTCACCAGCTTTCTCACGAGTTGCACGGTATTCTGGTAAATAGCGGCCAGCTTGGCGCATGATCCAGATAGGTGTGCGGTCTACAGGTTCGCGTAATAATGCGCGAAGGAAACGATCGTTTTTTAATTCAGTCATGTTTTCGTTGACGAGGCTATAATTATTTCGCATTGCCTCGTATTCTCCATTTATTTTTTTAATTAAACGTCCAAGTAATCCAGAATGCCTTCGGCAGCCTGACGTCCCTCATATATAGCAGTAACGACGAGGTCAGAACCTCGAACCATGTCACCGCCAGCAAATATTTTTTCATTGCTTGTTTGAAAACTAAACTTACCATCTGCCGCTTTAACGCGGTCACGATCATCTAGCTCTACACCAAGAGCTGATAGCCAAGTTGGTGGGCTAGGACGGAAACCAAAGGCGATCAAAATATGATCGGCTGGAATAATTTCTTCACTACCCGCAATAGGTTCAGGGCTACGACGACCACGTTCATCAGGTTCGCCTAGTTTTGTGGTGATAACCTTAATGCCTTCAACCTTATCTGTACCGACAATCTCGACAGGTTGGCGATTCCAGAGGAATTCAACGCCTTCTTCTTTTGCATTGGCAACTTCACGTTTCGAGCCAGGCATATTGGCTTCGTCACGGCGGTAAGCACAGCTCACACTTTCAGCACCTTGGCGTATTGAAGTACGGTTACAATCCATGGCGGTATCACCACCACCGAGTACAACAACCTTCTTGCCTTTCATGTCGATACAGCTGTCTGTTTCGCCGAGTAGCTTCTTGGTATTTGAGATGAGGAATGGCAGCGCATCGTAAACGCCATTAAGTTCTTCACCGGGGAAACCACCCTTCATATAACTGTACGTGCCGGTACCGAGGAATACGGCATCATATTCAGCAACAAGTGATTCAATGCTGATATCTTTGCCGACATCGGTATTGAGTTTGAATTCAATGCCCATGCCTTCCATGATTTCACGACGACGCGTGATAACATCTTTTTCTAATTTGAAAGAAGGAATACCGTAGGTGAGCAGGCCACCAATTTCTGCGTAACGATCATAAACGACGGGTTTAACACCGTTGCGAATGAGGATGTCAGCACAACCAAGACCGGCAGGTCCTGCTCCGATGACAGCAACGCGTTTGCCAGTATCTTCTACCTTAGAAAGATCAGGGCGCCAGCCTTGTTCTAGTGCGGTATCAGTAATGTATTTTTCTACATCACCAATGGTTACAGCACCAAAGCCACCTTCGCTTAAGGTACAAGCCCCTTCGCAAAGTCGATCTTGAGGACAAACGCGACCACAAACTTCTGGAAGGCTGTTGGTTTGGTGAGAAAGATCGGCAGCTTGAAATAATTTACCTTCAGCAATCAGCTTTAGCCAATTAGGAATGTAGTTATGAACAGGGCATTTCCACTCACAGTAAGGGTTGCCGCAATGTAGACAGCGATCAGACTGTTCGGCAGCGTGGCTACTATCAAATTCGCCATAGATTTCGCCGAATTCTTTAATGCGAACTTTCGCATCTTTCTTCTTCGGGTTGTGGCGTTCAACCTCGAGGAATTGGAAATTATTACCCATCTTATTACTCTCTATTTATGCCTGCGCTTAATAATATATTTTGCTTAGGCAGCACACTGTTGCAGGTTGGCCATTAGTGATTCAAGTTTGGCGGCTTTTGGTTTAACCAGCCAGAACTTGTTCGCACAATCTGCAAAGTTGTCCAGAATAAATTGTCCACGTTCACTACCGGTTTCTTTTACGAAATCAGTAATCACATCACGTAGGTGGTTACGGTGTGCTTCCATGCTTTCTGGTTGCACACGGTGTATATCGACATCGGCATTGATGCAGTCAGCGAAGTTATTATCTTCGTCATAGACGTAGGCAAAGCCACCGGTCATGGCCGCACCAAAGTTAGTACCAGTTTTACCGAGCACAGTAACGTGACCACCGGTCATGTATTCACAGCCGTGATCACCGACGCCTTCAACGACGGCATGACAACCAGAAAGACGAACAGCAAAGCGTTCACCCGCTAAGCCTGAGGCATATAAGGTGCCGCCAGTTGCGCCGTATAAACAAGTGTTACCGATAATAGTGGTTTCATGTGATTTGAAACTACTTTTCGTAGGTGGATGAATAACTAATTTGCCACCAGCCATGCCTTTACCGACGTAATCGTTGGCATCACCTTCAAGGGTCATGTTGAGACCACCGGCATTCCAGACACCAAAACTTTGTCCGGCAGTACCTGTCAGATTTAGCTGTAGCGGGTAATCATCCATGCCATTGTTACCATGGCGAATCGCGATCTCGCCAGATAGACGAGCACCGATAGAACGGTCAGTATTGCGAACGGTATAACTGAATTCACCACCATCGCTATTTTCAATAGCATCAAGTGCATCGTTAACCATTTGCTCAGCCAGTTCACCTTTATCAAAAGGTTCATTGAATGGTTGTGCACAGAACTGCGCTTTATCAGCAGCAACGCCGGCATTAGATAACAATGCGGATAGGTCGAGAGATTGCTGCTTCTCGGTATCACCGTCTGATTCTTTTAGTAACTCAGTGCGACCAATAATATCAGCCAGTGATTTAGCACCTAATGTGGCTAAGTGTTCACGTACTTCTTCGGCGATAAAGCTGAAGTAATTCATTACTGCTTGCACTTCACCGGTGTAGTATTTTTTGCGTAGAATATCATTTTGTGTCGCGACACCCGTTGCACAGTTATTAAGGTGACAAATACGTAGGAACTTACAACCCATGGCAATCATTGGGCCTGTACCAAAGCCGAAACTTTCTGCACCGAGGATAGCCGCCTTGATGACATCAAGACCGGTTTTCAGACCGCCGTCAGTTTGTAGACGAACCTTGCCGCGTAAGTCATTGGCACGCAGAATTTGATGTGTTTCAGATAAACCAAGTTCCCACGGACTACCTGCATACTTAACGGATGTTTGCGGTGATGCACCTGTCCCGCCGTCATAACCAGATATGGTAATCAGATCGGCATAGGCTTTAGCAACACCAGCTGCAATGGTACCGACACCGGCTTCAGCAACCAGTTTCACAGATACAAGCCCATCAGGGTTAACTTGTTTTAAGTCATAAATAAGTTGAGCGAGGTCTTCAATTGAATAAATATCGTGATGTGGTGGTGGCGATGTTAGGCCGACACCGACATTGCAATAACGTTGTTTGGCAATAGTTTCATTGACCTTGTGACCAGGAAGCTGCCCGCCTTCACCTGGTTTTGCACCTTGAGCAATCTTAATTTGCATTACTTCGGCGCTACGCAAGTAAGCAGGAGTCACACCAAAACGACCAGAGGCAACTTGTTTTATCTTAGAACGTTTCACTGTTCCGTAACGAGCGGGATCTTCGCCACCTTCACCTGAATTAGAACGAGCACCGAGATTGTTCATGGCTTCAGCGAGTGTTTCATGTGCTTCTGGTGATAATGCACCCAGTGACATGGCCGCAGAATCGAAACGTTTAAGAATATCTTCAACGGGTTCTACGTTATCAACATTGATGGCCGTTGGTTCGTCACTAAGCTTTAGCAAGTCACGAAGACTAATTGGTGCGCGGTTATCGACTAATGCGGAATAAATCTTCCACTTAGCGAAGTCACCACTTTTAACAGCTTCTTGTAAGCTCTTAACAACGTCTGGGTTGTAGGCATGATCTTCCGTGTCATGAACGTAACGTAATAGACCACCTTGGCCAATCTTCTTGCGCGGATTCCATGCAAGTTCGCATAGTTTCTTTTGGTCAATTTCAAAATCATTGAAACGAATACCAGAAACACGGTTGGTGGTATCTTTAAAACATAGATCAACAACATCTTGATGTAGACCGACAGATTCAAATAATTGTGAACCGCGATAACTGGCAATTGTCGAGATGCCCATCTTTGAAGTGATTTTGTATAGACCCTTGTCGATACCACGGCGGTAGTTCCGTTCGAGGTCGTTTGCATTTTTCGATTCAACGTCACCATTGCGAACCATGTCGTTGAGACATTCGTAGGCAATATATGGGTAGATACAAGTCGCACCGTAACCGATTAAGACGGCGCAGTGATGTGAATCACGTGCGGTACCTGTTTCAACAATGATATTGGCATCACAGCGCAGACCTTCTTTGACCAGACGGTGATGTACGGCACCTGTTGCAAACAAGGCATGCACAGGATAGGTAGCTTCACTGATGTCACGATCAGTTAGTATAAGTATGGCCTTGTCGTTATTAATTGCAGCAGAGGCTTTGTTTGCAATGTCATTAATAGCCGCTTCCAGTGTGACGTCGTGTGGGTAGTTTAGCGAAATTGTTTCTACAGCATATTCAGTATCACTTGAACCGATTGCAAGCAGTTGCTTAAATTTGCCATGAGACAGAATGGGCGATCTAACTAGTAAGCGCGCTGCATGCTCAGGCGTTTCTTCGAACATATTACGCTCGCGACCCAGACAAGTTTCCAGTGACATAACAATCTGTTCACGTATCGGGTCAATCGGTGGATTGGTTACCTGTGCAAATTGTTGACGGAAATTGTCATAAGGTGAACGAACTAGGCGTGATAGCACCGGGAATGGCGTGTCATCACCCATTGAGCCAATGGCTTCCATACCATTTTCACCAAGCACACGAATAATCTCATCACGTTCCTCAAATGTTACTTGGAACATTTTTTGGTAGACGTTGAGTTGGTCATCAGCCATGCATTCAGACAGACAATCTTCTTCCAACTTTGCTTCAAGGTGGCTTGAATTTTCAGCCATCCACTGCTTGTAAGGCTGGCGACCTTTTAGTAAGTTATCGATGTCTTTAGGGAAAAGTAGCTCGCCCGTTTTCATATCGGCAGCAAACATTTCGCCTGGTTTTAAACGACCTTTGGCAACAACATCTTCAGGGTTATATTCGTAAACACCAACTTCTGAAGCGATAGTGATATGACGATCTTTTGTCGTAACCCAACGCGCTGGTCGTAGACCATTGCGATCAACCGTACAGGCAGCATAACGACCATCAGTCAGTACAACACCGGCAGGGCCATCCCATGGTTCCATGTGCATGGAATTGTATTCATAGAATGCACGTAGATCCGGATCCATGTTTTCAACGTTCTGCCATGCAGGTGGAATCAACAAACGCATGGCACGGAAGATATCCATACCACCGGCAAGCAAGGCTTCAAGCATGTTATCCATGCTGTTTGAATCTGAACCTGTCATTGAAACCAATGGGCGAACATCGGCCATTGGAATAGTCGGCGTTTCAAACTTATGTCCGCGTGCTACCGACCAGTTACGGTTACCTTGCACGGTATTAATTTCACCATTGTGTGCGAGGTAGCGGAATGGTTGAGCAAGGCGCCACTGTGGCCAAGTATTAGTTGAAAAGCGTTGATGGAAAACAGCCAGACTGGTTTCCATTGTTGGATCTTTTAGATCGGTAAAGAAAACCGGTAAATATTCCGGCATAACCAAACCTTTATAGGAAATAACTTTCGAAGCAAGTGACGACACGTAGAACATTGGGTCGTTGGCTTCGATCTGATTTTCGCTGCGACGGCGTGCAATATAAAGGTGTCGTTCAAAATCAGCGTCGTTCATACCTTCAGCGGCATTAATAAAAATTTGTTCAATAAGCGGAAGACTTGCTAGTGCTTCTTCACCACAAATTGCTGGGTCGGTTGGGACACTACGCCAACCTTGTACATCGAGACCTTCGGCCTTGAGTTCTTTTTCGAGTATAGAGCGCGCTTTGTCAGCAAGTGCAGTATCCGTATTAAGGAACACCATGCCCACGGCATAAATTTCACTTAGTGTGAAACCACATGTTTTTGCCGCGGCTTGCATGAAGCTATCGGGTTTACTAATTAATAGACCACAGCCATCGCCAGATTTGCCATCAGCAGCAACGGCGCCACGATGCGTCAGGCGCGCCAAGGCACTAATGGCGGTATCAAGCAGCCAGTGACTAGGCTTGCCGTCCATATGTGCAATAAGGCCGAAGCCGCAATTTTCTTTTTCGAATTCTGGTCGGTAAATGCCAGATTGAATTTTATCGGAATAACTCACAGTACAGCCCGTTCTTGTAGATTAAATTTGTGCCAAATACCTAGGACGTCAAGACCAAGGCAAAAGGGCAGTAATTATACAGGCGAGGAGGCTACATTAGCAATTCAGATGCGGCTAATAGCCTTGCATTTCAAGCAGGAATAACCCGAATCGCACTATTTTGGTGCAGAAAAAGAGAGCTATTTAAGTGATTTGATGTCACCTAAGCGTCTAGGCCAAGGTTTGGTGAGGCGCAGTGCGCTAGGTAGTATATTTGCTGCATTTCGGGCTTGTTGCTTGGTTGGGTAGGCCTTATAGATGAGAATAAACCAATCTTTGCCCTTAAGATCGGTACGAATAATCGCGCTCTGAGAGCCGATTTTGTGGGCTTTTTGTACCAGCGCTAAGGAACTGCGTTTGCCACTACCCATTATTTGTAATGTGAAATGATTTTTATTTTGCTGCGTTAGCCAATCTTTTTTGATTGGAGTGGGTTTCGTTGTAGCGGCAGGCTTTTTAGTGACTACCGATTTAGTTGCTGGCTTTGTGGCAACGACCGGCTTGGATGTAGGTTTCGTGATAGCCGCAGGTTTTTTAGTAATGACCGTTTTTGTTGTAGTTGTTGGTTTTGTTTCGGTCTTTTTGCTAACCACAGGTTTAGCTATTGGTTTAATTTCAGCAACAATTTTTTTATCAGTAGTTTTTTCTGCGGCAATGGCTTGTTTAGCTATTTCTTTAACAGGCGTTTTTTCGACAGTAGTTTCTTTTTTAACTAATTCGACTTCTTTAATAAGAGGCTTTTCAATAGCGATCGGTTTTTTAGTTGACGCTATAATTTTATCAGTATTATTTTTGGCTGCGGCAGTAACAATCGCATCGCCATCTTGTCTAGGCACTTTGAGGCTAGGCGGTAATAATGGTAGCTCGCGAGTTTCTAATTTAGTGGTTTGTTTTTTACCTAATGAATTAATGACATCACTACTTAAATACCAAGTGACAAGTCCGGCGATTCCTAAGATTAAGAAGATACTCATGAGTGAACGTAGACGAGTCGCTAAACTTAAACCATCACTACTGCTATGTTGTTTTACGGTAGTGCCTAATAAAATCTCTTGCGCGAATTTATTAATAAGCCCTGGAACACCATTCGCCTGCCGATGAATGCGTTTCATTTGTCCTTGAGAAAAAGGATTATCACCTTGCAGACCTGCTACAGAAAGTCGGTATTGAATGTAGTCGATACTTTGTTGTTCGGTGAGTGACGGCATCGTCAAAGTATGGGTAATGCGATGCCGGACTTCTTTTAGCTCAGGCGCATCGAACATTTCCATAATTATCGGCTCAGCAAATAAAACGATCCGAAGTAAACGCTCATTGTTATCGGAGAGTTCTGAGAGTTTCAATAAAATGGTCAGTGACGCGGTGGGTAGTTCATGTGCATCATCAATAATAAGAATTGGCATTAGTTCACTGAGTTTCATATCAGTAAGACGTTTTTGTAACATTTCAAGACCGCTACCAAAAGTAACGGTATCTTGTGGTAAGCCAAACCCCTCGGCAATTTCAATTAACAACTGATCTGGGTTGGTCATGGTGTTAGCATTGACTACGCACTGTCGCCAGTTCTCGGTGCGCATTTCAATAAATCTATTTAATAAACTAGTTTTACCACTACCTTCAATGCCAGTCACGACAAGTAGTAATTCACTATTTTGTGACATGTGATAAAGCATGTTGATGCGTTGAGCTCTTTCTGTGTCGAGTAAAAAGAATTCATCTTGATTTGAGTTGGAATCTTGCGCAAAGGGTTCTTTAGTTAATTGCAATTGCTGCAAATAACTAACTGGTGTTCCTGAGATTGCATGCATGTCATCACTCATGATGTTGTCCTTCAACAAAAACGACTCGATAACCACGTTTTATTTGTGTGTCACGTTCTTTTAGCATTGCTTGTATTGCCTCAGAGTAATCCTCAAAATGATTACGTCTAACACGCCCCGATTTTCCCTGGTAACCCATTTCGCGAACTAGTTGCCAGCCTTCAAGTAAATCTTCCTGAATTAATAAATGTAGAAAGCGAGGCGCTTGTCCTACATCATCAGGTATTTGTTGCATATAAATACGCATGGCACTAAGTTAATTGCTTCGGATCAAATAATTTACCATGTTCAGCCATGGCATATCGATCTGTCATGCCTGCGATATAATCAGCAATGATTCGTGCTTGACCTGATTCGCCAGCTTCACTTCTCTGTTGCTTAACACGTTCTTGATATTCAGGCGGGAGTAGCAATACATCTTGCATAAAGGCCGAAAATAATTCTTTTATCATACGTGCAGATTTTGCACTCATACGCCGTACACGGTAATGCATATATAGGTTTTCACGTAAAAAACGCTTTATAACAAGGTTCTGTTCGCGCATTGCATCGCTGTAAGAAATAATGGCTTCAGAGTGATGGCGCACATCTTCAATCGTCTCTGGTTTGACAGATTCAATGCGTGCCTTGCTAGTTTCGATAAGATCGATGACCTGATAACTAATTAGTCGGCGTACGATCTCGTATATTTTTCGGCGGTCAGGTAGGTCGGCATATTTTTCATCAACCTCTTCATAGAGGCGATTGAAAAATTCAACTTCACGAAGTTGTTGTAGGCTGATAAGTCCTGATCTTAAACCGTCATCGACATCATGGCTGTTGTAAGCAATTTCATCAGCAAGGTTTGTTAATTGCGCTTCAAGTGAGGGCTGGTGTTTATTAATAAATCGTTCACCGACATCACCGAGTAATTTAGCATTCTTTATTGCGCAGTGTTTTAAGATCCCTTCGCGTGATTCAAAGGTTAAATTTAAACCGGGGAATTGCGCATACTTTTCTTCAAGTTCATCAACAACACGAAGTGATTGTAGGTTGTGTTCAAAACCACCGTAGTCATGCATGCATTCATTTAAAATATCTTGGCCAGCATGACCGAAGGGCGTGTGACCGAGATCATGCGCAAGTCCAATTGTTTCAGATAGATCTTCATTAAGATCAAGTGAGCGTGCAATGGTGCGACTAATTTGTGCGACTTCAATGGAGTGCGTAAGGCGAGTTCGGAATAGGTCACCTTCGTGATTTACAAAAACCTGTGTTTTATATTCGAGCCTGCGGAATGCGGTTGAGTGGATAATACGATCACGGTCACGTTGAAACTCTCCACGGTAGGCTGGAGATTTTTCAGAGTGTCTACGGCCATGACTTGTTTCATCAAGTGCGGCATAGCTTGCGAGTAGACGTCCGTGCATCTTTTATTCCTGTTTCGCTTGTGCGATGTTTTTTTCTAAGAGTTCTTTTAATAAAGTATTATCAAAATCATCACTAATAAAACTTTTGCCAATTCCTTTCATAAGAATGAGACGTATTTTTTTCTCAAGGTTCTTTTTATCAACGGCCATTATATCGAGGAACTGATCACTGTTCATTGATGTGGGTGGCTGGATTGGTAATTTTGCCTTCTCAATAATATCGCGAGTACGGTCGAGTTCTGTTTGAGTGAACCAACCATGTTGATGTGAAAGTTCAGCAGCCATCCACATACCACAGCCAACGGCTTCGCCATGTAACCAATTACCATAGCCAGTTCCTGTTTCAATTGCATGACCAAAAGTATGGCCAAGGTTGAGTAAAGCACGTACGCCAGATTCTCTTTCATCGGCGGCAACAATTTCTGCTTTATCATGGCATGAACGTTCTATGGCATAGGCGAGGGCATCGGGATCGCGTGACAGCAAGCTCGGCATGTTTTGTTCAAGCCACTCAAAGAAATCAGCATCATTGATGAGACCGTATTTTATAATCTCAGCGAGGCCTGCAGAAAGTTGGCGATCATCAAGTGTGTTGAGCGTCTCGGTATCGGCAATAACACATTGCGGCTGATGAAAGGCACCGATCATGTTTTTGCCCAGTGCGTGGTTCACACCGGTTTTACCGCCAACCGAACTATCGACTTGGGCCAATAGCGTGGTTGGAATTTGAATAAAGTTCACACCACGTTGGTAACTTGCCGCAGCGTAACCTGTAATGTCACCAATCACGCCACCACCTAATGCGATCAAGGTACAGCGGCGGGTAAAATGTTTTTCGAGTAATGCATCAAACACTAGGTTCAGTGTGTCGAGCGTTTTGTATTGTTCGCCATCAGGAAGAATCACTGTTGCGACATCATAACCATCAAGCAGTGCTAATGTCCGTTCGAGGTAGAGCGGGGCGATCGTTTCATTGGTAACGACCATGACTTCCTGTCCCTGTATGTGGGGACGGATAAGCTCAGAATCGTCGAGCAGCCCAGTTCCGATATGGATAGGGTAGCTTCGAGTGCCAAGATCGACATGCAATGTTTTCATGCTTCTGGTTTTCTCAAAGAAATTATATAGTCTGATTATATAATGGTTGGCCGATCAATGTCTTGCGTATGGTGAGTTGTGTGAGGATTAATTTTGCTCGAGACAACGTTGTATTTCATCAACGACTTTACGAACGGTTTGACCGTCAGTTTCGATAACAAAATCAGCAACTGAACGATAAATGGGGTCGCGAAGTTCAAGTAGCTCGGTAATCTTCTGTTTCGGGTTGTCTGTTTGCAGTAGTGGCCGGTTACGGTCACGGTGAGTGCGTTGAAACAATTGGTCGATGCTGGCGTAGAGATAAAACACGATACCACGTGATTGAAGCGCCTTTTGATTCTGTGGATCGAGCACGGCACCACCACCCGTGGCGAGCACAATCTTGTCTTGCTGGGTTAAATCATCAATAACTTGGCTTTCACGTGCACGGAAACCGGCTTCACCTTCAATATCAAAGATGGTTGGAATATTGACGCCAGTACGATCCTCTATTTCAGTATCACTATCAATAAAGTCACGTTTGAGGGCCTTTGCAAGCTGTTTGCCGACCGAGGTCTTGCCTGCACCCATAGAGCCAACGAGAAAGATGTTACTTGCTTGATTCATTATTTAAGTGCTTCATAAAAAAAGGGGCCTGATATCTCAGGCCCCAATTGTGACGTGCAATGCCTTAATTATCAATTAAGACTTAAAGTGTCTTTGATAATCTTAGGTGTAACGAAAATCAGTAGTTCTTGTTTTTCGTTAACTTGCGTAGTTTGTTTGAATAAGAATCCCACATAAGGCAAGTCGCCGAAGAATGGTACACGGTCTGATTCATTAAGTGTTCTGCGTCGGTAAACACCACCTAATACAACGGTCTCGCCATTATCAACTAACACTTGGGTTGTGACTTCTTGTGTATCAATACTTGGTACAGAAGAGCCCAATAATGTAATCAATGTACCAATGGTATCTTGCGTTACGGTTAGGTCCATAATCACACGATCATCTGGTGTGATTTGAGGTGTAACACGTAAGCTCAATACAGCCTTCTTAAAGGTAATCGTTGTTGAACCATTAGCCGATGAGGTCAGGAATGGAATTTCAGTACCCTGCTCGATATAGGCTTCTTTCTGGTTAGCCGTAATAACACGTGGGTTCGATATAACTTCGCCACGACCTTCTTGTTGCAATGCAGATAGTTCCAATTGCAATAGGTTGCCAAACGGAAGTTTAGCAATGGCTAGTGCAAGTGAAGCAGCTGTTGCATCAGCAGGTGCTGCTGGTAGGTTAACTTGTAGACCATCATTGCTATTTAATGTGTCAAAGTTAATCAAATCAGTTGTGCCGGCTAAGTTACCGGCAATAGCGGTATTACTACCAACTGCTTCAGCCACAGTATCCTTTCGACGGTTTGAGATGCCAAAGCGAACACCCAAATCCTTACTGAAGTCATCATTGGCCACAACAACTCGTGATTCAATGAGCACCTGACGAACAGGAATGTCTAAGGTAAGCACTAAGTTACGAATCTGAATCAACTTCTCAGCCGTATCTTGTACTAATAAAGTATTAGTACGTTCATCAATAGTCACGTTACCGCGAATTGATAATAGTGAATTATCTTCAGATTTAAGTAATGACGCAAGGTCTTCAGCCTTGGCATAGTTAACTTGAATAAACTCTGAGCGTAAAGGTGCGAGATCTTCAATCTGCTTTTGAGATTCAAGTTCAAGTTTTTCACGTGCAGCAATTTCTTCTGTTGGTGCAACGAGAATCACATTACCAGTTTGACGTTTAGACAGTCCTTTGGTTTTCAGGATGATGTCCATCGCTTGATCCCATGGAACATTCTTCAAGCGAAGTGTGATGTTACCTTGAACGGTGTCACTAGTGACTAAGTTAAGGCCAGTGAAATCAGCGATTAACTGAAGTACCGCACGAACATCAATATTCTGGAAGTTAAGAGAAAGTTTTTCACCTACATAGCCAAACTTCTTCTTCCTAAGTTCAGCTTGTTTATCTTTACTGATTTGACGAACATCAATGGTCATGACGTTACCAGTTTGGTAAGCAAGATGTTCAAATTCAAGTACCGCAGGGTCAATAATAATCTTAACGTTGTCACCACGTTGGTAACTATCAATAGTTTTTACTGCAGTAGCGAAATCAAGTACATCTAGACGTTGCTGCAGTCTTTCAGGCAGTGTTGAATTCAAGAAGTTTGCAACAATCTTGCCGCCTTCTTCTTTAAGGTCAACAATTGTTTTTGGATCTGACATGGTAATGATAATGCGTGCCTGGCCTTTTTCACCACGGCGGAAATCAATGTTATCAATACTATGGCTACCCGTTTGAATAGCAACAGCAGCAGGTGTTTCAGATGCGGTTGTGGTGCTGCGACTATTACCACCGGTATTTAATGTTACATAAAAATTGTTGCCTTTTCGTGTCAGTGAGTAGGGAACTAACTTTACTAGATTCACAACAACGCGTGTACGGCCACCAGCTTCAACGGCGGTAACGCTACGAGCGACACCAACACTGATGCTAGTTGATTTCTTTTTAACTTGGCTTGTTGTATCGGCAAAGGTTAAGGCGATACGTGCAGGGTTGTCAGTTGTGAAGCTGATAGGTTCTTTAACATCACCTGACATACTAAATTTTAACTGAACCTTGTTACCCGGCAGAGTTGAGTAACTAATCTCATCGAGTGTTGCTGCAGCATAAGCAGAGGCTGGCAACAGTGCCAGACTAACTAAGGCAAACAACCATGTAGTGAGGCGTTTTATTAGATTATTATTTCGCATTGTATTGCTTCCACTCATTGTATTTCCCCTTACTCTTCACTCAGGGCAATAGAGGCTTCACGTTCACGCCAGCCCCCAAGTCCATTCGGTATCACTTCGATGAGATTAATTTTTTCTTCGGATACGTTAATAACACGGCCATAGTTCTGACCAAGGTAATTACCGGTTACTATGCGGTGAATACCACCATCCGGATTGTTTTGAATTTTGACGATAGCCCACAGCGTGTCATCACGTTGCAATGTGCCAACCATGCGTAATGAATCAAGAGGAAAGGCCTCAAGTGCTTCTTTACGATGATTGCTTGGTGGGCGAATACTGTCATCGGTACTAGCAATGGTTTCATCATCCGCAGCGACGGTGTTTGTAAATGGATCGCGACGCTCATCAGATCTATATAGATAAGTTTCATAGGGCTGAATATCAGGCAATGCATCAATAGTGGTTACTTTAGCGGCATCGGCTTTTACTTTGTCAGTAAAATTACGTAAATCTTGATGCGCGCTGCTACCACAAGCGGCTAGCATCAGACAAAGAGTTGCTAAACTGCCATGGCGTAAATAGCTAAGGTGCTGCTTTTTAGTTTTCATTATTTAGCACCTCCATTATCAGGTGTATCTGTTTCTTCATCGATATACCGATAAGTTTTCGCAGTTGCTTCCATTATCAGTTGACCGTTTTCTTTGCTGTCTTTAATTGAAAAGTCATGCAAGGTGACAATACGAGGCAAAGCAGCCACGCCACTGACAAAACTACCAAACTCATGGTAATCGCCAGTAACACGAATACGAATAGGTAACTCTGCATAGAAGTCTAAAGGGACTTCGTTATCAACTTTAAACAGGTCAAACTCAAGGCCACTGGCTAAACCGGTTTGTGAAATATCAACAAGTAATTCGGCAACTTCGGTTTGGCTAGGGAGTTGTTTCAACATCGCACCAAAAGACTGCTTCATATCAATCATTTGTTGCTTATATAGTTCGATGTTGGCCGCTTTACGTGCGTTGCTTTTGAATTCAGCTTTAAGCTTGCGTTCTGTTTGTTCGATGCGCTCAAGTTCAGCCAATTGGTCTTTTGTATCGAACCAATAACCACCACCTAAAACAGCAAGACATATAACGGCAATACCAAGTGCTTTAGCGGCAATAGGCCAGTTGCCCATGTCATCAAAATCAAGTTCATTTAGTTCTGATATGTTCATTGAGCATCCTCCTCTTCATTAGCCGCTTTTTTTGCAGTAGGAGATGTTTGTTTAACGACCAAGGTAAACTTACTAATGCGTTGACCTTTATCATTTTGTGTTTCAATAACATCAAGACGCGGGCTAGTTAACCAATCAGCATCATTAACATTACGCATATAAGAGGAAACGCGAGCGTTTGATTGAGCAAACCCTTCCAATGTAATTGTTGGGCCAGTATTTTTTATACTGGTTAGGTAAACGCCGGTTGGTATGGTGCTAACCATTTGATCAAAAACATGCACTACTTGAGGTCGAGAACTCTGTAGTTGCTGAATAATATTCATACGTGCAAGTAGATTTGATTTTTCGTTTTCGAGCTCTTTAATTTCAGCAATCTTTTTCTCGAGCGTTTTTATTTCTTGTTGTAGATAACTATTACGAGAATTCTGGTTATCAATAAATCCGCCGATACGAATATGTACGAGAATAATAATTGCAAACATTAGGAATGCAGCCAACCCAGCTATTGTCTGGAATTGTTTCATCCTCTCCTTGCGCTGTTCCTCGCGCCAAGGTAGCAGGTTAATTCTGGCCATTAGTCAAAACTCCTTAATGCCAAGCCGCATGAAATCATTAACGCAGGTGCATCATTACTGAGCGTTTGCGCTTTGACCTTGGAAGATAGCGACATGTTTGTAAAAGGGTTCGCAACACTAGTGTTAGTACCTAGTTTTGATTCGATTAATTCATCAACACCAACGATAGAAGCGCTGCCACCAGCTAATAAAATATGATCAACATTATTATATTGGCTTGATGAGAAGAAGAACTGCAAAGAACGGCTAACTTGTTGCGCCATTGCTTCCTTGAAAGGTTCAAGTACTTCAGGCACGTAGTTATCTGGCAAGCCACCTTGGCGTTTTGCCATACCGGCTTCTTCATAAGATAAGCCATAGCGTCGTTGAATTTCTTCTGTCAGTTGCTTTCCGCCAAAGACCTGCTCGCGGGTGTAAATAATTTTATTATCATGAAGTACGCTTAATGTCGTCATGGTCGCGCCGATGTCGACAATTGCGACTGTCTTATCAGCACCACTATCTGGAATTTGATCGGCAAGTAGAGAGAAGGCGTTTTCCATTACATAGGCTTCGACATCAATCACGGATGCTTTCAGGCCACCAATTTCGCAAGCAGCAATTCGAATATCGACATTTTCACTACGTGATGCCGCAAGTAATACATCTACACGGTCATCGTCTTTACCTGATGAGCCAATAATTTCAAAATCGATATTTACTTCTTCAAGTGGATAAGGAATGTACTGATCGGCTTCTAATTCAATTTGGCTGGCCATTTCCTCATCATTAAGAGAGGCAGGCATGGAGATTACCTTGGTAATCACGGCTGAACCGGCGACGGCAACAGCGGCATTCTTGGTTTTAGAGCCAGAACGCTTTACAGCACGGCGAATAGCTTCGCCAACGGCTTCAACGTCACTGATATTCTTTTCAACCACGGAATTTAGGGGTAACGGCTCAACAGCGTAGCTCTCTACGCGGTACCGGCCACCGGAATGACTCAGCTCGAGCAGTTTGACCGCTGTGGAGCTAATATCGAGCCCCAGTACGGGGGGCTGCTTTTTAGAGAACAAACTTGAGAAGGCCACCTTGTATTTTCCTTTTATCATCCCGTTAGTTACGAGTGTTTTATATTTAACTACATTAAATACCAGAGTCAAGTATTTATCAATGTTAATTATTAATAATTTGAACTACCGCACAGTGTCACATGTCCTTTATAATCGATTAAACCGTGAAACACTTTGATACGGTTCACATACCTAGAATCAATTGCTTATAGAGTATTCATGAAAATTCTCTTTAAATTCCTTCGTCTTAGCGTGGTTTGGCTCTTTACGGGCTTCTCCGTTGGGGTCATTTTATTGGCTGGTGGCTATGTTTATTTAGCGCCAAGTTTGCCATCAACAGATGTTTTAAAAGATATTCAACTTCAGACGCCATTGCGGGTACTTTCGCGTGATGGAGCACTGATTGCTGAATTTGGTGAAAAAAAACGTTCGCCGTTAAAATACCAAGATGCACCTGATTTATTGATGAAGGCAGTACTTGCGGCTGAAGATAACCGCTTTTTTGAGCATCCTGGCGTTGATTATCAGGGTATTTTGCGTGCAGTAGTTCATCTGGTGAAGACTGGGCGTAAGGGCCAAGGTGGTTCGACTATTACTATGCAGGTAGCGCGAAACTTCTTTTTGTCTAGGGAAAAAACCTATTTGCGAAAGATCAGTGAGATCTTTTTAGCACTCAAGATCGAACGCGAGATCAGTAAGGAAGAGATCCTCGAACTCTATATAAACAAAATATACCTTGGACATCGTTCCTACGGTGTTTCCGCTGCGGCCAGAGTCTATTATGGTAAAGATATCAATGAATTACGCGTAGATCAGCTGGCGATGATAGCGGGTTTACCTAAGGCCCCTTCAAGTAATAACCCGATTACCAATAAACGCAAAGCCATGGCTCGGCGTAATTATGTTCTCGGTAGGATGTTTGATTTGGGTTATATCGATAAACCAACCTATGAAACGGCCACAGCGGTTGTTGATGAGGCACGCTGGCATGGCCTTAGCGTTGAATTAGAAGCGCCCTACGTTGCTGAGATGGTACGAGCGGAATTGGTAGCACGATACGGTTCGGAGGCTTATACGCAGGGCTATAAGGTTTATACGACGATTGATACGCGTTTACAGCGTTATGCAAACACTGCTTTACGTAAAGCCATGACAGATTATGAATATCGTCATGGTTATCGTGGACGTGAATCGAAGATGGTATTGGATGCAGCATTATTAGAAGTGCTCCCTACAATTGAACCACCATTATTAAATCGCCCAGCGATTGAAACTTTGATACCGGTGACTATTGAAAGCTTGCCAGATGAATTAACACGTCAGGTAAGAGAAAGGCTTAATGAAATTCCTGTGGTTGGTAAATTACAACCAGCAGTGGTGCTTCATACTGAAGAAAAAGCCATTACAGTATTACAGCGCAATGGTGAACTGCACAGAATAGATTGGTCTGGTTTGAAGTGGGCGCGCCCTTATAAAGATGAAAACACGCGTGGTCCAAAACCAAAGTATGCAAGCGATATAATTCAGCAAGGTGATATTGTTCGCGTACATAAAATCAATGACGGTAAATTTAAGTTAAGTCAGATACCGGCAGTGAAAGGTGCATTAGTAACCTTGGCTCCAAATGATGCGGCTATAAAATCACTGGTTGGTGGTTTTGATTTTTATTACAGTAAATTTAATCGCGTTACACAAGCGCGTCGCCAACCTGGTTCAAACTTTAAACCGTTTATTTATTCGGCAGCATTGGATAATGGTTTTACTGCAGCAAGCATGATCAACGATGCGCCGGTTGTGTTTGACGACCCCGGCCTTGAAAGCACTTGGCGCCCTGAAAATTATAGTGGTAAATTTTTTGGTCCAACGCGTTTAAGAGTTGGCTTAATGAAATCACGTAATTTAATTTCAATTCGCCTACTTCGCGCAATCGGCGTTAAGACAGCTGTTAATTATGCAAGCAAATTTGGTTTTGATAAATCAAGGCTACCCAAAGATCTATCTTTAGCTTTAGGCAGCGCATCACTGACACCATTAGAGCTAGTAGCTGGCTATGCGAGCATTTCTAATGGTGGTTATAAAGTAATGCCATATTTTATCGATCGCATTGAAGACGATGAAGGGAAAATTATTTTTAAAAGTAATTCGCCACAGGTTTGTCGTGAATGTGAAAAACAAATTGAATTAGAATTACAGCAAGAACTTGAAAAAACATTAAATGCAGAAGCTGCAGGAACAGTAGCTCCTGAGAATGAAGAAGTGTTAGTTGATGAAGAGGAAACCACTCCAGCTATTAATGTCGCTCAGCGAATTATGGGTGAACAAAATAATTACATTATGGACAGCATTTTATCCGATGTGATTCGTTTCGGAACGGGTAGACGCGCGTTACGCATGGGACGAAAAGATTTAGCAGGTAAGACAGGTACAACTAATGAACAAAAAGATGCTTGGTTCTCTGGTTATAGTAGTACGTTGGTAACAACGGTTTGGGTTGGCTTTGATAATAATAACCCTCTAGGGAAAAGAGAAACAGGAGCCTCAGCCGCACTGCCAATGTGGATCTACTTTATGGAAAATGCAATGAAAGGTGTGCCTGAAAAAAATACCGAAGTGCCGCAAGAATTAGTCACAGTGAAAATTGATCCAGATACGGGTTTACTTGCAGCACAAGGGCAGCGGAATGCAATATTTGAAATATTTCGTACAGCTAATGTGCCGAAGCAAACAGCTCGGGTTAAAGTAGTTAATAAAAAGGATCAACAGCAACCTGTTGAGCAAGCACCAGAACAAATTTTTTAATATATAAAAAGTCCGTAGGTGTAAGAATATGGCACGCAAAGCCAACCGCATAGATGTTAATGCCAGGCAACGTATAGCTCAAGAGGCTGCTCGCTTAATAGCCGAGCATGGCATCAAAGATTTTCAGATGGCCAAACAAAAAGCGGCGAATAGTTTTGGCGTAACAGACAAACATGTTATTCCGAGTAATACTGAAGTTGAACAAGCGCTCCTTGAACATCAAAGATTATTTCATTCGGAATCACAACCACAACGTCTAAAAGAATTGCGTGAAACGGCAATTAAGGCTATGCAGATATTAAAATCTTTTGAGCCAAGGCTGGTTGGTTCAGTGCAGCGCGGTACGGCAAGTGAATACTCTGATGTGAATATACATATTTTTTCAGATACCTCGGAATTATTTGGTCACTTTCTTGAGCAACATAAAATCCCTTATGAGCAAAACGAGAAACGTTTACGAATAAGTAAAGATAAATACGAATATTTTCCTTCGTATAGTTTTATAGCAGGTGATGTGCCGATTGATATTGTTGTTTTTCCAGTTATGTCGCAACGACAAGCACCACTGTCATCGGTTGATGGTAAACCGATGCAACGGGATGACCTTAAGAAGGTGGAAGCTTCCTTGTTGTTGTAAGTGTGGTTTAGTTTCTAAGATCGTTGGGTTTTATTATTTTCTCTTCAATGCTCGACTACACCAGTAGTCTCGTTTCCTCGCGTAGTTACTGATTTTTGATTTGTAGGTTCCCCAGTCGCTGGCATTTTTAGTACCGCGGTAGTTTTGGTGGCGATAGCGGGCTTTTGTGCATTTGTTTTGTAATTCGGCAAAGGTATAGGATTTCTTGTTTTTCTTGCGACGTTTCTTTTTATATTCTGTTTTTTTAGATTTACGTAATTTTAATTTCGGATTATGCCAATCATAGTCATTTTGTATTTCTATAGTGATTATTTCATGCGTTCCATTAGCAGCAGGCTCGTCACTGAATACAGGACGACCGTACTGATCTTTATATTGGTATATTTCATTTGCACATAGTTGAGCAGGTAGTAATAAAAAACTATAAAGCAATAACAGGCGGACCATCCTTGTCGCTCCCTGATGTTGTTAGAGAGAAAATAATAGAGTGGCAAGGTGCTGCTGTATGTAAGCGATAATGCGTAGATTGTGTAGGACGATGTCGCTAGTTGCTAGTTATTTGCCACGGTGTAGTCGGCTGCACCAGTAATCGCGTTTTTTACGTTGCTCACGAGTGAAGTTGGTGCGAGTGGATGCATTGCGATAGCTTTCACATTTTTCTTGCAATGTTTTCATGTCTAATTTTTCAGTTTTCTTTGATGATGAGTTACCAGTATGAAGCCTTGGTGATGATTTTATCGGGTTTGAAGGGACAAAGGGACGGTAATGTTGACTTTTAGGAGAAGGATCAATTTTTGCGCCGAGTTTATTTTTAATCTCGATATCAATAAGTTCATGCTCTTTCCCTTGGGGAGGATCTTCGCTATAAACAGTGCGACCATTTTTATCGATACTGCGATATACCTCAGTTGCACTTAATTGGCTACTAATGAACAAGATGATTAGAAAAGATATGCGTAACAAAATAATAATCTCAGAGTTGCTGTGTGTATTGATCTAATAGTAGCAAGATTTTATGAGTTGTCATTATTAAGATGATTTTTCAATGTGCAATGCAACATCATTAAAGCGTAGGCTATCTAACCCTTCATTACAGTCGCCAGTAATTATTTTTATTTGGTTTTTACCTTGCTGTTGATATGGCATTGGCAGTTCGATACTTAGTGATTGTTTTGAACCTTCATCAAGTTCACGAAAATCAATTTCGGCAATACTTTCATTATTTAAGAAAATCTCGGTAGGAAAATAGCTGGTAGGACAAATGCCAGTTGTTAGAATAACAAACGATAATTCGATACTGGCTTTGATCGGTGCTTGTTCGAGTATAAGGGGAATTAGGTAAGTACTTTTAACTTGGCCGAGCTGTTTACCCTTTAAACCTAGATCAACAATATTTGATTGATCGTTAATAACCGCAGTCGGAGCGATAAGCTCACCCGCATAGATATGTGTTGTTAAACCAAGATAAATCGCGATTGCTAGAAAATGAAATTTTCTAATCATTAGATCTTAGGGTAATGGCTTGGGTAAGCCTTCTTTGCAACACCGGATGTAACGGCAGCATGTGCAACCGCTGCAGAAACAAAATCTTTAAGCCGAGGGTCTAATGGCTTTGGAATAATATAATTAGCACCAAACTCAAACGATGTACCACCATAGGCATCACAAACCTCTTGTGGTACCGGCTCTTTAGCCAAACTGGCCAAGGCATTTACTGCAGCAATTTTCATTGCTTCGTTAATTTCACTGGCACGCACATCGAGTGCACCACGGAAAATAAAGGGGAAGCCAAGTACATTATTAACCTGGTTCGGATAGTCAGAACGTCCTGTGCCCATAATTAAATCATCTCGTGCAGCAAGTGCATCGGCAGGACTAATTTCCGGATCAGGATTAGACAGGGCAAATACCACCGGCTTGTCGGCCATACTTTTTACCATATCGGTGCCGATAAGATTCGGTCCGGATACACCAATACAAACATCGGCACCTTGCATTGCTTCGGCGAGTGTTCGTTGTGTGTGGTTGCTAGCAAAGTTTTGTTTTTGCTCGTTGAGATCATCGCGACCACTGTGCACAACGCCTTTGCGATCACAGAGCATGATATTTTCTTTCGGTGTGCCCATGGCCATTAACATATTCATGGAGGCGATACCGGCAGCACCCGCACCAAGGCAAACAACTTTAATGTTGGCAAAATCTTTGCCTTGAAGTTCTAAGGCATTTTTCAAACCGGCAGTAATAATAATTGCTGTGCCATGTTGGTCATCGTGAAACACAGGAATATCTAATTTCTCGATAAGACGTTTTTCAATATCGAAACAATGTGGTGCGGCGATGTCTTCCAAATTGATGCCACCGAAGCCAGAAGCGATACGCGCTACGGTATCAACGAAATCATCAGGTTCATCGGCATCCACCTCAATATCAAAGCAATCAATATCAGCAAAGCGTTTGAATAATACAGCCTTGCCTTCCATCACCGGCTTGCCGGCTAATGCACCGATATTGCCTAAACCTAAGACAGCAGTGCCATCGGTAATGACCGCGACTAAATTACCTTTGGAGGTGTACTTGTAAGCCGCTTCACTGTCGGCTTCGATTTCACGACAAGGTGCGGCAACGCCTGGGGTATAGGCTAGCGAGAGATCTTGTTGGGAAGCGCAGTCTTTGGTGACTTGAATCGCGATTTTGCCAGCGCTGGGTTCAGCGTGATAACGCAGTGCGGCAGTTTTTAAGTCTTCGATCATGTCGGTCATGGTGATAGCTCGTCTTAAACAAGCCGCTATTCTACACGGCTTTATTGGTTTTGCCTGCGGCTAGCGAATAATTTTCAGTGGTGTGCCTACTGCGGGCTCACCATCGGGGTAATGTTTGTTAAGTAAACGTAGCTGCGCTTCGGCATTTGCCCCGAGCTGTGATTTTTTCGCTAACTTGGCAAAGCGGGTGTCTTTCTTCGCCGATATAATATGAATCCGGCGTGGTTCGGCTTGGGCGCGTTCTGTCTTGGTGAGGTTACGGAAACTTTTGGCAGAGGCAAGAATCAAATCGTCGAATTGATAAGGGTGTTTTTTATCTTTAGCGACACCTTGAAATACCCATGCGCTGTTTTCTTTATAGATAACAATAAAACGCATCAAGCGTGTGCCGTAAGTAGATCGAACCGATGAAATGGCGGTGTAGCCTTCACGACCGTGATGGCGAAAATGTTCACCTTGCTGTAGATTTTTTAATTTAAGGCGTTTCTTTAGGAATTTCCGTGGGCTGAGGCGCCGGTTGAGATCCACAGTGGTAATTTGCAGCAGGCCTTTATTCTCAGGCGCAATGGCAACGATACGATCAGGTCGATTTTCGATACGCCAGTTCTTCGGTAACTTAATGCTGATATCTAATTCTTGGTGATAAAAGTGATTGCCTCGGATGATGCCTTGTTTCTCGCTATCGCCAAATACCAGTCCTTCTATATTACGAAGGAAGTCGACGCGATTATTACGGTTAGCCGATGTTTTCTTGAGTTGCTGGGCGCGCATCACGACTTCTTGTAGACGTTTATCATTATCAGGATGGGTGGCAAAGACGCCGTGGTAAGCCCGCGGTTCACGGCCTTCACTCTTGGCAAGTTGTTTGTCGTAGATTTCTTGATTTTTTAGTACACGAATAACCTCAAGCATGGCAAGGGGATCATAACCACTGAGAGCTAGATATTCTGCACCGAGACGATCTGATTCAAGTTCATGTTCACGGCCATAACCGCGAACCAGTGCAGTACCAATGGCATTAAGCAGATCTCCTGCACCATTAACGCCTGTTTGCGAGGCCAAAATAGCGGTTAGGAGTCCCGTTGCTGCGGCAGCACTTTGTTGGCGAACAGAGTGGCGTGCGGTGACGTGGCCAATTTCGTGCCCCAGTACAGCGGCGAGTTCAGCCTCGTTACTGAGATAGGCCATCAAGCCGCGAGTAATGTAGATATAGCCACCAGGTAGGGCAAAGGCGTTGATCTCGTTGGAATCAAGAACAGTAAAGCGAAAAATCAGATTTTTGCGATGGCTTTTGGCGGCAAGTCGATCGCCGATTTTTTGCACATACTGCTGTAACGAGGGCTTATCGTATAAACCATAGCGCTGGATTATCTTACTGTGGTTTTCTCGACCAATAGCGATTTCTTCATCTTCTGACATGAGCACAAAATCAGATTCGCCAGTGACAGGGTTAACCGCACAACCGCTGAGCAGCACGAGTAAAAAAAGTAAGCCGAGGCGCATGTTTACAAATAGATGCATTGGATTAGTGTCGTTGTGGTTGAAGGTGGCGTCAAGTCGAGAGTGTTAATGAATTTTAAGTGCATAGCGAGTGCGCAGTCGCATGCGTAATTCACCTTTATGTTCATATAGCCAGCCTCGCCCTGTGATTGTTTTACCAAGTAACTCACGAGGTTTGAGTGCGCTGAATAGATGGAGTTCATTTTTCTCGATGCGCAGGGCAACCTTGTTGGGCAGATTTAGCCAAAGGTTGCGGCGGCCTTCGCCAATACGGATGACCTTACCCGAAACGTGTCGGTAGCCGCGCGCATTGCGAGGTAGTTCGGTGCTGGAGATAGTGCGATAAGTTGGGAGTTGCCAGATTCCAATATTGGATTGTTGTGCCCGTGTTTCGGCGCGTGAATAGCAATCAAGCCCATTCAGGTTCGGTGGCACAGCAAGCAGAGTAGCGAAGCCTTCTTGGAGTAGTTGCGCGGATATACTCGAACCATTCTGATTATAGAGGTGGGCAAGGCTGCGTCCGTAGCGGTCGACATGTTCATTATCCAGTCGCAGGCCAAGTTGGTTATTACTGTTCGCAACAAGCTGTCTTAGTCGATCACGTGCCTTGATTGCGAGCGGTTGGTTTGGTCGTCCTTTTCGCGCTAGCTCTGGGGTATCGATACCGATTAGGCGAACCTTTTCACCACTCTTTAAATGTAAGGTGTCGCCATCATGCACATAGCGAACCTGAACTTGTCTATCTAACTGGTTGGCAGGACAGAGTGGTGCGGCTTGTGCCGTTAAGCTTAAGCCGCTGACTAAGCTAAATAGCAGGCAATAAAAAAGGCGCCCACGAATGAGCGCCTTTAAAAGCAATGATTGCTGCATATAGCTTACGCTTTGCGGCGACCGTACTTCTGCTTGAATTTATCAACACGACCTTCGGTATCAAGCAATTTCTGCTTACCAGTGAAGAACGGGTGGCATTCTGAGCATACTTCGATAGCCATAGCGTCTTTACCGACGGTTGAATTCGTTTCGAAGCTGTTACCACAGCTGCAAGTGACCTTAACGGTCTCGTATGAAGGATGAATCTCTGGCTTCATGGCCTATTTCCTCAGAATCTTGTGTGCGTCCCTGTGACGCAGGGTTAAGGGCGCGCATAATACGGAAAACTGCAACGTTCGGCAAGTGCCAGTTACTAGCTAGGTTCGCGGCTTTCCTCTAAGCGTGGTTGGAAAGGCAATATATCGGCGTTATGCGTGGGTTGTAGGTTGTCAAAACCTTCATTTGTGAACATTTTTAGGCTGTCTAGCATGCCGTGATCTCCTGCTAGCTTGTCCCACATCATACTATATATAGCTTGGCAGGCTGCCATTGGGGTTCTGCTGCTTTCGCGCATCATATCAATACGCCATTGTAGACCGGTTAAGCGCTTGCGTGAGTGTGCGGGGGTCGAGGCAAGGAAGGCCTGAATAGCCGCTGTACGTGCGGTCTCAAAGGCATCTGGGTCATTCATGGCCAGTTGTAACCAGTCATCAAAGTCCATCTGCGTTGCTATGTTGTTATCTATCATAATTATTTAGCTCCACAGGTGCTCATCATCCCGTCAAATGGGATCTCTGTCAAAGGATTGCACAAAAAATCAGCATATTCGTACAAAACTACCTCGTCAAGGTTAAGGTTATTATGAGCCTATAATGAGAGTAGGTTGAGATTTAGACTTTTCGGTCGATACGAATAGAACGGACGTAGCAATAAACACAATCTGGAGATAGGGATATGGCCACGGGGAAATCGGATAATTCAGGTGGTTTTAGCTACGACCCATTGGATGCGGATGTTCGTGCCCTAAAACATTCTCTGGCAAATCGGCTTGAATATTCTGCGGGCAAGGATGCCTCAACAGCGACGCCACATGATTGGTTAAACACGGCGAGTTATGTTGTGCGTGATCGTTTGATGGAACGCTGGATTGAAACCATGCGTAGTTATCACACGCATGACGTTAAGCGGGTTTATTATTTGTCGCTAGAATTCCTGATGGGGCGTACTTTAACCAACGGTATGCTCAATCTTGGCATGAGTGATGAGTGTGAGAAGTCTCTGCACGAAGTCGGTGTCGACATGGAAGAAATTCGTGATCTGGAACCCGATGCAGGTTTAGGTAATGGTGGTCTTGGTCGTTTAGCCGCGTGTTACCTCGATTCATTAGCAACATTACAGATGCCAGGTTACGGCTATGGCATTCGTTATGAATATGGCATGTTTAATCAGCGCATTGAAAATGGTTGGCAAGTTGAGCATCCTGATAATTGGTTACGCTACGGCAACCCATGGGAGTTTCCCCGTGCGGAATTACTCTACCCCGTAAAATTTGCGGGTCGTGCAGTAGAGTTTTGTGACGAGAAAGGTTGCATGCGTCATCATTGGGTTGATGCAGAAGAAGTCATGGCAATGGCGGTTGATACACCCATACCCGGATATCAAAATGGCACAGTGAATAATATGCGCCTTTGGTCGGCGAAGGCCTCGCGTGATTTTGATTTAAAATATTTCAATGAAGGTAACTATATAAAAGCCGTTGCCGAAAAGAATGAATCTGAAAATCTTTCTAAAGTTTTATATCCTGATGATACAACCAGCATGGGACAGGCGCTGCGCCTTAAACAACAATACTTTTTTGTTAGCGCATCCTTACAAGATATTTTATATCGACACAGTAAGAACCATGATGATTATTCTGATCTTGCTGACAAGGTTGCTATCCAACTTAATGACACGCATCCAGCAATAGCTATAGCTGAGTTAATGCGCATCTTGGTTGACGTGCACGCGATGCCATGGAAACAAGCATGGGAAATTAGTCGCAAGGTTTTCTCATACACCAATCACACTTTGTTACCGGAAGCATTAGAAACTTGGCCTGTGCCGTTGTTTGAAGCGGTACTACCAAGACACCTGAAAATAATTTATGAAATTAATCATCGGTTCTTAAAAGATGTTTTACATTGCTTTCCTGATGACATTGCACGTATGCAACGGATGTCAATTATTGATGACCAAGGTGAAAAGCGTATTCGTATGGCGCACCTAGCAATAGTGGGTAGCCATAAAGTCAACGGAGTTTCCGCAATCCACACAGAATTAATGCGGCAAACTATTTTCTCTGATTTTGATGAACTGTATCCCAATAAAATTATTAACATTACCAATGGCATTACGCCGCGGCGATGGTTAAACCAAGCGAATCCTATGCTGGCTAAATTGATCAGCAGTAAAATAAAAGGTAGTTGGTTAACTGAATTATCACGTCTCGAAGAATTGCTACTATTTGCTGATGATATTGAGTTTCATAAAAAGTTTATGAAAGTAAAACATGATAACAAAGAAAAACTTGCAGAATTAATCGATATGCATCTTGGCATTAAAGTTGATCCTTCATCTATGTTTGATGTGCAAGTGAAACGCATGCATGAATACAAACGTCAGTTATTAAATGTGCTGCATGTGATCACACGCTACAACATGATTCGCCGAGGTGAAACCGATGAATTAGTACCGCGCACGGTTATCTTTAGCGGTAAAGCAGCACCAGGTTACGCGATGGCGAAATTAATCATAAAATTAATTAACGATGTGGCTGACATGGTGAATAATGATCCTGCTGTGATGGGAATGTTACGGGTTGTGTTTATTCCTAATTATGATGTCTCCACTGCCGAAGACATTATTCCTGCGGCCGATCTTTCTGAGCAAATTTCCTTGGCGGGAATGGAAGCATCGGGCACGGGTAATATGAAACTCGCACTTAATGGTGCGATGACCATCGGCACACAAGATGGTGCAAATATTGAAATTGCCGAAGCAGTTGGTAAGGAAAATATATTTAGTTTTGGCATGAATACAGACGAAGTGAGTGCGCAATGGGCACAAGGATATTCACCACGTGATTTTTATAACAATGATCCGCGTCTCAAAGAAGCTATCGACATGATTGGTTCGGGATACTTCTCGCATGAAGATCGCGATCGTTATGAATCATTAGTGAGTAATTTATTAGAGCATGATCAATATATGCTTTGTGCTGATTATGCGAGCTATATAGATGCGCAACTACGGGCTGATAAGCTTTACGATAATCCTCATGCATGGGCGACCAGCGCAATTAAAAATGTCGGGATGATGGGGCATCTATCAAGTGATCGCGCGATTAAAGAATATGCAGAGAAGGTTTGGGGAGTTGTTCCAATAAAACAAGAATGATGAAAGCGGATTTATCACGAATAAACCTGTACATTCTAAATGTCCGTTAACGACTGCGACTTCAACCGGTCGACGCAACACTGTATCTTTTATAACAAAAAGATGGAGTGTGATCTATGGTTTATCGGACACGAACTAACTATTCCCCCAAACAAAGAGCAGAAATGTGGGATCGCTGGCAACGAGGCGATTCACTTAATGAAATTGGCCGTGCTTTTGATCGCCCATCCTCCTCAATTTTTGGTCAACTTTCACCAACAGGCGGTATTCGTCCTGCGCCGCGTAAACGTTCATGCATCGCATTAACGCTTTCAGAACGTGAAGAAATTTCTCGTGGTCTTGTTGCAGGAAGCTCAATACGAGAAATTGCAACAGAATTAAACCGCTCACCATCGACCATTAGTCGTGAAATAAAACGTAATGGTGGTTATGATGCTTATCGAGCAACACAAGCTGAGCAAGCAGCATGGGACCGTGCACATCGACCTAAGAGGTGTAAACTCGCTTGCCATCCTATGTTAAGACACATGGTTGCAACAAAGTTAAAGCGAAATTGGTCACCAAAACAAATTTCAGGTTGGTTAAAAAGAACGTATCCAAAACAAGAGAACAAACAGGTGTCACACGAAACCATTTATCGTAGTCTCTTTATTCAAGCGCGTGGAGTCCTTAAAAAAGAGCTTCAATTGTACCTTCGTAGTCAACGTGCGATACGCCGTTCTAAAAAGCATAGCCTAAAGAAAATTGGTCTTGGTAAAATCACGAATGCCGTTTCTATCAGTGAACGGCCAGCATCGGTTGAAGATCGTGCTGTACCAGGTCACTGGGAAGGGGATCTTATCTCTGGCTCAAATAACACACATATAGCAACATTGGTTGAACGTCATTCTCGCTACGTTATGTTGGCAAAATTAAAAGGCAAGGATACTAACAGTGTTATTTCTGCACTTATTAAACAAGCGAATAAACTACCTGCTGAATTATATAAGTCATTAACATGGGATCGTGGTTCAGAGATGTCAGGCCATCAGCGATTTACTTTAGAGACGAATATTGATGTGTACTTTTGTGATCCACAAAGTCCATGGCAACGTGGTTCGAATGAAAATACGAATGGTTTATTGAGACAATACTTTCCTAAAGGAACAGATTTATCTGTACACTCTCAGGCAGTATTGAATAAAGTGGCTCGACAGTTAAATGAACGGCCGCGTGAGACATTAGAATTTGAAACACCGGCAGAGAGATTTAATGCATGTGTTGCGTCGACCGGTTGAAGTCGCAACCCGAAGCGGACGTTTGGCTCCATATAATGATAAGCTGGAGCCGACCCAAACCGGACATTGAAGATTCATCTGTGAATTACTGAGAATTTCTAAAAGCGGTCATTCGATTATTATTAGTAATTGATTGATATCGATCAATACCAGACGTTTACTTGGGGTAAGAACCATGATGCTTCAACTGTTATTACTGTAAGACTTTGCAGTGATCCGGGTGAAAAGCGAGGCGATCTGCCGTTCAATAATCGTGGGCTTTTTGAAAAAGGACTTTTATTCCTCTTATACTTTTATCAGCTATCATTATTACGGTTTTTCTGAATCATAAGGTTTTCCATGAAAAAATTCTTTGAATGGCGAAATGAGTGGTCTCTGGGGATTGAAATCATAGACCGACAACACCGCCAGCTTGTAGTGATGTTTAATAAAATAGCTGAGCTATATCTTAATAATGGCGGGCAGACAGACTCAGAGCAGCGATCAAATCAACTGCATGACCAGCTGAATATATTCTATGAGAAGGTCAGGGAACACTTTAATGATGAGGAAGATTTGATGCTCAAGGCAAATTACCCAAGTCACACCGAACATGCACACGATCATTTGATGCTGTGTGCGGAATTGAAACACTACATTAGACATATTGAAGAGGAACTGGATCATATCGATATAGGTATTTTGAACTCGTTAAAAGTCTGGTTTATCTCACACATCATAAGTAGTGATAAGGAATTTGCTGACTTTCTTCAGGTACATTCTCAGGATGAAGTCACCTCGTCACATTCTGTTGATTCTTAGCTAATTATTGAATGTCGAACTTCCGCTTTAAGGTGACAGCTGATGTTCATGCTCAAACTCTAAATGGCTGCTAATGGCCGATAGCAGTCACTCATAAAAAAGCCCCACCTAATTTAGGCAGGGCTTTTTGATCTTCAAATGATTCATTCAACATTCATCGATCTGCAATCATCAATCTATCTATTAGCGTTTCATTGAATCAAAGAACTCAGCATTGTTCTTAGTAGCTTTCATCTTATCAAGCAACAATTCCATCGCCGCGAGTTCATCCATTGGATGTAACAGCTTACGCAGGATCCACATTTTCTGTAGTTCGTCAGGTTTGGTAAGTAGTTCTTCACGACGTGTACCGGAGCGGTTTACATTGATCGCTGGGTAGACACGTTTTTCTGCAATGTTGCGATCCAGATGTAGCTCCATGTTACCGGTGCCTTTAAATTCTTCGTAGATCACATCATCCATACGTGAACCGGTTTCAACCAGTGCGGTGGCAAGAATAGTCAGTGAGCCACCTTCTTCAATGTTACGTGCAGCACCGAAGAAACGTTTTGGACGTTGTAGTGCATTAGCGTCAACACCACCCGTCAGTACTTTACCTGATGAAGGTACAACGGTGTTGTAGGCGCGAGCTAAACGAGTAATTGAGTCGAGTAGAATCACAACATCTTTTTTGTGCTCAACTAAACGCTTGGCTTTTTCGATTACCATTTCGGCAACTTGTACGTGACGGCTTGCAGGTTCATCGAAGGTGGATGAAACAACTTCACCGCGTACTGAACGTTCCATTTCAGTTACTTCTTCAGGACGTTCATCAATAAGTAATACGATCAGGTGACAATCAGGACAAGAATGCGTTATTGATTGTGCGATGTTCATTAACATCATTGTTTTACCGGCTTTCGGTGGTGAAACAATCAGGCCACGTTGACCTTTACCGATTGGAGAAGCGAGATCGATGATACGTGCAGTGATGTCTTCAGTACTGCCGTTGCCGATTTCCAGCACCATGCGCTCATTGGCATGCAGCGGTGTTAGGTTTGAGAACAATACTTTGTTCTTGGCATTTTCTGGTGAATCAAAATTGATCTGTTCTACTTTAAGTAAAGCAAAGTAGCGTTCACCATCTTTCGGTGGTCGAATTTTGCCAGAGATGGTGTCGCCTGTGCGTAAGCTAAAGCGACGAATCTGACTTGGTGAAACATAAATGTCATCAGGACCGGCTAGGTATGAGCCTTGCGCTGATCGTAAGAAACCAAAACCATCTTGGAGAATTTCTAGTACACCATCTCCATGGATGTCTTCGCCTTTTTTAGCATGTGCTTTAAGAATGGCAAAGATGATGTCTTGTTTGCGGGAGCGCGCCATACCTTCGATTTTCATTTCACGTGCAAGCTCGACGAGTGCAGCGGCAGGTTTGTGTTTCAGTTCGGTTAGATTCATAGGGTTAGATTCGTGTGGTTTGATTGAGAGAGTGAAAGGGTTGTTGGTGATCTAAAAGACGATGCACGTCAAAACCCAGACGTGTTATTTAAAAAGGTTTTGTAAGTTTGAGATTATTTTATTGAGTTGGATTCTTCGGCAGGAAGACTATCTACTTCCAATTGAGATTAACATTAGCACCAATAAATGGCTGCGTCCAGAAACCTGAACGCAGCTAGAGTATTAGATATTGCTGTCAATAAAGGCCGTTAGCTGAGATTTAGAAACCGCGCCCACTTTAGTGGCTTCAACATTACCTGCCTTGAAAATCATCAGGGTAGGAATGCCACGAATACCGTATTTAGGTGCAGTACCTGGGTTTTCATCAATATTGAGTTTAGCAATAGTGACTTTACCTGCGTATTCGACGGCGATTTCTTCAAGAATTGGCGCAATCATTTTGCACGGGCCACACCAGTCTGCCCAATAATCAACTAAGACCGGTCCATCAGCCTTAATAATAACGTCCTCAAATGTATCATCTGTGACGTGAACGATGCTTTCGCTCAAAATGTAGCCTCCACTTCAATATTTATGATTTAAAACTAGTTAGTTTCGAGATGTTGTGTGTTCTGACTGAGATTTGAGCTTAATCAGATGCGTATTGCAAGCCCAATTACATCATCATTCTGGTATGCTGCCGCTCCATGAGTGATAAACATCTAACAGATACGCTATTTGCGTCAATGGATCTGCCGGCTGAGTTACTGCAAGGCCTTGAAGATGCAGGTTTTTCTAAGTGCACACCGATTCAGGAACAAACTTTACCGTTTGCCTTGAAGGGGCAAGACGTGGCTGGACAGGCACAAACGGGTACCGGTAAAACGGCAGCCTTTTTGCTTGCGGCGATGACACGGTTATTGCGTAACCCGGCCTCTCCATCACGTAAACAGAATCAACCAAGAGCGTTGATGCTGGCACCAACACGTGAATTGGCCATCCAAATTCATAAAGATGCAGTGCAATTGGGTAAGCATACCGGCCTGAAATTAGCCTTGGCTTACGGCGGTACGGGTTATGAAACACAGCGTGAAACGATTGAAGCCGGTTGTGACATTCTGATTGGTACACCCGGTCGTATTATCGATTACTTTAAAAAGCACGTGTTTAATTTAAAAGAAGCAGAAGTGATTGTGTTGGATGAAGCTGATCGTATGTTCGATTTGGGCTTTATTAAAGACATTCGTTATTTGCTGCGCCGTATGCCTGAGCCTAAAAATCGCCTAGGTTTATTGTTTTCTGCAACATTGTCACATCGGGTCATGGAGCTTGCCTACGAGCACATGAATTGTCCTGAAAGCGTTGTGATTGAAGCTGAAACAATGACCGCAGATAAGGTTACACAGATTGTTTATCACACTGCGAATGAAGAAAAAATCCCTTTCTTAATAGGCTTAATGAAGCACATGGATCCAAGTCGTTCGATCGTCTTTGCCAATACCAAACGTGCTGGTGAAAAGATCTGGGGTTATCTTGAAAGTAACGGTATTAAGGCCGGGATCCTATCTGGTGATGTGCCACAGAATAAACGCCAACGCCTTTTAGAAGAATTTAAGGAAGGTAAGCTACCTGTCTTGGTTGCAACGGATGTTGCCGCACGTGGTTTGCATATTGATGGTGTTAGCCATGTGTTTAATTTTGACTTGCCGGACAACAGTGAAGATTACGTGCATCGTATTGGTCGTACTGCTCGTGCCGGTGAATCAGGCGATGCAATTAGCTTTGCTTGTGAGACCTATGCCTTCAATCTAATGGATATAGAAGAATATTTGGGTAGCCGTTTGCCGATTGGCCAAGTTGATACGAGCTTGTTTTTAACGGATCTTAAACCACCAGTAAGGATCCAGCGTAAACCGCGTCCTGATCATAAAGGTGGCCGTGGAAGAGGAAAACCTCAACAGGGTCAACGACATAGAAGATAATAGGCCTTGAGAGCAAGGTCTATTCCACCCTTAAAAACCTCCTTTTGACTACATAATAGCCATATCCATGGCTGAAAAAGCTGCTAGTATCAATTAGATACAAGGAATAATTAATGGAATCCGGACTTTCCGGATTTTTTTGGCTAAAAAATAAATAATTACTGACAGCAGATGGTTTCGCTACTAAATAAAATAACAGACCGTGTTGGGGAACAAGGCTTGGTGTGGCTCGTTAATTTGTTGTTGTTGGGTTTATTGGCTCAAGCGATAGCGAGTTTTACTTGGCAAATCCTTGAAGACGATAGTCAGCAGCAAACACAGACGCGATCAACAACATCAACGA
Source organism: Sulfuriflexus sp. (assembly GCA_023134145.1). Taxonomy (GTDB): domain Bacteria; phylum Pseudomonadota; class Gammaproteobacteria; order AKS1; family AKS1; genus Sulfuriflexus. Next base: position 12,056 of record JAGLUW010000032.1, on the reverse strand, counting down.
AACAGCGTCCTGCACAGCAATCAGCGATTTTGATGGCACAACGTATTGCCAATAGTCACTTGTTTGGTCGAGCTAATATAAAAACAAAGTCGCAGCGTGGAACTTCGGCGCCAGAGACAAAATTGAACTTGTTACTAAGTGGCGTGATTGCCTCAGCGGATGAACGACATGCGGTAGCATTTGTTGCTGCCGGTAAAAGAGCTGCTGAAAAGGCTTACGGTATAGGTGAAAGTCTACCAGGCGGTGCCATACTAAAAGAAATTTACGAGGATCGAATTTTGATCGAGTACCGTGGACGTATGGAGAATTTAACTCTACGTCGTAAGCTGCTGACAAACAAAGAACTCGGAATACAATAAATAACCACGCTGATATTTAGCATGGTGGGAATAATTTAAGAGTAGGTTTAATTTCGTACCGTTGCTTGTTCCCAGAAGAACAGGCAGGCGGTTCTGTCGCCTCTATTTATGACGCAGCAGAAGCAAATGAAGGTTAGGGATGCAGAATGAAAAATAAAAAAATGAATATAGTCAGCTTATTTACTGCGGCATGGTTAATGCTGTCTACGTTGTCAGTATCAGCCGTGCAGTTGGCTGATGGTGAAACCGCGATGCTTAATATGGAGAACACCGATATCAATACCTTGATATCGACGGTTGCCGATAAAACCGGTAGAAACTTTATTGTTGACCCGCGAGTGAAAGGCAAGGTGACGATTATTTCGCATCAAGCAATTACGCGTGAAGAGCTTTATCAAACCTTCTTATCTATTTTAGAAGTGCATGGCTTTGCAGCAATACCGGGCGATGGTGTGATTAAGATTGTGCCTGATTCAACAGCGAAGCAAAGCAGTATTCGTACAGCAACACGTGGCGCACCGGGTCAAGGCGATGAATTAGTTACTCGTGTGGTGATGGTCGATTACGTAAATGCGATGCAATTAGTACCAATTCTTCGACCTTTGATTCCACAGCAAGGACATATGGCAGCCTTCCCTTCGTCTAATGTTCTTATTGTTTCAGATCGTGCCGATAATATCGCACGTATCATGCAGTTGATTAAGCGTATTGATCGCCCAAGCAACGATGATGTTGAAGTGATTGCTTTGCAACATGCATCGGCTGCTGAAATGGTGCGTGTACTTGCTTCATTAAGAAAAAGTAATTCTGGTAAAGGCGCGGCTGCGCAGGTTTTAGTTGCGGACGAACGGACTAATAGTATTTTACTGGGTGGTAATAAATCTGAGCGCCTGCGTTTACGCGCATTGATTGCACACCTTGATACATCAACGGATGATGGTGGTAACACGCAGGTTATTTATTTGAAGTATGCAGATGCCGCTAGCTTGGTTCCTGTTTTAACCGGCGTGAGTGCTAACTTATCAAAAGCTGGCGGTAAGGCTAAAAAGGGTGCGGCAGCACGTGCGGCTTCAAACATTAGTATTCAGGCCGATGAAAATACCAACTCATTAGTGATTACAGCACAACCAGCTCTAATGCGTTCTTTGCAGAGTGTGATTCGTCAACTGGATATACGTCGAGCACAAGTATTGGTTGAAGCCATTATTGCGGAAATATCTTCGACTAAAACATCTGAACTTGGTGTGCAGTTCGGTAGTCTTGATACAAATAATACCGGTGCAATTTCTTCTGAATTTCCTGGCACAGGTCCTGGTGTTTTGTCTTTGGCTTTTGGAACTGATCCCGTTACAAGTTTAGGTGGCGGGCTTAATATCGGCATAGGTAATGCGAGTGGCGATGGTCGTTTTGGTGTGTTGTTACGCGCGATTGCATCAGATGATGATTCAAACTTGTTATCAACACCAAACCTGGTCATGCTTGATAATGAAGAAGCCGAAATTATTGTTGGTCAAAATGTACCGTTTGTAACAGGTTCACAGCAGACAACCGGTGGTCTGGCAAATCCATTTCAGACTATTCAACGACAAGATGTTGGTTTAACGCTAAGAGTAAAACCACAAATCAATGAAGGCGATGCACTGAAGCTTGATATTACGCAAGAAATTTCAAGTGTGGTTCCTGACAATAGCAGTGTCACATCGGCAGATATTATTACTAACAAACGCTCAATTAAAACTTCAGTGTTAGTTGATGATGGCGAGATCATCATGTTAGGTGGGCTCATTTCGGATGACCTAACTGAAGGTGTTTCTAAAGTGCCAGTGTTAGGTGATATACCTTTACTCGGTAATCTTTTCCGTAGTCGAACTACACGTAAAGTAAAAACTAATTTAGTGGTTTTCTTGCACCCAGTGATATTGAAGGGTAATAAAAGTCAGTTATATACCAGCCGTAAATATAATTACATCCGTGCTAAGCAATTAGCTGCTAGAGAAGATGGTGTTAATTTACTCAGTGATGATGTTGCTCCTATATTGCCAGAACTTGATAAGTACTTAGAAATCCCGCCTCCTTACAAAGAAGTATCTGCTGCGGAATAAGAATGTTGCTTAATCCGGTTGACAATAAAATGGATGAAAGTGCGACAAGCGTAATTGCATCGCGACGCATACCTTTTGGTTATGCCAAGCGACATGGTGTGCTGCTTGGCGATGTTGAGAGCGGAATTTGTAAAGTGTTTTGTCGAGAAAATGTAAAATCAGTTAGCCTTTCAGAACTACGTCGACACCTTGCCTGTAAATTCAGCATTGAGTTTGTTAACAACACAAAATTTGAATCGCTGCTGCAAAGTGAATATGAGCAAGGTTCAAGTGAAGCCATGAACATCATGGATGACATGGAAGGTAATGATTTATTTAGTGTCGCACAAGATTTAGCCGAGCCGGAAGACTTGATGGAAACGGAAGATGATGCGCCAATCATTCGTTTAATAAATGCCTTGTTAACAGAAGCTATTAAAGAAAATGCCTCTGACATTCACATTGAACCTTATGAAAGTCGCCTTGTAGTACGAATGCGAGTTGATGGCGTATTGCGCGAGGTGCTTGAACCACAACGAGGGATTGCACCGTTATTGGTTTCACGTATTAAGGTCATGGCAAAACTCGATATTGCTGAAAAACGCCTTCCTCAAGACGGTCGTATTTCATTACGAGTTGCAGGGCGTGCAGTTGATGTACGTGTTTCAACATTACCCGCAGGTGGGGGTGAACGTGTGGTGATGCGTATCTTAGATAAGCAAGCCGGACGTTTAGATTTAGAACACCTTGGCATGTTGCCTAAGACCCTGAAGTTAATTAGTGGTGTGATTCATAAACCGCACGGCATCGTCTTGGTTACTGGGCCAACAGGTTCGGGTAAAACAACTTCTTTATACGCCATGTTGCAACGTCTCAATGACAAGCAACGTAATATCATGACGGTTGAAGATCCTATCGAGTATTACATTGACGGGATCAGCCAGACGCATGTCAATACAAAGGTTGATCTTACCTTTGCGCGCGGTCTACGTGCGATTTTGCGTCAAGATCCAGATGTAGTGATGGTCGGTGAAATTCGTGATTTAGAAACAGCACAAATTGCGGTTCAATCAAGTCTGACGGGTCACATGGTGTTATCTACCTTGCATACCAACACCGCGGTTGGTGCAGTGACACGTCTGCGAGATATGGGTATTGAACCTTTCTTGTTGTCATCAAGTTTAAGTGCTGTGCTTGCACAACGCTTGGTTCGTCAGTTGTGCCCTAGTTGTAAGAAACCACATGTTGCACAGGCAAGTGATTGTGCTGCGTTGGGCATTGAAGACATTGCACAAGCGCCAACTATTTACGAACCGGTTGGTTGTGATAGTTGTAATGGCATTGGTTATAAAGGGCGTATTGGTGTCTACGAGCTTGTACTTGTCGATGAAACATTACGTGGCATGATTCATGACGGCGCTAGTGAACAAGAGCTTGAAGCCTATGCTCGTAAAGCAACTCCGGGTATTGGTGATGAAGGGCGACGCTTAGTTGTTGCCGGTGCAACATCGATTGAAGAAATTCTGCGTGTAACGCGCGAAGACTAAATCATGAGTGCCTTTGAATATACTGCGCTGGATACTGGCGGCAAGAAACTCAAAGGTGTTATCGAAGGTGATGCACCTCGTCAGGTACGTCAGCAGTTACGCGATCAAGGTTTAACCCCCCTAACGGTTGATGAAGTTCGTCAACGTATTAAGAGTGATGAGAAAAAGACATTTAGCCGAGGCATTAGCTCGACTGAATTAGCCGTGTTTACTCGGCAGTTAGCTACGCTAGTTGGATCAGGGATGCCTTTAGAGGAAACCCTTGATGCGGTTGGCAAGCAAACAGAAAACCCTCGCATGCAAAGTACTATTGTCGCAGTGCGCTCACGTATTAAAGAAGGCCATTCTTTAGCGGATGCATTGGCAGATTTCCCTGTCATTTTCCCAGAGTTATATCGTTCAACGGTTGCTGCTGGTGAGCAAACAGGTCATTTGGATGTGGTGTTGTCACGCCTTGCTGATTACACCGAAAATCGCCAAATGTTGATTCAGTCGATTAGTCAGGCACTGATTTATCCTGCTGTACTTACATTTACGGCATTAGCCGTGGTCATTTTATTATTAGGTTATGTTGTTCCACAGGTTGTACAGGTATTCACTGATTTAGGTCAGACCTTACCTTGGCTAACACGTGCCTTGATCGCGACCAGTGATGTTGTACGTGACTATGGTTGGTTGATGGCAATAATTATTGTGGCGGCGGTATTTGCTTGGCGTCGAGCTTTGCAGAATGAGGCAATTAAATATCGATATCATGCCTGGTTATTAAAGTTGCCACTCGTTGCACGATTGGTGCGTGGCGTTAATACTGCACGTTTCGCTCGGACCTTTAGTATTCTTACTGCCAGTGGTGTGCCTGTGCTGGAAGGTCTGCGTATTAGTGCGAACGTGATGGGTAACTTACCCATGCGTGAAGCCGTTTTGGAAGCAAGCTTGCGGGTGCGTGAAGGTAGTACAGTACAAAAGGCGCTTGAAGCCAGCGATTGTTTTCCTCCTTTGGTGCTACACCTTATTGGTAGTGGCGAAAGCAGTGGTAAGTTGGAAGACATGCTTGAACGTGCGGCACAGAACCAAGAAAGAGATCTCGAAAATCGTATTTCGATGTTAATGAAAATATTTGAACCGGCACTGATCTTAGTAATGGGTGTGGTGGTGTTGGTTATTGTATTAGCTATTTTGTTACCCATTTTTGATTTGAATCAGTTAGTAAAATAAAAGGCTAGTAAGAAAATGAACAGGGATAATGTTATGAAAAGACGTCAAGCAGGTTTTACACTGATTGAAGTGATGGTGGTGGTTGTTATTTTAGGCATCCTTGCTGCGGTAGTTGTGACTAAAGTTGCTGACCGTCCTGATGAAGCAAAATTGGTTAAAGTAAAACAAGATTTACTGACACTCGAGTCAGCACTGAATCTGTATAAACTTGATAATGATGTCTATCCAACCAGTGAAGAAGGTTTAGATGCCTTGGTTACTAAACCTGCAGATGCACGCAACTGGAAACAAGGCGGTTATATTGCGCGCTTGCAAAAAGATCCATGGAATACGCCATACCAATACCTGAGCCCTGGTGAGAATAATCAAATTGATATTTATTCTTTCGGTGCAGATAAGCAGCCCGGTGGTGAAGGCATTAATGCCGACATTGGTAACTGGAGTAACTAAATAAAATGTTTCGGCGTACGCAGGGATTTACGCTATTAGAACTGTTGATTGTATTGGTTATACTTGGAATCACAATCAGCTTCACGGTTTTATCATTTGGCCTGAAGAATCCCCAAGATGAATTGAAAGAGCATGGGCAGCGTATTGCTGCATTGATGCAGCTTGCCTCTGAAGAATCTATTTTATTAGGTGCTGAGCTTGCGATGCAGTTTAATAACGATAGTTATTTATTCCTCAACCTAAAAGAGGATGCGTGGCTGGAAATAGCAAACGATCCAATATTTCGTCAACGTGAATTCCCTGAGCATATTCAAATCGATGTGAGTGTAGAAGGTATTGCTGGTTCTGACAGTAATATTAAGCAACGTGTTTATTTCTATAGTAGTGGCGAGGCTAGCCCATTCATTTTGACCTTAAGTTCTCGAGATACTGATGCCAATTATAAAGTGACTGGCGATAGTCAGGCGGTGATTAAACATGGCGATAAATAATTCCGCGCATAGTATGAAGGGCATGACCTTAATTGAGGTGCTGGTTGCGCTGGTTATTATTGCAGTGGCGCTTTCTGCGGCTATTCGCAGTGTTAATGCAGGTGTCGCAAATACCGATTACCTGAAACAAAAAAGTTTCGCTCACTGGGTTGCAATGAACGAGATTGCAGAGCAGCAAGTAAACGGTATTGAGGGAGTTAAAAATGAATGGAAAGAAGTTGAAATGGTCGGACGTAGTTGGCATATCAATACGAAGGTGATAGCAACGGCGGAACGAGCAATATTTCGTGTTGAGACCAAGGTTTACCGTGAGCGTAATGATGCCGCGGCATTGGCTAATATTGTCAGCTTTGAAAGTATCATCAGAGCGTTTAATCCTGCCGGTGTTCGGCAATGATCTTGAATAGAAATTGCCGTGGTTTGACGCTAATTGAATTATTAGTCGCCTTGGCCATTTTCGCAATTCTTGCCAGCTTGGCTTATGGCGGGCTTAATAGTGTGCTGAATACCCGTGAAGCAGTAAAAGAAGAATCAACACGCTTGGCTAGTGTGCAACGCAGTTTTGTGCGTTTGGCTCGCGACTTTGGGCAAACATCGCCGCGTGCGATAAGAGATATCCATGGCGATGTGCAAGCAGCGATGCATACTGGTACAGATACCTATCGTTATGAAAAGCACAATGACCTTAGCGGTGAAGATTTTCAAGAAGATGCCAAAGTACTCATAGAGTTCACTGTGGCAGGCAAGCGAGTATTACCAGGGCAGCAAGGTAGTTCATTGCAAAGAATTGCTTATGCAGTAGGTGACAAAGAGTTGTTGCGTTTGAGTTGGGCTGTGTTGGATAGAGCGCAAGACAGTAAACCTTATGTCACGGTGATGCTGTCAGATATAGATAAGTTGGCCTTTCGTTATCTTGCGGGTGATGGTGAATGGCGAGATGACTGGCCAGGTATTGATGCTTCATTGCAGGAACTTCCTGTTGCGGTAGAAGTTTCTTTTGAAGTCGAAAAATGGGGCACAGTAAGACGTGTTTTCTCTGTGTCATGATGAAAAATAACAGTATTCAATTACCGCTGCAAAAAGGTACAGCGCTAGTAACGGCGTTGCTAATTGTTGCGCTTGCCAGTGTGATTGCAACTGCTATGTTAAAGCAGCAGCATATTGATATTCGTCGTGCTGAAAATATGGTCAAGGGCGATCAGACAATTTTATATCTGCAAGCTGGGGAAGATTGGGCCAAACAATTATTGAATAGGGATCTTATAAGAAGTAAGAACGATAGCCTCAGTGATAATTGGGCTAATATTGATGAGGCACTCGATATTGATGGTGGTTCGATGCAGGTTACGATCGAGGATCTGCAAGGACGTTTTAATCTTAATAATTTACTGGATAAGGAAGGTCGTGCAAGTAAGCTGGATATTACACAATTTAGAAATTTATTAGTCGCACTGGAGCTTGATCCTGAATTGGTACAACCGGTGCTGGATTGGATCGATGCCGATATCAATGTCAGCTTGCCAACGGGCGCAGAAGACCAGGAATATTTAGCATTGGAGCAACCTTATCGAACAGCTAATGCACCCTTTGTTAGCAGTAGCGAGTTAATGCTAGTAAAAGGCTTTAGCCGAGAGATTTTCGACAAGTTAGCGCCATATATTGCGGCATTGCCTGTACGGGTAGATATTAATGTGAATACGGCGAGTATTCCGGTGCTTGCGGCGGTATTAGGTATCAGTCTAGCTGAGTCAGAGGATATCTTGAGTAGCCGTCCTGAACGGGGTTATCAAGATATTGCTGAATTCAGGGGTGAGCAGGCACTGACAGGTAAAACCGTGAAGGGGGTTGGTGTTACAAGTCAATTCTTCATGACACGGGTAATTGTCGGACTGGGCCGCTATAATGCGAGTCAACACAGTGTTATTGCACGAAATAATAAAGAGGCCGTGTTGCCGCTGGTTATTCAGCGCAGCCGAGCGAAAATATAAAAATGCAGCAATTATATATTCACTTACATCAACAAAATGCGAGCTGGGCAATCTGCGCCGAGGCTGACTGTTTACCTGAACAAGTTGAGTCAGGTAAACTTGCGCAGTTACGTCTGCCGGAAGGTGAGGTTAATGTTGTCGTGTTTGTACCGACGATTGATGTTGTTCTGGCATCGGCATCTGTTCCCGTAAAAAGTGGCCAACGTCTCGCGCAAGCTGTGCCGTATGCGCTTGAAGAACAATTGATTGATGATATTGAGTCTCTGCATGTTGCGATAGGTAGTCAGGATAGTGACGGTAAGGTAGCCACCGCGGTTGTCTCTCAGCAAGCGATGCAGGATTGGTTACAACGTCTAGAAGAGATTGGTGTAGAGCCTGATGTGATTCTTCCCGATGTGCTCGCACTGGATCGATTGAATGGTGATTGGTCAGCATTGAAATTAGATGGTGATATTGTTTGTGTACGTAGTGGCAAGCAAACTGGTTTTGCATGTGATGCAAATAATCTGGCGGTTGTTGCATCATCTCATGCAAGTGAATGTGAAGCGGATCCGGATAACATGCAATTTACCGATTGTGGTGGAATGGATACGGATAATATTGCTGAACAATTTAAAAAGATATTCTCAATACCGGTGAATATTCAGCCTTGTAATGGCGATGCCTTGGCAACATTAATCAGTGGTTACAAATCAAGGGATGGCATTAACTTACTGCAAGGGGCTTTTGCTAGGAAGTCTCGTTGGTTGCGGGGTCAGAAGCGTTGGTTACCTGCGTTAGTCTTACTCATGACTTGGTTAGTGCTGCAATTTGGTATGAATATTTATAATCTACAACAGCTTGCTGCTATTGAAGCCGGTTATAAAGAAAAGATTGTTAAGGTATTTAAACAAGCCTTCCCTGAAGTGAAACGAATTAGTGATCCACAAAAACAAATGGCGATTAAATTAAAATCGTTACGTGGTGCACCTAGTTTAGTCGGCACGGGTTATCTAGAATTAATGGAAAAGGTCAGCCAAGTTTTTTTGAAGGTTCCTAACCTTGAAATAAAAACCTTGAGCTTCAAAAATGGTGTGATAGATATTGATCTACAAGTAAGTAACTTAGATAAATTGGAAAGCTTCAAAGAATCAATACTAAAAGTTTCAGGTATTGATATCGATGTGAAATCAACATCACAACGGAAAGGCAAGTTGCTTAGTCGTATTCAAATCAGGAGTCGTCGATGAGCGCCTTGATAGAAAATATTCAGAAGTCATTAAATCGGCTTAATCCTCGCGAACGTGTGATTGTTATCGGTGGTAGCCTAGCTTTATTAGTGATTGGTATTTATTTATTTGCATGGGAACCCTTGCTTGAGAAACAAGTGGCACTTAATGCTTCAATTAAATCTCAACAAGATTTATATCAATGGATGCAAAAGTCTGCTGCAGAAGTTAGGCAATATAAAGGCTCAGGAAATCATAAAAAGCTGAATTCGAGTGCGATGCAGAGTGTGATTAATAGAACAGCTAAATCAGCATTGCCGGGTGCAGTAATAAAGCGGATTGAGAAAAACCGTCAGCAAGGCGTGCAAGTGTGGGTTGAGCAAGTTGCCTTTGATGACATGATGAAATGGTTAGGTAGCCTACAGCAAAAAAATGGCATTCGAGTTGCTTCATTGGTAAGCGAACGTACCGGCCAAGTTGGGCGGGTGAATGTTAGGTTAGTGCTCAAAGCGGGTTAGTATGCGTCCGTTACTGAGCACAGCAATTTTTGTTGTTGTTATTCTTGTTGTTACTTTTATCTATAAGCTTCCTGCGAATTTTATTTATAAGAAATTTTCTAATGTCAGCCCTGTTGAATTAATAGGCATCTCCGGTTCAATTTGGTCTGGACACATTGATTCGATTAATACACCACAATTAACAGTAGGTCAGTTGAGTTGGCAGCTTTCTGCTTGGCCATTGTTAGTGGGTGATGTAGATGTGCAATGGAAATTAGAAGACCCTGCTTTACAGTTGCAAGGTGAAATGAGTTTGTCAGGTGAAGAACTTAGTCTCATAAATATAACGGGTCATATTGATTTAGTTGAATTAGGTGAACGGTTACCAGAACAAGTTATTTTATTAGCTGGCATTATTAATCTCGATATTCCTCGTGCTAAATTAAAACAGTCTGAATTAATAGATATCTCTGGCAAGATCACATGGCAATCAGCGAAATTGTTATCACCTGCAAATATTGAATTTGGTGATTTTAAAGCAGCACTATCGAATAACTCAGGTAAGTTGCTTGCGGACTTAAGTGATACGGGTGGAGCTGTTTCCCTTGCCGGTGTTTTTAATTTATCGCCGCAGGGGTTATATGATTACAGTGTAGAAATAGGCGTACGTGATACCAGTGTGCCAGGTCTATTAGAAGGTTTTAATCAGCTCGGTCGGCACGATAAAAACGGATTGGCAAAGCTTCGAGGTAAAGGCTTTTTATTTTAAGATTCAGCTGGGTCCGCGATATTTTTAGGGCAGTAAATAGAAAGAATTTCTCCTAAACGTTCAGGTGAAACTGGCTTACTTAGGAATTCATTCATTCCGGCATTAAGGCAACGTAGTCGGTCATCATCTGAAACATTCGCGGTTAAAGCGATAATCGGAATTTTCCGTATATCATCAGGTCTAGAGGCTTCTTCTTCACGCCATTTTCGTGTTGCTTCAATACCATCCATAATTGGCATATGCATATCCATGAAGACAATGTCATAGTGGTTATCACATAAAATATGGTAAGCAAGCTCACCATTGCCCACTACATCAACATTGTGACCTGATTTTTTTAGCATAGTAGACATAAAGAGAACATTGATTTCGCTGTCTTCTGCAAGTAATACTTGTAGTGATTGAGTTTCTGGGAGTTTTATCGATTCTTTTTGTATCTTATTAATGGTTTCAGATACTTCAGAAATAGTGGCGGATTGTAATGGGATCTCAAACCAAAATGTACTGCCTTCACCAAGTACGCTACGCGCACCGATATGGCCTTTCATTAATTTTACTAATTCACGCGCAATAGTTGTTCCTAATCCTGTGCCACCAAAGCGTCTAGTTGTGGAAGAGTCGGCTTGTATGAAACCATCAAATATATGTTTGAGGTTTTTTTCATCAATGCCAATTCCAGTATCAACCACTTCAAAATAAATATTTTTATTATGTTTACTAACATTAATTGTTACTTTCCCATGTTCTGAGAACTTAATCGCATTGCCAGCAAGGTTTAATAGTATTTGGCAAAGTCGGAATGAATCACCTAACAAGGTTCTTGATACGTCATCGGCTATTTCATAACTAAACTCAACATTATTTTGCTTGGCCATCGGGCTGAGCATCATGTTGATATCTTGCAGGCTTTCTTCAATATTATATGGACTGGTTTCTAGAGAAAGTTTGCCAGCCTCTATTTTAGAAAAATCTAAAATATCATTAATTAACATATGCAGACGGCTAGTTGATGTTGATAGACCATCGGCATAAATGCGTTGTTCGTCATTTAAGTCAGTTGTTTTTAAAAGGTTAATCATACCAACCGCACCACTCATTGGTGTGCGGATCTCATGGCTCATGGTGGCAAGAAAGCGACTTTTGGATTCGTTAGCGGCATCAGCATCTTGTTTAGCGCGCTGAATCGTTTTTAGCATAGCATCTAGATATAAAGGTAAAACGATTAAGGCGATTAATTTAAAAGAACTTTCTAATGCATGTTCAGAGAAGAAAGGGTCTATAAAACAAAGGTAGGTATAAGAGATAATACTCATTGCCGCCGCAGCGAGTAAGTAAGGACGCCCAAACCGACCACCCTGACTAATAAATATAAGTATATAAATTAAATAGAAAGGACTATCTGATATGCCAACAAACATGCTTGAGGTGGTGACATAGAAAATATCGATAAA